>NZ_JAMXOD010000033.1 GCF_024721305.1 Aequitasia blattaphilus | reverse complement strand
GCAGAACTTAGGAACCTGATAAAGCAGTACGACGAGATGTTGAACAAGAATTGGGAGCTGGCTACGAAGGAGCAGAAGGCAAGGGTGCAGCTGCTTAAGGCACAGGTTGAAAAGACAAAGGGCGCAGATAACGATGTCCTGAAGGTCGAAATATCCAAACTGGATGATTTAGTGAAGCAGATGGGAGGCGATTCGGATGAGTAACCAACCGTTATTGCTGTCCGACAAGTATAAAGCGTTTATTAAATGCCAGGCGCCGGTAGAATTTTTGGAAGGGACGACCTATGCAGGGAAAACGACGGTCGGTATCTACAAGTTTATGTTAAAAGTGGCAGAAAGTGAAAAGAAGCTACACATCATTGCAGCTGATGATACCGGAACTGCTGAGAAGAACCTGATCCAAAAAGACTTGGGCATTCTGGATGACTTTGGATTATTGGCTGAGTACAAAGGCAGCGGTACGAAGGATGACAAAATACCTCATATTATTTTCCATACCTCGAAAGGGGACAAAGTTATATATGTCTTGGGATATGGGAATAAAAAGAAGTGGAAGAAAGCATTAGGTGGACAATATGGCTGTTTATACATTGATGAAATCAACACAGCGGACATTGACTTTGTTCAGGAGGCTTCAATGCGATGTGATTACTTGATGGCCACACTTAATCCAGATGACCCGGAATTAGACGTATATAAAAAATACATCAATTGTTCACGGCCACTACCGCAATGGGAGCATGAAACACCGGAAGAAATAAAAGAAGCATTAGCAGAAGAGCCAAAGCCCGGATGGGTGCACTGGTTCTTTTCTTTTGACCATAATTTGGGATTGACGCAAAAAAAGCTGGATCAAATCATGACCAATACTCCGAAGGACACAAAGATCTGGAAGAATAAAATCCAAGGTCTAAGAGGGCGTGCAACAGGTCTTATCTTTCCGAATTTCGATCGAAAGCAGCACGTTGTCACTGCGGATTGGGTCAAAAAGCAGATGCGTATCGGTAAAATCAAGTTTAAAAAATTCACAGTTGGGCTTGATACATCGTACTCCAGTAAATCCCCGGATACAATCTCTATGATCTTCCAGGGCATCACAGAAGATCGGAAACTGATTACCTTGGCAGAGAAGGTATATAGCAACAAAGATAAAGCAATACCGATGGCACCCTCTGACACGGCGATAAAGTTTGTTGAATTCCTGGAGCGATGCCGAAAGGACTGGGGGCTCGCAAGAGACGCCTTTATTGACTCAGCCGATCAAGCAACGATCACAGAGTTAAATAAATGGAAACGGCTAAATGGCTGTATTTATAGTTTCGTAGACAGCTATAAGAAAGTCGTTATCCTAGACCGTATAAACCTGCAGCTCGGATGGATACAGCAAGGATGTTATTTGGTGGTAGATACCTGTACAGAGCATATACGGGAACTGGAAATATACAGCTGGGATGAAGACAAAGACGTTCCAGAAGATAGAAATGATCACACGATTAACGCGAACCAGTACGGATGGATACCGTACCGTTCAATGATTGGATACAAGGAGGCATAATGAACTTTTTAGAAAAAATGCGTGAAGGCATTCGAAAACGAATGATGAACTGGCTACAACCACAGCCGGGGATTCATGCCATACAGATTCAGGAGATGATGGATTTTGAATTATCTGCTATTCGGAATCGCATCTGGTATCGCGGTGATGGCAATGAGCTTGAGCAGTTATATCAGCAGAGTGCTGAATCAGCAGATCGCCATAAGTTTTGGGCGAGCCGCTGCTCTCCCGGCATGGAGATGCGTAAAATTCATACTGGGCTGCCAGGGCTTATGATAAAGACAATAAATGGAATCATTGTAGCTGCAATGGGGGAGTTTGAGTTCGGTGAAGGTAATGACGTGCAGTCAGATGTGTGGAAAGAAATTGCGAAGAAAAACAAATTCCGGAAAAAGTTTGAGAAATCGCTCAAAGAAGTCCTGTACATAGGAGACGGTGCCTATAAGATTACGATTGATACAGACATAAGTCAGTATCCGATCTTGGAATGGTATCCGGGAGAAAGAGTAGAATTTGTCTATGAACGAGGGCAATTGAAAGAAATTGCCTTCAAAACACCGTATAAAAAAGGGTTTACTCAATACACCCTGGTGGAATATTACGGATACGGGTATGTGAATAGTGTGCTTTATAAGGGCGAAACCGAAGTACCGCTCAATTCAATTAAGGCAACAGAGAAATTATTGCCGGAAGTTACCTTCGATAAATCGGTCATTCTCGGAGTCCCGCTGATGATTTACGAGAACACCAAATTCGAAGGGAGAGGAGGATCCATTTTTGATGGTAAGCTTGATTCCTTCGACGCTTACGACGAAGCCTGGTCACAGTGGATGGATGCACTAAGAGCAGGAAGGGCAAAAACTTATATTCCGGAGAATATTATTCCAAGGAATCCGGAAACAGGAGAATTACTCAAGCCAAATCCTTTTGACAATCGATTCATTGCTACTGGATCGGACATGGGTGAGAATGCTCGGAACGAAGTTAAAGTCGAGCAGCCGGTTATTCCGCATGACAGTTATCTGGCATCTTATGTGACCGCTCTTGATCAGTGTCTGCAGGGGATTATCTCCCCAAGCACATTAGGAATCGATGTAAAGAAACTTGATAATGCGGAAGCACAGCGTGAGAAGGAAAAAGCGACTCTTTACACAAGAGATGCGATCATTGAAGCTCTACAGGAGACGCTCCCGGAACTAGCCAGTGCCTGTATTAACGCATATCACATTTTGCATAAGGAGCCGGTGGCAGAGTTAGAGCCTTCCATTGACTTCGGGGAATATTCAAACCCATCATTTGAATCTCAGGTCGAAACATTAAGCAAAGCAAGACCCGGATCTCCAATCATGAGCATTGAAGCGCAGGTCGAAGAGATGTGGGGGGACAATAAGGATGAAGATTGGAAAAAACAAGAAGTTGCACGGTTAAAAGCAGAAGCTGGAATAGTGGAAATGGAAGAGCCTGGAGTTAATACATCTTTAGGAGAATTCAATATTCAGGGGGGTGATGGTAATGCAGGTGAAGGTGGCGAAGAGGATGTATCAAATGAGCCAGAAGGAGTACAAGGGACTCCTTAAGGTGGCAGCGGAGCAGGTGCCGATGGGAATTTACGCAGTTGAAAAAGCGGGATACGCTGAACTGAAGGCTGACCGCTGTAAAAGCATCACACAGTTGAAGAAGTTGAAACGTGCTTATAGGTCCCAGGGGTTTAAGGTGATGGCAAATGGCTAATCCTTATGATATCACCAATGCTTTTCGGGCAATCGAAAATGAGCTTATGAAGAGCATGATCCGAAACATGCGCCGGCATAAAGCGGAAGAGACAAAAGAAGGATATCGCTGGTCTATGTGGCAGACAGAGCAGCTGAAAGCCTTGGAGCAATATAAGCACTTGAACCAGCATAAATATAAGGATCGGTTTTCTAAGCTGAACGACGAAATGGCAGAGATTATTCGACAAGCAAGACAAGAAGGAGGGATGAAGCAGGAAATAGCCATCTTAAATGCAATAAAGCGAGGATTTAAGCCTGGGAATAGTCGGAGAGCAGCGGAGCAAATGGAAGCAGCCTTCTTCCGGATCAATGATCGGAAGCTGGAAGCTTTAATTCATTCCACTGTGCACGACATGGAGAAAGCCGAGAGGGCAATTCTACGACGTGCAGATGACCAATATCGGAAAATAATCTTTAATGCCCAGGTATATGCTAATACTGGTTCTGGTACTTATGAAAAGGCAGTGGATATGGCAACAAAGGACTTTCTGTCCAAAGGAATTGACTGTATAGAGTATGCAAACGGAGCGAGACACACCATATCGGATTATGTGGATATGGCGCTTCGGACAGCCAGTAAAAGAGCGTATCTGCAAGGTGAAGGTGAAATGCGCAAGAAATGGGGAATCGCTACGGTTATTATGAATAAACGTGGAAATCCCTGTCCAAAGTGTTTACCTTTTGTTGGGAAGGTATTAATCGACGATGTATGGTCCGGTGGAACCCGAAAGGATGGACCTTATCCATTAATGAGCGCGGCTGTATCGGCCGGACTATATCATCCGAGATGTAAGGATAGCCACACAACCTATTTTGAGGGAATCAGTACTCCGCCGAATGATCTTACCAGGAATGAAGTTAAGAAGGTTGAAGAGTGGAATGAGAAAGAGTCAAAGAAGCGGTATGCTAAAAGACAGGCCGAACGATTTGGAAGGCTCGCAAAGTACTCTCTTGACCGCGAAAACCGACAAAGATACGCAGTTAAGCGTAGCGAATGGGAGAATGCGTCACAGAGTTATAAGCAGCGTGAAGAGAGCCACAGAGGAATGAACAAGGGCACAGTTATCAATAAATCCCATATTTTATCCGATGAGTATGTGAAGAAAATTCAAAAGCTAGAAGCATCAAAAGAACTTGGCAGAAGTATACTCGCAGAAGCTAAGGCGATGCTGACTCACAGAAGTGGCACTGAGTTTGAGGATTTGGCTTTCATCACAGGTGACGGGAAAGTGAAGCGGTCCGTAAATTACAATGTTACTCGGACTGCCAAACCAACAAAGAAAATGTCGAATATGTTAAAAAGAGAGCCTGATAATAGCATCATAGCCATACACAACCATCCCAACAGCACCCCGCCAAGCTTTGATGATTTAAAGGTAGCAGAACTTAGGAGGTATAAATACGGAATAGCAGCCTGCCATGACGGAGCGCTATATAAATACAAAGTGACGGGTGATTTGAGTGTGGTTCATTACGAAACTGCGGTTGCTAGGCTTCAGAAAAAGGGTTATAATAAAAGTGAGATAAACAGGTTTGTAGATAATGCCAAAAAGGCAGGCGTAGAAATGGAGGTGCTGAGATGATTACCTATGAATCGTTGTGTAAAAAACTGGGTTTCGACATTTTAACGTATAAAGTAGAAACCTCAGGTACGGAAGATGATAGTAGAGAAAATCCATTTATGGCACTGGACATTGAAGAGCTGGATTTCTTAGGAGAGTATCTTCAAAAGCACAAAGCAAAATAGTACCATCTACTGATAAATTTGGTGGGTGGTATTTTTATACCCAGAAATAGGGACGTTTTGCGACGTCTTATTTTTATGCCCGAAGGCTTAAAACTACGAGGAGACACCTGGCTAAAACTGTCTACGTGCAGACAGCACATAAAAAACTGTAAATGTGGAGACACCATAACAACTGTATGAAAAGGAGACGAAATCATGAAAAACAGACAATTAGTAGCACTATTTAGAAGAGCAAAGTTTAACGTACCGCCGACTGATCCACCGGCAGAGCCACCAGCTGGAGGCGGAGGAGGAACTCCACCTGCAACCCCACCGGTGCAGCCACCGGCATCAGCAGCACCAGAAATCGATTATGAAAAAATCGCACAGCTGGTACAGGGGAAGCAGACAGCTACGGAAGACAGTGTTCTTCGTGGGTATTTTAAGAATCAGGGACTTACCAAGGAAGAGGCAGACCAGGCGATTGCTACTTTTAAGCAGCAAAAGGCTGCTCAGGAACCCGATGTGAATGCGCTGCAAACACAGGCGGCACAAGCACAGGCTCTGGCACAGGAAAAGGCAATTGAAAATGTTGCAATCTTGAAGGCGGTAGAGCTCGGAATTGATGCAAAGACAGTACCTTACGTGCTGAAGATGGCTGACATGAGTTCTGTCACAGATAACGAAGGAAAAATCAATGACGAAGCAGTTAAAAATGCTTTATCGAAAGTCTTGGAGGATGTACCAGCATTGAAACCCCAGGCAGGAACAGCTGCCGGCTTCCAAGTTGGAGCGCCTTCCGGAAGCCAAACACAAACTAATGACGAAGAGCTTAAGAAAGCCTTCGGACTATAAGAAAGAGAGGACTATAATATGGCAGTATATGATTACGCTGAACAATTTACACAGCTATTGCAGCAGAAATATGCAAAGGAGCTTTGCTCCGACGATTTGACAAAGAGTAACCCGGGAGTTAAGTTCATTAATGCTCAGACAATTAAGTTACCACGGATTTCGGTATCTGGGTATAAGGATCACACCCGTACACCGGGATTTAATGCCGGCACTCTGAGCAACGACTGGGAGCCAAAAAAGCTTGAACACGATCGTGACATTGAGTTCTTTGTAGACCCAATGGACATCGATGAAACCAACCTTACTTTGTCTGTAGCAAACATCCAGAACACTTTTGAGACAGAGCAGGCGATTCCGGAAAAGGATTCCTATCGATTTTCAAAGCTGAATGCCGAACTTGTTGCATATAATGGGCGCGTTGACAGCACCGTGATTGAAGCAGCGAACTTCTTGGAAGCATTTGATGAGGAGATGGCAAGGATGGATGAGGCGAGCGTCCCTGCAGAAGGACGTATCCTTTACGTAACACCAACCATGAACAAAATTGTTAAAGAAGCAGAAGGGCTACAAAGGATTATGACGGTTACGACTCCATCTACGATTAATCGTAAAGTACACTCCTTGGATGATGTAACAATTAAGATGGTGCCCGCGGCCAGAATGAAATCAAAGTATGACTTTACAGAAGGTGCGGTTCCTGCAGCTGATGCAAAGCAGATTAACTGGATCCTGATCCATACATCTTGTGTGGTATGCCGTGATAAGTATAGCTATATCAAGCTCTTTACTCCGGGAACTGATTCCAGAACAGCAGACGGATACCTGTATCAAAATCGTAACTATGGCGATCTGTTCCTTTTGGAGAAAAAGGTTGAAGGTTGTGCAATGAATATTTCAGCATAAGGAGGGTAACGAATGTTTGCAGTGAAAAATAACAAGCAATATACGATTGATGAAAAGCAAATCAAATCGTATCAGGATGCAGGTTTCGACATCCTGGGGGATGAGGGTGAGATTTTACATCACGGAAGAGGTAAAAAAGTCCCCTTCGAGGAGCTGGAAGCGCTCAGGAAGGAGAATAAAGCCTTGAAAGAAGGCAAGGGAAAAGAAGCCGACAACCAGGACGTGGTTGACATCCTAAAGGCATTTGCCCAGGAACATGAGATTGACCTCGGTAAGTCTACCGCAATTTCGGCAATTGTGAAGAAGATTAAGGAGCATAATCCGGAGCCACCGAAAGTAGGTGAATAATAGTACCAGCCTTATGTGAGTAAGGAGTATTACCAGAATATTTATCAAGGGAACTCAATCCCCGAGAACGACATAGAGAAGTTACTCAAACAAGCCAGCAGGCATATTGACGCCCTGACCTTCAATCGAATTGTTGGTCGGGGCTTTGATAATCTCACACCTTTTCAGAAGGAGATTATCCAGGAGGTAGTCTGTGAACAGGCGGATTTTGAGTATTCTAACGGTGAAATTTTCGACATGATTCTGCAAGGATATTCGATCAATGGTGTGTCGATGCAGTTCGGGGAATCCTGGAATGTGAAAATTGACCACGGTATCCCAATTCGCAGAGATTTATATGAGCAGCTGAATCAAACAGGCCTATGCTGCCGGCTAGCGAGGTGATGATATGAACTATCCATGTTTAGTGCCGGCACACCTATGTAAGACCGATATCGAGGTTACAGTCTATGGAGAGGGACTGGATGAAAATGGCGGACCTCAGGTGCTGCTTGAGGGTAAATTTAAGTGTAACTACCAGGACAATGCAAAAACGGTACTGACTGCTGAGAAGAAGTTGATACAGCTATCAGGAAGTGCGTTATTTCGAGGTGACATAGCTCCGAGCATCGCAACCATATCAGGAGGAACTGTAAAAGTATTTGGGATGGAACGAGACATCTTCAAAGGAGAGAAAGCTCGAAATCCTGATGGCACAGTAAATTATACGAGGATTGATGTAATATGATGAACGTAAACTCAATTGTTAATCTGAATTGGGGAAAGATTGCAAAGCTGACTGATGCGCAGATTATGGCATTGGAGGAGACTGCAGAGTACCTGCACACAGAGGTGGTACAAGCGCAAGTGGTGCCCTATGACGAGGGAAACCTGCAAAATGAAAGTTCCTTTGTTGATATTTCGGAGAGTTCTTCAGGAAAAGCCACACTTGTTTCTACAGCTCCTTACGCAAGAAGGATGTATTTCCATCCGGAATATGAATTCCAGACCGATGAGAACCCAAATGCCCGGGGCGAATGGTATGAAGATTGGTTACCTGGGGGAAATAAAGAAGATAAGGCGAAAAACGCTTTTAAGCAGCTTTACAAGAAAATATCGGGGGTGTGACATGACATTAGCAGAGGTAAGAGACTGGATCAAGACTTTCGAAATCGGAGAGAATTTCTATATTGGAAAGCTCGACAATAAGAAAGAAAAGTCCATCGGAGTATATCAAAGAAAACCTTCTGGGAATCCGTTTATCGCTCTGGGAGGAGTAGATAATACGAAAACTACTGTAAAGTCTATATCGCTCCTCATTCATTGGAATAAGTGGGCAGACCAAACGGAAGCAGCAGCGCAAGAGTTATACGATAAGTTCTTGCGATTAACAGATGTAACTATAGCAGGAAAACGCGTGAACTATGTGCGCTTAGAGGTTCCGGAGCCAGTAGACGTTGGCTCTGATGATTCTGGAGTGTATGAGCGTGTTATCTGGCTTGATTTAATTTATGAAAGGTAGGTAAGAATATGAAAACAGGTGTATATCCTTGTTATGAGAATCAATTTAAGATTGGCTTGGCGGAGCAATCTGCCACAACGATTGCAGACATGGAGACCTTTGGTGTCAAATTCGACAACGGCGTCGAGGAATGGTATCCCTTTGATACAGAAGGCTGGGTAAGAAGATTATTGACAGCAAAAGCGATTACGATAAGTGTTTCCGGAAAAAGGAATGTGGGAGATACCGGAAACGATTTTGTTGCAGGTCTCGCTTTCAAAAACGGAAGAGATGCTGAAGGATACTTTGCGTGGACTTTCCCGGACGGGACGATTGTCTCTTTCCCGATGGCAGTTGTAAATGTGACAAACATTGGTGCTGGAAAATCAACCGAGGTGGGTGTGTTGGAGTTTGATGTGATGAGTAATGGAAAACCCGAAGTTACGACGTCAAACCCTTAAATGGGGTTAGTATAAAAACAACAGAGGTACCGCTAACCCCAGATGTACCTCTTGAAACTGACAACGAAGAAGAAGAAGGAGATGTTGAAAATGGCGAAAATAGTTGATATTACAGACAAGTTAGATTTTGAAGGGAACCCGGTGATTAAGGTTAGGGATCAGGAATTTGAAGTCCAGGCAGATGCTGCTACGGTATTAAAGTTAATGGGAGCATTAAGTGAAGGTGAGGGTCCAAAACAAATCTTGGATATGTATGATCTTATCTTTGATGCGAAAACCCGAAAGAAGGTAGACGCCTTAAAGTTACAGTTTAATGACCTAAAAACTCTTATAATGACAGCGATTAGTCTTGTGACTGGTGCCGACGAGGAAGTAGAGGGGGAGTAGAGGAGGATCCATATTATGACCTGATTGAAGATTTTGATTTGATTATATCTTCCTTTCAAGCCCAGTATGGTATCCGATTATCTCGTGAGCTTTCCGGAATGAAATGGGATGAGTTTAGAAGCCTGCTTGTGGGATTGGATCACAAGACGCCCCTCGGTCGAATTGTATCTATTCGATGTGAAGATGATGAAGAGATTCTAAAGACCTTTACACCCAATATGATGAAAATCCGCAGTGAATGGAGGCGGCGTACCGCAAAGGCATTAACTCAGGAAGAAATGGACGATTTCCTTGAAACCATGAAACAAGCCTTCATCCAGATGGCGGGAGGTGTTAAAAATTGAGAAACAAATAATGAATAAAGAAAAAGTAAAATGCCCTTATTGTGGACATCCGGTTAATGCTATTAAGGTACCAGATGCCAGTTGTAAGGGTGTTTTCTTTAAATGCAAAAACAAAGATTGCAAGAAAGAATTTGAACTAAGAATATAAAGACGCTGTGCCGATGTGCCTGTCTATTTTATAAAGGCAGGTGGAAGATATGGCAGCGGAAAGCGTTGGTCAGATTGGCCTAGATCTGGTCGTTAATCAAAATCAATTTAAAAACCAAATGAGCGGTATTACCGGACTGGCCAAAAAAGCTGGTGTGGCACTTGCCGGAGCCTTTGCGGTGAAAAAGCTGGTGGAGTTCGGAAAAGAATGTACTGAACTTGGTAGTAAATTAGCAGAGGTAGATAACGTAATACAGCAAGCCGTCCCGAGCATGGAAGGTAAGATTGATACTTTTTCCAAAAATGCTATACAACAGTTCGGTATGTCAGAGACGGCAGCGAAGAAGTTCACCGGTGTGTTTGCTTCCATGAGTAGATCCTTTGGATTTAACGAGCAACAAGCGGCAGATATGGGAACATCTCTTACTGCTCTTGCAGCGGATGTTGCATCCTTCTATGATACGTCCCAGGACGAAGCTTTCACAAAGCTGAAATCCGTATTCACTGGAGAGACTGAGACTCTGAAGGACTTGGGTGTCGTTATGACCCAAAGTGCTCTTGATGCCTATGCAATGGCAAACGGATATAACAAAACTACCAAGGAGATGTCAGAGGCTGAAAAAGTAGCATTACGATATGCCTTTGTGCAGGAGAAACTACGTTTTGCAGCCGGCGACTTTGCAAGGACCTCTGATAGCTGGGCAAACCAAGTACGAATCTTAAGCGAACAATTTAATGCCTTGAAAGCAAGTATAGGACAAGGATTAATCAATGTCCTAGCACCGGTACTTAAAGTAATCAATATGATTGTCGGAAAGCTGGTGCAGTTAGCCACAGCGTTTAAAGGGTTTACGGAACTTCTAACCGGAAAAAAATCACAATCTGGATCCGGCGGGTCAGGAGGAGCTTTATCCGGAATAGAAGACGGTGCATCTGGGATTGAAGAAACAGCCGGAGCTGCGGATAATTTAGCGGATTCCACATCAGGCGTGGGTACCGCTGCAAAAAAGGCAGCAAAAGAAATGCGCTCCCTTATGGGATTTGATCAGATAAACAAAATGTCCGATCCTGCGGACGATTCGGATAGTGGCGGCGGTGGAGGCAGTGGCAAAGGAGCTGGCGCCGGTGGCGTTGGTGCAATGGACTTCGGCGGACTCGCAGAAGGCGAAACAGTCCTCGATAAAATGAGCGGAGATATGTCCGCATTTATAAAACGATGCAAAGAGCTTGCGAATCTATTCAAGAGTGGTTTTTGGGATGGGCTTGGTGATTACAAGCCAAGACTAGAAGAACTGAAAAAGGATTTCGCGTCTATTGGAAAACATCTGCAGGAAATCGCAACCGATAAAGACGTCCAGATAGCAGTACAGAGATTCGCAGATAAGTTTGCATATAATGTAGGTCGAAACTTAGGTGCTATGGTATCTGTTGGGCTTACGATAGCAACGAACATCGTTGGTGGTATAGAGAGCTTTCTGGATAATAGCAAGGATCGCATAAAGCGGGACATTATTAAGTTATTTGATATCGGGTCTGCAATCATGGATCTGGGTGGAGACTTCTCCGAGGCTTTTGCAGACGTTTTCTCGGTATTCGCATCTCAGAACGCACAAAATATTACAGGTAATATCATATCAGTTTTTTATGAGGTCTTTGCTCTTGTGGAAGAGATTGCATTGTCTGCATTCCGGGATATAACATCTTTTATTACCCGCCCCTTTGTAGAGAATAAAGATGCGATTAAGACCGCACTCATGGAAACATTAGAACCTCTTGAAAGCGTTACAAACACCATTAAAACATTTGTCCAGGGTGTCGGGGATAGGATCAGAGAAATATATGACGGTCATATTAAGCCTTTCATAGACTCCTTGACAGAAGGTGTGACAGAGATTGTGGGTATCCTTGTAGACGGATATATCACTCACATAGCACCGGTATTAGATCAGCTGGCGGCAAAATTCGATGAGGTTATGAATGGACCTGTCGGAACTGCGCTTGATAGTATTCAAACGGCAATAATAAAAGTAATTGATGCTCTTAAGCGTCTATGGGAAGAAGCGCTTCAGCCTTTCATCGCATGGATTGCAGAAAACATCATGCCGGTACTCAGTGATGTGTTATTGAACAGCGGAACCCTATTTATGGATTTCCTTGGAACCATAGGAACTGTTGTGAGTGGCATATTTGATGCTTTGGGCAGTCTGATCGACTTCTTAGTCGGAGTGTTCACCGGGGATTGGGATAAAGCCCTGGAAGGTCTGAAAGGAATCGGAGAAGGATTTAAGAAGGCCATCGAGGCAGTCTTTAACTTTATTAAGGACTCCATACTGAAACCTTTTGATGATTTCTTGAGTGGAGTATTTGCAACAGACTGGTCCAGAAGCTTTGGTGTATTCGGGGATGTACTAAACGGATTTTTTAAAAACCTATCAAATATCTGGGATTCCATAAAGAAAATATTCTCCGGAATCATCGATTTTGTATCGGGGGTATTTACAGGGAATTGGAAAAAGGCTTGGCAGGGAGTCAAGGACATCTTTAGCGGCGTGTGGGATGGCTTAGCGGCAGTGCTGAAATCTCCGATCAATGCAATTATAGGGATTATGAATGGCCTGATTCGTGGGGTAGCAAGTGCAGTTAATGGTATTGCTGACATGCTGAACAACCTACGTATCGATATACCGGACTGGGTACCGGGCATTGGTGGTGGAACGTTAGGATTCAACGTCCCCAAATGGAGTCCTGGCAGTATACCTTACCTAGCCCAAGGCGGTTTTGTGAAAGCAAACACCCCGAGACTTGCAGTTATTGGAGATAATAGGCATCACGGTGAGATTGTCGCTCCGGAAGATAAGATGCAGGCAATGGTTGATGCAGCAGTGGCAAGAGCAGCTGGTACCGGAGGGCTTACCAGGGATGATATGGCGAGTATTATGAACAATGTAGTGATGCGTATTGTGGCAGCGCTATCTGAAATGGGATTTTACTTAGATGGTGAGCAAATGGCAAGAGCTGAAGCGGTAGCACAAAGTGCAATAGATCGTAGATGGAATGGAGTGGAGGTAAAATAATGGCAAGAGAAATATTAAAATCAGGCGATGTCGTACTTCCGGCTCCGGTGTCTATCTCTGTAGCAGATGAAATAATATGGACATCCGACACAGGCCGTACACTGGCCGGCACCATGATTGGTGATGTGATCGCAGAAAAGAAAACCGTGGGATTGAAATGGGGGTATCTATTAGAGTCTGAGGTGACGTTGATTAAGAGCCGGTTAATTGCCGGCTTTTTCCCGCTCTCTTTTCGAGACGACGGCGTGTTCCTAACAATTGATGCATATCGAGGAACTTTATCGAAGGAAGCTGCCGGCTGGATCGGAAGCGATTATTGGTATAAAAGTGTGTCCGTTGATGCAATACAAAGGTAGGTGGTGGCAAATTGATTAATACAACTCCAGAATATAAAAAAGCGATTATGGAGGACAACAGAGAATTAACGATCCTTGATCGTTTTACAATGGAACACAGGGACGTTATTGGTGTTACGAACGACGACTTTATGGCGTACTCCATCAATGAAGCCACCAGTGCAAACAATAAATTTTCTATCGGAGAGGCGGTTATAAAGAAATACACCGCAACTCTGAACAATGCAGATGATAAATTTACGCTGCAGAGATTTGAGGGAACGGATATTTTGGCAAGAATCGGATTGAAGCTACCAACTGGAGATACAGAAATACTCCGTAAAGGCACATTCCGAGTTATAAGTGCAAAGAAACAGGACTTGACCATAAAGCTTGAAGCATATGACAGCATGCTGTTTTTTGATCGTCCATACTCAGAAAGTACGTTAAGATATCCGGCAACGATTCAGCAGATTATTGCAGATGCCTCACGGGTCTGCGAGGTAGGATACAGGGCAAATTCCATCCCATTACCGAATTACCGGGTTGAAAAACGTCCAGACGATGAAACACTTACTTTCCGGGATGTGGTCTCGTATTGTGCGCAACTGATGTGCTGTTATGCACGGATCAATGTTTCGGATGCTTTGGAGTTTGGATGGTATAAGTTCAATGCTTTTGATGCAGAAACAAACCTTTCGGGCGGAATATATGACATTGAAAACCCAAATCGATATGTGTCGGGGGATTCTGCCGCGGGTGGGATCTTCATGGAGGGCGGAGATAGCTTTTCGGGAGGTGTGTTTGATGGTTATGGGGATTATTTCCATTTATATACATTGGGAAGTCAAAACATCAATACAGATGATGTGACTTTTACAGGAGTAAAAGTAACCGCAAGTGCCGAAAAGGAAGAGGACAGGGATTCATATTTTTACGGATCAGAGGGGTATGTCCTGTCCATAGATAACAATCCTTTTATAGAAAAAGGAAAATCAAGACAAGTAGCAGAATATATTGGTGCAAAAATAGTAGGGCAGATTATTCGTCCGCTGTCTATTACGTGCAAGTCAGACCCCAGCATTGAATCCGGAGACTGTGCCTTGGTTACTGATCGGCAACAAAGGTCTTATCGGTCGGTCATAACAAATACGACCTTTACAATGGGGGCTATGCAGAAAATTGAATGTGACGCAGAGAATTATTATACGAAGTACAGTGCAGAAACAAAGCTACTCTATAAATCCAAGCAGGATACAGATTTCAGGCTTAGAGAATATGACCTGGAGGCAATGAGATTTGGCGGACTGATGGCAAGTGCTATGGGTCTTTATGAATCCGAGGATATAGATGAACTTGACGGAAGTAAAATCAAATATATGCACGACAAACCGCGTCTGGAGGATAGCCAAGTAATCTGGAAACAAACTCTTGATGCCTTTGCGGTATCTACGGATGGCGGACAGACCTGGAATGGCGGGCATGACAAAGACGGAAACGTATTGGCAACTGTGTTGACGGCAATCGGTGTAAATGCCGAGTGGATACAAACGGGTATTGTCCGAGATAAAACAGGGAAGAATTACTGGAACTTGAATACTGGTGCTTTCAATATGGAAAGTCTTAATGTTCAATTCACGAATATCAACAACACGCTCTCTAGTAAAGTGACTGCTGGACAGGTAAATTCGCTGATTGAGCAAAGTGCATCAAGCATCCGGCTAGAGGCATCTCAGATTAGTTGGAAAAGTACCTATTCGGAGATGACTGCAGCGGGAAAGCTAACATGTACTGGTGCAATAATTAATGGTGCACTTAAAACAAATGATAGCTTGAGATATATGAACCTTGAAGCAGGAAAGCTGAAGGGTGGATTTAACAATCAAGAGTATGGCTATATTAATTTCCACGTCCCTATGCAAGGCGATTGGGGGACTAAAGGAATGGCTATGTACGCTGAAGATGTTTTGTTTTTACAGGCAAACCGTATTGTGCTTCAGGCAGGAGGCATTTCCACAGGATTATCTCGTGATGCTACAACGACGTACAGAGCTGCATCGGATGCAACGATACCTATTATTAAAGAGATAGCGCAGGATGCCTCAGGGAGGATAACCAGTATTACTAGAGGTCAGATTACTGTTAAGAATGGACTTGTAACAACGACAGGATAAGGAGAAATCATCATGGAAGAAAAGATTGTTATACCAGTAGAAATGCTGGTAGATAAAGTAGCAGAAGAAATGTATAGCTACTGTTGCATGAAGCAGCAACAGTATAGGATAAGTGCAAGCGTGATTGATTTAGCGCTAGCAAAAACGCTTAATCAAGTTAAAGATAAAAAGGCTAAGGAATATGCCGAACACTCAGTAGGATTAATGGAGCAGATAGATAGGCTTAACGAACAGGAGGTAGAAGATGGCGATAACGATGAGACTCGGACCGTATGCGAAGATGGATCCGATTAAGGCACTTCCCGGGGAATGGCTAGTTGTAACATCTGGTCATCCCACTGCTAAAAATGGGAGAGCGGTATATTTATGCTTTGCCGCTGGATATGTAAAACGAATGTATACATACGAAGATGCTGTGGAATATCTACAAGAGGCAAGCGCAGAAATAGTCCAGATTATTGCAAAGGCATTGGAGGCAGACATAGAGACAGCTATCAGCTCGGCAAATGACGCTACTCTTCGCGCAACTCAATCGGCAGACGCGGCTTACAGGGCGGAGATGTTAGCAATCGGAGCATCGAATTCTGCAAACTGGGCGGCTCAAGATGCAGAAGAGGCAGCCGAAGAAGCAAGGCAGTATGTACTTGGAGATATTTCTCAAAAGACGGTAGATTTTACCATCCCTGATACCTATGTAGAGCCATCGAGTGGAGAATCAACTGCTAGCTTTTTTGGTAAGGTAGTCGCAGGATTAAGAAATGTACTAGGAAAAATTGGTAATATGGGGCAGCTCACCACGACAGCCAAGGCGACCATGGTGGCCGCTATCAACGAATTGGTATCTGGACTCAATACGACAAATAATAATTTGTCCACAACGAACTCCAACGTTGCGGCGCTAAACTCCACTTTAGCTGTAACAACCAGAGCCCTGTCCGGGGCTACATTAGATATCCGTATCACTCGATTGTCCGGCATAGCTTGGCTATATTGCGGATATGCCGTAAAAACAAATCTAAGCGCGGGCACGACCTATACCGTCAACAAAGTGTCGGAAAATTTTGTGCATGGAGTAAACCGCAGATACAAACATAATGCAAGTACAGATATAGTTGTCGATATTGCGGTGGATGGCACGATTAAGATTACTCCTACAACCGCTATCGCAGCCGGCACATATATACAGTTTGTAGAGTGCTTACCTGTTGCGCCGGTATAAATAGCTATTTTCCTGTCATATACTCAAGGTGCATATTTAAGGGAGTCCCAGATGTAAGCGCTTCTGGCGATGTGTATGTTATTTTTCCCGTCGTAGATATGGAAACCCTTAATTTTTTGCCGGCAATATTATAGTCTTCGTTAAAAATTAAATTCGTATCCGGCCGATAGGCTTCCGGTATGCCACCATCTACTACGACGGTTAGTTCCGTATTTGCAGCAATCGGCTGCTGTGTAACACCTGCACACCTCAAGTATACGTTATTTGCGCTTCTGTCGATCACAGACGCAGGATAATATGATGATGTTGTCAAATTCCGTTTATTCCCTGATAAAGTGGAGTTTAGCTGTGTAACCCTAGTATCTGTGGCGGACAAATTATTATTTTACTGATAGATGTAACTCGTTAATAAAGACCAAATAGGGTCTTATTTTTTTACAAGGAAAGGAGGCATTATTATGAATGATAATGTATCTGTATATGACAAACTTAAGTACCAAATCAGTTATGAACCTTATGCCCTATCAGAAATGATTGAGATGATTAACATCTTATGGGTAGACAAAATGATCACCAAGAAAGAGCGTGACGATTTGGCGGAAAGAGCTAGGGAAAACGCAAAGGCGGAGAATGAGCTTCCTACAGCGAACGAAGAAATCCTGAATATTAGGAAAGTAATAAAAAAGATATGTGCTCATATTGGACTGGATGAGAACGGCGAAGCCTTGGATCCTGATCAGGATCCGGGAGATCCTGGAATGGGACTATATCCGGAATATAAACAGCCACAAGGTGTGCACGATGCGTATTTCGATCGCAGTATGCCGGGAAATGAGATCTACAAATGTTCTGAGGACGGTGTGAATTATGAATGTATTGCCGGAAAGAACTATGAAGATAAGTGGCAGGCTTGTACATGGCCACCATCGGTTATGCCAAGCTACTGGGAGAAAATTGAGAAAGAAAGGGTGGAAACAAATGAGTAGACTAACAGAGATTAAGATTGTCTTTTACGGATTGGTCGCTGGAGCCGGTGTCATTATCGGTAATATACTTGGAGGGTGGACAGAGGACTTGAAAACATTACTAATCATGATGGGCATCGACTTTGCAATGGGCTTATTGATTGCACTTGTGTGGAAAAAGAGTGGCAAGAGTAAAACGGGTGCGGCAAGCAGTGTTTCGGCTTGGAAGGGGCTGTGCCGTAAAGGGGCGGCGCTTTTATTTGTATTAATCGCAAACCGTTTGGACATAATGCTGGGGGTTTCATACGTAAGGACTGCTGTTATATTCGCCTTTATGGCAAACGAACTAATAAGCATCATAGAAAATGCGGGTATTATGGGTGTACCGATTCCACAAGCAATAAGTAATTCAGTCGAAATTCTTAAGAGGAAAGCAGAGGTAACAGATCAGACGAAAGTAACAGATAATCAGGAGCATCCGTAGAGGGTGCTCTTTTTTGGGGGAAGGAGAATAGAATGCAAAATTATAGACAGTTTGATTCCAGATGGGGTAGTAAGCCCTATGCTGGATGGAATATGACTAATGCTGGTTGTGGTCCCACGGCAACAGCGGATATATTGGACAAGCTACCTAACGAGGTGGCTGATTACATGACGGGCAGAGGATACGCAATCGACGGACAAGGTACGTTGTGGGATGGTATCCAACTTACGCTGCAAGCTTATGGAAAGGATGCTAAGAGGGTATCACAAGCCGAATGGCTATCTTTAATGAAGAGCGGGAAATACGAAGGTATTTTATGCATGGGCAGATCTAAATGGACTACAAGTGGACACTTTATCACTGTAGTATCTGTAAACAGTAGTAACGATTGCTATGTCCATGACCCAGCACAAATAGCCGAGGGTTGGCAGTCTTGGAGTGATATTAATGGGTATGTGTCATGTTTTTATGTATGTAGAAAAGGAGAACCCCAAAAGGAAAGTAGAATCGGATGGATCTTCGAAAAGGCTAATGGTTGGTGGTATCGTAACGCTGATGGTTCTTATCCTAAAAACAAATGGGAGAAGATTGAGGGACATTGGTATCTGTTTGACAAAAAAGGCTATATGCGTACAGGTTGGGTATTCTGGAACAAACACTGGTATTATTTAAATGAAAAAGCAAGCACGCAGGCATTGCCAAATGGTGCCTTGGTGAAAGATTGGTTCTGGGATAGCAAACGAAAACGTTATTACTACTTAGAAATCGGCACAGATGCGAAGGGATATCCAGAGGGTAGTATGCACACAGGTTGGTTTAAGGATTTACGATACAAGGCATATTACTTCCTTTGTACAGATGCTGTAGTAAAACAGTTTAACGGTAAATACAAGGTGGGCGAAATGTTAGTAAATGAATGGCTAGAACTAGGAGGAAAGAAATATTATTTTGATGATTCCGGGAAAATGGTGACTGGAGAAGTGACTATTGCCATGCCAAAAAAATTCAGATTTGATAAAGATGGTGCACTTATAGAGTAAAATAAATCAATTACATTGATTCTATATACCTAGTTTGTTTTTGTTGTCATGTTGCTAAAGCGTAGTTTAGTTGAATAAATTTAAAGAGAGGGTAACTCTCATAGAGACCCATATCGTCACATATTGAATCGTACTGTAATTTCATGCGCAAAAAACAACTTAAAGTTTATTCAACTAAACTCCAATTTAGTTGGGAAAAAGCCTTGATTGGCGCAGTTTTATGGGTGTTTACATCCTTAAATTTACGTGATAAACTCTAATTACCTTCGAAGGACGGACACACAAAAAAGTTCATTTTCAGCGATTTGCATAACATGAGTAATTGGCTGATCGTAAGACAAGCTAAAACTATAACAAAGTATAATGAGCCATTTTCAAATTATAATAAAGTATAAAATCCTGGTGATTTTTCTTAAGTTCAGATTTTAGTTTATTATACTTCGTATTTGTCAAGTCGGAATCTTATACAAAAAGTGCACTCCAGAAGAGACTAAATATCTTGTGTGGGAACTTGCAATGAACTAATGTTCGAGATATAATGTTTGAAAGCCTAGGACAAAAAAGGAGCAAACACTGTTAGCTTTCCCGGCAAAGTGTTTACTCCTCAGCAACCCATTAACAAATGGTGTTTACTGTACTTTAGTATAGTACATACCGCAACTTTTTTCAAGGAGGCGATTTAGTATTGATTACTAAAGAAAGATTATGGGAGTATTACATTAATAGTCCGGAGTGTATTGAATATGACGGAGCGGCAGACTATTCAATCAGTGAAGTTGATAAGATAGCTTATATTGATAAATTTGGGACAGAAGCATATCTCGTCATGGAGTCCGTGGTATATTCGGTTGCGAGTAAGGCTGCTGAAAGTGGATTTAAAGCTTGTTATGATTTGTGTGTAAAATGATTTTGGGGCTAGAAGTAGCCCCGTTTTCATTCTAATGAAAGTAGCAGAAAAGTAGCAAGAAAAGATAACTATCAGAGATTCAGAGAAATAAATGAGGCGCAGTAGACCCTATAAATACAGGGGTTGTTATTCTGTGTTATGCGCTGATAAATAGGAACTAAAACCCTTGGGGTCATTTTAAAAGCACTGTATTTACAGTGCTTTTTTGATTTACGTGTTGCATTCCGTGTTGCATGAATATTCCTTTTTGTAAAAAAGTGAGCTATATATCAGACGTTTTAGATAGGTGATTTTCTTATCGTTTTACTATCATACTATTTTAAGTTAGTTAGATGTGGTATACTTGAACGGTTGCCACCCCTATACAGGCAAGGAAAGGGGGGCTGACTTACGCAAGACCTCATAACTTTTGGTATCTCTGTTATGGCAAGTGTAGTTGCCTACTACATTTGCAAATGGTTAGACAGAGAGGAATAATCGGCAACTAGCCTAGGGCGTAAGCCACCCTGCCAAAGCGGAATAGAAAACCCCACGAGTTCGTACCTCGTGGGGTTTTTGCTGTCCTTACGGAAAGCCCTCATAACTTTTTGCCTACGAACATTGTATCATATGTCTTTAGCATTTTCAAGTATGCCCTTTTCTTTTTTGTTATTAACTTATGATAATGTCACCTTAGGATTCTCTTGAGAAAATGTCACTTTTGATTAAACTATAAAATATGAAAGAAGGATTGATTACATTGTCTCAAGAACAACTAAAAACATTTAAAGTCATTCACAGTTTCATCGACAAGTCTATTACCAGACAACAAGCTGCTGAGCTACTATCACTTTCTACTCGCCAGATTACTCGTCTAAAGAAAGGAATTCTTCAATCTGGTGCTGAATCATTAATTCATAAAAATACAGGTAGAAAGCCCGCTCATGCTGTTTCAGATGAAACGAAGGAAAATGTCCTCTCTATACACTCCAAACCCGAGTTTCGTGAGGTCAATTTCCTCCATTTCCAAGATATACTATATGAAGATTACGGGATTGCACTCTCGTATTCTTCACTCTCTAGTATACTAAAAAAATCGGGTATTGAAAGCCCTATGAAGAAAAAAATCCGACACCGAACACATCGCCGCAAACGTAAAGCGCACTCCGGTCAACTAATCCAGATAGACGCCACTCCATTTGAGTGGTTCGGCACTTCCATCAAATATGCCCTACACGGAGCTATTGATGATGCTACAGGTGATGTTGTAGGGCTTTACATGACACAGAATGAATGCCTGTTTGGCTATTTTGAAATGATGCGCCAGTGCTGTCTTGATTTTGGAATTCCACAATCTATCTATTCGGATAGACACACCACCTTCCGCTCACCTAAGACTGGCCAACTAACAGTTGAAGAATTAATCAGCGGAAAAACAGTAAATCTCACACAATTCGGTCGTTCTATGCATGAACTGGGTGTGGATATGATTTTTGCTAACACGCCGCAAGCAAAGGGGCGTATTGAACGATTATGGGTTACTTTACAAAGTCGGTTGCCTGTGGAGTTTGCAAAGCGTGGCATAAATACACTCACTGCAGCTAACGAATTCCTGGCGAATTATCGCTTTCAATACAACGAGAAATTTTCAGTGGAGCCAGAAAGCGATTCTCTTTTTGTCCCTCTTCAAGAAGGCATCGACATCGATGAGGTTCTCTGCATAAAACATACTCGAAAAACAGATAATGCCGGAACGTTTTC
>NZ_JAMXOD010000032.1 GCF_024721305.1 Aequitasia blattaphilus | reverse complement strand
TTTTTCATTGCCGACAGGCAAGTAAATCAATTCATCTCACTCCCTATAGAGGAAGGAGAATTCTTGATGTTTTTGTTAAAATTAATTCCCTACAAAAACGCTTTTGTGGTCTCTGCACCCATCTTAATGACTTCATCTGCGCTCATATTCCAATATTCCGGTCTGAACAATTCCAGACACGCCGGACCATCATATCCTACTGCTTTTACTGCTTCCGAGATTTCCTTTACCGGAATCGCACCAAGACCTGGCATCAATCTGTTGCAGTGATCCAGCACACCGAGAGGCAAGTCTTCACAATCATTGATGTGATAGACAAAGAGTTTGTCCTTTGGTATTTTCTTAATGTACTCGATATCGGCTGCCTTGTCGTGCATATAGAAATTGATACAATCTACGGTAAGGCCAACACTATCACGGTTTACTGCTTCTACAATTTCAAGAGCCTGTCTCACACTGTTACAGCACCATCTTCTGTCTCCAATTGGTTCAAAAGATAATTTCACACCGTAGGGCTCTGCAATATCTGCTAATTTATTCAGTACTTCTACAGAATCTTCAAACACAACTTGCTCATCCAATGTACAGATTTCATCTGTCATTGTCGGTACAACAATGATATAAGGATTATTAATTTCCTTTGCCACCATACACCCAAAAGTGAATAGGTTCACTAATTCTTCCCATTCCTTTGGAGAGCAGAAATTAATATTTTCAATTGAATTAAATGCAAATGGTTTTAATTTGCTTCCTGCAAAAAACTTTTTTAAGTCTTCCAAAGTATTATACTTTAGATATTCCTTCAGCATGTCCAATCGCAGTTCAATGTAGTCGTATCCATTTTTTTCGCAAAGTTCCAAATCTCTCATTACATTAGAATTCTCTTTACACGTTGCTTCGTTATAACCAAGTTTTAACATTTAGAGCTCCTTTCCTACATCTCGCCTCTTGCTTCTCTTTCATTTAATTCTTCCATGATTTTCGGATATTTATTATCCAATTTGTACAACAAGAGTACAATAACTGCTACAATCCATACTAAAATCGGTCCCCACATATAAATATTCTTGATCATACTTATTGCTGAATCCGGTTGTACCACTTTCGCTCCTGTTGAACTTAAATATCCTGCTTTATTTAATAAAGATGTGATTACAGCACTGGTAATACCAGTTCCAATTTTAAATCCTAATGATCCTCCTCCAAAGATTAAAGCTTCCTGACGAATAGAGGTCTTCCACTGTCCAAACTCGATAACATCCCCCATCATACCAAATACAACAGCGGTAAGAGGTGCTTCTCCTAATGCTCTGACAATACTGGTCCCTAGTGCCCAACCAAAGCTGCCTGGATTAAGAAGGAATAACGCATGGGCTACTACAGCTATAATTGCACCGATTAGTGATAGATTTCTTTTTCCCATTTTTCTTAAAAGAATTGGGCAAAGCATTGCTCCTAATACAAGCGTTCCTGCTTCTGCAAAATAGAGGGCACTGTACATCCACGAGTCATTTTGGAAAATGTATTTACAGTAATAAGGCAACGATGTTCCTACAATTGTTCCATGAACACAAGTTACAGTCCAAAGAATAAGGGTTGCCCAAAAGTATTGATTTGTCAAAAGTGCCTTTATATTTTTCCCAAATGGAATCTTGACTTTTTCTCGTTGTTCAAATGATACCGTTTCCTTGCATTGAAGGAAGCAAATTAGAAGCATAAGAAATGCCAAAATAACGTACATAGACATTGCCTTTACCCAGGCCGCTTGATTATCACCGAATAATTTGACAATCGGCATTGTCAATGTAACTGCAATAATTCTACCAATTGGAGCCATTGACATACGGAAGATAGAGAGTAAATCTCTTTCGTGTGAGGAACGCGTCATCATTGTAGACAACGTTCCGTAAGGCACATTAATTGCAGTGTAAAATACTGTTGTACACAGGTTATATGTTATGAAAATATACCAAAATTGTAGTGTTTCACTCGTCTGTGGTACTGTAAAAAGTGCGATTGCTGATACGCAATAAGGAATGCTCATCCATAATACCCATGGTCTCGCTTTGCCCCACTTAGACTTTGTCTTATTGACGATAAATCCCATAATAATGTCTGAGGTCCCATCAAAAATACGGGAAATCAGCATTACTAAACCTACTGTTGCAACTGATACACCAGCATAGTCTGTATAGAAAAGTGTCAGTAGTGTGGAAATCATACCAAACACAATATTACAAGCTGTATCTCCAAATCCATATGCAACACGAGTCCCTACTGTTAAACGATTCGTATTCTTTGTCTGTTCCATCTATATTTCACCAACCTTCACTGGGCGTCCTTCTTTCAGTGACTTTTCTGCTGCCATTGCAATGATAACTGGTGCTAATCCGTCATTTCCATTTACAAGTGTTTCCGTATCATTTAGGATTGCTTTTGTAAACTCTACTGCTTCTGAAATAAATGCATCATTGTAGCGTTCCAAGAAAAACCATGTTGGTTTTGAAATTTCCACGCCTTCTGCCGTTGAAATCATGGACATATCATTGCGGTCGTTTGCCACCTGAACACAACCTTTGTCACAGTGTACTTCTGTTCGTTGATCATATCCGTAATGTGCTGCTCTACTGTTATCAATCACACCGAGAGCTCCATTTTCAAATTTCATCATAACGATTACTGTATCTACATCTCCTAGCTCTGCATAACCTGCACCACTTAATTCCGCACCGTATGCCATAACTTCGGTCACTTCACTTCCCGCAAGGTAACGAACCATATCGAAATCATGGATTGTCATATCCATAAAAATCCCGCCAGATACCTTAATGTAATCCATTGGCTGATGATCCGGATCTCTTGAAGTTACTTTGATTACATGTGGCTTTCCAAGGTACCCCTCTGCTACTGTATCATGAACCTTCTTGTGATTATGATCGAAGCGGCGTACGAATCCTACCTGAAGTTTTACTCCAGCCTTTTTAACGATTTCTAACGTTTCTTTGATTTTATTTAAATCTGTATCAATTGGCTTCTCGCAAAAAATATTTTTCCCTGCATTTGCCCCTTTTTTGATTAAATCTGCATGAGTATTTGTAGCAGAGCATATGAAAATTGCATCAATTGATTTATCATTAATGATTTCATCTGGGTCTGAGTAGCACTTCTCAATACCCATGGATGCTGCCCATTCTTTCATTTCATCGTTCATCATTGGATCTGCTACTGCTACCAAATCAGCGTCTGCTACTGAATGTGCTAAGTTTGCGCCATGCAATCTTCCTATTCTACCTGCACCAATCAGTCCTATTCTTACCTTTTTTCCCATTTCCTTTTCCTCCAATATTTTCCTATAGTGTTATCATATTACCGCTTAAGAATGATTCTTTACAACGGAATGCGATTTCTGTGTTCTTCGTTCCATCTATTACAGTTGGTGTACCTTGTTTCTTTTCGATTACGTTATTTGCAAACACTTCCATTTCTGTAATGTAAGCATCGTGCCAACGTGTAACAAAATCCTGGAAGCATTCTTGGCAAACACCATGTTCACTCATAACTTCTAACATCGAGCTGTTCGGCACAGATGCAATGCGTAAGGTTCCTTTTGTTCCGATAATTTCTGTTTCAACATGAGAGCCATGAGCTGCTGCACGACCTGCATACATAAATGCCATTGCATCATTTTCACACTGCATCATGGTTGCCACATTATCTCCGTCATCCCAATCCTTGTATTGTTTAAACTCGTAGCATCCGCCAATTGCCCATAATTTCTTAGGCTCAGAGTCAGTCAGCCAACGAATCAAGTCAATGTCATGGATGTTCATATCAATGAACTGTCCACCAGAACGTGGTGCATATTCAAGAGTTCCTTCAATAATGGACACTGGATCCTGAGAATAACAACGTACTAAAATCACATCTCCGATATCTCCTCTGTTGATTTTCTCTTTTGCAACAGCATATGACTTATCGTATCTTCGCATAAACCCAAGCATAAATGTAAGATCTGGATGCGCTGCAACTACTTCTTCTGCTTCTTTACACTTTTCAATCGTATCACTTAATGGCTTGTCACTAAATACATGCTTTCCAGCTTCCATTGCAATTTTTATCATTTCTGTGTGGGAATCTGTATTGGTTACAATAACAACTGCCTCAACATTGGAATCATTACACAAATCTTTTGCATTTGTATAGTATGCAGGAACATCTAATTCCTCTGCCACTTCTTTTGCACGTTCTTCTTTTCTGTCACACACCGCTACAAGCTCTGTATTTGGCACACGGTTTGCAAGATTGCATGCATGCTCGTAACCTAATCTACCTACTCCAATAATACCTACTTTTACTTTTTTCATTTCTTAATCCAACCTTTCTTTTATTAAATACCTGTTTGCTCTTTTACATATTTTCTTGCCATAACTGCGTAGTCAAAAGGATTATAGATATAAGGATTCTGCTCTGCTTCTATAACGAGCCATCCCTTATATTCTCTTTCTTCTAATATCTTAAAGACCGCTGGGAAGTCTACACATCCTTCCGGATCTCCCGGGATTGTAAATGCTCCCTCTAAAACAGATTCTAAGAAGCTTAATTTATCCCTTCTGCAGCGATCCACCACATCTTGTCTGATGTTTTTAAGATGTACGTGCTTTACACGGTCAAAATGCTTCTCTAAAACATTAACTGGATCATCTCCTGAGAAAGCCAGGTGACCTGTATCAAAAATAAGATTCACATATCTTGGATCGGTAAGTTCCATTAATTTATCGATTTCTTCTGCCGTTTGAACTGTCGTTGTCATATGATGGTGATAGACGATTTCCATTCCATTTTCTACTGCAATCTTTCCCAGCTTGTCTAATCCTGCTGCCAATTCTTTCCACTGCTCTTCATTTAGAACCGGCTTTTCCATGAAACTGGTACGAGATCTGTGTTGTACACTAAAGCTTTGATCCGATACATTAATCAGCTTTGCTCCTGCTGATTTCAAAAAGTACATATGATCTTTGAAATCTCTCTCTACTTGCCAAAATGGTATTTCATTGATGTAAGCACTAAACCACTGTGTGATATTTTCCAGACCTCTTCGTTTAAACTCTTCGTTTAATACTTTTGCATCATGAGGATAAGTGCATCCAATTTCAGTTCCTTCATACCCTGTCAGGGCAATCTCGCTGATGGTCTGAAGAAATGTCGCCTCTTTTCCATATTCCGGCATATCATCTTCTGTCCATGCAATTGGTGCAATACCTAATTTGATATTTTCTCTTTTTAACATTTGTACCTCCTTCTCCTTAACAGCAAACTTTTGCGGATTTTGATAGCTTATATTTCTCTTTTATGATAAACTTCATATTAACTTAAACTTGATAAGCATCATCCATCTCTTTTCCTTAAATATATTCTAGCATCATACCGAAATATCACGTTATCGTAATCTTGTTCCAAAATCAGCTATTTCGGTATGGAATATTTTCCGAATTTACAAATAATTGCACACTTGGGAATTGTGCGTCAATTGAGGAGGCTTTTATGGAAAAATCTGTCAACAATTTATCAAGGATACTAAGAGATGAAACTTTGCCACAACTTAGTGCCGTATATCTAATCGATGAACAGCACAACAATAAGTACACTCGTTTATTTCATTCTCATGAAAATGAATTGGAGCTTTATTACGTATATAGCGGATTTGGATATTACATGGTAAATAACCAGCCCTACGCTATTTGTAAGGGAGATATGGTGATCTGTAATGCTAAAGTGCTACATGGAGACGCTCCAACCTTTAAAAATAGTCTCAAGTCCTACTGCTGTGCTTTAACAAATGTAAAAATAAAGGGATTACCCGACAATTGGCTAATTGACATAGACGATTATCCAATTATTCCATGCGGTACACTTGCCGATAAGGTTGGCTCTATCATGGAACTTATTTATATGTTATCTCTGGATTTTGACAACTTATATGAAGTCTCTACTTCAATGGCAAATTCTATATTATTACTGATTTACCAATTATTGCTCAGCCGGGATCGGCACGTAAAAAGAACCCCATCCAGTAAAACGGATGCGGTTGTTGAGAAGATTAAGACTTTTCTTGATTCACACTATGAAGCAAACTTAACTTTAGAAAGTATCAGTGAAACTCTCAACATGAATCCTTCGTTTGTCTCACACTCTTTTAAAGCTAAAACAGGAATTTCTCCTATACAGTATATGTTGTTCCGACGCTTCGGGGAAGCGCAAAGCTTATTAATGAATACAGAGCTCTCCATGGCAGAAATCTCAGACTTACTTGGCTTTAGTACTCCTGCACATTTTAGTTCTATGTTCCGAAAACATGTAGGTATTTCTCCTATACAATACAAAAAATCATTTGTTGATATGAATAAAAAATAAGAGGATTTCTCCTCTTATTTTTTATTCTCTATTTCATTTTAGTATTCACTTACATTAGATTCATCAATCCAGATGTTTTCTGTACGAAGATCTGTCTTCTCCAATTTTTCTCCATTGATTACTTTTGCCATCGTTTCTACGGATAAGCTGCCTTGTCCTGCTGCATCTTGGGAAACAGTTCCCGTCATAGAACCACTCTCAATTGCATCGATACCATCAGAGGTTGCATCAATACCAGTTACAATGATGTCTTTTTTTCCAGCATCTTGTACTGCCTTTGCTGCTCCAACAGCCATGCCGTCATTTTGACAAATAATAGCATTGATTTCTTTCCCTGATTGTAACCAGTTCTCTACAATATTCAGAGCTTTGTCTGTTGCCCACTCAGCATCATCTTCATTTACAACAGTGATATCCGGATAATCCTTTAAGATATTATCATATCCCTCGTGGCGCTGTATTTGTGGGTCTGATCCCATTGGTCCATTTAAGATTGCTATGTTCCCTTTACCATCTAAAAGCTCTGCCACCTTTTCCATTTCCATTTCTCCAGCAGTTACATTATCTCCACCAACGTATGCAGCAACGTATTCTTCCCAATCAGACATTGCTCCAACCACATTTACCACAGGAATACCTTCGTCCGTTGCATATGTCACGATATTTTGAACTGCATCCACATTTATCGGTTCAAAGATAATTCCATCATATCCTTGGTCCACAGCGGATTCAATTTGACTGATTTGGGTTGCCGAATCATTGTTTCCGTCAAATACAACCACTTCAATTCCTAATTCTTTTCCTTTTTCGATAGCTGCAGATGTTACCGTAATCTGGAAATCATTTGTTTGATGACTCATACACATTGCTACCTTTAAATCCCCTTTTGAAGTACCTTCATCTGTTGAAGAACTATCATCTGTTTTTTCTGAACCTCTGTTACATCCGATTAACAGCGTCATTAGCATAGCTGCACACACTAGAACTGATATCACTTTTCTTTTCATTTACTATTTCCTCCTCTTTTATTCTTTTGATGCTATTTGAAATGGTCGGACTATGCTTTTTTTGTCTTCCCATTTACATCCGCTAATACTGCCACAATAATAATAATACCCTTTATAATCTTCTGATAATGGGAAGAAACTCCCAATATATCCAAACCGTTTGCAATTACCGAAATAATCAGTGCGCCAATCACAACTCCAAACCATTTTCCGGTACCACCGTTCATGCTGACACCGCCAATCACACAAGCTGTTATTGCATCCATTTCATAACCATCTCCTGCTGTTGGTGCTCCTACTGTTGTACGTGCTGTAAGTAAAAATCCGGCAATTCCCGCCATAATTCCTGCAATCATATATACTGATGTCTGCATTGCTTTCACATTAATTCCGGAAACTCTGGCCGCAAGGAGATTTCCTCCACAGGAGTAGACTCTTCTTCCGTATACAGTTTTCGTTAAGATAAATGCACAAATCACCGTGATAATTAAGAAATATACTGCTAAGTATGGAATGACTCCAAACAAGAAACCACTCGAAATATTTACATATTCTTTTGAGATTCCTGTAACCGGCTGTCCACCCGAAATCACTAAAGCAAGACCCCGCAGCCCTGTCATCATTCCTAGAGTCATAATAAATGGAGGTAAATTCCCTACGGAAACTCCAATTCCATTTGTCAAACCAAATAAAGCACCCAATCCTATACAAGCCAATAGTCCAACAATCAGCGGATGCTCACCCATGCCCAAATAGGCGGCCACCACACCTGTTACACCAACAATCGAACCAACAGAAAGATCAAATCCCCCGGATATTATGACAAACATCATCCCTAGTGACAGGATTCCATTAATAGATGTTTGTTTTAAAATATTGATTAAGTTTTTTGGTTGTGCAAAGTTCGGTGACAGTATTGTCATCACAATTACCAGAACAATAAATATTAGAACAATCCCATATTCTTTCATTAATTTCTGCCTTTTACCCATATCTTTATTCTCCCATTTCTATAAATTGTTTTTTTAAACTTCAATTGCTGAGGCATAAGACATAATATGCTCCTGAGCAAAATCCTCTCTGTTCAACTCCCCTGTTATATGTCCTTCTGCCATTACCAGTATCCGGTCACAGGTTCCCATCAATTCTGGTATTTCGGAGGATATAACAATCACTGATTTACCACTTTTCACCAACTCACCCATTAAAAGATAGATATCACGTTTTGCTCCTACATCGATTCCTCGCGTTGGCTCATCCATAATAATGATTTCTGGATCTGTTAGCAGCCATTTAGATATCACAACCTTCTGCTGATTTCCACCGGATAAATATCCTACAGCTTGATTTCTGGAAGATGTCTTGATTTTAAGCTTTTCAATATATTGGTCGGCAGCTTCCCGCATATTCTGCCGATTAATCAAGCCCGCCTTTAGCAGCTTCTTAATCGCAACCGTTGTAATATTATCTTCCACAGATCCTCCCAAATTCAATCCAGAGCCCTTACGATCCTCAGTAACAAGGGCAAGACCATTCTTTATTGCATCTCTGGGGGAACGTATTTCTACCTTTCTCTTATGTATAAAAACTTCTCCTCCTGAAATCCTGTCCATTCCAAATAGGGCTTCTACAAGCTCTGTTCTGCCAGCACCGACTAAGCCAGCGATTCCAAGAATCTCTCCTTTATGAAGGGAAAAGCTGACATCCTCGACTTGTTTTCCACGTGAAATATTTTTCGCCTCAAAAACAACCTCTCCAATCGCTGCCTCAACTTTAGGAAATACATCTGTAATTTCTCTTCCCACCATCATCTTAATTAATTTATTTTCATCCAGATTTTTCGTTGTATCTGTTCCAATGTATTGGCCATCACGCATCACCGTAATGCGGTCACATATTTGGAAAATCTCTTCCATCCGATGAGAAATATAGATAATTGCCACTCCTTGCTTGCGCAAATTATCAATATGAGAAAATAAAACATTCACTTCATGATCCGTAATAGCTGAGGTTGGCTCGTCCATAATAATTACCTTAGCGTTAATGGAAATCGCTTTAATAATCTCAATCAGCTGACACTGCGCCACACTCAAATCCCGTAATAGTGTATGTGGGGAGACATGTATTCCCAGGTCTTCCAGCAACCTTTTGGCCTCTCTGATTTCTGCCCCACTATCCACCAACGGTCCATTTCTAAGCTCTCGTCCCACAAAAATATTTTCATAAACCGGCATATCTAATATGGGATTAAGCTCCTGATGAATCATCGAAATTCCCACATTCATTGCTTCTTTTGGATTATTAGCCTTGTATACTTCCCCATCCATCGTAATCATCCCACTATCCAGGCTGTATATTCCCATAAGTATCTTCATTAGCGTGGATTTTCCTGCACCATTTTCTCCCATCAGAGCATGTACTTCTCCAGGTTTGATATTAAGAGACACTTTATCAAGAGCCTTTACTCCTGAAAAACTTTTACAGATATCCTTCATTTCCAGAATGTATTCCGCCATTTTCGCTCCCCTCTCCATTCAAATAAAATATAATTTGAACCACTTTATATTTTATTCTTTTATTTTATATTCTTTGTTCAATTATATATAATCTAGTTTTTAACGTCAAGCAATAGACATCTAAAAACATTCACTAAAATAATAATACTTTTTTGTGAATGTTTTATCATAAAAAGAAGGTGTCGTGCTTGTAACTCTTAGTCACTCCCACGACACCTCTGCTATCTTACTTTTTCTAGTTCAGCTTAACTCCAGATTTTTCAATTTGTTCTTCTACATTTTTACGGAAGTCTGCAACATTTTCATCTGTTAGTACAACGACATCTAAGGCTTGTTCTTTTTCCACCTCTTCACCATCAAGGATTTTAACTGCGTTTACCACTCCCTGATAGCCTTCTTCGATTGGCTGCTGTGCCACTGAACCAGTCAGCTTACCATCCGCAATTGAATCCATCGCATTGAAGGTTCCATCGAATCCTACAATAACAATATCTTTTAACCCTGCAGACTCAACTGCTTGCAATGCTCCTAAAGCCATATCATCATTGGTTGCATAGAAAGCCTTAATATCTGGATCCGATTGCAGCATATTTTCTGCTACATTAACTGCTTTTCCGCGATCAGAGTCCGCTGGCTGAATCGATACAACTTCCAAGCCTGCCTCTTCCATGGCTGCCTGCGCTCCATCCGCACGTTGATCATGAACGCTTTGTCCATTTAAACCACGAATAATTCCTACTTTGTCTCCCTTTTCAAGCTTTGATGCAATAAAATTACCGCCTTCTCCACCTGCTGCAATGTTTCCGGTTCCAATAAAACAATCGTATAGAGATTCATCATCTGTATCTAGCTTTGCGTCGATAATTACCAATGGTGTGTCGTTATTTTTAACCGTTTTTGCTGCTGAAACTAAGGATGTGGGTTCATTTGGAGCCAATACAATCGCGTCTGCCCCACTGTTACAAGCGTCTTCCACCATGTTAATCTGCGCCGCCGAATCGGACTCTGCATTTGGGCCAACTACGTCTACTGTTACTCCCAGCTCATTACCAGCAAGCTTGGCACCTGCTTCAACCATATGCCAGTAATCACTGTTAAGAGCCATACATACTACGGTAATCTCATAATCTTTACCTTCCGTTTTCGTCTCTTCACCGCCACTGGTTTCTTCTTTCTTGCTGCTGCACCCCATTATCATGGACAAAACCAAGATAATACTCACAAACAATGCGCTCCATTTTCTCATGTTTCTCTTCATACTTTTTCCTCCTTATGATTTCCCATCTTTCTGACGGGGAAATTCCTTTTTATTATGCGATTGCTTTTGCTTCGCCTTCTTTTTTCATTCTCTTAACACGTTTAAATCCACCGTTTCGAACCACATCAATAAACACTGCAATGATAATGATTACTCCTAAAAAGATCGTCTGCATGTCTGAGCTTACTTTCAGAAGATTCAATCCATTTCGAAGAACGGAAATCAGAATAACCCCCGAAAAAGTTCCCAGAACATTTCCCTTTCCACCAAAGAAACTGGTTCCTCCAATAATAACTGCTGCAATGGCATCGTTATCCAATAGTAATCCTGAAAGAGGATATGCGGAATCACTTCGTCCAACTGCGATAATACCACCTAAAGAGGCCATAATTCCTGAAATCACGTAAACACTGGTTCGCACAAAATCAACATTAATGCCTGATAAACCAGCCGTTGTCATATTTCCACCAACTGCATAGATATGACGTCCTAACCTTGTATAGGTGAGAAAAATGCTAAAAAGAACATACACAACAAGCATAAGAATAAATCCAACTGGCATTTTATCAAGAATAGATCCCGTACTTTTTGTTACCGTTGCAGATCCTGCCCATGAAATCATTAATGGCATTCCTGCAATTGGAGTTGCACCTGTAATAACCAGACCAATACCTTTGTAAATATTCTGTGTTCCCATTGTCGAAATAAAGGGATGAGGCAATTTACATTTCGTCAAAAGCAAACCATTTACTAAACCTAATACCGCTCCTGTTAACACACATATGATAATACATAAAAATGGAGGTAATCCCATTTCTACTGCACACTTTGCCATTACAATTGTTGACAGTGTCATTGTAAATCCAACGGATAGGTCAATTCCAGCGGTTAAAATACATGCCATCATACCAAGCGCCAGGAATCCACTCATAGATGTCTGACGTGCAATATTCATAATATTATTTACGGTCAGGAATTTATCTGTTTTTAACGTCAAAAAGATGCATAATAGAATGAGCGCAATAATTGGTCCTGCTTTTCCCATAATCTCCCTGACTTGTAAGCCTACTGTTTTTTCCTTTTTCATTTATAACGTCCCTCCTGTTGCCAGTGTAAGAATCTCTTCCTGTCCCACTGAACCATCATTCTCTACGATACCCATTTCTTTTCCCTCATACATAACCATAACCCGGTCACTCATTCCAAGGATTTCATCCATTTCCGAAGAAACCATGATGATAGCAGCTCCATCTTCCAAAAGTTGATTCATGATGTTATAGATTTCAACTTTTGCACCTACATCAACACCTTTTGTTGGCTCATCAAAAATAAATACTTTGGCTCCAGAGAGCAGCCATTTCATAATTACGATCTTTTGCTGATTTCCACCGGAAAAATTAAGGGATTGTTTATCTGGCTGTAATGGTCTCAAGTTCAATGCCTCTCCATGCTTTTGAACCATTTCACGCCGCTTTTTATTATCCAACAATCCACCTTTTCGCTTAAACTTTTCAAGGGTTACCAAAGTACCGTTTTCCACTACATCATGAATCAATATAAGACCTTCTTCTTTACGATTTTCAGTAATCAATACAACACCTTGCTTGATTGCATCTCTTGGATGCTTCATGATGACCTCTTTTTCTTCCAAATAGATCTTCCCATCTGCAAGTGCATCTGCTCCGAAAAGTGCACGCATGACTTCCGTTCGCCCAGCGCCTACTAAGCCAAATACGCCCAGCATTTCTCCACTGCGAACCGAAAAAGAAACCTCATCAAATTTGTCTGCACATAAGCCCTCACATCGTAAAACTTCCTTGCCTATTTTTACATCCTTCCGCTTTGGATACTTCTCTTCCAAAGTACGTCCAACCATCATTTGAATAATGTCATCTTCCGTGACATCCTTAACCTGCAAAGTTTCTCCCGAATTCTGTCCATTCCTAAGAACTGTTACCCGGTCTCCAACTCTCTTGGCTTCATCTAATTTGTGTGTAATAAAGAGGATTGAAACGCCCTCACTATTTAACTCCAGCATTAGATCCATCAAGAAATCAATCTCCTTACGGCTCAATGATGAAGTTGGCTCATCCATAATAATCAGCTTCGCATTACGATCTATCGCACGGGCAATTTCCACTAATTGTCTCTGACCCATACCTAGCTTTTCCATTGGCATGTCCACGTCTATATCTGATAACCCTACACGCTCAAGTGCTTTCTTAGCACAAGCCCTTTGTTCTTTCCAATCAATAAATCCGCTTTTTCTTTTTTCAAAACCTAGATACATATTTTCTACAATACTTAAACAGGGAATATTGCTCAGCTCTTGATAAATAACTGAAATTCCTAATTCGTATGCATCATCAAGACTATTTATTTTCATTGGCTGTCCCAGCCAAAACATTTCTCCGCCTTCTGGCTTATTAATTCCGATAATGGTTTTAATCATCGTCGATTTTCCTGCTCCGTTTTCTCCTAACAGCAAATGTATTTCACCTTGATCTACAGTTAAGTTCACTTCGCTAAGAGCCACTACACCAGGAAACATTTTTGTAATATTACGCATTTCCAACAATGGAACGCCCATCTTTCTTCCTCCTCCACTCATTTGTACTTGCTGACTAAGCGTAAAACACAGGACGCTCAGGTGTATTTAGTTTAATTTCTGTTCCACCCTCATCCCTTGATTGAATGAGTAAATCAGCAGTCAAAGCAGCAATGTATCCATCCCATGAATTTGGTCCAGAGGTTATCCCTTCCAGCGTATTATCAATCCATTCTTGAAGCTCTACATCATAGGCCTCAATAAAACGAACGGACCAATCCATACACAATGAGGTGCCTTTAAACGCTTCTTTTCGTATAGGAGGATAAGATGGATCCGGTAAATTCACCGTCCCATTTTCACCAACGACCTGGCATTGAATATCATATCCAAACCTGGCATTTAAAAACACTTCTATATCAATGCAGATTCCGCTTTTGGTACGAATCATTACCATTTGAGGGTCTCTTAAGCCTTCCGGTGCTTCCTTCGAAGTGCGTCCCACAATACAACGTACCGAATCATAATCATCCTGAATCAACCATTTCGTCAAATCAATTTCATGAATACAAGTTTGTGTAATCATAAAATCCTCTGTGACACCCTGTCCACTGGCTACATTACGATGTGCACTATGAACCAAAAGAGGTGCACCGATTTCTCCAGCATCTATCAACTCTTTCATCTGCCGGTATCCTTTGTCATAGCGTCTCATGAACCCAACTTGAACAAGGCGTTGTCCACCTTCCATTTCCGCTTTTATAATTTCCTTCGCTCCCTTTGCCTCAGTTGCCAAGGGTTTTTCACAAAAGACAAACTTTTTGTGCTTGATACATTCCAACACCAGCTCTTTATGAGCCGGATCCCAAGCTGTTACCACCACTGCATCAATCTTAGGATCTGCTATAATATCCTCTGCCGTCTCGGCCACTTTACACCCGCACAGCTGAGCAACCTTTTGGGCACTCTCTTTTATAACATCTGTTACCGCTACAATTTTTGCTCTTTGAAGTTTATTTTGAATTCTTTGAGCATGATCTCGTCCGATGGCACCACACCCTATTAAACCCACCTGTAATTCCTTCATGTTTTCGCCCTCCATCTACTGCATATCTGACACTTTAACTGCTTTTTTTGTGCTTGCTGATTCCTGCATCGCAACCATAATGCGATCCACTTCCAGACCATATGCAATATCTATGTCTAAAGGCTTTTTATCTGCAACTGCTGCCAGCATAGAATGAGCTTGAATTCCCATAACGTTTGGATAACTGATTCCATCATCACCATAAGTACAAAAATGTCTGAACTCTCCGTGATTTGGATTGGGTGCCAAAGTTTTGAATCCACGGCTAATTTCATCTCCGTCCTCAATAAAAATTTCCAGCTCGTTCATACGGTTCAGTGCAAACTTAATGGTTCCCTTTGAGCCCACTACTTCAAATCCCAGACGACTGTCATGTCCCACAGCTACTCTTGATGAATAAAGAACTCCTGTCCGTCCATTTTTATAGCGAACAATTGTGTAATCCACATCATTTGTATCCACTTCCGCTTTCTTAGATGAATCAAACATGTCTTCTCTTTCCTTGTAAACAATATCACTAAAACAATTTACTTCATCGATTCCACCTACTTGATCGTTTAGTAAAAAATCTGATAAGCTGATTACATGAGCAACTAAGTCACCCATACTTCCAGTTCCTGCAAACTTCTTATATTCTCTCCACATCATCGGTGTTGCTGGATCTGCCATGTATGCACAGTCAAACCAGCCTCTAAAGGTAACGATGTCACCAATCGTGCCATTGTCAATCATCTTTTTCGCTTCTACAATAGTAGGGCACTTCCGGTATACAAAATCCACCTGAGAAATAACGCCTGCTTCTTTTACAGCATCAACCATTGCCTGACCTTCTTCTAAATTCATGGACATTGGCTTTTCACACATAATATGCTTGCCTGCTTTTGCGGCTGCAATTGCCATTTCAGCATGGAGATAATTTGGCGTTGTAATTAATACCAGCTCCACTTCCGGATTGTGAATCACATCCTCCCAGTCTGTAGAGGCCTTCTCAAATCCATAAGATTCCTTTAAAATCTCTGCTCTTTCCAATTTAGGATCTGCAACAATTACAAATCTGGGTTTAACATCTCCATAGTTTTCAAATACTGAATTGTAACCTTGCATATGAAATTTTGCAATGACTCCTGCTCCTATTAAACCAACTCCGACTTTTTTCATTTTTCTATCCATCCCTTCCTCGGTCTTATTTTTCGTTCATTATAAGTACTTAAAGACTCAAGAGTAAGGTACAATAATTTAGATTTCACTACGTTTTTATAGTTGTTTTTAATCTCTGCAAACACTTTTGCGTGTTCATTTTAGGTATGCAAATTTAAGTCACATAATCCAAATATTTTCCACGCTCCACAAAAAAAGCACCTCATAGGTTTCCCTATAAGGTGCTTTTCAGAATAGTCCCTCTCTTTTATTTGCCTTCCGATATTCCAAAGGACTCAAGTCTGTCATATTCTTAAATGCTCTTGCAAAATAGTGATAATCATAAAAGCCCGATTGCTCTGCTACATCTTTTACTTTGTAATTGGTATTGACTAAAAGCTTTTTCGCGGTTCTGATTCTTAGCTCCAGCAAATAGCGGGCAAATCCTACCGACATTTCTTTTTGAAACAATGTACTTAGATAGGATGCATTCATATGTATTGCTCCTGCCACTTCTTTTAGTCCAATTTTATTCTTATAGTTTTCATGAATGTATGTGAGAGCACTACATAGCGCAGGACTTAAATATTCCGGTACCGTACTGACTAATAAGGACAAGATATGAACCTTATATTCTGCACAAACTGACTCCACATCCTTAATTGTAAATATACTGGCATAAAAGTCTTCCTCTCGTTCTACTTGGAGACTCTGATCCATATCCTTGACCCACTTAATCACTAAATTCGGAGCTGTAAACTCCTTTTTAAAATCTTTGACGGCATTCTGCAGTGCAAAAATGATTTCATCATCTTTATCTTCCTTTAGGAAAATGGGCAGCTGCTTCCGCAGATGATTCACATTCTCTGGAAGCTTATCCACGATATGATGCCCTAGCCCACCTGCATAATAGAGCACAGTTTCTTCTGTGTAAAAGCTTAGTTTCACCATATTTCGAGCCTGTAAAACGGCTTGCTTGACATTCGCTTCTCCTGCACATATGTCACTCACACCAGTCACATACTGATAGGGTTCTTGTTTCAGGCACTGACCCATAACAGAGACAATCTTAATAAGCTGCTGTTGCATCTGGCTCACTCTACATTCATTGGAAACATCTACAAAACAGCAAAAATGTCCCTCCCCTAAATAAAGGATTTCTATATAGTCTTTGTAGTTCTCTAAATATTTACCAAAATGATTTTCTAAATTTTCCAACACCTGACGGCTATAGTGATCCCACTCCGGCAATAACGACTGGTATTTAATAAGATTCCATTTTGCCATATAACAATTGATAACAGCACAATGAATAAATTTACCAGCAATTTGCGCCTCCACCCTTTTTGTTTCCCGCTCCTCTCCAACAAGTGTTCCTGCCATTAACTGATTAAAAAAATAAAATTTAAGGTCTTGTCTTGCGTAAAAATTCTCTTCCTTGTGGTTACCTTTACGCAGGCTCTTTACTGTATGAGGAAGAATTTCCATTAACGTCTCTTCACTAAAAGTATCCTTTAATATATATTCATCGGCGCCCAGCTTCATCGCCTCTTTTACGTATTCAAATTCATCATGACAGCTTAACACCATAATGTATACGGTCTGATCCAACTCTCTAATCTCTTCAATCATTTCAATTCCATCCATCCGCGGCATTGAAATATCGGTAATAATCAGATCCGGATTCCATTGTTTCTTTTTCTCAAGAGCCTCAACCCCATCTCTGGCAACATCTGTAATTTCGATATCAAACTCACTCCATATTGATAAATCCGACATATACTGCCGGACAATCCGATCATCTTCTACAATCAGCGCTTTATACATATGCTTTCCCCCTCTCTTCGTCCAAATTCACATAATTGTTTGGCATCTGTAATCGCAGGCATAGATATAGATACTTCTAATTTTTTATTTACCATCATCATATTTACCTGACAATGATCTCCAAAGTATAATGACAGCCTCTCTTTTACGTTAGAAATACCAATGTTACTCATTCCAGTAACTTTTTTTGCCGGATCATTCAGTAGCTTGTCAATAAGCTCCTGAGGCATTCCAATACCATTGTCACTAATTTTTATATTTAAGATTCCATCCTCTACGGATGCACAAATCACAATTTCATTATCTGTCTTGCCCATGTCAAACCCATGCTCAATGGAATTTTCAACGAACGGCTGCAAAATAAGACGGGGGATAAAACACTCCTTGGCATCCTCAACCTGATAAAATACAGCAAACACATCTCCATGTCGAAATTGCTGTAGCTTCACATATTTGTCAACAATGTCCAGCTCTTCCTGAAGCGTAATAAAAACTCCATTCTTATTGATTGCTGTTCGAAGTAAATCTGCAAAATTAGCAATTAATTCTGCCACTTCCTTCTCTCCTTTTGTAAGAGCATAACATTTAATTGTATTTAATGTATTATACATGAAATGAGGGCGAATTTGATATTGCAAAGCATCTAACTCTGCATCTTTTTTCAATTCCTCTTCCCGAATCAACTGCTTAAATAAGACGTTAATCTGATCTAACATATTATTAAAATTGGTACCAAGGGTTCCCACTTCATCTTTTGTTGTAACTTTGTAACGCAGGTTCAAATCCCCTTGTCCGACTGACTTAACGGTTTCGGTCAGCTGACTAAGAGGCTTGTATATAAACAAGGTACTAAAATAAGAAAACAAAAACGCAGCCGCAATAAACACAATACTCAAGGTCAAAACGAAAAAGCGCAACGATCTCAGCTGCACCAAAATTTCATCTGTCGATACCACAAGACGAATGACATATTGAGAAAAGGGAGCACGATAAGAAAGGCCGATTTCCTCACCATTTTCTCCTTTCACAATACCTTGTCCTGTACTTTCATGAAAAATAGGCTGGCTAAAAGATGTTCCAATTAAAGACCTTTCTTTCGCAGAAATCACCTTCTCTTCCTGATCCACTAGCATCAAAGTTGTCACCTTACTGCTGTCTAAATAATCCAAATAATTATAGTAAACTGACCTCTCCTGAACGTTGACCATTACAACACTAGGCTCTACTTCTCCTGTATTCAGTGTATTCACAAAGGAAAGCATGTGCCCCTCCTTTTTATAAGGTATGCCCATAAGCGTTGGATTATGAAAAGTGGAATCCCTTAATGCAACCATCGGTCTTTCTACTCTTACCGGATATTCTTCTGAGGTAATTAAAACATCCAATTCTCTTAAATACACACAAATAGAGCTTATTTCCATATTCTTCGTTTTATAATCCGCCAAAAGTTGTGACAGTCTTGCTGCACTTTCTTCGGTCTGCTGCTCCTTATACTTTTGTACCAATTGAATCAACTCTTTTTCATAAGCCATTTTGGCTGATATTTCATAAATACTGCTCATTGTATTGTCAAAATATTTCCCGGCCTGCTCGACGCGATAGTACAAGTTTTGACAATAGTCTTTTTGTATCATTTCCGCATCTTTTTTATAAACAAGGGTAACCCCACAAATCACAATCACCGTAATAACCAATAGCACCCCTAGTAATACCTTGTTCCGCAAACTCCACAACTTCCTCTACCTCCTTACGGCTCTCCTTGCAGGTCATAATTATATATATTTTCTTTTGTTAAGATTTCTGCTTGGAGCATTGTTTCTTCTAACTCTTTATGGTCTCTTACAATTTCCGTTATACGCCGTATTGTCTGGTAACCATTTTCATAGCCTGAGTGATTTGCCAATGCCATAATCCTTCCATTTTTAACTGCTTCGTATGCATCTTGCTGAGCATCCATTGCGCAGATTTTAATGCTTGATTCCTGCTCTTCCAAATAGTCCGCTAATCCAAGCGCCGCTACAGCGTTGGTCACAAAAATCATTCCCAAATCAGGATTATTATCTAACAGCTCCTTTATCTCAGTCTCTGGGAGCATCAGATTGCTGTACCCGTCAATAACAAAAGCTGTTCGTATAGAAGAATGTTCATCCAGGTAACCACAAAATCCTTCCACACGTTCTCTATGCCCTGCCTGTGTTAAACTGCCGGAAATAATACCTACACTTCCATTTCCTTTCAGATATTGAGCCGTGATCTCTGCCAAATCTTCACCCATCTTATGGTTGTCATATCCTATATACGGAATATCCACATCAAAATAAGCAGAATCTGTAGCATAAATTGGTATGCCTTTCTCTTGGGCTATATCTATATAGGAAATATCTCTTGAATCAATGGGAGAAATTGCAATCGCATCAATATCTTTGTTCAGCAAATCTGTTATCATCTGCCTTTGTACATCTGCTTCCTTTTCCGTCTGAGGCGAAATTAAAATCACATTTACATCAAAATCCCGGGCAGCATTATTAAGACCGGAGATGTAAGACATCCAATATTCACTATCTTTTGCTTTTGTAACTACACCGATTGTAAACTCAGTGTTTTTTATTGAAATATTATCTTTCGCTGTACACCCCACTAATAACCATACCATGCACATACATGTCACAATCACTCTGCTTATCCTTCTCACTTGTTTCCCCTTCCTTTTTTATCGTAATATCTAAAAAAGCTGCTGAACTGATTTTATTCTTCCAGTCCAACAGCTCTCATCGTTGATAATATCTCTGCCTTAGCTTCTATTAATATTCTTATCATTTATGGGCGCATTTGTCAATGTGATTTTATAAAATCACCACTATTTTATATTATATTTTTCCCTGCTTCTTAGGCTGTACATACTGAACCTTTTCCTTACATTTCTTCGGCACGTTTTCTCAATTCCTTTCTTGCTTCTGATATTGTAAGGGTTCTTTCCCCCTTTATACGTTCCTCTTCTGCTTGTAAAACTTTTCCACGTAACTCCAGAATCTGTTCTCGTTTTTCATAAGCTTCAATACTCATAAAAACACCATCTCCTGCACCATATAACATGCCACCTTCTCCGATACGCTCCCTTCGCGGTTTCCCGGGAAAACACGATTTAGATTCTGTCCATCCTCTGGGACCTGAGACAGCGTATTTCCTTTGCAAAACCCACTGTAGTTCGTGGCATGTATAAGAATGATTTTTCCTTTTAACGCCCTTCTTGTATCTTCCTTTTCCAGCTCTTTTGCCAGCTGAATACTCGCCTCAATACTTACATACTCTGTGCTGTGTACACCTGCCGTAATCAGAATGGTTTTCCCTTCCCGTTCCCCTTCTATAATTGTGGCAGGCAAATAAATATCATCGTCATAAACCTTTAGGTATGTATTCACTTAGATCTCCTTTTCAATTCTTTTTTCATCAATCTATAATTAAAGAAAGCACACAATCCCCACGTAACGGGATAGACAAGAACCAAGCGATTGATGTCATTGCCCTTCTGTGCCCATAGTAAAATCAATAAAATACGACTTCCACTTAAGAACAAAATGCTGTTCCTCATGGGACCAATCGTATTTGACAGTCCCCTTGTAATGCCTCCTGTAATTTCCAAAATGGCATAGAGGAAATAAAAGGGCAGGGTGATTCCCATAATACCTGCACCAATTCTTACAATCCGTTCATCTTTTAGTAAAACCCAGATTAAGCTTTCACGAAAAATCAAGCAGATTCCTGTTAATAATAATGTAATCCCAATTCCAAGAATCAACCCTTTTCGTGCTCCTTCTCGAATGCGGTCAAACTTCCCTGCACCGAAGTTTTGTCCCGTAAAAACCATCATGGTCTGTCCCATGGATAAGATAGGAAGATAGATAAAGCTTTCAATCGTGACATGCTCCCACCACTTGAATGCTATCATTCTGAAGTGGGGGCTTCCTGTTCAATATTCCTAATGGAATAAGTATCTGCAGGCTATCCCCGTATGCCCTACGGTTTGTGTTCTTTTATTTTCGTACAGTCACGCACTTAGCATTCTTTTTCCTTCTTCCCGGATATTGATTGCAGCATTTACATCTCTGTCTAACTGATTCCCACATTCACATCGATAGCTTCTCTCTGCTAAGGAAAGTTCCCTCTTTATTTTTCCGCATTTACTACAGGTTTTACTGGAAGGATAATAGCGATTGATTTTTAAGAGCTTCTTTCCCCTGTCTCTCAGTTTATATTCCAAGAGATTACAGAAGTTCCCAAATCCATTATCCATCACCCCTTTTCCCAGATGGAGGCTCCTACTCATGCTTTTCATGTTTAAGTCTTCTACACAGACTACATCATATTCCCTTGCCAGTTCCAGACTCAACTTATGTTGATAGTCTTTTCTTTGATTCTTTGT
>NZ_JAMXOD010000031.1 GCF_024721305.1 Aequitasia blattaphilus | reverse complement strand
TCGCGTGTTCCACCTGTAGTAATACCTATTTCAAAATGTTTCATAACTTCTCCTTCCTACAATCCAACCACCCAATCCGCTGCCATACCCACAAGAGTACAAAACGCCATCACAACTGCTACAAACAGCACTGCGGCTAGTATGTCTGTTAGTTTGTCTTTCATATTGCCTCCTTCTCTCTTTGCTTTTCCCATTTCTCAAATGCTTTCATGTTTTCTGAATCCGCAAAAAACTCTTTCATTGAATTCAGTAAACATCTTGCCATTGACTTGTTTTGTTCTTCTGGTATTTTCTCTATATGGATTTTGTTCATCTTGCACCTCCTCTTTAGTTTCCTCTACTGGGTTGCTTTTCATTGGGTCTCCTACTGTGTTATAATTCCCTTAAAAACTGAAAGGAATTGATATCTATGGAACTGACTGAGTATTTCTCCAATGGAGATCCTTTTAATTTAATAGGTACTCTTATTGCTGCCATCTTAGGCGGCTTAGTCGCTCTCTATACAATTAAAGCCCAGCCTTCTTCATCACTCGTACGAGAACGCCACGACTTACTATTTTCACCGTTATTTATGACACTCGAGCCTATCTTGTTTAGTAAAATTGATACTGAGGTTATGGAAAAAGCATTAGCCATCATTGCAGGAAATTTGAATTTAGCCGATGGCTCTACGCTTGATGTTTATCGCACCTGCAGGAGTCATCCTACTCAAAATTCATTTATGGAATTGTGTACTTATGTGAATAAAAATTATGACCGCTCATGCCGTAGACTGGGTCTAAAACGTAGAAATCTAGAATATAGAATTGCACACAGACAATATGCGTCTAAGCTCAGTTTCATACTCTATGTCTTAGCTTTGGTTCTTAGGTTCGTTATAGTTGCTTTTGTCTCAATCATTTCTATTCTTGTTCTTTCGGCACTAGCAACAGCTGCATACGACGAACTTGCCGCTCCACAACAAGTCACAGCCCTTGCGCTTATAGCGTTTCTTCTTCTTAATATCACACGTTTAATTAGTAACTCTGATTAAGCCGTTATTTTTTTCACCAAAATCACACCAACCATAAATGCAAGCCAAAGATATCCATATCCACATGACTCAAAAAGCACATACATTAGAACTCCAAAAAGAAAAATAGCAATTCCTTGTAATGTCTCCATCTCACTACCTCACCTCCTCTTCTGATTCGTTAGATTCTTTCGTGCACTTTTCGTGCTCTATGTGAGCAAAAAAAATAAAGTCTACGCTTCGCTTATAGTACTTCGATATTCTAGCCTTGATATGGTCTCTAGGTATTCGTTCTCCCTGTTCGTACATTGCAAGAGCGGATGTACTTATTTTCAGGGCTTTTGCAACCTCTTCTCGGCTCTTATTTCCTCTCAGCTCTATAAGCTTTTTAGCAATTGCTTGTTTATTCAATTGACAACCTCCTTTCCGTGCACGTTTTGTGCTTAACTATAATATACACGTATCGTGTTCAGGTGTCAAGCACATTTTGTTAATTTTTTTCTTGATTTCGTACACGTTTTGTGTAATAATGAAGAAACACAGATAAGGAGGTGGTATAATGTCTGACTTCGGAACCCGAATAAAAAAATTGAGGGATGAAAGAGGTTTTAGCCAACAAAAAATGGCGGATGAACTAGGTCTCACTAAGAGTGCCCTCAATATGTATGAGCGTGGAGACCGTCGTCCTAACTTTGAAATTTTAGAAAGTATTGCGGATTATTTTAACGTCGATACGGATTATTTACTGGGACGAGCTAATATAAGGAAAAAAGTGCATTTTGACGAGGATGGAACAGAATACCGCCCAGCAGCTACTATCACTAAACCCAGAGGCATCAAAATAAAGGTTCTTGGCAGGGTCGCCGCAGGGGTACCTATTGAAGCTATTACTGATATTATTGACGAAGAGGAAATAACCGAAGAAATGGCAAGAACAGGCGAATTCTTCGGCTTGAAAATCCAAGGTGACAGCATGGAGCCTCGTATATTAGATGGAGATGTGGTGATTGTACGACAACAATCAGATGTAGACAGTGGAGACGTGGCAATCGTAACCGTTAATGGTACTGATGCTACCTGTAAGAGGATACGGAAATACCGGGATGGAATAGAGTTGATTGCAAATAATCCGAAGTATGAGCCAAAGTTTTACGGTAATGAAGATATAGAGAAATTGCCAATAACCGTAATCGGAAAAGTAGTTGAGTTAAGGGGGAAATTTTAACATGACGCTAGATGAGTTCGTAAACAACAACCTAATGGGGAAGCACCTTGAAAGCATAGGCGATGTAGAGGGAGCAATCAATCTATATGAAAAGAATGTTGCATTTGAATTCGATGGTTCGCACCCATATACTAGGCTTTGCATCATATATCGAAAGCGAAAGCAATACGATGAAGAGATACGAGTTGCAAATGCAGCGGTTAAAAACCTTTGTCAAAATAGTAAAAAGCCTTACTTTCGGGAGTGAATACAGAAAGCCAAAAAGCTCAAAGTTAAATGAAAATTCTAAGAGCCTATTGGAAAAACAGAAGGCTTAAACATTAATTAAGGAGGAAAGTGAGATGAAGAAAAGACCATTTGCGCTATTATTGACTTGCTTTTTAATATTTTCGTTGGTAGCCTGCAAATCTTCTGCAAATATTTCTGATGACTTCCAAGAAATAGGCGAAGATGCTGTAAAAATCGGTGAAGATTATTTAGATAAGTACTACACACAAGATGAAGCCTATGAAAAACTCGGTGAGCTAAACGATAAGATATACTTAATAAGAGAGCTGAGGGAGTCTAGTGGCGAGGAAATCACGGATGAAGAACAACTTATTGACACAGGCGTTTTTCTTCTTTCTTTAAGTATCAAAAACAATGATCCTTCTAGTGATGTTAAAGAGTCTATAAAAAGCATAAAGAAATGGATATAAATAAAAAACCGCCCCTACCTTTTACAGTAAGAGCGGCAAACACTACATAGGTCTAAGAGACCGATATAATGCCCTGAACAAGCATATTATATCACATCTCCGAAAGCCTGTGTAGGGCTATTTTTTATACCCAAATTGAGAGGAGAGTTATATATGAATGGAGTAATTTACGCAAGATACAGTGCCGGTCCCGGACAAACAGATCAGTCGATTGACGGCCAGCTTCGAGACTGCATGGAATATGCCAAACAGAATAACATTACCATCATTGATAATTACATAGACCGCCATATATCCGGCACCGATTTTGAGAACCGGCTTGAATTTAACCGGCTGATTAAAGATGCTGCGCGCAATCAGTTCTCGTATGTTATCGTCTGGAAAATAGACCGTTTTGGTCGTAACCGAGAAGAGATCGCAATCAATAAGGTCAAATTACGGAAACTAGGTGTTCAATTGCTTTATGCAAAAGAGCATATCCCGGATGGTCCAGAAGGAATCATAATGGAATCTCTTTTAGAGGGCATGGCTGAATATTATTCCGCCGAACTTGCTCAAAAGGTTAAAAGAGGAATGCGGGAATCCGTATTAAAGGGACATATCGTAAGTGGAAATCCATGTTTTGGATATAATTTAGTAAATAAGAAATATGAGTATAATCCCGAAACAGCTAAGATTGTCGTAGAAATATTCGAGAGATATGCTTCTGGTGAAACAGCCCGAGAAATAAGAGATAGTCTAAATGAACGAAGAATTTTAAATGCAATGGGAAAACCTTTTAACACCCATGCAGTATACTACATTTTGCGAAACGAGAAATACATTGGCATCTATCGTTATGGCGATATTATACAAACCGATGTAATTCCCCGCATTGTTCCTCAAGAACTTTGGGATAGGGTTCATGGTATTTTAAAGACAAATTCGCGTAACCGTTCCAAGAAACGATGTACTGCTATTGTAGAGTTTCTTCTTACTGGCAAATTATTCTGTGGACAATGCAAGAGTTCAGTAATTGGTGAATCTGGAACTGGGCGTAGCAATACATATTATTACTACAAATGCGCTGCCAAAAAGAATCGGCGTACCAAATGTTCCTCAAAAAATTACCGAAAAGAAGTATTAGAGCGCACTGTTGTTCGCACCACAATTGAGGATGTCTTGACAGATGATTTAATAGAGCATCTGATTATCAAAATCATGGAGCTACAGAAATCCGATGAGCACAGCGCCTTCTTGCTTTCCTTGAAAAAGCAACTAAAAACCGTGCAGAATAGTATTGATAATTTAATACATGCGGTAGAGATGGGGATTATTACCGATTCAACCAAAGACAGGCTGGTTGCTTTAGAGAAAGAGAAAGAAGAACTAAATATTGATATCTCAATGGCTAAAATCAAAAAGGCAGACATAACAGAAAATGAAATAAGATATTGGCTTTTCTCATTTCGTGCCGGTGATATTGATGATACTGCATTTTCTATACGTCTGATCAACACCTTTGTGAATCGGGTGTACTTATATGATAATTACTTGATTATTGTATATAATTTTACAGATGGGGACGGAAACAAGAAAGCAATAGAAGCCGAGATTGAGCGCATAGAAAAGGACTATACTGCTCAAAACCTCTTTGGTTCGGATAAGTACAGTCCACTGGACCAGGCGGGAATCGAACCCGCGTCCGAAAGCTCTTCCATATAAGCATCTCCCATTACAGTCATTACTTTAACATTCCCTCTACAAATCACCTAATGACAGGTTATCTGCTTTAGTAGCTTCATCATTCGTCCTTACCCTCAAAGCTTTGGGTAAGGCGTGCTCCACCTTCGTCGAAGCCGGGTTCTTAAGCAGTGGAATACCTAAGGCCGACTACTGCCATACTAGGCAGCGTACGCTAAATTATTATCTTCTGCGTTTAAATTTAAATGGAACTTTTTACGTAGTGTCCCACTACGAATGGCTTCTCATACTTCTAAACCCCCGTCGAAACCAGTACTAGCCCTAAAGTTTTAGTTCTGGTTGCAGATAGATTTACTTTGATAGTATAGCTCAACAGGCGATGAAAGTCAATTTTTAAAAAAATTAGCACTCTTCCCTTGACAGTGCTAATTACGTGTGTTATATAATATCTATAGCAATTAGAGCTATCAACCAACAATTAACGATTCAAGTATCAGTAAATATTTAGGAGGTATGACATATGTTATTAGCAAACAGAGGTTATAATAATTTTTTTGATGAAATGTTTCGGGATCCGTTCTTTAGACGTCCCTATGGAAACTCAAGCTCTCAGATTATGAAGACAGATATTGTCGATAAAGATGGGGATTACCATTTAGATATTGAGTTGCCTGGATATGAGAAAGAAAATATAAAGGCTGATTTAAAAGACGGCTATTTAACGATTTCCGCAAGCAAAAAGGAAGAAAAGGAAGAGAAAGATGAAGAAGGCAGGTGCATTCGTAAAGAGCGCTATACCGGCTCTTGCAATCGTAGCTTTTACGTTGGTGATTCTATCACCGAAAATGATATAAAAGCAGCCTTTAAAGATGGCGTTCTCCACCTTGAAGTTCCAAAAGAAAAAGAGAAAATTGAAGAACAACCAAAACTGATTACTATCGAATAATTCGAGATACACCTAACCAAAGAGGCGCCTGTGTTTAACACAAGCGCCTCTTTTTATCCTAAATTTCTAATTTTAAAGTCTCTTTGAGCTTCTCTCTGTTGGTCTTTCTTTGCAATGTCTTGCCTCTTATCGTACAATTTCTTACCTTTAGCCAGTCCGATCTCCACCTTTACAAGGCTGCCCTTAAAATAGACTTTTAATGGTACAATTGCAATACCCTTTTCTTTTGTCTTACCTACCATCTTGTTGATTTCGCTCTTGTGAAGCAAGAGCTTACGCACTCTGAGAGGATCCTTGTTAAATATATTCCCTTTTTCATAGGGCGAAATGTGCATTCCATAAATAAACACCTCTCCATTCTCAATTCGAACAAATGATTCCTTAATGGAGCACTGTCCCATTCTCAGAGACTTTACCTCCGTTCCGGAAAGGGAGATTCCTGCCTCAAAAGATTCCAGGATAAAATATTCATGGTATGCCTTTTTATTATTTGCTATTAATTTTCCACTTGTCTTAGACATCTTTCGTTTCGTCTCCTTTTTTCAAGATAAAATCGATCGTTCTCGTTTTAATATCCGCATTCACTAAGCTCACTTCTACTCTTTGTCCAAGCTTATACACTCGTCCAAGACGCTCACCTATCATCTCATACCTGGTTTCATCATAATGATAGTAGTCATCTGTAAGATTGGTAAGATGTACCAGCCCCTCGACTGTGTTGGGAAGCTCCACATACATCCCCCATTTTGTCATACCAGAAATGACACCTGAGAACACTTCTCCCTCTTTTCCCTTCATGTATTCAACCTTTTTCAGCTTAATACTCTCTCGCTCCGCCTCTTCCGCTTTTCTTTCCATTGCCGAAGACTGCTTCGTTACTTCTGGAAGAATTTTCTCGTAATGCTCTCTTCTTTCCTTCGTCATTCTCCCTCGAATATTATCCTTAATAATTCTATGAATCTGCAAATCAGGATATCTTCGAATCGGAGAGGTGAAATGGGTGTAATACCTGGCTGCAAGTCCAAAATGTCCCGTATTTTCCGGTGTGTACCTTGCCTGCTTCATAGAACGAAGAGCTAGCCTGCTAATCAGACCTTCTTCTTTTGAGCCTTCTATCTTCGTCAATAACTTTTGAATCTCCATAGGCTTAATATCCTGCTGTCCAATATGCATTGAATAACCAAAATTATTGATAAACGTCGCCAAAGAACGAACCTTATCCTCCTGGGGTACATCATGGGTACGATACACAAAAGGAATTTCCTGCCAGAAATAATCCTCTGCCACTGTTTCATTTGCCAAAAGCATGAAATCCTCAATAATATCCGTCGCTGTATTCCGTTCATAGGGCTTTATATCAATTGGCTTTCCTTGATCATCCAAAATCACTTTTGTCTCTGGGAAATCAAAATCAATGGAGCCTCTCTTTTTCCGCTTTTCACGTAAAATAGCAGAAAGTTCTTTCATCTTTTCAAGCATCGGAATCAGTTCTTTGTATTCCTGGTTTAATTCCTCACTCTCCCCTTCTAGTATCTTCCACACATTCGTGTAGGTCATTCGATTATTTACACAGATGACACCTTCCACGATTCGATGCTCTAAAACTTCGCCTGCTTTGCTTATTTTCATGATGCAGCTCAAGGTTAAACGATCCTCATTTGCATTCAAAGAGCATATTCCATTTGAAAGAGTTCGTGGAAGCATGGGAATCACACGATCCACTAAATACACACTGGTTCCTCTCTTTAGCGCTTCCTTATCCAGAGCACTATTTTCCTGTACATAATTGGTTACATCTGCAATGTGTACACCTAAAATATATTCATCTCCTGATTTTTCCAACGTAATTGCATCATCTAAATCCTTTGCATCTTCACCATCTATGGTAATCGTTAATAACTTTCTCAAATCTTCCCGGCCGGCACAATCTGCTTGGGATACAGGCTGGGATACATTTAACGCCTGGTTATTGACTTTTTCCGGAAAATCAACTGCCAAGTCATAATCCTTTACAATGGACAACACATCTACTCCCGGTTCCTTATGCCCACCTAAAACCTCGGTAATAACACCTTCCGGTTTATGGTGCTCATCTCCATAGGAGGTAAGTCCTACCACAACCTTATCTCCTGATTTTGCGTCCTTACTTTTCTGCACTGGTATATAAATATCTTTGTGAAATCTCACATCATCTGGAATAACAAATCCATACTGTTTCTTCTTATCTTTTTGGTACAGGCCTACAACACGTTCTATTCCCCGCTTTACAATACGTACAATTTTCCCTTCACGGCTTCTCGTTTTCTCACTTTTTGTCTCCACCAAAACTACATCTACGTCATCTTGATCCAACGCACCATTGGTGTAATTCTCGGATATATAAATATCCTTGCCTTCTTCACCTTCCGGAACCACAAAACCAAAGCCTCTTTGTGTCGCCCTGTAGGTTCCTCTGATAAACCCACCGTTTCCTTTTTTATATTTCCCTTTCTTATTCACCTGGATTTTTCCTTCTTCTACCAATTCCTGAAGGATATTCCGCAACTCCTCCCTCTCTTCTTTTGGTACAGAAAGAAGCATGGCAATCTCCTTTGATTTCATCGGTACGTAGTAAGGGTCACAGATCAAATCATAGATAACCTTTTTTCTCTTCTCAAATACTTCTTTACTCATAATATCTCCTAACACAGCTCTTTGCTATGTCTTTTCATTTTAAAAAGCACCCTTTTATACAAAAGAGTGCCTCACATTACTTACTTCATTTACCCTGCAAATACCGGTAAGTTTAATACCGCTGCAAGAACAATAAACAATACTGCTAAAAACGTTGTTATTCTCGCCAAGTTTCCCTCCATAGAGCGTCCCTTGTTTTGCCCCCAGAAAGTAGAGTCGGTCATGCCACCTAAGCTACCGAGTCCTTGTTGCTTTCCTTCTTGCATCAGAACCAGTAAAATCAATGCAATACAATCTATAGCAAATATAATCAATAATATCGTTTTTAAAATTCCCATTCTCTGGCACCTCCTATAGTTTAAACCACAATTCATACTAGCACAAACCCATTCGAAAAGCAAGAATTTTCTTTCATTTCTCTACCGTTGACTTTTATCATACCCGGTATTACAATCTAGTTAGATTGGTATGTATTCTAAATAATTGAGGTGACTTTGATGATTTCAAAATCGAAATATTTTTTTCTATTAACCTTTAGCTCACTTATGATGGCTTTCGGGGTTTACTTTTTTAAATTTCCAAACAACTTCACATTTGGCGGCATCACTGGCCTGGCGATATTGGTTGCAAAATTCAGCCCCTTCACTGCTGCTGGCTTCAACCTTGCCGCAAACATCATACTCTTGATTATTGGAGCCGTTTTTCTCGGCCGGAAATTTGGGTTTGCTACTGCCTACTGCAGTCTATTGCTCTCCTTTTCCTTGTGGGGTCTCGAACGCGTTTATCCTATGACAGCTCCATTAACAGACCAACCTCTTTTAGAGCTGATTTTTGCTGTCGCCCTCCCATCGGTTGGCTCTGCCTTCCTGTTTAACATGGGAGCCTCTAGCGGGGGAACCGATATCATTGCCATGATTCTCAAAAAATATACACGTGTTAATATCGGTAATGCTCTTTTAGTAACCGACTTCTTTATCACTTTGGCAACCTTTTTTGTATTCGACATACGAACCGGACTTTTCTCCGTCCTGGGTCTTTTGATTCGTTCTACAATGATTGATGGATTTATCGAAAGTTTAAACCTTTCAAAATACTTTACAGTAGTCACCTCAAATCCAAAGCCGATTTGTGATTTTATCAAAGATGATTTACACAGAGGTGCAACCATTGTTCTTGCACAAGGAGCTTTTTCTGGGAAAGACAAGTACATGGTTCTTACAGCCTTAAACCGAATGCAGTCTGTAAAGCTGCGGAATTATGTCAACGAGCATGATCCCAAAGCCTTTATGCTGATTACCAATACCAGTGAAATCATTGGAAAGGGATTCCATTCTATCTAACAAGGAGGATGCAAAATGCATCCTCCTTCATTTTTATCCATTTTTCTATTTCAACAATTTTGCAACCTGATCTACATACTTTTCACAGATTTCATGAGACTGAGCCTCTACCATTACACGTATTACCGGCTCTGTACCACTTTCTCTAACCAAAATACGACCATCATCTCCCAAAGCCTTTATAACGGATGCAATAGCCTCCTGTACCTTTGGATCCTCTAGTGCTTCCTTCTTATCTGCTACACGCACGTTTTTCAAAAGCTGAGGGAAGATTTTCACTTCCTTATGAAGCTCGTTTAAGGTTTTCTTCCTGCTCTTTATTACTTCCATTACCATAAGGGAAGTCAGAATTCCATCCCCTGTTGTTGCATATTTACTAAAGATAATATGGCCGGATTGTTCTCCACCCAAAGAGTAGTTATTGTTGACCATACATTCATATACGTATTTATCACCTACCGCTGTTTGCTCGTACTTCAGACCTGCTTTATCAAAGGCTTTATATAGTCCAATGTTTGACATAATTGTCGTAACAACCATATCGTCATTTAATCTTCCTTCTTCTTTTAAGTACTTTCCACATACGTAAAGAATCAGGTCTCCATCTACAACTTCTCCCGTCTCATCTACCGCAATACAGCGATCCGCATCTCCGTCGTAAGCAAATCCAACATCCAGATTATTTTCCTTTACAAACTTTTGAAGAATTTCTATATTGGTAGAACCTGCATTTTCATTGATGTTTAAACCATTTGGCTCATCATTAATAACGTAAGTTTTTGCTCCTACTGAGTCAAATACACTCTTTGCAATCGTAAAGGCACTTCCGTTTGAGCAGTCCAGTCCTATTTTCATCCCTTTAAAGGAATGTGTGATGAGTGAAATCAAGTATCCGATATAACGATTCCGTCCTGCAATATAATCTACCGTTCTTCCAATTTTTTCTCTCTTTGCAAGAGGAAGCTCACCAATCAATCCATCAATGTAATCTTCAATTTGGCTTTCCACTTCCGCTTCAATTTTGTGTCCTTTTCCACTGATAATCTTAATCCCATTATCATAATAGGGATTATGACTTGCTGAAATCATAATTCCACAATCAAAATCCTCTGTACGTGTTGTGTAAGAAACACTTGGAGTTGTCGTTACATGAAGTAAATATGCATCTGCTCCAGAAGCTGTAATACCAGAAGCCAACGCATCCTCAAACATATAGCTGCTGCGTCTTGTGTCTTTCCCAATTACAATTTTCGCTTTCTTTTCTTTTCCGTAATACCATCCTAAAAAGCGCCCAATCTTAAATGCATGTTCCACTCTTAGAATTTCATTTACTTCTCCTCGAAAGCCGTCTGTACCAAAATATCTACCCATTATAATCTCCTTCTAATTTTTTCTCTCCAAGATGCATCTGGCAACCTTGATACCATTTGCAGATGCCTGTTGAAGTCCTCTGGTGATGGATGCTCCATCTCCCATTGTCCGCAGCCCTTTTATATTTGTTTCAAAACAAGTGTCAACGACAACTTTATTCGAGTAGAATTTCACCTCTACTCCATATAATAAAGTTTCATCCGAGGCAATTCCCGGAGTCACCTTGTCAAGGGCTTGTATCATTTCATCAATTGCCACCATAATGCGATGAGGGAATACCAGTGACAAATCTCCTGGAATTGCATCCTTCAAGGTTGGTGTAATATTATTTCTGCCAAGTCTTTCTTTCGTAGTACGCCTTCCTCTTTTAAAATCACCGTATCGCTGCAGAGTGATTCTTCCATCACTTAGCATATTTCCCAGTCTGGCAATGTGCTTACCGTAATCAATCGGTGATTTAAAGGGTTCTGTGAAGTTTTTGGAAACCAAAAGTGCGAAGTTCGTATTATTGGTCTTCATATCTTTTGACTTATAGGCATGACCATTTACTACTGCTAAACCACCGTCATAATACTCCGTTGATACTTCTCCGGAAGGATTTGTACAAAATACCCGGACTTTATCATCGAAGGTAGGTGTGTAATATACCAACTTGGCTTCATAGAGTTTTTCATTCAGTTCTTTCATAATCTCGTCCCGAATCTCTACGCGAACGCCTACATCTACCGTTCCGTTCTTCGTTTTAACCTTGTTCTTTTTACAGACATTGGCAAACCATTCCGAACCTTCTCGTCCAATGCCGGCTACCACTTCATCAGCGTAATAGTTTTCACCGCGGTCCGTTCGAACGCCTTTCACCACACCATTTTCAATAAGAATTTCTTCTACCATAGTATTGAAACGAATCTCAACCCCCTGCTCCAAGAGATGCTCCTGCAGTCTGGTATAAATCTTATATCCTTCTTCCGTTCCCAAATGTCTTACCGGACATTCAATCAACTTTAGATTTGCCCGGATTGCTTTCGTTCGAATCCTTGCAATCGCTTCTTCTTCCCCTACACCGTATACCTTTGTGTCGGCTCCAAATTTCAAATAAATATTATCCGCTTCATGGATTAATTCTTCCGCTTCCTCGTAACCTAATATCTCCGGTAGGGTTCCCCCTACATCAGGAGATAGAGACAGCTTCCCATCCGAAAACGCTCCGGCTCCAGCAAACCCTGTGGTAATACTGCAGGGCTTACATCCAATACAGACCTTTGTTTCTCGTTTCGGACATTTCCTCTGTTCAATGGAGCGTCCCTTTTCAAACATCAAGACCTTTAAATCCGGACATTTCTCTTTTAATTCATAGGCACAGAAAATACCGGAAGGTCCTGCTCCGATAATAATTACATCATATTGATTATCCATACTTACACACTTTCTTAGTGATGGAATAAACGTATCCCCGTAAATGCCATTACCATGTTGTATTTATTACAAGTGTCAATCACATTATCATCCCGCACCGAACCACCAGGCTGTGCAATGTACTTGACCCCACTCTTGTTTGCTCTTTCAATGTTATCCCCAAATGGGAAGAATGCGTCGGATCCCAGTGCAACATCCTCCAGTTTATCTAACCAAGCTCTTTTCTCTTCCCTTGAAAGCACCTCTGGTTTCTCTTCAAATATATTTTCCCAGACTCCATCTGCCAGCAGATCCATATATTCTTCACCAATATACAGGTCAATAGAATTGTCTCTGTCTGCTCTGCCGATTGTACTCTTAAATTGAAGGTCCAATACCATAGGATGCTGTCTTAGCCACCAGTTATCTGCTTTGCTTCCTGCAAGACGTGTACAGTGGATTCTGGACTGCTGTCCTGCACCGATACCAATTGCCTGACCATCCTTTACATAACACACTGAATTGGACTGTGTGTATTTTAGGGTGATTAAAGCGATTGCCAAATCTATTTTCCCTTGTTCTGTCATATCTTTGTTGTTTGTTACCACATCCGAAAAGAAGTTTTTATCGATATGAAGCTCATTTCTTCCTTGTTCAAATGTAATTCCATATACTTCTTTTCTTTCAAGCTGCTTTGGTACGTAAGAAGCGTCAATCTGAATCACATTATAATTACCCTTTTTCTTTGCCTTTAGTATTTCTAAGGCTTCTGGTTCATATCCAGGAGCGATAACTCCATCTGATACTTCTCGTTTAATCATATTTGCCGTTGCCACATCACATACATCCGAGAGAGCAATGAAATCTCCAAAGGAAGACATACGATCAGCTCCTCTTGCTCTTGCGTAAGCACATGCCAGAGGTGAAAGCTCCTTTAAATCATCTACCCAATAAATCTTTTTCAGTGTATCACTTAAAGGAAGACCTACTGCTGCACCAGCTGGTGAAACATGCTTAAAAGAAGTTGCGGCAGGTAAATTCGTCGCTTCTTTTAACTCTTTTACAAGCTGCCATCCATTAAATGCATCCAAAAAATTGATGTAACCCGGTTTTCCGTTTAACACCTCTACAGGAAGTTCTCCTTCTTCCATATAGATTCTTGATGGCTTTTGATTTGGATTACATCCATATTTCAATTCTATTTCTTTCATTCTGGTCTCCTTTTTATTCCTATTTATTCTTATTTATAATTCTAGACTCATACGTTTGGTTTTCAATATCAATGTAGCGCACAAACAAAGAAACCTTGTTTTCGTCATTTAGACTATCCCATATTGTGCTTGTAAATGCATCTATATCTCCTGTGATTTCAACCTTTCTCGGCTCACCTTCAAAGCTTGGAAGGGGATCAAGATTTTCTTGATAAGTATGAATGAAACGGCCTTCTCCTGCTTTTGGATTCTCAAAGGCATAGGTAAATCTCTGACAAGAATCTGGATCACCGTCATTGCTCTTTAAAATAGACATTGCATAGTTGTATTCTCCGCCTTCAATGTGTAAAATCCCTGAAATTCTTGGCGTATAGTTTGGTCCATCCGGCTCGAATTCTCTTTGACGAAGAGACTGTTCAAAAGTCATTTGACTGTCCATCCCAGCGTAGATTGTATCCGTCTGATCTCCATTTGTCACAATCGTCTTATTTCCAATGACACGAACAGGTGCATAAATAATCAAAGATGGATCTGTAAGTTTCGAAGGGTCAAAAGCTTTTGTACGAATTCCTTCTCCATCCTCTACAAAAACTCGATTGCGGCTATTCTCACTTCTTCCCATAATAAAATAGGCAAAAACTGCTTTTTTCTCATCTGGGGTTTTTCCAATGATAATACCTCTCCCCGGATAAGCATTGCTTCTTAATTCACTTTCAATTGTTCTTATTTTCATACGAATCTCCTTCTTACTTTGATATCCTACCTTCCTATTATATAGAAAAAGACATGTTTTTTCCACTATAGATTTAGAATCGTCTTTTTGACCACTGACATTTCTTCATATCCACACGGTCTTCACAGAACACAACCCCTTCTTCCTTTAACAGTTCCACCTGTCTGTTTTCACCTCCAAAGGCAAATGCCCGAGACACTTTTCCGTCCTTTGTCACAACTCTGTGACAAGGAATCACTCCTGGCTTTGGATTGGCATGAAGAGCGTAACCCACAACTCTTGCCCACCTTCTATTGCCTGCTAATTCAGCAATTTGTCCATAGGATGCTACGTATCCCTTTGGTATTTCCATCACCACATCATAGATCATTTCAAAAGTTCCTTTTTCCTTCATTATTGTATCACACTCCTTTTGGTTGCTACTTTTTCACAAAACAGTTCGTCATGTTCCACAAACAGCATCGTTGGACAGTACTTTAAAATCACTTCTTCAATCTGCTCTCTGGATAACACATCAATATAGTTTAAGGGCTCATCCCATATATATAAGTGTGCTCTTTCGCATAAACTTTTTGCAAGAAGAACTTTTTTCTTTTGCCCTTGGCTATAATACTTGATATTCGTATTTAAATCCTCTCTTTTTAAATCCAGCTTCCTGAGAAGGGTAATAAATAATGTCTCATCAATCCCTTCCTGTATAGCATAATCCTGTATGCTTCCTTCCAAAAAACTAGTGTCTTGGTTTACATAAGAAATTTTCATTCCTGATCCAATCTCTTTTTCTCCTGTAAAATGAATGTCTTCTCCCAGAATCAGTTTAATAATACTGGATTTTCCTGATCCATTTCTTCCTTGGAGGTTCATTCGGTCTCCTTGGTTAAGCTCAAAGGATACATCACTGCATATTGTATTCCCATTATACTGGATTGCAACATTTTTGAAGGAGACTAACGTATTTTTTGTGTACTTCTGAGGAAAAAGCTTCATATCCTCTTTCTCCTCAACCTCTTTTAAAAGCTTTGATTTTTCATCCAGAGAACGGTCAATCCTGTTTTCCATGACCTTGGAGCGTTTCATCATCTTTGCCGCCTTATGTCCAATTGCTCCACGATCCGGCCGAAGCCCCGCTACTCTTGTTCCAATTTTTGTATCCTCTACTTTATCCGACCAGGTTTTTGTTTTACGCTTTGCCTCCTCCATGGCCTTTATTTCCCCTTTGATTTTTTCATTTTGCTTCCATTCAAAGAGATCTTTCGCTTCTTTATTCTTGTGATAGGAACTATAATTTCCTCTTTGAACCACAATGGACTGCTTCTGTATGGATAAAATATGGTCCACACAATCGTCTAAAAATTTTCGGTCATGAGAGACTAAAATAAAACCTTTTTTCTGATTCAGATAAGCAGAAACTTGCTGCCGCCCTTGTACATCCAAATGATTCGTTGGCTCATCAATTAGAAGGAATCCTCCCTCTTTTAAAAACAGTGCTGCCAGTAAAATTTTCGTTTGTTCTCCTTTACTCAAGGTACTAAAAACTTGATACAGGATATCTTCATCTAATTCCAACAGGTGCATTTCCTTGCGGATTCTCCACTGCTCCAGGGTCGGATTGATTTCTTCCAGCACATTGATTGTCAAATCATCTTGATTTTGAATTGGAAAAGGGAAGTAAAAGAAATCCACCTGACTCTTAATCTGACCACGATATTCATATTCTCCCAGGAGCAATTTCAGCAATGTAGTTTTGCCTCTTCCATTTCGGCCTACAAAGCCCAGCTTCCAATCAGTATCAATCTGAAAGGATGCATTTTGAAATACTTCTACCAGGCTGCCTTCGTATGAAAATGTTAGATTTGAAATTTGTATTTGTGACATAAAAACACCTCCTAAATAATACGGCACGGAAAAGAAGGTCTCCTTTACGCGCACAAATATCACCTACGAGGTCATGTACTGCATATGTTTTAAGAAGAAATAGTTCTTTCCTGCCTTTTGACACATAAAAAAGAGAAACCGATTCCCGGTTTAACGCTTCCTTATGTAGTTTCAAATTATTAGCAAGAAATTGTGAACATATCTCTCCTCCTTATTTTTATTTCTAAAAACAGTGTACCATAATTTATAAAAATAGCAAGATATTTTAAAACTTTCTTATTTCATCAATTTCGGTTTTGTCCGATTGAGTCACTCCAACCACTTCTACTTCATAGCTTCTTCCATCTTCTAATTGAACCGTTGCCATTTCCCCTACCTTTTTACCCATAAGGGCTTTTCCGAGAGGAGATTCAATGCTGATTTTTCCTTCCATGGAGTTGCCTCTGATACTAGTCACCAGATGGTAGCTTTCCGTTTCGGTCTCTCCTGGATAACGAATTTCCACCTTTTTATTTAATCCAATCTCATTTGCCTCTGATTGATCCGAGACAATGATAGCCGTCTTTAACATCTTTTCCAGGTATCGAATTCGGCTTTCGTTGCGGTTTTTATCCTGCTTGGCCGCTTTGTATTCAAAGTTTTCACTTAAATCACCGTGAGCTCTCGCCTCTTTTACCGCCTCAAGCTCACGTTTTCGAACCACAACTTTTCGATACTCTATTTCTTCTTTTATCTTTTTTACATCATCTTTTGTTAATTTCTCTCTCATTTGTTGCTCCTAAACGTAGATAATCTCCACTCCTGCAAAACTTACTTCACCCACAAATCGAAGGGTAGGTCCGTTTTCATCATAACGGTTTGGATTCTTTTCGTCAATGGCTCCAAAGGCACAACGAGCATCATTCACTATCTTCCAGCCTTTTGGAATGTAAAGCTCAACTCCTGAAAACTTAACATCCAGCTGAATCGTTGCCAAACCATCGGGAATTAGTGCATTATCAAAATATACCTTCATCCCTCCAAAACTTGCCTTTAGCCTTGCAGATTTGAAATTAGAGCTGCTGATGTATTTAACCCCGGCACCAAAGGTGGTTGCATACTCAATGTGGTCGCTCTCCCCATCGTTCACATTGTCATCAACAGTCCATTCTGTGGAATGATGATTCTGGTATTCATAGTTTGTTTCTATGTACTTCGTTTTTTTCGGAAACAGAAATTCCAGTCCGATACTCAAAAGCACAGCTGCCAGCAAAACAGGAAATGGTGTAATTTTTTCCAGACCCAGCTCTTTGCTAAATAAAATGCATAGAAACGCAATCGTAAACAGCAATCCTGAAAGGCTTCTGTGCATAATACAATGTACAAAACTTGCCACCAGCAGAATTCCTATCGTTATCTTAAACATTCCAAAATCAGGTAAAATATCCATCTTTCCACAGATCATAATCACTGCTGCTAAAATTAAAAATACACCCCAAAAAACTCTTTCTTTTTTCATCATCTTATCTCCTCATCTCTTCTAATCTCTGTTGTAATGCTTTAAAATAATATCTTGATATATACGTCTGCTTATGAGTGCCTTTAAACTCTGCCGTTCCCGAAGACGTTAATGTTTTCGTCACAGAGTAAACCTTCGCAAGATTTAAAATAGTGGCCTTGGATACACGCATAAAGTCCCCGGAGAGCAGTCCTTCTAATTCATACAACCTATATTTGGTGTGATAAACTTCTGCAATTGTGTGGGCATAAATTGAAGCTCCTTCTGTCTCAAAAAAGAGAATATCTCCTACCGGTATATAGTAAGTTGTATCTCCTTTATAGAGAACTATTTTCTCATCTTTTTCGTAGAGATTGGCAATCATCTTCTGCATACGCATAAGCTTTTCATCAAAGGATTTCCCACGTATAATTATTTCTTCTTCCGTTCGCGTTTCATCTATGTCAATACGTATTTTCATCTCATTCCCCCTTGCATGTCTATCTAATCATATCAAGCTCATTTTGTAAATATGGAAATGGTAAGTGGTTATTTTTAGCCCCTAAGTGGCAGAGCACAATAGCCAAAAGAGCCTACAACATTTCTGTCATAGACTCTCTTATTCTTATAGTTGCTTATGAATTATGTTCAGTACCGTTCTCAAGTCACCTACTTCTATCTGTCCTGGTGCAGATGACTTTCCTACCGTTCCAAATGTCAAGGCAGAACCAAATACTTCACCAGCCAAACGGCTGATTGCACCTGCACTTCCCATAGACATTGTAATGACTGGACAGTTTAATGCTGCCGAAGCCATCTCTGTGGCAGTGAGCAGTGTCAAAACATCTTTTTTCACATTTGGCATCACTGCGATCTTCGGAATATCTGCTCCCAGTTCTCTCATTTTCACCAAACGCAAGACAATCTCTTCCACCTCTGGAGTTTGATGAAAGTCATGATTTGAGACAATTACCTTTACTCCATTTTGATGCACTTTATCAATTATGTCGCAAACCATTTTGTCTCCAGTAAACAGCTCAATGTCTACTAAATCCACAAAACCTGTAGCAGCAATTTTTTGAATCAGTTCACAATACAGCTGTGGCTCAATCTCCTTTTCTCCACCTTCTGCCTCTCTGCGAAAAGTAAACAGAAGTGGGATATTCCCTAATATCTTTCGCAGCTTCTTAGCGGTACCGTTCACTGCATCCCAGGACATAATGTCTTGATACCAGTCTCCCCTCCACTCCACTATGTCTGCTCCAACTTTTACGATTTCCTCTGCCATTTCCAAAATCTCAGCTTCTGTTTTTCCAACAATGGGCACACAAATCTTAGGAATTCCATTTCCAATTTCTATATCACGTATTTTAACCATTTTGCTTTCCTTTTTGTTATAAATCTACTCTTCTTCCCTCATCCGCTGACAGATAAGCAGCATACATAATCTTTGTTGTTTCAATTGCGATATCAATTCCAGACTCCGGTATACGATCTTCCACAATATCCTCTGCAAATGCCTGAAGCTCTGCTGTATATCCACGCAAAGTTTCTTCTGCAACAAATACACTATTCCAGCCAGTTTTGCACTGCAGATTCTCGGATATATAAACGTCCTCTAAATTTTCATCATCCATAAAGAAGCTCTTCATGTTGTTTGGAGGTGTCATCAGACATTCCAATACGCCATCATTGGTAATGACATTGATGTGATTCTGGATTCCACCCATATAGTGCTCAGAGCTTAGTACAACAGCTTTTGTTCCATCCGAAAAGGTAATTGTCACATGTCCAAAATCCTCGACATCATTGAATTTGCTAAGAATGTGCTTTTTCTCTTCTTCTGGAAAGTTTGCGACGATTCGACCAGTATCTGCTACCACTGAAACCGGCTTAATCTCATATCCACGCACTTCTGCCTCAACTTGCTTTAAGTAGAGCACCCCTGCAATTGGATGGGAACCCAAACGCATAATACTGCCGCCCCCAACCATGTTCCAATCTTTTGAAAGAGGTGAGGTTGAACCATGTACGCTGCATTCTGCGTTCATATAAATGACTCTGCTTTTTTTCTTACGAAGGATTTCCGCTGCTTTTACAATAGCCGGAGAATAGATATAATTCTCTGCATACATAAACAGCTTGTCACTACTGCCAATCTTATCCTTTGCTTCTTGAAGCTCTTTCAAAATGCTTTCATACATTTTTGCCTTTGGCACCTTGTCTCCAACTGGTGTCTGATCCCCTTCTTCACCAAAATATCCCGTCAAAGGTTTGTCGCAGATTACATGCTTACCTGCCGCCATTGCACGATATGCAAAAGGCAAATGAAGAAAGGGTGGTAAGGTGATGTCAATTACATCCACCTCCGGATCCTTTAATACCTCTTCATAATCTGCCGTTGCATAGTCATAGTCCCATTTTTCCTTCAGTGCTTCTGCCCGCTCAAGCTGGCTGTCTACGGTTGCTCTTAAGTTCACATTGATAAAATTCACCTTTGTCCATGCATTTGAGTGGAAGTTTCCTGCAAATCCACAACCGATTACTGCTACATTTACTGTCTTCATAATTTTTTCTCCTTTTTTGATCCTTTTATTTTCTAACCGATTATTGGTCTCACTACCTCAAGGGGCATCTTCTGTCCCGTCCAGATTTCAAAGCTTTTCGCTCCTTGATACATCAGCATATTTTTTCCATTAATAATCTTACAGCCCTGTTCTTCTGCCATCTCTAACAACCGAGACTTCTCCGGATTGTAAATCACATCCATAACCACTAAATCTTTTCGCAGCATGCTTTCATCCTTAATGGGAGACATTCCTACCATCTTGCCCATTCCTACCGGAGTTGCATTGGCTAAAATTGAACTCTCTTCTATGTGCTTCCGCAGTAATTCTTCTTCGGACAGCTCAAACACCTCAACATGACATTCTGTTTCGCTATTAATTCGTTCCGCCAGTTTTAAACCACTTTCAAATGTTGGATCCTTAATTCCAAAAATTGTGACTTCTTTCATTCCATCAAGGGCTGCCTGGGTGCAAATTGAAGAGCTGGCACCTCCCGTTCCGATTAAGGTCATTTTCGCCCCTTCAATTTTCACTTCATTCTCCCGTAGTGTATCTATAAATCCCACACCATCCGTATTGTATCCAATTAGTTTTCCGTTTTCGTTACAGACACAATTTACCGCACCACACAGGGCAGCTTCCCTGCTTAATCCATCTAAGTATTCACCAACCACCTGTTTATTAGGCATCGTCACACTAAAACCTGCTGCACCTAATGCTTTCATTCCTACAATTGCTTCCTTTAGCTGTTCTTGATTTACATCGTAAGCTAAATAAACACAGTCTAAGCCCAAGGCTTCAAATGCCCCATTATGTATCCTTGGGGAATTGCTGTGTGAAATTGGGCTTCCTAATACCGCCAGCATCTTTGTCTTACCACTAATTTCCGTCATATTATCTGCTTCCTTCCTTATCTTTTGTCCATTTTTTCACCGTGATTCTTATAGGAAAATTATAAGGCATTGTTAAAAATAAAACTAATAAATTATAATACCTAAATCAATAGTTTTTACTAATAGATGGTATGGGGATAAAAAAAGAGCTCTGTAGCCAAACCGGAGTCAGATGTCTTCACATCTTCTCTCACTTTTTGGCACAGAGCCTTATGAATTTCTTATCTTTTTTTCCTTATATACAAAACACCTGCTATCATTCCACCTCCAAGCAGTATGAGTCCAATCCAGAGAAGCAAAGGATTAGAATCTCCTGTTTGAGCACTGGCTCCACTCTTCACTTGTTTGGAATCCGGTGTTGGACTGGGACTCGGTTCTGGAGTTGGCGTAGGCGTTGGTGTAGGAGTTGGAGTTGGCTTCGGATCGGGAATAATCACTGGGATTTCTGCCTTCTCTTCCAATCCACACACCTCACAGCTTCTGTGCTTACTACCCTTTTCCTTCTCTGTTGCTTCCTTGTCAATAATCCATTTCCCCATGGTATGAGCTGCTTTATCGAGCTCTGCACCACAAGCACTATGAGTCCAATGGTGGGTGTTATTATGATTCCACTTTCCATCAGATGTACAAGTATGTTCTCCCACCAATACACTTTCTGCCTCTGATGCCAGAGTGGTTCCACTGGCTTTGATACGAACATCATAGCTGCCCTTTATGAGTCCCGTCACTTGAGTTGCTCCTTGTACTACCGAAACCCAACTCTGTTCTGTGGAAAGCTTATATTCCATCGTATCATCTACCCCTGTTAGCTTGCCATCATTCTGGCTCTGGGTGGTACACCTTATCCCCTTTACTCCATCCGGTTTTACTCCCTGGGTAATATCAATGGTCTGAATATCCGAATCAGTAGTTGTTGTTCCATCTCCAGTCTGATATACCTTTACATCATTTCCCTCTGTAACTCCAATAAGTTCAAGAGATGTTCCTGTTATTTCTATCCAGCTGTTCCGCTGCTTATTTTAGCTGTTGTATCCTCTGCAAGTGCCACCGTTGGCATCATGGTTACTGCCAGGCAGATTCCTAGGAATGTACCCAACCATTTTTTCTTCATTTTCATTTTCCTCTCCTCACTTCTTCTTTTTTGTACTTTGTACTGCAATTACCTGTGGATATCTAACTTCTTGCTTCCCAGGATTCCAAGAAGTCCTGTCAGAAGGAGAGTCAGATATAAAAATAGGTTGGAATCATCTGCAGTATTCGGGCTTGGAGCTTTTTTAGAGGTCTCATTACCTTTCTGGCTATCAGTTGGCTTAGTATTATCTTCCACCTTGGTAGAGTCTAAATTTACCTGCACTTCAAAGTTTACTGATTTGTAATTCTTATCATTAGGAGTAAAGACTGCTGTATATTTTCCTCCTTTTGAAACCACTGTTTCAGCACTCTTCCATGCAAAGCTGCCTGTAAGAGCCTTTCCATCCACACCATAGGCCTTGAGTTTTTCCAAGGATAGCTCCTGCAGTG
>NZ_JAMXOD010000030.1 GCF_024721305.1 Aequitasia blattaphilus | reverse complement strand
GGCTTCCGTAACTTTGAACGATTTCGCAACCGAATATTACATTGTGACTAAGATTTAATCACATTTGGTGGTAGGTTTTATTTGTGTATCTAAAAATAGGCATATGCCCATGAAACATTAAAAACGGCTCTATGCCTGAGCCAGAGCAGGATGCGTTAGCATCCCACCCCAACACTTGACATAGAGCCAAAAAACCGCCATTACTCGGAAGTAATGACGGCTCTCACTCATATCTTATTCTTGTACATATGGCATTAATGCAATATGTCTAGCTCTCTTAATAGCAACTGTAAGCGCTCTCTGATGCTTTGCACAGTTTCCTGTGATTCTTCTTGGAAGAATTTTTCCTCTTTCAGAGATGTATTTTCTTAATTTTGCTACATCTTTGTAATCGATTTCGTTATTTTCTTTTCCACAGAATACGCATACTTTTTTTCTTCTGCGTCCGCCGCCTCTTCTTTTGAAGCCGCCTTCTGATCTATTACCTCTTTCGTAAGCCATCGCTGGTTTCCTCCTACATTCAAATTAATTAAATGGTAATTCCTCATCAATTCCATCTGGAATATTCATGAATCCGTCACCGGCATCTGCCTTAGGCTCTGGAGATGGGCTTGTGCTTCCTATGCTTGTGTTAGCATCGCTTACCGCTTTGCTTTCCGCAAATTCAAATTCTTCAACAACGACTTCTGTAACATAGACTTTTACATCATCTCTATTTGTGTAGTTTCTTGTCTGAATACGGCCAGTAACTACCATCTTTGTTCCTTTACGAAGATATTTCTCCGCGAATTCACCTTGCTTACCAAAAGCAACACAGTTAATAAAATCTGCAGTTGGCTCATTGTCTCTCTTAAATCTACGATCTACAGCTAAACTAAAGTTTGCAACAGCAACAGGATTATCACCCTGAGAGTATCTTACCTCTGGATCTCTTGTTAAACGTCCCATCAAAATTACTTTGTTCATAGTTTTACCTCATCTTCCTTATGCATCTTGTCTTACGCATAAATATCTGATTACATTATCCATGATGCGGATTCTTTGCTCCACTTCATGAGGTGTTGTAGCATCAGATTCGAAATGGATAAAGTAGTAAAATCCTTCGTTCATCTTCTGAATTTCGTAAGCTAATCTCTTCTTACCCCATTCATCAATGTCAGAAATCTTACCTTCGAAACGTTCGATTAAGGCTTTTACCTTTTCGATTACGGCAGCTCTTTCTTCATCTTCGATTTTTGCGCTGACAACAACAGTTAATTCATACTTGTTCATGTTATCGCACCTCCTTTTGGTCTTGTTGGCCCTTCTCTTGCGGAAGAGCAAGGATAGTCCGCAGACATTTGCCTGCGGATCATCTTGTATCACAGAGTAATACTTTATCATATTCCAAGCTCATTTTCAAGCTTTTTTACGCAAATCCCTTGTGTTTTTTTCCACAAGCTTCCTGGGAATCATAATTTGATGTGCACACCCCATACATTTCAGCCGGAAATCTGCCCCAACTCTTAAAATCTCCCATTCTTTACTTCCACAAGGATGCTGTTTCTTTAGAGTCACAACATCCCCTACCTCATATATATACTTCTCCATACTCAGACCTCTTTTACTTATTGTTCACGAAATCCACTTCTTTTCGCACCCCAACCACTACAAACCGCTCTTCACTATCACTTACACTTGTACAAGTCGACAAGGTAATCATTGGCTGATCCGTTCCTACCTCCACCTTTGTATCATACAAAGAAACACCTTTCACATGTTCAATCTGAGCCATTACTTCATCATCATTATTAAAGACAACATTATAAAGATCATCCATATCTTTTACTTTAGCCACTGAGAAAATGGCATATGTATGAACCCGCCCATCTGGTGTATAAATGTAGAAATTCGGATTTGCCTTCCAAAAATCTTCACTTTCATATTCCCATAAATTGTGAAACATAGACTTGTCATTCATGTAGTGTCCATAAATAATAGAATTATGATCTTCCAAATTGCTGTTGTTATATGCATTTAAAAAGATTGCACCCACACTATTGTCACTGGCTGAAAACGTCTTGTGAAGATAGGTGTCATTATTATCCGTTTGCACAATTGGATAGCTTATGTTTGCCGGTTCCGGATGAAACCGAATCCAGCCTATTGTATCTGGATTCATTTTTGACAACTCATCAAAATCGACTACAAATTTGTCACTTTCAATTTCCTCATCCTTCTCAACCTTATCACTTTTTTTAATGACAAGATCCCGTACATCATCATACTCCTTTTTCCCGTCAAAATATCCCTTTAAAATTGTAAACAACTGAAATCCCGCAAATAAAAAAATCGCAATGGCAACAATCAAAATCAACGTTGATAGAAGCCCGCCACCTTTCTTTTCTTTTCTTCTTCCTCTTCTATATTTCTTACTCAAATCCCATCCCCACTTTCCCATAATCTATTTTCTCAGTATACCATTTTTGTTTATCAGAATCCAGTTTATGTAAATTTAATATCCTTTAATCACTAGTTAATTGAACTTTACAAATGTTGCCTATATATTGTTTTTAAAGAAGTAAAGGAGGCACCTATTTGTTAGACTATTTAGTACTTTATCAAAGCATGTCTGGAAATACTAAGAAAATAGCGGCCACAATTTTTTCAACACTACCTGGTAACTCAAAAGACTTAATTGATTTTGACATAGACAAGCCGATTCCTGAAGCAAAAACTTATTTTATAGGATTCGGTGTTCATCACGGAACCTGCCGCATGGCAGTAACCGATTTCTTAAGCTCACTCAGCGGAAAAGACATTGCCCTTTTTGCCACCTGTGGCATGGGTGACATAGAAAGCTATTGCGACAATATATCCCAAACTGTAAGTGCATGGATTGAAAGCGATAATAACTATTTAGGTGCTTTCATATGCCAAGGCAAATTTCCTCAATCCTTTCGAAAAAAATATGAGGAATGTCTGGAAAAAGAGGATTGTCAAAACTGTGAGGAACTACGCAATTTATTAAGCCGATTTGATCAAGCCCTGACCCATCCTGATAGCTTGGATTTGGAGCATGCCAAGGTATTTACCAATCACATCATAGAAGAAGTTTACTCCATAATGCATGATAAAGAAGAGGATAAAAATGACCGAAAATCCACATAAGTGGCTCTTCGGTCATTTTTAATCTTTTAGAATCCCAAAAAATCATCTACCAGAATAACCTTAATACGATTCTTTATCTTAGAATATCTTGTAATCACAAACTGGCAGCAAATGGTATCCTCCACCTTACAATCATAACAGCTTCCCTCCTTATTACAGGGAGTATTGAGGGAAAATCTCTGAGCATTAATTGGCGCCGCTTCATTTCTAGCACGCTTCATCGCACTCTCCAAGTCCTTACAGACTTTGTTCATTCCAACAATTAAAACTACATTCTTAGGGCCATAAATCAGAGCCGCCACACGGTTTCCATATCCATCAATATTTACCAGCTCTCCGCCTTCCGTCATTGCATTGGTTCCACAAAAGAAGTAATCACAGCTGAAAATCTCCCGCTCTATTCTTCCTTTTTCTTCTCCATCCTTTGCTGTCTCTCTATTATGTACCTCATACTCGCCATTTATAATCGCCTCGGTAAGGCCAATTTCTTTTGCTGAGGCTGAGCCTCCCCATCCAATTGAACTTCCCTTTGGAATAAGAGATAGCGCCTTTTCCAGTGCCTCCTCACAAGTCTTTGCATAATACCCTTCCATATTTCGGCTCTCTAAGTTTTTGATCACCTTTTTTGCTAACAATTCATTTCGTTTCACTCTGTTTGCATCCATTTTTCTTCCTCCTTATCCTTTAAAATACCGGCCGATTCCATCTGCCGCCTTTATCGCTGCAACAATATCCTTCGTACCTGCCCCAAGAGCCTCGTTGTCTCCCTTTGCTGCTTCTGCTATCATCTCGATTTTTTCATCTGTAATTCTTTTCATTCCTAAATCAGATAAGGTTACTGGCAGGCCAACTTCCAGACAAAACTCCACCACCTCACCAATTTCTTCCTCAGGAGCATTTTCTAAAACCAACCAGACAATTGTGCTAAAAGCAAGCTTCTCTCCATGATAGGATTTACGACTGTCATCCAGCATCGTAAAACCATTATAAATAGCATGAGCTCCAGAAGTCTCATCACTCACAAATCCCATCCCAGATAAAAGGGTATTGGCTTCAATCACCTTGTCAACTGCCTTTGTGCAAACCCCTTCTTCTAAAGCAATTCTTGCTTTTACACCTTCTTCTATCAATATCTTATAACCTTGCTCTGCCATGGCATATGCCGCTTCTGTCATCCCGTTTTTTCTGGCTTTCCCCTCATAATAAGTTGCAAGAACTTCTCCCATACCTGCTACACTCAAACGAATCGGAGCCTTCACAATCTCTTCCGTATCTACCAGAATAAGGTTTGGATTCATAGGCAAAGACAAGTATTCCGCAAATTTCCCCTCTGTCGTATACAAAACAGAAACCGGACTGCAAGGTGCGTTCGTAGATGCCGTTGTAGGACAAAGAATCACTGGCTTTTTCAGATAATGGGCAATCGCTTTTCCAGTATCCAGAATCTTTCCACCACCGATTCCAACAATCACTTCACAGTTTTCTTCCTTCACAATTTCCGTTAAACGCTTCACTTCCTCTACGGTGCACTCTCCACAAAACAGCTCAAATCTTAGCTCAACAGCAGTCTGATCGATTTCCTCTAAAGAGCTTTTCAATCTTTCTTTTCCATTTTTTGAAACAATGACTAAGGCCTTTTTCCCGTAGTTAATAATATGCTCTCCAAGATTCTTTAGCTCTCCTGCTCCTTGAATATACTTCCCTGGTGCCACCAATACTTTGCTCATTTTCTCTCCCATCCTTTATCCATATGTTTTTAATAATTGATTTCTTTTTTTCCAGTCCGGCAAAAACTTTGTCATATATGCCTTAAAACGCTCATTATGACTTGGCTCAATCAAATGACAAAGTTCATGCACCACAATTAGCTCCAAGCATTCTAACGGGTATAAAGAAAGCCGTGTATTAATACGAATTTTTCCACTGCTGACTGTGCAGCTTCCCCATCTTGTCTTCATATTCCGAAAACTCCAACCCGTAGCATGTACTCCCATAATTGGTTCCCAATATTTAACAAAGTGCATGGTGTTCTCTTTTAAAACACGGACTTGCTCTTCACCAATGTCTTTTGGCATTTCTTTTTTCCCAGACTTAGAAAGTGCTCTTCGTATCCATTCCTCTTTCTCAGAAATAATCTGCTCCAGCTCTTTTCTCTTTATGCCCTTCGGCGCCGTCACAAGAATTTCTTGTCCATCTCTTACATAGAAATTAATATTTTTAATCTTTCGATATTCAATTCTTATCGTTAAATCGTTCATTTTCAAAATCATAATTGTATGGTATCACTACTTATCACAAATGAAAAGACTTGTTCGCAAATTTTCCTCCCGTATATTGAAGTGCGATTCTGTTTTCTGGTTTTGTATCACAAAAATAAATTTTTATTGTTTTCCTTAAAGCAGGACAACAAAATAGATACAAACTTATCATCTGTATCTACATTACTTTCCACTTCTATACAATTTACCTTCGAGAGGCACAGACGAGATTTGAACTCGTGATCAGGGTGTTGCAGACCCATGCCTTACCACTTGGCTACTGCGCCTTGTTATTTCTAAATCCCTTACTCGGGATACAAACTGATTATATCAAAAGCACTTTCTCTCGTCAATAATGATTTCATAAGAATAAAGAAAGTAAAAAAGGGCGTACCGCCCTTTTTAATCATTATTGTTATATTACACCTACTTCTTCTTAACTGGAATCCACATTTCAGAGTAATAATCTTCATCCAATGTCCCCTTTGGATATTGGGACGGATCCTCATACATCTCAATACAGCATCCAGCCGCAATCTCATAATCCTTACAGTTGGGAAGCCACTCCTCAAAAATTTTCCTGTTGGTATCCTGCAACGCATTTGGCATTGCTCCTTTGCAGGAAAACACTGCCCATGTATACTGTGGAATCACTTTTGTGATATAGCCTTCCGGAATATCTTTTTGTGCTTCATAGTTATCTGCAATTAAGTATTCAAACTCAATTCCTTCCATACTGTCGTCCAGATTGATTCCATACATTCCGGCTACCACATTCCCTCTGCCTGCTTGATGATGCTCTGTCCAAAAAGTCGGGATTTCTTCCTTTGCATTTTCATACAAAAATGTTTTTGATACTCCTATAACAGTAAATGCATCCTTGTTGACAATCTTATAATCCATCGAATAACCTCCATCTAAAGTGAATTTGATTTTTAGTGGGACAAAGGACTTAATTGTCTCTCCATCCTTACGAACAGCAGTTGGGGTTGTTCCATGAAATCGTGTGAAGGCTTTTGTAAAACTATCCGGTGAATCATAACCATATTTGAGAGCAATATCAATAATCTTTTGGTCTGTTGCCACAAGCTCGCTGCCGGCAAGTGCAAGTCTGCGGTATCTGATGTATTCACCAACAGTAAATCCACATAGCATTGCAAAACCTTTTTGAAAATAAAAGGGTGAAATACATGCTTTCTTTGCAATTTCTTCCATGGTAATTTCTGTCGTGATATTGTCTTCAATATAATTTATTGCTTCTCTGATTCCCTCCATCCAATCCATTTTAAGTCCCTCCTGTGTGTCTGTTCTTGTCTATCTTATTCCTTTTATTGGAGTCATACCCGATATTTCTTGCTAAGTTATGTCTAATACGGAAAATCAATCCCCTTCGTAGGCATATTTCCATCTGCCACACCATATAAAGTCAAGGTATAGGTATAATTAGGCTGAACACTCAGAACCTGACTGGATACTTGATATCTGCCACTGGGACCAAAGGCTCTTGGTTCACCGTACCACTTATCACCGTAGCCTTGAATCAACTTATAATTACCTGCCGGCAAATAAATGGTAAGCTCTTCTCCCTTCTTTACAAACGCAGATAGTACAAGGGTGCCTTCTTCATTAACATCACTGTTAATCTGATGGAAGGTTAAATATTTATCCGATACATCTGCAGAACTCTTTACTAAAATACTTTGTCCTTGGTTTGCTCCTTGTAATACAGATGTGGCTGGCAATCCAAGTTCCGGAATCACACATTCCTTGTTGATTTTTGCAATCGTATCATCTACCAGCTTCTTCTTTATTCCCACATGTTCTGTATACAGTTCTTCTAAGTCTTTTCCTCCTTTTAAATCCTCTCCCACAGTAAAAGTTGTTGTCTTTTTCTCTTTCACATCACCAATCTTATCTTTCATCTTAGATGAAAATGTATTCGCTGAAGAAGAGCTGTTGAGCGGACTATAAAGTACCTGTCCTTTCGCTTTATATCCCTCATAGTATTCTTTCATGATACTGGAATAAATTTCCTCCGGGTCAGGATACTTGATTTTCACCTTATACCCTGCTGACTCCTTTGTAATATCTTCCACCTCAACCTTTGAACGGTAATCCTCTTCTGAAAAAGCTTTTGTAAGATACTCCTCCATATTATGTGCAATCTGCAGACGTTTATACTCCGAATCTTCATTCAACAATCCCATTGCGGTTGTATTGACGGTAAGATTCGCACTGCCCGCAAGAGTCTCCTTTTGTACCGAATCAATCGTTGCCTCCCACTTCTTGTCCTTTTTACTTAAAGTGACTTGAACCGGAACTTTCTTCCATTTTATATCCTGATCCTTTGTAATCATCTCCTGAAGTTGTTCTTCGGCCTGCTTGGTGTATTCCTTCTCATACTCTTCCAGAGTTGTCGTTTTAATATCAATTTTGGGAACCTCAATTTTTAGTTGTTCCACCTTAACTGCAGACACATCTGGAACCATCGTTGTAAGCTGATAGGATGCACTATCCTTCTTGCTTTTCTTCGTCTTCTTTGCCGCCTCTTTTACCTGCTTTCCTAAATCTTCACACTTAAAATGACAAAAGCTGGATGTCTCCTCCGTTATTTGTTGGAAAGAGGCCTCAATGGCCTTGGCATGCTGGGCAGTTTTTCCAAGGGCACAGCCTGAGAGGCTCATCATCATGAACACCATAATCCATAAAGCTACTTTTCTTTTCATGGTTCTTTCCCCCTTTCAAGATCCCACTATTCCTTATGTGTATAGCTTGCTTCTAAGGCAAGATCATCATTGATATAAAGGGAAAAATCATACTTCCCTTCGACTGCTCCTTTTGTCTTAACCATTGCAGAAATTGAGTTTTCTCCCTCTTTGGCAAATGCAAACTCCTTTTCAGTCTCATGAGTATATTCATTTCCCTCCTCATCTTTGACCACCAGCTTTACTTGTCCCTTTACATCCTCATCTACTGTATACTTTACATTCAGCACTAGGACATCCTTATTATCAGCCTTAATTATTACCGTACCATCAATGGTATTATTAAAAGAGAAAACGATATCCTGATCTTTGGGAACAGGCATAGCATCTGTTGCAGACCACTTCACGATACTCTCGCTTACCTTGAAGCCATGTTCTGTATAAGCTTTTCCATTTTCAGCTTTCCCTTCCCCTTTGTTCTCCTTATCGGCGTTTGAATATACCGATTTTGTTGTACTACATCCTGTAAATACTAAAACAGCAATACATAATAATATAAAAAATACACTTCCTTTTTTCTTCATATCTATGTCCTCCATATCCTTATTTATCTTAAGAATATCATAGAATAGAAGAGTCATTTAACTTGTTAATGTTTTTTAATATTTTCCCCAGGCCCCGTCAGCAAACGATACCCTTTTCCAAATACCGTTTCCAAATAGGGATATTGCTCGGGATAATTTTCTTTTACCATATTCAGCTTTTTTCTAATTTCATGAATGTGTACCCGGACAGTCCTTGTATCATCATTGTCACTTCTTCCCCACACCGCCTGGTAAAGATCCTTCCCTGAAATAATACAATCCTTATGTTTCGCCATATAAAGCAGCAGAAAAAACTCCATAGGCTTTAATCCTGCATCATTTCCATCTACATAGGCTCTGTTTGTCTCCTGATTCATGCGGATATTGCCGATTGTAACCTCCTTTTCTGACCGGATAACCTCCTCTCTTCTGCAGATATTCGCCACAATTCTAGCATATAGCTCCTCTAGCTTATAAGGCTTTGTAATATAGTCGCTGCCTCCTAATTCCAAGCCATTCACAATATCCTTCGTCTCACTTAAGCAGCTTAAAAATAAAACAGGAGCTCCTGTCGTTTTTCGGATTTCTTGAATGAACTCAAAGCCATTTCCATCTGGAAGCATTACATCCAGAATAATAACATCTGGCTGCTTTTCTTTCAGAATCACTTCTGCATCCTGTAGATTTTCAGCAACCTCAACCTCCATTCCCTTCAATATAAGGTATTCCTGATTGGACAGCATTACATCCGTCTCATCCTCAATTAATAGCGCCAGCTTCTTTTCCACTTCCATTCCCCTCCTTCGGTAAATATATTGTAAAGGTACTTCCTTTTCCTACTTCACTCTCTACCTCAATCCTTCCATTATGCGCCTGTACAATGGAATAGACAATATACAATCCAAGTCCTGTTCCTGTTCTTTTGTCATTTGCATCCTTACTGGTAGTATAACGCTGAAAGATTGTTTTTATTTGTTCCTCTGTCATGCCGACTCCTGTATCTTTAATTGCGATGACAATTTCTTTTCCTTGTTGGTACACCGATATAGAAACCTTTCCATTTTTCGTAAATCGTACTGCATTATTAATCAAGTTAATCAATACCTGCTTTAATCTTTTTTCATCTGCAATAATTTGGGGTACCGGCTCGTGAAAATTCATCTCCATCTTATTATGGTTCTTATTCAAAACGGGATAATAAACATCTACCATTTCACGGATCAAAGCAATCACATCCGTCTTTCTCCACTCATAATTCATGCGGCCTTCTTCGATTCTGGCAATATCTAAAACCTGATCTACCATTACTGCCATCCTCTCCGCCTCTGACGTAATAAGCAGCATCTTGTGTTCCGTATACTCGTCTGGCTCTGTTTTCCCTTTGGCATATTCTTTTGTGAGCTGTGCATAATTGGACAGAATCGTAAGAGGTGTTTTTAATTCATGGGAAATACCTGACAAAAACTGTACTCTTTGTCGATCCACCTGCTGCAGTGTCTCATTCTTTGCTGCAAGAGCCGCTTCCTTTTCTCTGGTTTCACTTAACTGACGCTCCACCTCCATAGACTGCAGGAACAAGGCCGTCATTTGTAAAAACACGAATAGAATCATTGTTCGTTGTAATAATCCAACGCGGCCTACAAAGCCTATTGGTACCTGCATATGATGCAGCATGTCGTTAAATAGTGATACATAGAGAAGTGTTAATCCCATGGTCGAAACCAATTGACTGGGCAGTAAACTCCTTACCATTCCCAGCATTCTGATGAAAAGAAATGTAATCATTACCACTCCAATCAAAAGATACAGAGCCGTTACAAGAGTTGAAATCCTGCCCATCGTAATTACAGACAGAATAATAAAGCTCCATGTAGCAATATTAAATCTCCTCCCCCATTTTTTCTGAATAATTCCCGGAAAAAGAGAGGTGATAAAAGCAAACAAAAGAAACACCAATAGTCCAATAAAGACAAACTGTATCATAAAAATCGTGTCTAATGACGTATCTGGCCGAATCATAAAAATGAACTGCTCTTGAATGAAAAACTCCCGAACTGCCAGTAACAAGCAAATCAGAGCAAAGTATTTACTTTCTTTATTTCTACTATTAAATAGATACAATCCCGAAAAAAGAATAAATCCTGCAAGGTATACTGCCAAGATAGTAAACCGCAAAAAGTCCTTATGAGCCTGCTGCCGAAACATAAGCTCAGGCAGACCCACAAGTATAATTGGTACATCACTTCTTTCCGAGCGGAAATTTGCATACTGTAATGTAATATCCACCTCTCTGGTTCCCTCTTCCATTACGTAATAGCAATACTTTCTTCCCGCTTTGTATTCACTTTCCCTGGTACTGACCTTCCCAACCTCTTCCACTTTCTTCCCATCCATATATACAATCGTGGCAAACTCAACACTATTAAACTCAATAATATAGGATTTCGTATCTGGTAATTGAATGGTCATGGCAAAAGTCCCATAATTCCCTTTGACCTCACCTGTTTTTCCCTTTTCTATTTCTTCCGGTTTTAAAAGCTGTCGGGGATAGTGATTCCATGATGTACTCCTTGCCACCTTTGTATTCAAATCCAGCTCTTCCAGATTGATTACTCCGTCTTGACCTCTTACCTCTTCCTCCGGAAAGCTCCCCAGAATGAAAACAAAAACAAATACCCCTGTTACAATTCCAATAAAACATATTAGTGATAGAACCGGTTTCCTCATGTTCCTTCCTCACTTGTATTTTTTTCTAATTATAGCATTGAATTTTCCAAAAAGACAGACAATTCAAATCTTTTTCTCTTCCATTATACGTATAATTATTTCCTCAGTCTGCTCCATCCCAGGAGATGCTATTCTTCCCATATTTCTCATGGTTTCCTCTGGCGTGTCTCCGTTTATTCCATGAATTCCCCCTACTGCAGCATGCTCCATGGCAAAATCCACAGAGCGCATTGCACCGTCTACCGCAATCACACCCTTCATCGTACATCCTTGATTTCCACCATCACAAATCATCCCCGTTATGCTTCCTGCCATATTGTTAATTGTGTCTGTCATTTCCCTTGTTCCACCCCCACGGAGGAGAACCAGTCCGCAGGCCATCCCTGTGCCTGCTGCGATTGCACAACCACAAAAAGCAGACAGCTTTCCAGAATATTCTTTGATATACATGCAAATCAAGCAGCTTAATGCGGTTGCCCGAAGAAGCTTCTCCTCTTCGTATTTACAGACTTTGTAAGATGCATACAAGGGCAGGGTGGCAATTATGCCATGAGCTCCGGAACCTGTAATACTCATTGCCGGCTTATTCAGTCCCAATACCCTTGCTTCTATCGCCCCATTACATAGTAAGGATGCACTTTTCCGTTCATCTTTAGAGAATATCTGATTTCCGTTTTCCTTAAGGAGATGCTTTGTAAAAACAGACCTCTCCATCTTGAGGGCTTCCTGAAACAATTCCAGATTCACCTGGAATGCTTCCTTAATAAATTGAAGCTCTTCCACGTCTACTTCCACAGCATATCGATAAAGCTCCTCCAATGTATACTGGTGAATAAGTGGCGCTGAAATCTCCGCCTCGTTCTCCTCTGCCTTTTCAAAAAGTGTTTTGCCATTTTGGGTAATCTTCGTAATATTGATATGAGAATCCTTTATGGTTACGACTGCCTCATCCTTACCAGCTTGAACTCTTGCCTTAATGCTGATACGGCTGGTGATTTCACCTCTCCTCACCGTGATTTTCCCGGATTCCAACAGCACTTTTGCTTTCTGGTTATCTTCTTCTGTGATTTCTTCTAATGCTTCTAAGCCTTTTTCACAGTCTGCTGCCACTGCTCCAAGAGCCGCAGCATAAGAATTCCCCACCTCTTTTGTGTTTGGTATCCCACAAGTAAAAGCATTTTTGTAAATTCCGCTGCTCAAGGTAACTTCTACCTGATTCACTTCGCCTTTTGTATAAGATTTGGCTTTTGCCACAGCAAAAGCAATGGCTCCTGGTTCTGTTACCCCTAATGCCGGTTTCATATCTTCTTTTATTATTTTTGTTAATGGATGCATATTAAACCCTCCTTAGAGCTTCCTCCTTTTATAGCATAAAAATAGCCTGATATAGTTATTATATCAGACTATCCCTCTTTATATTTGATTATTCATCCATACCGTCATTTCTCCAATTCCTCTATTATTCCAGTAGGAATATGGTACTGCTTTTATCGTAACATCTTTATAGGTAATCTCTCGCGCTGCATACAATTGATTCTTTGGCCAATCTTCTTCATCGATTCGCTTGCCCTGCAGCTCCAGGAAGATAGAGCCCCCCAGCTTCTCTGACTGTATTTCCTTCGGCAAAGTCTTAGTATCCACATAAATCCCTGCCAATCCATCTCCATTGTCCACCTCTTCCAGACAATAGACCTGAGGTCCCCGCACCAATGCCACCTTTCCATTATTCGTGCTGACTTTGGGATTTGTTCCCACATATTTCGCTGGCGCTTTAAAGGAAATTTCTATTTCTGTATCCTCTCCTACCATGAAAACCGCATATCCTTTTTCTACTGTGTAGGCAACGCTTTTTCCATTAATCAACCCCGTATATTCTTCTCCATAACCTGGTATTCTTATTCCCACCTTGATTTCTTTTGCAATCTTAGAGAAAGCAATCTTAAAATGATTCTTTGCAGGGAAATCCGAGTCTATCCTCACCTCTATCTCATCTTCCCCTAGTTCAATCTTGGCCTGATTCGAAATAAATAAGTTAATATAAAGAGTATTTTCTGATTTCCCATAAATATACTGTCCCAGGGATGCCAAAGTTCTTGCGATATTTGGGGGACAACATGCAACTCCAAACCATTTTTGCCGAATCGGTTTAACATGTTCTTTTGACGTCCTGTCTTTGCAGGTTTCCGGCCGAACCTCAAGAGGATTTACATAGAAAAAGCTTTTCCCATCAAGGGCAACGCCTGCCAATACAGTATTGTAAAGTGCCCTCTCAAGGACATCAATATATTGTGCCTCTTTCGTAATGTTTGCCATTCTAAGGGCAAACATAGCCAAGCCAATTGAGGCACAAGACTCACAGTAACAATAATCATTGGGCAAATCATAATCTACCGTAAATCGCTCCAATATACCGGATGATCCAATGCCACCAGTAATATACATCCGTTTTTCAACAATGTTATTCCATAGATTCTTACATGCTTTCATCAACTCCTCATCTTGATACTCATAAGCAAGCTCAGCCATAGCCGTATACATATAAACTGCCCGAACAGCATGCCCTTCTGCACTCTCCTGCTCCCTGACAGGCATATGGGATTGTGAATATGAGGGGTCATAGTTAGCAAACTCTGGAAATATAAGATGATAATCGTCTGATTTCATCTCTTTCAGAAAATAATTTTCTCCCACACCTCGAATGTCAATAAAGTATTTTGCCATATCCAGATACTTTCTTTCTCCTGTCACATGGTAGAGCTTGATTAAACCAATTTCCACTTCCTGATGTCCCGGATAGCCTTTCACTTTTCCTTCTTCCTGTCCAAAGGTCTCACAGATTAAATCAGCATTCTTTTTCATAATATCAAGAAATTTTGTTTTTCCTGTTCCCAGATAATAAGCAACCGCTGCTTCCATCATATGCCCTGCAGTATATAACTCATGTCCCTCACACAAATCTTTCCATCTGCGTTTCGGTTCCTTAATAGTAAAATAGGTGTTTAGATAGCCGTCCTCTTGTTGCGCTTTCCCAATTAAATCAATTACTTCGTCTGCAGTTTTTTCTAATTCTTCATCTTTATTTGCTGCCAAGACAAATCCAACCGCTTCCAGCCATTTTGCAATATCCGTATCTTGAAACACTGCACCATAGAATTCACCTTTACTTAATCCTGCTGCAATCTTAAAATTTTCCAAACAGCGGGAGGGCTCAGCATCTTTGATTCTGTCATTCATTGCATCCCACTGGTAGGGAATAATCGTGTTTTTCACAAGATTAACATGCTTTGACCAAAATTGATCTTCTATCCTGATTTTCTTTAAATCAATTGACTCTAATTTCATGACCGCTCCTCTCTATGCTTTAACTGCACCATTTGTTAATCCACTTACAATATACTTCTGCATAAAAATGAAGATAAGAATTACTGGCAGTATTGCCACAATACCAAATGCCATCGTGGAATTCCATAGTGTCTGATACTGCTGCACGTAATTGTAAATACTTGAAGTAATTGGTCTCATATCTGGATTTGTAATAAAAGTAATACCATAAATCAAATCACCCCATGCATAAACAAAGGAAAATACAGCCGCCACTACCACTCCCGGTTTCGCAATTGGCAGCATGATTTTGAAAAATGATGTAACGCTGCTGCATCCGTCAATTTTCGCCGCTTCATCTAGCTCTTTTGGTATCGAAATGAAGTAGGTTCTTAATATGATAATACTAAAAGGTATACCCAATGTAGCATCTGCAAGCATTGGTGCAATATACGTATTAAGTAATCCTAAGTTCGAAAACATAATATACAAGGAGGTGAGAATCAAGGTTGAAGGCAACATTTGTGTCATTAGGAAAAAGAGGATAAATCCCTTTCTTAATTTGAATCTGAATCGAGCCAACCCATAGGCTGCTGGTATCGAAAGAACTGTCGATATCAATGTGGCTCCTACACCAATGATTAAGCTGTTTTTAAATCCTCTTAGTGTATCTCCAGATGCAGACAGCTGTTGTTTAAATGGCTCCAGAGTTAAATCCTTAGGAAATAATGGTGTCGGAATTTGAAATATCTCTACCTGAGACTTTAATGCGGTTACAATCATCCAGTAAAGAGGAAAGATAAAAACTGCAAATACAATAAGACCAATAATGAAAAATAAAATATTGGATCGTCTTTCTTTTTTTGTCATCTTACATTGCCTCCTCTTCATCATTAATTAATTTTATATAGAATAGTCCCACAACAAAGAGTATGAGGAACAATATATTCGCTGCTGCCGCGCCCTTACTAAATTGAAACTCCTCAAAGGAAAGTCTGTACGCATAAGTGGATACCAATTCGGTGGCATTAATCGGACCCCCTTTTGTCATTACCCAAACAAGGTCAAATACTTTAAAGGTATAGACAAATCCTAATGTTAACACAGACATAATAGCCGGCTTAATCATGGGAATTGTAATGCAAACCAACGTTTGAATTTTATTTGCCCCATCTAACTTAGAACTTTCGTAGATTTCATCTGGAATTGTGGTAAGTCCCGTAATCAAAAGCATCATGTTAAAAGGAATCCCGATCCAGATGTTCGCCACCACAATAGCAATCATGGCAAGTTTCGGATCTAGCAGCCACTCCAAGGGCTGTTCAATTAAGTTCAGCTGCATAAATAGTTGATTGATAATTCCTCCTTTTGAAGCAAACATAAACTTAAAAAGCAGTCCTGCCACTGTTACCGGTAACAGCCATGAAATCATGGTTACGCCTCTGAAAAATGAGCTTCCTTTAAATTTTTTACTGAAAAGTAAAGCTAATCCGAATCCAATAAAGAACTGGAAAAAGATAGAGGTTACTGTAAATAGCAATGTGTTTTTTACTGATAATGCCAGAATCGAATTGCCGCTAAAAAGTTCTGCATAATTCTGCAATCCAATAAAGGTCTGCTTGTCTGGGTTTGAAAATGTAAAAACATCTACATTTTTAAAGCTTAAAATAATATTTTGAATCATTGGATAACCAACGAATATCATCATATAAATTGCCGCCGGTAATGCAAATGCAATTCCTGCTTTTGTCCCTGACTGCATTTTTTTCCTTTTTTTCATTGTAATCAATCCTTCCTTTATTATAACGTGGATAAAATTCGAGCAGGAGTGAACACTTTACACCCCTGCTCCATTTTGATAGCTTATTTTACGGCTTCTACCGCAGACTGTGTATCTTCCACTACTTTTTCTGGAGTTTTCGCTGAAGTCAAAGCTTCCTGAAATCCTTTTTGCAGTGCTGCTGAATAAGATGGCCATATTGGTGAAGGACCTCTCGGTATAGATGTTTCTAACTGTTTAATAAATTCTGATTGAATTGGATCATCCATCCAGTAAGAGTCTGCCGCTGCCTCTGTCTTTGGTGGGAAAGAACCATATTCTTTCATTGCTGCAACCATAACCTCTGTTTGGTCATAATATTTTAGGAAAGCAACTGCTCCACTGGTATCATCCTTTTTTACAACTCCCATACTCTCTCCACCAATAATAGAAGTTGCTTGTTCTGCATCTGCATCACGTCTTGGAAGTGGCACAACTCCGTAATTCATATCTGGTACTTCTGCTGCAATACCAGGAATCTGCCATGGTCCATTTTGCTGCATTGCAATATTTCCTGCAATAAAATTGTTGTTTACGTCAGATTGTGTCCAGTTTACACTATCCTTCGTCCAGGAACCCTCTGCAACCATTTCCTGCATTAATTTGTATGCATCTTCGCCTCCGGTGACATCTTCATAGCTTCCTCCTGCTGTATACAACCATTGCAAGCATTGGAATGTACCTTCATCCGTTCCTACTGCCGCATTACCAAACCCTGTAACACCGTCTTTTGTGAGAGCCTTTGCCATTTCTCTAAACTCATCCCAGGTGGTTTCATCTGTTGGATATTCAACTCCTGCCGCATCAAATAAATCTTTGTTGTAAAATAGTGCCGTACAGTTTGCTGCAAAAGGAATTCCGTAGTGCTTTCCATCTAACATTGTTGTTTCCAAAGGTCCTTGCGTATACTCATCCCAATTGATATCTGCATCCGAAATATCTCCGAACAGATCCATGGAAATAAACGACGTCATTCCACATCCATCCATAATAACGATGTCTGGCAGTTCACCTGATGCAATTCCTAAGGTAAGCTGTTTTTCATAATCTGAAAATGGAACATATACATGTTTTGCTTCAAATTCATCCTGGGATTCATTAAATCCATCAATCAGGGTTGTCATCATGGATTTTTGTGCATCTGTTTCAAAGTAATCCCAGATAACAACTTCTTTTGTCCCTCCTGAACTTTCTCCTGTGCTGCCTTCTGCTTTTTCCTTGTTTCCGGAGCTGCATCCCACCAGCATTGTTCCAACCATTACAATGCAAAGTAAAGCACTTAAAATTTTCTTCTTCATAGCTTCTCGTCCTTCCCGCGATATTCTCGCTTAAACTTTTTCTTGATTTAAGTATAGGGGAGGACAAAAAAAGATAATATTCTAAAAAATTAAACAAGGTGGAAATTTTTCATCTAAATTTCCACCTTGTCCTTTTATCGAAAATTTTCTATTGCTTCCTGGGGAGAAGCTTCTTGTGCAATCACCTGATAAAGGGTGTTGGATAATGTCCCCGTTACCTTTGGCCATTCCCCATAAGCACTCCTTGAAATACAATCATCCATTTGCTCTACAAATATCTCATACTCCGGTCGGATACGAGCCATTTCTTCTGCCAAATCCTTTCGTGGTGGCATAGAATTTGCCCGTAGTGCAGTATTCAGCATTTCTTCATCACCACTATAATAATTTAAAAACGCTACTGCACCTTCCACATTTTTCCCTTTTATCACCCCTAGATTTTCTCCGCCTGTAACACCAACATATTTTTCCTTTATGGGCAGAGGTGCTATTCCATAAGATACCTCTGATTCATTTAACAGAGGCAAAACCCAAGGTCCATTTTGCATCATTACACATTTTCCCTCAACGAATGCTTTTGCCAAATCATTTTGAGACCAGTTAATGCACTCTCTGCTCATAACTCCCTCATCAATCAGCCTGTCAATATACTCATAAGTCTCCCAGGTTGCCTCATCACCAAGTGTCTCTACGCTTCCTCCAGCCGATAAAATAAAGGATAAGATTTGAAATGCTGATTGTTCTCCCTCAACTGCTGACATGGCATATCCTGTCCCTTCGCCATTACTAAGGGCTTTCCCCACTTCCATCAGTTCATCCCAGTTTGTTGGAACCTTGAGCCCATTCTCTTCTAATTGTTCTTTGTTGTAAATAAGGCCGGTATTGTTACAGCAGAATGGCAGCCCATAATATTTCCCATCGTAAACTACTGAAGAGAGAACATTTTCATAGTATAACTCTAAATTTTGCACCTTATCCATATGTTCCGTAATATCCGCAAAGGTTCCCAATTCCACAAATTTTCTCATGTCTGGGTTGTCCATAATTACAACATCAGGCAGCTGTCCCTGGGTAACACCAATCGAGAGTCTTTTGGTAAAAGCCGTTACCGGACCTTGATATTCCCAGCTCATATGGTACGTATCCTGAGATTGATTAAAGCCTTCAATCAACTCATCCAGAGCAAGCTTTTGATTGTCCGTTTCATAATAGGACCACAGTACCAGCTCCTCTTTTTCCTTGTCATCCAGTTCTTTCACTGTATCTTTTCTACAGCCCACTATGCACATCATAAGTACAAGTAATACGATTACAGCGCTTTGCTTTCTCATTGCTCCTCCTTAACTTTCCTGACGATAATCTCCAGGTGATACTCCCAACTCCTCCTTAAATACCTTCGCAAAATATTTAGGATCCTGATATCCTACCTCCTTTGCAACTTCATAGATTTTTAAATCGCTCCCTTTCAACAATCGTTTGGCTTGACTCATTCGGAATTGCTTTAAGAAAGACGAGAAGTTAATCCCTACCTCCCGGTTAAATAAAGTGCTTAGGTAAACAGGAGTAATCTTTAGCTTTCTCGCTGTTTCCTCCAAAGTAATTCCTTCTTTATAGTTTTCCCGAATATGGTTAATTGCTTTCTTGATAATATAATTGCTGATATCCTCACGCTCTGTTTTCGCATTGAGCAAAAGCTTTACAATGTCCTGGTACGCATTGCGAACCTCATTTTCCGACACCGCCGCATCGAGTATTTTCAAGAAATTTGTGTCCTTAAATTCGTCGTGTAAAGGCTTATTGAAATCTAACAGAACATCTAATATTTCATAGTAAAGCTTAATGAATCCACCTTTGACCTCTGCTGGTTCAATCTGTAATTTGAGCATATACTGATAAAAGGACTCTAGTCCACTCCTCATCTGTTCAATAGACTCACTACAAATGCCTCTTTTAATATCTTTTATAATCTCAACAGGATATTTAAAATCATTTTTCTGTATTGAAACAATATCCTCTTCTTGTATAAAGCCCTTTTCCTTTAGAACCAATGTATATGGTATCCATTCTCTTATCTTCCACACACTTTCCTTTAACTGATCCGCCTTTGTATAATGCATTGCCCAAATAGGCTTTTCATTACACTTCTGATAGTGAATCATTAATCGATTATAAAAGGTGCGCTCAATCTGGAGAAAATCCACTCCTTTATCGATTGCTGTAATAACGCAGAAATAGATTTGAATATTCTCTTGATAAAACCAGTACAGATTAAAACCAACATATTTCTCCCTGATATCCCAAAGCTCTTTTTCCACTAATTCCCGGTATCCGGAAGGAGCATCTCCTACATAACCAGCATAAATAAGAACTTTTGAATCCAACTCAACTCCACATAGTTCTCGTATTTTCTCTGCACTGTCTGTGGTGTTTTCCATTTTTCCAAATAAGAACTCCCCCAGCTGACTCTCTGCATAACGATTATTTTCCTTTTCCTCTGCCTGCATTTGTTTTACAACTTTATCTAAAGTCATAAGCAAGTCTTCTGGTGCAAGAGGCTTTAACAGATAATCTGTCACTCCAAATCGAATTGCTTTCTGGGCATAGCTAAACTCTGAATATCCGCTAAGAATGATGGTTTGTGCCTGTATCTTTCTTTCATACATCTTTTCCAGCATTTCTAATCCATCTAAATTGGGCATGCGGATATCCGTAATCACAAGATCCGGTTTAAATCTTTGGATAATTTCTAATCCCTCTTCCCCATTACTTCCTAGCCCAACAATGATATGGTCTGTCTCATTTTCTATCATTTTTGCCATGCCAGTTCTAATCTTTATTTCATCCTCAACAATTACTATTCTCACCGTCTATATCTCCTTGTCTATTGGAATTTTTAAGGTAATAATCGTTCCCATTCCCTGAATACTGCTTATATTCCATGTGACCTTATCACCGTAATACATTTTCATACGGCTGAAGGAATTGGAAAGACCAATGCTTCTTCCATCATCCTGAATATCTGGATTATTATATTTTTTCACTTCTGTCTCCTCCATGCCTTTTCCATTATCCTCTATAATAATCCAAAGTTCCTCTTCATTCCCAAGACGAATATCCACCCTCAGAATTCCGCCACTTGTTACGCCTCTAAAACCGTGTACAATAGCGTTTTCAATAAATGGCTGTATCATCAATTTAAATATCTTCTTGTGTTCTGCTGCCGAATCCACATTCAATTCAAATTTGAAGGATTCATTAAAGCGCATCTGCTGGAGGCTTACGTATTTTTCCAACCAATCTACAGATTCCAATACCGTAACCTTCTGGTTACTTTTGTTAATACTGTAACGCAGTATAACTCCCAGGTTTCTCAGCATCTTACTAATTTCATACTCTCCTTTATCAATTGCCATCCAGTTAATGGAATCCAACGTATTATAAAGAAAATGTGGATTGATCTGTGCTTCCAGCGCCCTGATTTCTGCTTCCTTCTTTTTATTTGTTGCTTCCTTCACTTCCACAATCGATGCTTTCACCTTGTCCGTCATCCGATTAAAACTGTTTGCGATTTGTCCAAATTCATCTTTCGTTTCCATTTCAATTTTCGTATCATAATCTCCATCTTGCACCGAGCCAATTCCTTTTAAGATTAATCTTGTTGATTGATTAATCAACCAAACTGTGTAAAGAATCATAAGAATGGCCACTCCCATAATCAGTAGGCCCAGAGCAATTGTCACACGCTGATTTTTTGCCAAATCCTGAAACATGTAATTCACATCATACACATTGTAATAGGTCCAGCCCAGTTCCTTATCTACATACGTATTAACCGCCAAACTTCTGTCTTTTAAGCGTCCTGTAATTTTTACAAATTCTTCTGTAGAACGTTTTGAATCCATGGCCACCCCAGAATAGAATGAATCCGGATAACACATAAGATTATTCTGATAGTCAGCTATAAAATTGACACTATACTCTTTTCCACTTACAGTATCAATTCCAGTACCACACACTTTACTTAGTACGTCTTCTTCAATACTCACCACCACAGTACCAACCTCTTTTGCATCAATTGATTTAAAATCATGAATTCGTTTTGACATATGAAAAAAACGTTCTTCTTTTCCATTCATTACATATCTGTTAGTGGGAGAAATCATAATACCATTGGATTCCTGAGCACTGCGATAAGGGTCTATATTTCTTAAATCTCCTTCGTCATCCCATATGCTTTGAAGGATCGATGCACTCTTAAAATCATAGCTGATAGATTCACCATCACTCATAATAATTGTGATGCCGGCAATTCCCTCTACTGATGTACCATACTGCTGAATTCTGCTATACATTTCTCTTGTAATAATTGCTTGCTCCTCTTGTGTGCCCTCCATAATGGCTTTCATGTCCTCGATAATTATTTCATCTGTGTAGATTTGATACACTAGATTCGTATAGATTTCTAAGGTAAGATTCATACGTTCGGAAATCTGAACAAGCTGACTTTTCATCAGCTCGTCTATCTTTGTTTTAAGATTGTTGGAGTTAATGTGCATCATAACCCCTTGCACCACCAATAAAGGAATTGTCGAGGATAAGATGAACGCATATAAAATCTTCTTCCACAATCTTTGATTTTTAAACCACGTTAGTATTCTGATTTTTTCTCTCATTCTTTTCCCAAACCTTCTTCTATATAAAAAATAAAATAGTCCGATATAGTTATTATATCAGACTATTCTTTATTTATCTTTTAATTCTGCTATTTTGTAATACGATCTATTTCAGCCAGTTCATCCTTTGTAAAACTCTGGTTTTCAAGAGCCTTAATATTATCCAGCACTTGTTCTTTTCTGCTTGCTCCAATTAACACGCTGCATACACTCTTCTGCTGAAGATTCCATGCCAAGGCCATTTCTGCCAATGTTTGATTCCGGTTTACTGCAATCGCATTTAGCTTTGAAACCTTTTCCATGGTTTCTTCCACTTTTTCTTCTGATAAAAATGGACTATCTGATCTGGCTGCCCTTGAGTCCGCTGGAATTCCATTCAAATAGCGGTTCGTTAGTAATCCTTGGGCAAGAGGACTAAATGTAATTGCTCCCAAGCCTTCCTCTTCCAGAACATCTGTTAATTCCCCTTCTATCCATCGATCAAACATGTTATATCTTGGCTGATGAATAATAAAAGGTGTTTTTAACTCTTTGAATACTTTCGCAATTTCTTTCGTTTGCTCAGCACTATAATTTGATATACCAATATAGAGGGCTTTTCCCTGGCGTACTAACAAATCCAAAGCATTTGCAGTCTCTTCTATTGGTGTATCTTCGTCTGGACGGTGATGATAGAAAATGTCAAAATAGTCTACCCCAACTCTTTTTAAGCTTTGGTCACAGCTTGCCACAATATATTTCTTTGAACCCCATTCTCCGTAAGGTCCCGGCCACATATAGTAACCTGCCTTTGATGAAATAATCATCTCATCTCTATAGCTTAATAAATCTTCCTTTAAAATCCGTCCGAAATTAATCTCCCCAGAGCCTGCCGGAGGTCCATAATTATTCGCCAGATCAAAATGTGTAATTCCATTATCAAAAGCAGTATGTACAATCTCCCTTTGATTCTCTAATACATCCACATCTCCAAAATTATGCCACATCCCCAGTGATACAGCCGAAAGCTTCAGTCCTGAATTTCCTACACGATTGTAAGTCATTCCTTCATAACGTGATTCATTTGCTTTATACATATTCTGCCTCCTTGTATTTGACTTCATATGCAATTGTACTGCAATTACCTGCGGATGTCTAGCTTCTTGCTTCCCAGGATTCCAAGAAGTCCTGTCAGAAGGAGAGTCAGATATAAA
>NZ_JAMXOD010000003.1 GCF_024721305.1 Aequitasia blattaphilus | reverse complement strand
GAAAGAACTGAGAAAGCGATGGAAGAACTTCGTAAAGCAGGATATATTCAATAGTAAAAAGCAGAGCAGGGATGCAAGATATAGTATCAGTATCCCTGTTCTGCTATTTTAAAATTTTAAAAACTCGATTTATAAGGTAGGAACTCATGAATGCGGTTGTTGAGACTCCAATAAAGAGATAGAAAGTGATTCCCAATAGAAAGATATGAGGTGATTCTGTCATAAGTATGGAGGGGCCAATGGTAAACAAGAGTAAAAGTAAGGTGGTAGGGAAGCGTCCAAGAGAAAGTAGAAACGCATTTTTAAACATGAAATGAGTCTTGTTCTCAAAGGAAGCAATCAGTGGAAATATGTAATTTGTTATGGAGGCAAGTATAAAGAAAGTAAACAATGAAACACCTTGCACTAATTTACGGATGGCCAAGGGAAGCTGTGCCGAAATTGTAAAATCAAAATGAAGAATAATCCCGACAAAAGCAATCAAACACCAAGCAATAGTAGATTGCTTGAAGTTCATTTTAAAGGACTTGAAAAAGCTTCTGAAAATGTAGGCTTCTTCATTTTTAGCCATTTTTAGAGTGACGGAGCATAAGGCCGTGACAGATGCTCCTATTGTAATAATAGGTACGCAGCAGATCAAACATAAAAAGTTGAGAATTATAAGATCTGCAAGACGTCCTAAAAATTGAAAAAGTTTTCCTTCTATTGAAAATAAATTACTCATGCATTTTCTCCTTCAAGGTGTATTCCTCACGATAGACGGAAGGTGTTTTGCCTGTTTTCTTTTTGAAACAGGAACTGAAATAGTATTGGTTAGTATAACCGATTTTTCACTGATTTCCTTAAGAGGAATCGTCGTATTAGTGAGTAACTGACATGCGGCATCAATTCGGACACTGGTAATGATATCGGAAATATTTGTACCACTGTTCTTTTTAAAGAGTGCACTTAAATGTGAGGAACTGACGTTGACATAATCGGCAATGTTATTGAGAGATAGGTTAGCATCATTGTAGTGTTCCTTTACATAAGATATAACGGAAGCACAAGTTCTGTCATGGTAAGTTTTTATGGAAGCATTCATTTTTTCGCATGCAAGTTTACAAATTTTGTTGAACCATTTAAAGATTTCGCTGCTGTTGTTAAAGGCATCTATCTTACTATAAACTTCAATAATTTCTTTTTCGATGTTTTTTGAGTCAATATCCATTTCATATAAGAATTTTAAAAGCCTTCCCAGAAGAGTGTAAATCTGTATGAAGACAAGTTGTTTTGTTCGATAATTTGCAAGGAGTTCTCTTGCAAGCTGATTCATCCATTCTTCGAGAGCATCCAAATCTTTTTTACAGATTAATTGAATGAGTTCTTCTTCGTGTTGGGTTTGATAGAATTCCTGAGGCAAGCCCTTTCCTATGGTATCCCGGATGTCAAAAATCTCTTTTTGAGGAAAGAAAAAGCAGTATTCTAAGGCTTTTGAGGCATCTTCGTAAGAAAGAGCCAAATTCCATAAATATTTCACGACATTTCCAATTCCTATATGTACTTCGAAAATCTGAGTATGAAGAGTGCTTGAGAGGTCAGTAAAAATCTCTGTGGCTCTTTTATGAAAATATTTTGAGCTAGAGTAGTTATGCCCAATGATAACAATTAACTCATTAAAATTAGAAAGAATGTGAACCATGAAAAAATCATCTTTCAAACTTTCCTTTATTTTATCAGAAATGCTCATCAAGCTCACATGATATTTTTCAACTCCTATGCGGTCTTTGATTTCTTTCGCGTTTTCTACACGCACAATGATTGTTTGAAAGTAACGGTAATTTAACTCCAAGTTCAGATAGTTGGGATAGTTGTCTAGACTATATTTGGCTTCTTCGCAGGTGGAATTAAGAAGCTCAAAGAAAAAATTGTCAATCATTAATGGTTTGCTGTGTTTAAGAATAGCTAGATTCTTTTGCTCGTTGGCAAGAGAGTTTAAAGCCTTCTTAAGAATTTGTTCCAAATATTCATAGTTTAAAGGTTTTTCAACGTAATCAAAGGCGCCAAGACGGATTGCTTGTTTTGCGTATTCAAACTTATCAAAGGCACTAATTAGAATGATTTTTATATTAGGATGAATGGTCAAAGCTTCCTTGGCAAGTGACAGTCCATCCAACTGAGGCATTTCAATATCGGAAATAATCAAATCTATGGCCTCGCTTTTTAAAATCTCAAGGGACATTTTTCCGTCATAGACTTTGTGAGTTACTTGGGCATTTAGCTGTTGCCAATTGATTCTATTGTATATACCCTCTATAGATAAGTGGTTATCGTCTACAATCATTATCTTATACATAGCTAGGTCCTCTCTAGTTCTCTAGTATTTGGGGGATTAAAATGTGCACAGTGGTACCTTTTCCCAAAACACTCTGAATGTTTACGGTTCCATATTCCTGAATAGATGAAGAAATACGTGTATTTATATTGTTGATGCCAAAGTGTTTGTCATATCGAATGTTTTTTTCGGACAAATCTTTTTGGATATCGGCAAGAATATCAGGTGCAATGCCAGAACCGTTGTCTGTAATTCGAATCGATATCATGTCTTCTTTGTAGGAAATAGATAGTTGAATATGCATCTTATCATTTATACTGGAAATTCCGTGCTGAATTGAGTTTTCCAGAATTGGTTGAAGAGTAAATTTGCAGATTAAAAAATTTTCAATGCCGTCATCCATGTGAATTTCCCAATCAAAAGCATTGTTTTTACAAAGCGCTTCCATGTTCATATAGAGAGTCGCAATCTCCAATTCGTCTTTAATAGGAATCAGTTCATTCGTTTTTTTTAGCAGCCCTCGATAGAACTTCGACAGGTCATAAAGCATCTGGTCTGCTTCTTCCAGTTTATTTAAAGACAAAAGAGTGCGGATAGACCCTAATATATTGTATAAAAAGTGTGGATTAATCTGAGATTGTAGTAGGCTGTAGTTTAGTCGCTCTTCCTTAATCGACAAGTCCAGCACATCCTTAAAACTTTCATCTAATACTTGAAGCATTTGACCGAAATTTTTTGAAAGCTTGTCAATTTCATCAAAATCTTCTTCCTTTGCAGGAGGTGAGAAGGGTAAAATGTTTTGCTCTGGTATTTGATCGTATTTTGTGTTTTCCATAACAACGGAAAGTTGGTTGATTCTTTTTGTCAAACTTCCGGAGACATACATAATTACCAGGATAGTAATGAGAACAATCACAATTAAAGAAACAAGGATAATATTGACCAGGATTTCAGTGTTATGTTTGATGTAAAAATCAGGAATTTCTGTTATTAAGGTATAATTAGAATATACTTCATCAACCAGTACCTCGTTAGAATTTGTGGAAAAAGAGAAATCATTAAGGTGACTTCTATAATTATCAACGCGTTCTTTGGATAATGTGAATCCGATTTGAGCTTCGTCTCTGGCTGCAATAACGGTTCCATTCTCATCTAATAAAAATGAATTAATATCGCTATTTGTGTAAGAATTCTGCAGAATGGATGATAGTTCTTTGGAAGTTATGTGAATTCCAAAGATATAGTCGAATTCTCCAGAGGAGTTTTGGGTAGAACGGTAGCAGGTTAATATTCCGGAAGGTAGGTTCCCTTTAGTTACAGTGACAGGGAACGAGATATTGTTTTGATAAATCCACTTCGGGGACGCACCTATACCAATAAAATTTTCTTTGGAAACAAAGTACTTATTCAAATCATGAAAGCTTAGGAAGTTAAGCCCTTCCTGACTCACGAAGTTGTCAGAAGGAACAAATATACTAATATGATACACATCAAAGGCGTTTGCCAGAGAAGTGATGTTATTTCTTACAGTTGAAAACTGACCAAGATACTGATAAAGAGGCTCCTTTGGGACTTGATTCAAGGCATAGAGATTAAAATGCACGGAGTCCGCCATGTTTTCTGTCTGCTGCATACGTTCGGTAATTGCTCTTGCAACCTGCTGGCTGGAAAGAGAAGTACTTTCCAGCAGCTTATCCTTTGCAATTTTTACAGAAACTGAATAGGAAGTGAATCCAATCGTAAGAATTGGAATTACTGCACACAAAACGAAACATAATATTAATTTTCCACGGAAGGTTCCTTTTACAAACCGAAATATTTTTTTCATTTTCCACCTCATTTATCTTGTGATATTAGTATAATGGAAATAATTCTGCGAAACAATACGTTTTATAGAATACGAAAAATAGTATAAAAGATGCGAAAAATAATATATTTATAATCCACATCGATTTTTGTAAGATGTGTTCAGAAACAAAATCTGAAGGAGGAAATGAAAATGAAAAAGAAGAAAGTAGTAAGTCTGTTATTGGTAGCTTCAATGGTAGCGAGTATTGCAGTTGGCTGTGTGAAACCAAACGCAGGAAATGACAAAAAGGAAGTGGAACAAAATGAAGGTTCGAACAAAATAACAATTATGTCTCAGGATACTACCTTTGGTGATGCTTTTGATGAGTATATTGAAAAGGCCGAGAAAGCAACAGGGTTAGAAATTGAAACAGTAGCGTGTCCGACAAATACGGATGACAGACAGGCGAAAATTACTACGATATTATCTTCGGGTGATGACAGCGTGGATATTATCACTATTAATGATGAAATGATGAGTGCATTTAAAAACACTGGATATTTAGAACCACTTCAGGATACCGTTATGTCTGCGGAGATTTTGGAAAAATTTCCAAAAGAGTACATGGAAGAAATGACAATGGTTGGAGAGAATGTTTATTCTGTTCCATGCTTTATGGATATTCTGGCTTTCTGGGTAGATGAAGAGAAGATGGAAAAAGCTGGAATCGATGAAATCAAAACAAAAGAAGATTTCGAAAAATATGTGGTGGCAAATTCTGTAGATGGCCAGTATGGATATGGTGACGCTTGGGAAAAAACTTATGTTTTTAATTCAATTGGAACCTTTGTCAATCTCTTTGGTGGAGATTATTATGATTGGACAAATCCAAAGACACAGGAGGCTGTTAAATTCATGTACGACATGATGAAAAATGGAGAGACTCCAATTGCACAGCTGGCAGACCAGTATGACCCAATGATGCAGAAGTTTTTTGACGGAGAGTATGCATCAGTTTTTATGTATGTAGGAGCAATTGACACTTTTATTAAGTCTGGAAATTATGGAGAAGACAAGCAGCATATTGCGCCAATGCCCACCTTTGAAAATAAGACAGCTTATATGTCTACATGGGGGTACGTACTCAACAGTGCATCAAAGAATAAAGATGCCTCTGAGAAATTTCTGAAGTACGCAGCGAGTGAACAAGGAGAGCTTGATTATACTGCGATGTGTTCAAGAATTCCTGCTAGATCAGATGTATTAAATAGTGACGAACTAGAAGAAATTGGTATTGAGGGTCTGGATGCAATTAAAGAATATGTAAATGAAACGGAACTTCGTGCACGTCCAATGGCACCCCAAGCAATGGAATTTATTAGTGAGATGGGTTCTTTATTTCAGCAGTATATATCAGAAGACTTGACAATGGAAGAATATTGTGAAAAGGCACAGACATCTGTAGACACATATATTACGGAGTAGGAGTTCAATGGAAAAGAAGAAAAGAAAGTTATGGATTGCATGGCTGCTTGTTTTGCCAGTGGTTTTAGTAAGAGGTTTTACGACAATTTACCCAATCATTATGACATTTATAAATAGTACTTACGATATGAGCCTTTTAAAAGGTGAAGAATTTCATTTTGTAGGATTGGGTAATTACATGCGGATATTAACAGACCCGAAATTGATTACTTCAGTTAAGTTTACTGCGATTTTTACAATAGTTTCAATGACTTTTCATCTTGTTTTAGGAGTTTGTCTGGCATTAATGCTTAATATGAAATTTAAAGGAAAGAAATTTCTTAGAACAATTGTGCTGATTCCATGGGCAATGCCCATGGTTGTGGCAGGATTGGCGGCAAGGTGGGCATTTAATGATACCTATGGTCTGATAAATGATTTGATTAGAAGAATTGTACCGGGATTTCATTTCGATTGGCTGGTCAAATCAGGATCAGCCAGAGCGGCGGTGATTGCAGTGGATTTGTGGAAGGATTTACCCTTCTTTGCCATTTTAGTTTTAGCAGCCTTGCAATTTATATCTTCGGACATTTATGAAGCGGCTAAGATAGATGGGGCAGGAAGTATTCGAGCATTTTTCTCAATTACTTTGCCCAATATAATGAAGACAATTTTAAGCTTATCGATCTTTTTTACACTTTGGAGAATGACGAGTTTTGATCTTGTATATGCTATGACTTCTGGGGGGCCGGGAGATTCCACCACATTGGTGGCGTATCGAATTATGCAGGAGGCTTTTACGAATCTAAACCTAGGCTATGCATCGGCGATAGCAGTGTGTCTGTTCCTGGTTATGGTTGTGCTAAGTTTTATCCAGCTGCGGGCAATTAAAAAATTTGATTGATTTAAGAGGAGAAAGATGAAGAAAAGAAAGAAAAAATCTCCATTAGGTATTTTTAGGTGGGTGCTAACGGGAATAGTTTCATTTATTATTTTGTTCCCATTATACTGGGTGTTTATTTCTTCCATAACGCCGAAACAGGATTTGTTTAACGCGCCAATTAAATATATACCAGAAAATCCCACCTTGGAGAACTATATTCGGTTATTTACACAGATGAAATTAGGAGAAAAGATAAAAAATACGGGAATAATTACGTTTTTTGCCCTGCTGGTTTCAACAATTATATGTTTGATGGCAGCATATGCATTTACCAGATATGTAAGTAAAGGTTTGAAGATGGCTTATGGAGCATTGGTTGCTTCAGCGCTTGTTCCAGGAATTGTAACAGCTAGACCTCTTTATGATTTGTTTAAGATGTTTGGACTTGTGGATACCTTTCCAGGGCTGGTTGTGCTGTATACAAGTGCATTGATTCCCTTCACAATGATTATATTGGGGAATTTTTTGGGAGAGATTCCCGTGACATTAGACGAAGCAGCAGAGGTTGATGGAGCAAATATGTGGCAAAAGTTGTTTTTGATTACACTTCCTCTTATGAAGCCAGCAATTGCAACGATTTTAATCATTAATTTTATAACTTGCTTAAATGACCTATTTACACCGCTGTTCTTTTCACAGAGAATTGAAGTGCTGAGTGTTGCAATTACTACTCTTCCAAGAGAGATGTCTTATAGTATGCCATGGGAATTAGTAAGTACAATGGGCTGGATTATATTGTGTCCAATTATTATTTTTGTACTGTTTTTTGAAAAACAGATTATGGAAGGAATTATGGCAGGAGGAGTGAAGCAATAATGAATACAAATTTGATGTATGGTGGACTGGCAGGTCTTCCAATGCAAAAGAACATCCAATCCAGAACTATTAATGCAGAGAATCCCAAAGGAGAAAAGGGAAAAGGTGGCAGGAGTGCTAGTCACTTGGGACCATCAAGGAAGGGTAATCCCTGTTTGAGACAAATTGCTCCAGGAAAGACAGTGACTTTAGCAGAAATAGAAGGGGCCGGAATTATTAATCATATATGGGTTACTGTAGATAATAAGACCACGGATGCTGACTGCTTTGTTCTTCGAGATTTAGTAATACGTATGTATTGGGATGATGAGGATGTACCCTCAGTGGAGAGTCCATTAGGAGATTTTTTCTGCTGTGGATTTGCAAGAGAATGCAATGTGAATTCTTTACCTATTGCAGTCATTCCAAACAGAGGATTTAATAGTTATTTCCAAATGCCCTTTCATAGTAAAGCAAAGATCACATTAGAAAATCAGCATGAAAATGAAATACCGGCATTTTTCTATCAGATTGATTATAATCTTCATGACAGTTTACCAGAAGATATCGCATATTTTCATGCAAAATGGCGCAGACAAAGAATTACGAATATCGGTGAAGATTATGTGATTGTGGATGGAATTAAGGGGAAAGGGCATTACGTAGGAACATATATTGCACTTTCTACTTTAGAAAGATATTGGTGGGGAGAAGGAGAAGTGAAATTTTTCTTAGACGGAGACGATCCATATCCCACAATTTGTGGAACAGGAATGGAGGACTATTTTGGTGGCTCCTGGAGTTTTGCACACCAGGAACTGGGAAAAACTGTGGAACAAACTTACAATTCTATGTACTTGGGATATCCATACTATAGTAAGAATGATGAATTGATTCATAATCCCTATCACAATGATGATTGTCCGCCGATGCGAGGATTTTATCGCTGGCATATAGAGGATCCCATATACTTTGAAGAGGATTTAAAAGTAACAGTCCAACAAATAGGTGTAAGCTACAAAGGACTTTTTGAAAGACAAGATGATTTGGCGAGTGTAGCTTACTGGTATCAAAGTGAACCTCATTGCCCATTTGACAAGTTGATGAGCAAAGAAGAAAGATGGCCAAGATAGAAGTAAATAAAAAGATAGCCAGTTATAGATTCAAATTATAACTGGCTATCTTTTTTGCGTATTGGACGGTTATAAAATGAGGTGATAATATTGATTCAAATATAGAAAAGGAGGAACAACAATGAAAAACTGGGGATTTGAAACAAGACAAGTACATGTAGGACAAGAGCAAGCCGATATAAGTACAGACGCACGGGCGGTGCCTATTTATGCCACAACATCTTATGTATTTCACGACGCACAGCATGCAGCAGACCGCTTTGGGCTTCGTGATGCTGGAAATATTTATGGAAGACTGACGAATCCGACTCAAAGTGTTTTTGAAGAGAGAATTGCATCTTTAGAAGGAGGAGCGGGAGCATTAGCAGTAGCATCAGGAGCGGCAGCAATTACTTACACCATAGAAGCATTGGCAAAAGCGGGAGAACATATAGTAGCGGCAAAAACGATTTATGGTGGAACCTATAATCTATTGGCTCATACGTTACCATTATCCAATAACATAACAACTACTTTTGTGGATCCAGAAGAAGAGGGAGCCTTTGAGTCAGCAATCAGAGATAATACAAAGGCAATCTTTGTTGAAACCTTAGGTAATCCGAATTCCAATTTGGTGGATTTAGAAAAAATAGCAGAGATTGCTCACAAATACAATATTCCACTGGTGGTGGATTCGACCTTTGCCACGCCCTACCTAATTCGGCCACTGGAATATGGTGCAGATATTGTAGTGCATTCCGCTACAAAGTTTATTGGAGGACATGGAACAGCCATTGGAGGAGTTATTATAGAAGGCGGCACTTTTGACTGGAAAAGCAGTGGTAAGTACCCATGGATTTCGGAAGCAAATCCAAGCTACCACGGAATCTCTTTTGCAGAAGCGGCAGGTCCAACAGCATTTGGTACCTATATTAGAGCAATTCTATTGCGGGATACCGGTGCGACTCTTTCACCATTTCATGGATTTTTATTTCTACAGGGACTGGAAACTCTGTCTTTAAGAATGGAACGTCATGTAGAAAATGCTTTGAAGGTTGTAGACTATTTGGTGAGACATCCTCAGGTGGAAGCGGTTCATCATCCATCCTTGGAGACAGAAGCAAGTCATAGGCTCTACAAAAAATATCTCCCCAAAGGTGGTGGCTCTATCTTTACCTTTGAGATAAAGGGAAATCAAAAAACAGCCCAGGACTTTATTGATCATCTGGAGATTTTTTCTTTGCTGGCAAATGTTGCAGATGTGAAATCTCTGGTAATTCATCCAGCGACTACCACCCACAGTCAAAGTACGGAAGAGGAGCTGGCTGAACAGGGGATTAAACGAAATACGATTCGCTTGTCAATAGGAATTGAAAAGGTAGAAGATTTGATTTCGGCTCTGGATACAGCTTTTGAAGCGTGCTATACTGTAGAAAAACTTTGAGGAGCAAACCGTGACATTAATACAACTGAAGTATTTTATAACAATAGCAGAGACGAAATCATTAAATAAGGCAGCCGAGCTACTATATGTTTCACAGCCTTCTTTGACAAACGCAATGAAGGAATTGGAAAGGGAGTTAAAGATTACCCTTTTCCATCGTAGTAGACGAGGAGTTACTTTAACGGTAGATGGAGTTGAGTTTTTAAAAAATGCAAAATTAATATATGGACAATATCAGGCAGTTTCTGAAAAATATGGTGAGGGAGGAACTTATAAGAAGAAATTCGGAGTTTCTACTCAGCACTACTCTTTTGCGGTAAAAGCCTTTGTCGATATGGCAAAAGAGTTTGATGTGTCAAAATATGAGTTGGCAATTCGGGAAACAAAGACGATGGATGTTATGAATGATGTAAGTACAATGAAAAGTGAGATTGGCGTGCTCTATCTTTCGGAATTCAATCGCAAAGGGATGGAAAAGCTTTTTAGAACAGCAGGGATTGAATTTCATCCATTAATTGAGTGTGAAGCCTGTGTCTACATCTGGAAAGGTCATCCACTGGCAAGAGAGAAATCAATTGGGATGAGTCAATTGAACAAATATCCATGTTTGTCTTTTGAGCAAGGAGATAACACGTCCTTCTATTTTGCAGAAGAAATATTATCGACAAATGAGTATCCTCAAATTATAAAAGCAAATGACCGGGCAACTATGTTAAACTTAATGGTAGGATTAAATGGATATACACTTTGCTCAGGGATTATAAGTGATGAGCTAAACGGTGAGGAATACCTTGCAATCCCCTTTCGGGCAGATAAAGAAAACCCGAACACAATAATGGAGATTGGATATATAATTAGAGAAAATATGATTTTAAGTCAGATGGGAGAGCGTTATATTACACATCTGAAGAACTATTTGGGAGAGGTTTGTTATGAAAATAAATAAAATATTAGAGAAGAAAAAAACAGTATCTTTTGAGATTTTTCCACCGAAGAATAAAGAAGGAGATATTAGCTCGATTTATTCTACTGTTGAAAAACTAAAGGATTTGAATCCGGATTTTATTTCCGTCACTTATGGATCAGGTGGCTCTACAATTGGAAAAACAATTGAAATTGCGGATGTAATCAAAAACGAATATAAGATTGAGTCAGTTGCACATTTTACTGGAGTTGTATCCACAAAAAAAGATGCCAATGATTTTTGTCAAAAGCTGAAAGAATGTAATGTAGAAAATATCTTAGCCCTACGTGGTGATAAGCCACAGGACGCCAGCATTGTGTGTTCCAATGATTTTCAATATTCAAACGATTTAGTAGCTCACATACAGCGCAATTTTCCAGAAGATTTTTCCATTGCAGGTGCCTGCTATCCGGAAGTGCATCAGGAAGCGGATTGCATGGAAAATGACTTGAAGGCTCTAAAGGCAAAGGTGGATGCAGGTGCAACCTTTCTCATTACTCAGATTTTTTACGACAACAATTACTATTACCATTTGGTTCGTGAAGCCCGCAAAATTGGAATTAACGTACCGATTTTGGCAGGGATTATGCCTGCATTAAATGCAAAGCAGCTTTTACGAACCACAAAGTTGTGTGGCTGTACAGTACCCTATGATTTGATTACCAAGATTGAACGGTACTACAATAATGATGCAGCAATGCAAGAGGTTGGAATCAATTATGCAGTTCATCAGATGATTGATTTAATTGCCAATGATGTGGATGGATTACATATTTATACAATGAACAGACCGGAAATTGCGAAAAATATCTTTGCACAGATTCCCAATATTTTAAAAGATTTATAAAACAGGGTCAGCAAATCTGCTGACCCTGAATGCTATTCTTTTTCGGCGAAAACAGCCATGGCTTCTTTCATAAAAGTGGCAAGTCCATCGCCAAACTCATCAATGTTCTTAGTAAACCGTTCATCCATTACATAAAGCTCACCAAGACCTTTAAAAGCCTCTTTTGAATAAGTTGAAAAGTTGTTATTCAGCAAAGAATACCATTCTGCAATGGCGGCTTGTGCCTCAGGTGTATCAGGTGATAAGTGACGAAGAGAAGATAGTTTTTTAAATACTTCATTCATATCTTCGGTTAGTTTTTCTTTTTCACTGGCATCTAAACCATCAAGTCTTTTCTGGGATTCCTCTACTGCCTTGTTTCCATATTTTTCACGTGCTTCTTTTTCATAAGGATTTTTGTCAAAGTGAAATCCGCTAAATTTTTCTTCGGTTGACATAGTAATTTCTCCTTCCATTTCTTTTACTGCCTTTTCCAGAACCTGAACCATCTGATGAATTTGTTTTTGTTTCGCTTTTAGCAGCTTCTTTTGCAGCAACAAAGCTTCTTTTCGGTCGTAGTTCGGCTGGTCAAGGATTTCCTTAATGCTTTTTAAGGAGAAGTCCAGTTCTTTGAAGAACAGTATCTGCATAAGCCGATCGATATTTTCTTCCGAATAGAGCCGATAACCTTTTTCGCTGAGTTTATCTGGAAGCAAAAGACCAATGCGGTCATAGTGGTGTAAGGTGCGCACGCTTACACCGGTTAGTCTGGCAACTTCTGTTACGTGATACATATTGGTGTTCCTCCTTATATCTAAAAGGATAAGCCATAACCTAAGGTAAGGGTCAATTGTTTTTTGCTATTTTTTTGAAAGGCTGTTCCGAAATCAAAAGTCCAATCAAAGTAAGAACAGTTCCTGCAATCGATAAGAGGGTAACTTGCTCTCCTAGTATGAGTACAGAAGTTATGACAGAAACTAAAGGAACGATATAAATATAAACACTGGTTTTAACAGGTCCAAGTATTTTGATGGCATAATTCCATGTAACGTAACAAATGGCAGAAGCAAGTAATCCCAGGAATAATAGGTTAAACAAGTAAAGTGGATTTTTTAATTGTGCAATATCTGGTGAAAATTTGAACAGAGGCAAAAAAGGCACCATAAAAATCACACCATAGAGAAAAATTCTACGGGTTGATAAGATTGTGTGATAACCGTAATTGCTAATCTTCTTTGAAAGCAGAGAGTAGAAAGACCAGACAATAGCAGCACCTACAGCCAATAAATCACCTTTGGGATTTAATGATAAGCGAGCACCATTGATGCTAATGAGACACACGCCGGTCATTGCTGCAACCAATCCTGTGATGAAGGCGGGAGAAAGGCGCTCTTCTTTCATGAAAAAGCGAGAGAGTACCACGGTAAAAAGCGGAGCAATTGATACAATCACACCTACATTGGAGGCTTGTGTATACGTAAGGGCTATATTTTCACATAAGAAGTAGAAGGTAACACCTGTAAGGCCGGCTGAGGCAAAAAGAAGTTCTCTTTTAAAACCTGTAAATCCAAGCTTTTTGGGCCTCAATATTAATAAAGCAAAGAATCCAATTACGAAGCGAAGAAAAAGCACTTCAATTGGCTTAAAGGGAATCAAAAGTATTTTAGTGGAAATGAAGGTAACGCCCCAGATGATTCCAGTTACCAGGGCGAAAGAGTGTCCAAGTATTTTTTTATCCATCGTTTTATCCTTATCTTTTTCTATTGTGCTATTTTAGCAGAAAGATGAAATTACCACAACACAGACGTAGAAATGTGGTGAATTATTTGATACAATGATTATAAAGAAAAGTGAGTGGAGGAGGGATTGTTATGTCAAATCATGTAGTGATATCAATTGGACGTCAGTTTGGCAGTGGTGGTCATGAAGTGGGGAAGCGGCTTGCCAGCCGTTTGGGGATACCTTTTTATGATAAGAATTTAGTAAGCATGGCAGCAGAACAGCTGGAAATAAGCAATATAACGGCTGCAACATTGGATGAAAAAGCACTGGATTATTTTTTGTCCACCTATGAAAATACTGACGAAAAAGAGCCAGACGAGAGCTCCTTGCCTCTTAGTGAACAGATGTATCTTACTCAATCTAAAATCATAAAAAATCTGGCAGAGAAAGGGCCTTGCGTAATCGTTGGAAGGTGCACCGATTATCTTCTTCGGGATTGTAAGAATTGCGTAGCGGTTTTTATTTATGGAAACGAGGAAGACAAGGTTTCACGAATTGCTGATATGTATGGCATATCGGAGAAAAAGGCTAGAGATAAGATTAAGAAGGTAGATGCAGAGAGAAAGTATTATTATGAGAATCACACAGGAAAGGTGTGGGGCTCCATTGAAACGCACCCAATGTTGTTCAATACGAGTTTGATTGGGATTGAGGATGTTGTTGCTGTGTTGGAGAGTGTCTATAAAATAAAAACAAATAAATAGGGAGGGAATGCAGATGAAAAATCATGTTGTTCTTACAATAGGACGTCAGTTTGGCAGCGGGGGACATGAAATTGGCAATCAAGTTGCAACGAGGCTCAACATACCACTTTATGACAAAAACCTAGTTCGAATGGCGGCGGAAAAGCTTGAAATCAGCGAAGATACAGCGAAAGAGGTAGATGAAACCACACTCAACAAGTTTTTGGCAACGTATTTAATTTCTCCAGCGGAATATGTGACATATATGAGCCAGGAAGAGTACATGCCTCCTTTGAGTGACCAAATGTTTGAGGTTCAATCAGGGATTATCAAGGATTTAGCAGATCGAGGCTCTTGTGTTATTGTTGGACGTTGTGGAGACTATGTACTAAAGGATAACCCAAACTGTCTCAATGTATTTATTCACGGAGACAAAGAAGACCGAGTGCTTCGAGTTGCAAAGCTTTATAAGCTTACAGAGCGAAAGGCTCTCGATCGAATGAAGAAAATTGACAAGCAAAGAGAAACCTATTATGCAAGATACACAGGAGGCAGCTGGGGTGAACTGGGAACTCATCAGATCATGTTAAACAGCAGCAAGCTGGGAATAGAGAAGACAGTAGATGTCCTTTGTGACATTTATGAAGGAATGAAAAAGAGAACATAGTGAACCGAAGGGCTGTTGCAAAGGCAGAGATTTCGCAGCAGCCCTTTCAAATAGGAAAGGCGAAGAATGCAAGAAAATAAAAAGGAAAAAGTTAAGTTTAGAAAAAAAGTTTTATTAGCATTAAAAATAGCAATAGGAAGCTTTTTAGCTATTTATATTGCGGAAGCAGTAGAATTACAATTTGCCTCGTCGGCAGGAATTATTACGTTATTGACAATTGTAACAACGAAATGGGAGACTTTGAAATTATCTTTATTTAGAGTCCTTACATTTTTAGGCGCCACTTTTTTAGCCTGGATTCTTTTCTCGAATCTGGAAATTACATGGATGGCCTATGGAGTTTATATATTCTTTATTGTACTAATTTGCTGGGTTACAGGATTGCAAAGTACAATATCTGTAAATGCGGTTATTGGGACACATTTCTTGTCGTCACAAGATTTTAGTCTAACAATGGTAGCCAATGAGTTTTCTTTGGTGCTGATTGGAATCACGATTGCCATTGCAATTAATTTATTTCATCCAAATGAATCACAAAAATGTAGAATTATTGAAGGAATGCGACATACGGAAAAGCAAATGCAACTAATCTTAGAAGAACTTTCGAAGTATTTATTGAAGCATCCTTTTGGCAGGAATGTATGGGAAGATATTAGAGATTTGGAGGTAGAACTTGCACATTTTGTGGAAGAGGCATATGAGTATCAGGATAATACTTTTGCATCTCATCCAGATTATTATATCCATTATTTTGAAATGCGAACAAAACAGACAAACGTATTACATAATCTTCACTATGAAATGAAAAAAATCCGAAATTTGCCAGAAGAAGCGGAAATTATAGCAGAATTTATTTTAGAGATTAAAGAGCATGTGCATGAGATGGTGAACCCAGAAGCATTAATTGAACATTTGCAGCAGTTTTTTGATGAAATGCATACTCAGGAACCGCCCAAAACAATGGAGGAATTTGATGCAAGAGCTAAGCTTTATCACATTTTAATGGACCTGGAAGAATTTCTGGTATTTAAGAAAAGATTTATTGATTCTTTGGAAGATCGACATTTTAAAATCTACTGGGATAAAAATTGTGATGAAGAATCTGGTCAAATATGATATAAATGATAATAGGAAGTTGAAAGGAGAACATCAATGAGAACATCAACAGTGATTAAACAAAATCTACACGGCGGGGAAGGACAGGTTTCAGTAAAAAATATCCTGACAGAAAACGAAATGAAAGATAAATGTGGTTTGTTCGGAGAGATTGTGATTGAACCAGGAGCATCTCTTGGATTCCACATGCACGAAGGAGAAAGCGAAACCTACTACATTCTTTCAGGTGAAGGAATTTATGATGATAATGGAACGACATATCCTGTCGGACCAGGAGAAGTGACCTTTACACCCAGTGGGAGTGGACATGGTATGGTAAACAGCGGAAGCGAAGACTTGGTTTTTATGGCTTTGATTATCAAAGACTAATGATTTGATTTTTTGTGCTGTTATGATATAATTGTCATGAATTTTGTTAAGCATGAGGAGGAGAGATGATGGTTGTAAAATCAAAGAGCACAAAGTCAGCTGCAACAAAAGAGACAGAAAAGACCCCGGCAAAAAAAACAGTCAAGAAAACAGTAAAGAAGGAAATGAAGGTTTCTACTACGATTGAATACTATGGCAATCAATTGAAGGAAAAAGACATTATTGCCAATGTTAAGAAGGCATGGAGAGCGAGTGGAAACAAGGTAAGTGATATAAAAACGATGGAATTGTATGTAAAACCTGAAGATTACTCAGTATATTATGTGATTAATGGTGATAAAACAGGTTCCATATCGTTTTAGTTTAGAAAAAGACTTCTTTTTAAGAAAGGAGTCTTTTTTATCACGGGGAAAAATGACCTCGTGATGGATTGATAAGAGGAGTATATATATGCAGAAGATTATAGAAGATATAAATCGATTGTTCGTTGATTCAGGAGTTGTACTTGTAAAAGAAGGGCAGCTGATATTGGGTATTGCCATAGGGCTGATAGTTGCCTCATTTTTTATTTGCTTCTTTGGTTTTAGAATCCGAAGACTTCTTTCTATAGTATCAGGTGTTTTTGTGGGTGGATTTGCTGCATTAGTAGTTTATGCACTTGCGGATGTTACGGAATTAGTAATGGCAATTATTGGGTTAGGGTGTATTGTGATTTTTGCGGTTTTAGCCGGAATACTTGAGCGGTTGGGAATCTTTTTCATGATATTCATCTACTCATTCTTGTCTTTGCTTGCTGTTCTAATGCCTCAAGATATCACGATTCTCTTGATTTGTTTAGGCGCCTCTTTCTTACTGGCAATCTTAGCGGCAATCTTTAAGGATCCATTTGTTATTATTGTTACTGCAGTAGCAGGAGGCTTGTCATTAGGCAGCTATGGATCGATATTATTAAACTGGCAGGAAAACTACTTTTTGGTGTATGGAATTTCAATTGTTTTTATAATATTAGGTATGGTGGTACAGTTTTTATCTCATTCCAAGAAAATTGCGAAAAAGCAGAAGAAAAGAGCCCTTGAAGTACAACAAGAGCACTCCAGAGAATCAGAGGTGGAAAAAGCCAAGAGGCTTTTGGAAGATGACGATGATGACGACGATGATGATATTAAGTTTGTAGATGAAGAATAAGGAAAAAATAAGAATCGGAAACGTTGATTAACGAAAAGAGTGTGGTATAATATTTCTAGTGGAAACACATGAAAAAGGAGGCCTGCAAATGAGGTTAGACATGCATTGTCATGTAAAAGAAGGGTCAATAGACAGCAAGGTAGGCTTAGATGAGTACATTGGCAAATTAAAGGAACAAGGGTTTCAGGGGATGTTAATCACAGACCATGATACCTACAAGGGATACCGCTATTGGAAGAATCATATGGCGGGAAAAGCCCACGAAGATTTTGTCGTATTAAAAGGTATTGAGTATGACACTTGTGATGCAGGTCATATTATCTGCATTATGCCAGAAGGTGTTAAGATGAGACTTTTAGAACTCAGAGGATTACCGGTTTCAGTGTTGATAGAATTTGTTCACCGTCACGGTGGAATCTTAGGGCCGGCTCATCCTTGTGGACAGAAGTACTTAAGTATTACCAATACAAAGAGATACAAGAGACATCCGGAAATTATGGAAAAATTTGACTTTATTGAAACATTTAATGCCTGTGAGCCCCAGGAATCAAATGATGCAGCTCTTGAGCTGGCAGTAAAGTATAATAAGCCAGGATTTGGAGGGAGTGATGCCCACAAACTTGAGTGTGTTTCAATGGCCTATACCGATATACCCAAAGCAGTTACTTGTGAAACAGAGCTGATTTCTCAGATTAAGCAAGGTGCTTTAGTGGAATCTGGTGGTAGCCTATATACAAAGACAACAAAAGACAAAATCGGAAAAGCAAGCAGTCTCTTAATATATTCGTTTTGGATATATAATAAAATGGGAGAGCTGATAAAAAGAAGTAGAAGAAAAGCCAAGGGACATCTGGAAAATCCTATTGATCCAATCGATCCACTGGACGTAAATTTTATACACAGTATAAAACGATATAAAGTAGAAGCATGATAAAAAATAGGAAGGCATATGGAATGAAATTGATTCCATATGCCTTCTTTTTATCCTAGAAAATGCGAGATCCAATTTGAAAAATAAGGAAGCTTAAAAACCATGCTACAGCAAGTTGATACGTAATAATTAAGAGAGTTGTTTTTGTGCTTTTTAGTTCACGATGTATTGTAGCAACAGCGGCAGTACAAGGAATGTATAAGAGTACAAAGACCATTAAAGCATAGGCATTTACACTCCCGAAACCAATCCCGGATAAGGTGGTAATTAAGGTAGACATCCCGGCAGCGGTTGTAGCATTTGACACACTAAATAAAACACTGATACTGGATACGACAACTTCTTTTGCAGCAAGACCGGCTATAAGAGCCACGATAATTTGCCAATGACCAAGTCCTGTTGGTTTAAAGACAGGAACAAGTATTTTACCAATTGAAGCAGCCAGACTTTGGGAGACATCTGTAACATATCCTGTCATACCAAAGTTTAGTAGAATCCACAGAAGGATAGAGGCCACAAAAATAACGGTACCAGCCTTTGTAAGGTAATCTTTTACTTTTTCCCAAACATAGATTGTAATCGTTCGAATGTTAGGGGATTTGTATTCTGGAAGCTCAATGAGGAGAGAATGGGTTGCTTTTGTGCCATCAATTTTTGAAAGGACAAAAGAGGTCACAATCGCAAGTGCAATCCCCAACACGTAGAGAGAGTAACTGACAAACATTGCATTTCTTCCAAAAAACATAGAGGAAAATAAAACATAGACGGGAAGTTTTGCACTGCATGACATAAAAGGTGTAACCAAAATGGTTTTTACCCGGTCTTTCTTTGTTTCTAATGCACGGGTCGCCATTACAGCAGGTACCGTACAGCCAAAGCCAAGTACCATGGGTAAAAAAGCTCTCCCGGAAAGGCCTAAGAAAGACATAATGTCATCCATTACAAAGGCCACTCGTGCCATGTAACCGCTGTCTTCTAAAAAAGCAAGAGCAATAAATAGAATGACAATGTTGGGAAGGAAGGTTAGAATTCCACCTACACCGCCAATGATTCCATCTACCAATAAAGAGGTCAGCAAAGGACTGGTGTGAATCGCAGTTAATCCTTTTATGGTCATATCAGAAAAAGCCTCTAGTCCGATTTCAAAATATCCTTTTAACCAATCTCCAATAGTAAAGGTAAAAAAGAAAACCAGTGCCATTACACCTAAGAAAATGGGCAGTCCGAGCCACTTGCTAGTGAGATAGTGGTCGATCTTATCGGTTCGAGCAGTTTTTTCACTCTTATTTGCAACGACTTCGTCAACAATTTCTTCAATAAAATCATATTTTTCCTTAATAATCTCTTTTTCATTTCCTTCGTCAAAACCAGGAGGAAGTGAAAGAGGGTATTGATTTTTAATCTTTTTATCAGCCTCTAAATATTTAAGAGAAAGCCAACGGTAATTGCTGGAATCAGGATAAATTTTTTTCAATTCTTTGGTCAGTATATCAATTTTATCTTCGATTTCATCACTGTATACCATGGCATACTCCCGATGATGGTCGTGTGGATGACTTTCGCTTCCACCATGGTGATGAACAAGAGGACCAAGAGTTTTTTTGTCCTTGTGGTGAGCAACCGCATGCATGAGAATAGAAAGTCCTCTTTTTTTGGTAGCAGATACGGGAATGGTTGGAACCCCAATCATTTCAGGCAGGCGATGCAAATCCAGCTCCATACCTCGTTCCTTCACAATGTCCATCATATTTAGAGCCACTACCACTGGTTTTCCCAGTTCAATTAACTGTAGGGTTAAATAGAGATTTCGCTCCAAAGAAGAGGCATCTACCACATTTACGATGACATCAATATCATCTGATAGGATGACATCTCTGGAAACACTTTCTTCAATCGTGTAGGAAGAAAGTGAATAGATACCAGGAAGGTCAATCAGACGATAAGTTTCGTTTTCAAAAGTTGTTTTCCCCTCCTTTTTTTCAACAGTAACACCGGGCCAGTTGGCAACCTTTAAGTTCGCTCCGGTATAGGCATTAAAAAGAGTGGTTTTCCCGCAATTAGGGTTCCCCACAAAACCAACATTCAGTTGCGTACTCATAATTGACTTTCCTCCGATACTTCTATGTTTTGGGCAATATGTTTCCCTATTGCAAATCTTGTTCCACGAAATTTCACAGTTAGAGAACCTTTTTTCTCATTATTCAAAATGAGAATCCGAGTTCCCTGAGTTAACCCCAGAGCCTCCAGCCTACGCATCAAATTCAATTCTAAAGAAATATTTGTTACGAAGTAGGACTGATTACTTTTTCCTTGTTTCAATGTCATACAATATTACTCCAATCTCAAATGATAATAATTATCTTTAATGAAATTAATATATCATCATTTGACGGCTATGGCAAACATAAGTATACTAGAGAAGATAGAATGGAGAGTTGAAAATTATGAGAGTGTATGAGTGCTTATTATACTTTTTTATTTATGGATTTCTGGGCTGGTGTACGGAAGTGGCATTTGCTGGATTTAAAGAAAAAAGATTTGTAAACAGAGGTTTTTTAAACGGACCAATATGTCCGATTTACGGTGTGGGAGTGACAAGCGTAGTACTTTTAGCAAGTTCATTAGAACAGCAAGTACTGCTTTTGTATTTGTTTTCTGCTGTACTGGTAACAGTCCTTGAGCTGCTGACCGGTTTTTTGATGGATAAGTTATTTCACCATAAATGGTGGGATTATTCAACCTTGCCTTTTAATATTGGTGGATACGTATGTTTGCCATTTTCTGTTTTGTGGGGAGGGGCTTGTGTTTTCATTATAAAAGGGATACATCCTCTGATTCGAGGATTAGTACAGCGGATTCCAAGGACAGTAGTTATAGTATTGTTGTTGGTTTTGGGTGGACTATTAATCAGTGATATTGTAGTGACCACTATTGCTGTTTCGAAACTGAACAAGAAACTGGAGCGTATGAACCGTATCGCAAAGGATTTGCATGAATTATCAGACAAACTAGGAGAAAATATATATGAGAAGGTTATGGATACTGTAGAGCTTCAAGAAAAAATAAAGAAACTAAGAGAAGACTATCAAAATGAAAGTAAGGGAAGCTTCTTACAGAAACGTATGCTAAGAGCCTTTCCAAAGATTGAGTCCAGAAAGTATAAGGAAAGACTCAATGATTTAAAGGGAAAATTGATGAATCTTAAGGACTTTAGGTAATTTGTTGCGTTAAAAATAAGCTTTATGGTAGAATAGCTCGTAGGAAATAGAAGGAGGAATAAGATCCGATGGGAATGACAATGACACAGAAGATATTGGCAGATCATGCCGGACTAGACACAGTAGAAGCCGGCCAATTAATTATGGCAGACCTGGATGTTGTAATGGCAAATGATATTACAGGGCCAATGGCGATACCTGTTTTTAACCAAATGGCAAAAAAAGTATTTGATAAAGATAAGGTGGTTTTAGTTCCAGATCACTTTACACCCAATAAAGATATAAAGTCTGCAGAAAATTCAAAATCCTTGAGAGAATTTGCAAAAGAGCAGGAGCTTACCCATTATTTTGAAATTGGACAGATGGGAATTGAACATGCAATCCTTCCAGAAAAAGGAATTACGGTTGCAGGAGAGTGTATTATCGGTGCGGATTCTCACACTTGTACTTATGGTGCATTAGGAGCTTTTTCAACAGGAGTTGGAACCACAGACATTGCAACGGGCATGGCAACTGGAAGATTATGGTTCAAAGTTCCGGGAGGGATTAAATTTGTTTTAAAGAACAAGCCTTCTCAATTTATTAGTGGAAAAGATATTATTATTCATATTATTGGAGAGATTGGTGTAGATGGAGCCCTGTACAGTTCGATGGAGTTTACAGGTGACGGAATTGCTCATTTGTCTATGGACGACCGTTTTACAATGGCAAATATGGCGATTGAAGCAGGAGCTAAAAATGGAATATTCCCGGTAGATGATCTGGCAAAGGAATATTTGGATGCCCACACGACGAAAAAGTATAAAATATATGAGGCAGATGAAGATGCCTGTTATGATAGAGTAGTAGAGATTGATTTGGCGAAGGTACGACCTACAGTAGCTTTTCCACATTTGCCGGGCAACGCAAAAACAATTGATGAAGTTGAAAAGATGGAGCCGATCAAGATTGATCAAGTTGTAATTGGTTCTTGTACAAATGGACGTATGGAGGATATGAGAAAAGCAGCGGCAATCTTAAAAGGAAATCAAGTACATAAAGATGTCCGGGTAATGGTCATTCCTGCAACGCAGCAGATTGTAAAAGATTGCTTGAAAGAAGGGCTGGTAGATATTTTCATTGACGCAGGAGCAACCTTTAATACACCGAGCTGTGGGCCGTGTATGGGAGGACATATGGGGGTTTTAGCAGCAGGAGAGAAGTGTGTATCGACTACTAACCGTAATTTTGTAGGACGTATGGGACATGTAGATTCATTGATTTATCTTGCGTCACCGGAGGTGGCAGCAGCAAGTGCAATTGCAGGATGCATTGCAAATCCGGAGAAAGTAGGTGGAAGATAATGAATGCAAAAGGACAAGTATTTAAATATGGAGACAATGTGGATACGGATGTTATTATCCCGGCACGTTATTTAAACTCTTTTGATGGGAAAGAACTTGCAGAGCATGTTATGGTAGATATTGACCCGGAATTCGCAGGTAAAGTGCAAAAGGGTGATATGGTTGTGGCTCTTAAGAACTTTGGTTGTGGCTCTTCCAGAGAGCATGCACCACTTGCGTTAAAGGAAGCTGGTGTAAGCTGTGTAATCGCAGAAACCTTTGCCCGCATCTTTTACCGTAATTCAATTAATATAGGATTACCAATCATAGAATCTAAGGAAGCTTCAGAAGACATTCAAAATGGAGATGAAGTTGAAGTGGACTTTGATAAAGGAATCATTTATAATCTTACACAAAACAAAGAGTACAAAGGACAGCCTTTTCCAGAGTTTATGCAGAAATTGATTGCAGCCGGTGGGTTGGTGAACTATACGAATGAGAATTCAGAAAGGTAATGAAAGCAATGAATTATACGAGTACAAGAGACAATAAGGTGAGTGTATCGGCCTCTCAGGCAATTCTAAAAGGATTGGCTTTTGATGGAGGACTATTTGTTCCGAAAGAGATTCCGAAGCTGGATGTGGATATTGAAAAACTTAAAAATTCTACCTATCAAGAAGTGGCTTACGAAGTGATGAAGCTATATTTAACAGACTTTACAGAGGAAGAGTTGAAGGACTGTATTACAAAGGCTTATGATCAAAAATTTGATACACCAGAAATTGCACCGATTAAAAAGGCGGCAGGAGCTTATTATCTTGAACTTTTTCACGGAGCAACTATTGCATTTAAAGATATGGCACTTTCGATTTTGCCTCATCTATTAACGACTTCAGCAAAGAAGAATATGGTGAAGAAAGAAATTGTGATTTTAGCTGCTACCTCTGGAGATACTGGTAAGGCGGCAATGGCAGGCTTTGCAGATGTTGAACAGACAAGAATTATCGTGTTTTATCCCAAGGATGGAGTCAGTAAAGTGCAAGAAATGCAGATGCTTACTCAAAAGGGTAAAAATGTAGATGTAGTGGCAATTGAAGGAAACTTTGATATGGCACAAACTGGTGTGAAAACTATGTTTGAGGACACGAGATTAAATGCAGAACTAGAAGAAAAGGGATACCAGTTTTCTTCAGCGAATTCAATTAATATTGGACGGTTGGTTCCACAAATTGTTTATTACGTATATGCCTATGCAAATTTGTTGAAGACAGGAGAAATCCAAGAGGGTGAGAAAATTAATGTTGTAGTACCTACAGGAAATTTTGGGAATATCCTTGCAGCATACTACGGGAAGGAAATGGGGCTTCCGATTGATAAACTCATTTGTGCATCGAATGAAAACAAAGTACTTTTTGATTTCTTTTCGACAGGAACCTATGATCGAAACAGAGAGTTTTTATTAACATCATCCCCATCAATGGATATTTTGATTTCCAGTAATCTGGAGAGACTCCTTTATTTAATTGCAGGACAGGATGCAGAAAAAGTTCGTTCTTTAATGGCAGAGCTTAAAGTAACGGGTGCATACACCATTACGCCAGAGATGAGAGAAAAGCTGCAAGATTTTATCGGCGGTTATGCTACAGAAGAAGATACCAATGAAGAGATTAAAAGAGTTTATGAAGAGTGTGGATATGTGTTAGATACCCATACAGCAGTCGCTTCTTTTGTTGGTAAGAAGGAAGCTACAGACAAGAAAACTGTAATTGCATCTACGGCAAGTCCTTATAAGTTTGTAAAGAGTGTAATGAGTGCGATTGATAAAAAGTATGGAAATGAAGATGAGTTTGAGCTCCTTGAAGAACTTCACAAGATATCCGGAGTGGCTCTTCCAGAAGCAATTAAAGAAATCTTAGATGCGAAGCCACTTCATGACAAGGTGTGTAAAGCAGATCAGATGGAAGCTATTACAAAAGAAATCTTGGATATTTAAGGGAGAGCGAATCAATGGAATTTTTTGGTGTTATTACTTTATTGTGTGGTTTGTACTGTATTTATAGTTTTTATAAAGCAAGGGTTCAAGGGAATTTGGAAAATTACGTTTTGTTACCCAAAAACGCAGATATTAGTAAAATTAAAAACAAGGATGAATATATAAGGAGAACCTCTATACCTCTCTTGATTTTAGGTATTGTGGTTACCTTAGCAGGGGCATGCGACTTATACAATTCCCAAACAGGAAATTTAAAGACATTGAATATTATTTTGTATTTTGTATCGGTATTTTCTGTAATTGTTTTTCTTATTTTAATTCGAAAATGGACCAAGGAGTTCCTTTAAGAAATTGGTTGATGAATTGGACTTTGAATAGTATAATGTAGTTAGAACCTGGAATGCACGATAACTTCTATTATTTTGAACCTACAAAACTTTAAACGGGAACCCTATTATCTCCGTAATATGTCAGGCCGCTCATTGAGTAGGCGGAAGACAGAAAAACGGATGCGGATACCCACCTAGCAGTAGCTAGGAGTCAAAATATAGGAGCCGGCATTTTGGGGACTATCAAAGAATATAAGGCAGTCGTTTTAAACGCGACTGCCTTTTGTTTAGGATGAGATGATGAACGGAAAAAAAATCAAGAAAAATGTTGTGAAATTCATAGAAAATGTTGAGGAACATAAGGTGGGGGCTTTTGCAGCACAGTCCGCTTTCTTTTTTGTGATCTGTATGATTCCAATTATTCTGCTTCTATTTACAATGGTAAAATATACACCGTTAACGAAAAGAGATATTCTGTCTTTGTTGTTACAGCTTTTTCCAGACTCGGTTTCCAGTCTGGTTACCTCTATGGTGAACCAGGTGTACAATCAATCCCTGACTACCATTCCCTTTACGGTAATTGCGGCGGTATGGTCAGCTGCAAGGGGTGTTATGGCCGTTAGTACAGGATTGAATAATGTATATACCACGAAGGAAACGAGAAGTTATGTTTATATAAGATTAAGAGCCGGTGTATATACGGTGTTTTTCATATTTATCTTTGTGTTGATACTAGTTGTTTCGGTGTTTGGTCGCTCATTAAAAGATTTCATCATTAGTCATGCTCCATTTATGGAGCAGGCAATTGAAAAGATTTTGCAAGCACAGAGTCTTTTGACGCCCATTATTGTGCTGGCCTTTACACTGCTTATTTTTTCGTTTTTACCAAACAGGAAAACGAAACTGCGATTTGAATTGCCGGGAGCAGTTTTTACAACCATTGGATGGATTACTATTTCAACAGTCTTTTCAATATATTTAGATATATTTAAAGGGTTTGCATCCATGTATGGAAGTCTGACCACCATCATTTTAATCATGCTGTGGATGTATTTTTGTATGTATTGTATTTTACTGGGTGCAGAGCTCAATGTTCTGTGGTTTCCAAAGGCAGAGGAAGAAACAAAAAAGGAGCTTGACAATTAAAAGTGCTGTGTTAAAATAACTAAGTATATAAAGGCTGTGACCACGCAAAGTAAAGATTCGTTTTCCAGAAGAGAGAGAAGTTCGTAGGCTGTAAGACTTCTTAGGTTCAAACGATGATTGAATTTCCCGTGTGAGCCGCATTTTTGAAAAGAAGTAGGAAATGCCGTTTGGTGCACGTTATGCATATCATGAGTGTCTGTGAAAGTTGCAGGAACTAGGGTGGTACCGCGAGAAATACTCGTCCCTTATCTTTAAGATAAGGGACGTTTTTTATGTAGAAAGGAAGTAAATTATGAAAGAAAAGTTGAAAAAATTGCAGGAAGAAGCAATACAATTGATTGAAGAATCAGTGACGCCAGAGACCTTAAATGATGTTCGTATTAAGTACCTTGGGAAAAAAGGTGAATTGACAGCTGTTTTAAAAGGTATGAAGGATGTAGCGAAAGAAGAGAGACCTAAAGTTGGACAATTAGTGAATGAATCAAGAGAGATTATTGAACATGCTTTAGATTATGCAAAAACCGAAATGGAAAAAGCAAGAAGAGCAGAGCAAATGAAAAAAGAGGTTATTGATGTAACCCTGCCTTCTAAGAAAAATATGATTGGCCACAGACATCCAAACACGATAGCTTTGGAAGAGGTGGAGAGAATCTTTGTTGGGATGGGATATGAGGTTGTAGAGGGACCGGAAGTAGAATATGACCTTTACAACTTTGAAAAATTAAACATACCGGCAGATCATCCAGCCAAAGATGAACAAGACACTTTCTTTATTAATCCGGAAATTGTGTTAAGAACACAGACTTCCCCTGTACAAGCCAGAGTGATGGAACAAGGGAAGCTCCCGATTCGTATGATTGCACCGGGAAGAGTTTTTAGATCAGATGAAGTAGATGCTACTCATTCACCATCCTTCCATCAGATTGAAGGTCTTGTTGTAGACAAGAAGGTCTCTTTTGCAGACTTAAAAGGAACACTTGAGGTTTTTGCAAAAGAACTCTTTGGGGAAGAGACAAAGACGAAGTTTCGTCCTCACCACTTCCAGTTTACAGAGCCAAGTGCAGAAGTAGATGTTTCTTGCTTCAAATGTGGTGGAGAAGGCTGTCGTTTCTGTAAGGGAACGGGATGGATTGAAATTCTTGGATGCGGAATGGTTCACCCCCGTGTACTGGAGATGTGTAACATTGATCCAAATGAATATTCCGGGTTTGCTTTCGGTGTTGGACTAGAGCGTATTGCGCTTTTAAAATACGAAATTGATGACATGCGTTTGCTTTATGAAAACGACATTCGCTTTTTAAAACAGTTTTAGGAGGAAATGAATAAATGAATACATCATTATCATGGATAAAGGCATATGTGCCAGATTTAGAGGTTACACCAAGAAAGTATACAGATGCAATGACACTGTCTGGAACGAAGGTAGAAGGATATGAAGAGCATGACAAGGATTTGGAAAAAATTGTAGTTGCTCAGATTGAAAAGATTGAGAAACACCCAGATGCAGATAAATTGGTTGTTTGCCAGGTTAACGTAGGAGATGAAATCATTCAAATCGTTACAGGAGCTCCAAATGTAAAGGAAGGAGATAAGATTCCAGTGGTTTTAGTTGGCGGAAGAGTTGCCGGCGGACATGAACCAGGAGCAAAAGTTGCAGGAGGAATCAAAATTAAGAAAGGGAAATTAAGAGGTGTTGAAAGCTTTGGAATGATGTGTTCCATTGAAGAGCTGGGATCCACAAAAGAGATGTTCCCGGATGCTCCTGAGGATGGAGTATATATATTGCCAGAGGATGCTCCAGTAGGGGAATCGGCTATTCAGTACTTAGGTCTTGATGATGTGGTCTTTGAGTTCGAAGTTACATCAAATCGTGTGGACTGTTACAGTATCATCGGGTTGGCAAGAGAAAGTGCTGCCACATTTAATAAAGAATTTCATTTGCCGGAAATCAAGGAAACCGGAAATGGTGAAGATGTAAATGAGTCTATTAAAATCCAGGTGGAAAATAAGGAGCTATGCCCAAGATTCTGTGCCAGAGTTGCCAAGGATATTAAGATTGGTCCATCTCCAAAATGGCTGAGAGAGCGCTTGGTATCCGTTGGTATTAGACCAATAAATAACCTTGTGGATATCACCAATTACATTATGGAAGAATATGGACAGCCCATGCATGCTTATGATTTAAGCACTATTGAAGGCGGAAAAATCATTGTGAAAACAGCGAAGAATGGTGAGAAGTTTGTAACCCTGGATGGACAAGAAAGAGAGCTGGATGAAACCATGCTAATGATTTGTGATGCCGAAAAACCAATTGGCATTGCCGGAATTATGGGTGGAGAAAACACAATGATTACCGAAGAGGTTAAAACGGTATTGTTTGAGGCAGCCTGCTTTAATGGAACAAATATCAGAAAGTCCAGTAAAAAAATAGGTCTTCGTACAGATGCTTCTGGAAAATTTGAAAAAGGACTGGATCCTGCCTCTGCTGTGGATGCGGTAAACAGAGCTTGTCAATTAGTAGAAGAGTTGGGGGCAGGTGTGGCTTTGTCTGGTATCGTAGATGTGTACAGTGGAGAAAGCAAACAGATTACCGTACCTTTTGACGGGAAAAAGATTAACGAAATGCTGGGAACAGATATAGCAGAAGAGGATATGATTGATATACTGGATAAAATTGACCTTGTATACAATCCTGATACGAAAGAAATCATGGTACCAAGCTTCCGGCAGGATATTGAAAGATTGGCAGACTTGGCAGAAGAAGTTGCAAGATTTTATGGATATGACAAAATACCAACTACTCTTCCAAAAGGTGAGTCTACAATCGGAAAGATTTCCTTTAAACTTCGAGTTGAAGAAGTTGCAAAAGATGTAGCAGAAGCATGTGGGTTTAGTCAAGGCATGTGTTATTCCTTCGAAAGCCCTAAGGTATTTGATAAGCTTTTGATTCCAGAAGATTCAACATTAAGAAATGGGATTAAGATTTCGAATCCATTGGGGGAAGACTATAGTATTATGCGCACGACGCCTTTAAATGGTATGCTCACTTCATTGGCAACCAATTATAATCGTAGAAATAAGGATGTACGTCTTTATGAGCTAGGGAATATTTATATTCCAAGAGATCTTGATAAAAATGAGCTTCCAGATGAGAGAATGCAGTTTACATTAGGCATGTATGGAGTAGGAGATTTCTTTTCTATGAAAGGAGTCGCAGAGACTTTTATGGAAAAGGTGGGATTAAAGGAACGGGAAACTTACTCCCCAGACTCTAATATTCCGTATCTTCATCCAGGTCGTCAGGCAAACATTCTATACCAGAATCAAGTCGTTGGTTATTTGGGAGAGGTACATCCAGAAGTGGCAGATTCTTATGGTATTGGTGAAAAAACCTATGTGATGGTCATTGATATGCCTTTCATTGAGGAAAAGGCATCATTTGAGAAAAAATATGAAGGAATACCAAGATTTCCAGCAATAACAAGAGACATCAGCATGGTAATGAAAAAAGAGATTATGGTTGGAGAAGTCGAAAAGATTATTGAAAGCAATGGTGGAAAATATCTGGAAAGCTATAAGCTTTTTGATCTCTATGAAGGAGAGCAAGTCGAAAAGGGATATAAGTCGGTTGCTTATTCTATTGTGTTTAGAGGCAAAGAAAAAACCTTGGAAGACAAAGAAATAGCAAAAGCAATGGAAAAAATCCTGCAATCTCTGGAGGCGCTGGGAATTTCTCTCCGTAAATAGGAAAGAGGTAAATTATGAAGACAAAACAAATCGTTAGCATGATTATTGCAGCACTTTTGTTCGTATTAATTGGAATATCCAGTGTATTAACAAATAAAGTGTCAGAAAATATTTTTTCTGAGAGTGCAAAACAGATTTTATATGGAGATGCAAGTTTTAACCCACCCAATTATGAGTATATTGCAGTCGTTCGAATTGAAGGAACGATTCAAGAGCAAGTGAAAAAAAGTGTTTTTTCATCGGGACAGAGCTATCTTCATACAACCACTATGGAGTATATTGACCAATTAATAAAGGATCCTCATAATAAAGGCATGCTTCTTTATGTGGACTCTCCCGGTGGTGCGGTTTATGAATCAGAAGAGATATACAATAAGCTGATGGAGTACAAAGAGAAAACGGAAAGACCAATTTGGGATTATATGGCACATTATGCTGCTTCCGGAGGCTATATGGCCTCTGTGGCTGCAGATGTAATCTATGCAAATCCAAATACTACAACAGGTTCTATCGGTGTAATCATGTCTGGATATGATATGACAGGGCTTTATGAAAAGCTGGGAATACGTTATATCAGCATTACCAGTGGTGAAAATAAGGATAGCACCAAAATGACCCAGGAACAAATTGATATCTACCAGTCTCAAATCAATGAAATATACGAGAGCTTTGTAGACAAAGTTGCGACAGGAAGAAATATGTCTGTAGAGGACGTAAAAGAATTGGCAGATGGACGAACGTATACGACAAAACAGGCAATAGAAAATGGATTAGTAGATGAGAGTTCCTCTTATGAAGATATGAAAAAACAGATGGAAAAAGAGTTGGGAGTCGCCTCTTTTTATGAGATGCAGGTGCAAACCAGCAGCTTAGAAGGCATTTTGACAGAAATGAAAAGCTTGGTTCCGAAGTCAGAGGCACAGGTTTTGATTGAGGAAGCCGGCAAGATGGAAAGCGGGGTGCCGATGTATTATGCAGAACAACTTCAATAATTTCAGAGGTGAGCCTGCCGGTTTTTTTGTAAGGTTGGGAGCGTATTTAATTGATTTGATTATCGTAAATGCAAGCCTTTTAATCATTCGATTGATGCTTTTGGTTTTTATGAGTCTATTAAGTGATACGCCTCTAAGTGGAAACATTTTGTTCCATTTTAGTTTATTGGATATAATTCTCTATCTTTGTAAAGTGTTGTATTTTATTTTGTTAACATATTTCACCGGAACAACATTGGGTAAGCGTGCAATGAATCTTAGGGTAATCCATAAGAATTCTTATCAGAAAATAAGCTTGATGGAAGTGGTTTTTCGTGAAACCATTGGAAGGTTTTTGAGTTCTATAATTCTGTATGCTGGATATTTAATGATTGGTATAGACAAAGAAAAAGAAGCTCTTCATGATAAGCTAAGTGATACAAAGGTGGTTTACAATTTAGTGAAGGAAGTTAATTATGAAACGTCAGGATTTTAATTATGAATTGCCAGAAGAATTAATAGCCCAAGATCCTCTAATGGATCGTGCAAGCTCCAGGCTTCTTGTATTAAACAAGGAAACTGGAGCTGTTTCTCATAAAATTTTTTCGGATATTATGGGGTATATAAAGCCGGGAGATTGTCTTGTTCTAAATGATACGAAGGTGATACCGGCAAGACTAATCGGAAGTAAAATTGGAACGGATGCTAAGGTTGAGGTTCTGCTTTTGAAAAGAAAAGAAAAAAATGTGTGGGAAACTTTGGTAAAGCCGGGAAAAAAGCTAAAACCAGGGGCAAGAGTCAGTTTTGGAGATGGAAAGCTGATTGGAGAGGTGCTGGAGGTATTAGAAGAAGGGAACCGTCTGGTTCGATTTGATTTTGATGGAATATTTGAAGAAATATTAGACGAACTGGGCCAGATGCCTTTGCCACCCTATATTACCCATCAATTGGAGGATAAAAACCGTTACCAAACAGTTTATGCAAAGCACAGTGGATCGGCAGCAGCTCCTACAGCCGGTCTTCATTTTACACCAGAGCTTCTGCGTGAGATTCAAGAGATGGGAGTGGAAATTGCAAAAGTCACTCTTCATGTAGGACTTGGAACCTTCCGTCCAGTAAAGGTTGAAGATATTCTAAGTCATCATATGCACAGTGAGTTTTATCAGGTGGAAAAAAGTGAGGCGGATAAAATCAACCAGACAAAAAAGAAGGGTGGCCGGATTATTTGTGTAGGAACGACAAGCTGTCGTACCATCGAATCGGCTGCAAAAGATGGAAAAGTAGAGGCGGGAAGTGGATGGACAGATATATTTATCTATCCGGGGTACACATTTCAGATTTTGGATGGTCTTCTTACAAATTTCCATTTGCCGGAATCCACTCTTATTATGTTAGTATCTGCTTTGGCAGGACGGGAAAATGTCCTGAAAGCCTATGAAGAAGCAGTACAAAAACGATACCGCTTCTTCTCATTTGGAGATGCAATGCTGCTTATATAACATTCCAAAAATCAGGATAAGAGACATCGATACACTTGCTGTCAAGAATTGTGGTATTTCCTCTTGCAGCAAGGCCAGCAATGGCAAAGGCCATGGCGATTCGATGATCAAAATGAGAATTAATGGAAGCTCCTTCCAATTGTTCCACACCCTCTATAATCATTCCATCTTCTGTGGGAATGACATTTCCTTTCATCTTAGATAAGTTCTTTGAAACCGTATCAATTCGATTGGTTTCTTTTATCTTTAATTCCCTTGCATCTTTAATCACAGTGGTTCCTTTTGCAGTTGCAGCAAGAACTGCAATCATTGGAATCTCGTCAATGAGCCGGGGGATTACATCACCGCCAATTTCAATTCCTTCCAATTCACTGGAAGAAACCAGGATGTCTCCTCTTTTTTCACCGCCAGAGATGGATTCATTTAGGACTTGGATATTTCCCTTCATTTTTTGAATCACATCAATGAAACCAGAGCGGGTTTCATTCAGACCTACATTTTGAATGAGCAATTCACTGTTCTTTGTAAGAAGAGCCGCTCCGATTAAATATGCAGCGGAAGAGATATCCCCAGGAATGTCTATTTTCTGTGGTTGTAACTCTTTGGCTCCAGTCAGAGAGATGCTGTAGCTTCCATCTGAATTTTTTTGAGTTTGCACATCATGGCCATAACCTTGCAGCATAAGCTCTGTGTGGTTTCGGGATAAGGTTGGCTCGGTTACAGTTGTTTCTTCGTGGGTATAAAGCCCAGCAAGTAATAGGGCGGATTTAACTTGAGCGGAAGCAACCTTGGAAACGTAGTCAATTCCATGAAGTGTTCCAGGCTCTATTTTTAAAGGAGCGCATCCGTTATTTTTAATACTGTAAATGGTCCCTCCCATTTCTTTGAGTGGGGTCATAATCCTTTCCATAGGCCGGCGATTTAAAGAGGAATCGCCGGATAAAATAGAAGGAAATTTTTGTGCAGCCAAAATGCCAGAGAGGAGTCGGGTAGTTGTCCCGCTGTTTTCTACCTCTAAAATGGAGGCAGGTGCCTTTAAACCTCGGAGCCCTTTTCCGGTTACAAAAATATGTCCCTGGGACTCTTTAATTTCAATTCCCATTTGACGAAAACAATTCATGGTTGCAATACAATCACTTCCCTTTAAGAAGTTTGTAATTTCAGAAGTACCACAGGCAAGGGAACCAAGCATAATACTGCGGTGGGAAATTGATTTGTCCCCAGGTACGGTAACCTCTCCTTTTAGATTTGATTTTGGAATGATTGTTTTAGCGTTCATAAACGATGTATTTCTCCCTTCTTAAGATGCCTTTTGCCCTTTGCAAATCCTCAGATTTGTAAAACTCAATTTTCAAAACACCGTCTTCAAATTCACGGTTATGGATGATGCCGATATTACGGATGCTGATGTTTTCCTTCGCTAGTGCAGATGCAATTGTTGCAATTCCACCGGTTTCGTCTTTCAGGTCACAATAGAGCCCATAAACTTTCTTAAGAGCACCGCTTCCAAAGTCTGATATGGAATTACGGAAATTACGTGAGGAGTCAAAAAGAGCATGTATTTTTTCACCCTCGCCACGCTTTATTTCCTGTTTAAAGTCTTTTAGTATGCTCATATAATCATCTAAGATTTGAATAATGTTGTCTTTGTTTTCCAGACAAATATGCTCCCACATGATTGGAGAGGAAGAAGCAATTCTTGTAATATCCTTAAAGCCACCAGCAGCAAGCTGTTTCATAAGATGGTTGTCGGTATCATGTTCTTTCATATAGAGAACAAGTGATGCGGCGACGACATGAGGCAGGTGACTCATTCCACCCGTTACAAAATCATGGGTTTGATAATCCATGACGAAAGGAAGAGCTTTTATACTCTCGATTAATTCCTTGTATCTATCAATCATCACCTTTGATATATTTTGTGTCGGAGTGAGAATATAGTAAGAATTCTCTAAAAGCAGAGCTTTACTATTTTTATAACCACTTTTCTCTGAACCTGTCATGGGGTGTCCACCGATGAAATTTGAAGACAGGCCAACTTCTTCTATTTCTTTGTGAATTCCATTTTTGACACTCCCAGCATCTGTTAGAATACAATCCTTATTTATATAGGATTTGAGTTGTGTCAGATAGGCACTGTTAAAAGAAACAGGGGCGCATAAAAAAATAAAATCACAGTCCATAAAATTATGGTCAATTTGATTTGTAGAGGCATTAAGAACTTTCTCTTTCACAGCGAGAGAAAGGCTTTCTTCGTTTTTGTCAAATCCAACGAGTTCGTAGTCTGGGTGATGTAGTCTGACTGCCTTCGCAATGGAGCCGCCAATTAGGCCAAGACCTACAAAACCGATTTTTGTTTTTTTCATAGGTATAGTGTATTCCTTTCAAAGTCTGAATCATATATATTATAACAGAATTATTTGATGGACGACATCTCTTTTTCCTTGTAAAATGTCTGAATATTTAGTAAAATAGATACATAATATCTAACGAAACAAGGAGGTAGACAACATGAAAGTGTACAGAACGGACGAAATCAGAAATGTGGTGTTGCTGGGACATGGGGGCAGTGGAAAAACCAGTCTTTTGGAGGCAATGTCATATGTATCCGGAGCAACTTCCAGAATGGGGAAAGTGACGGACGGAAATACGATTAGTGATTTTGACAAAGAAGAACAAAAGCGAGGTTTTTCCATTAGTACAAGTTTAGTTCCAATTGAATGGGAAAAAGCAAAAATCAATGTTTTAGATACTCCTGGTTATTTTGATTTTGTAGGGGAGGTAGAAGAAGCAGTTAGTGCGGCAGATGCAGCGGTAATCGTGGTATCGGGGAAGGCCGGTGTGGAAGTGGGAACGGAAAAGGCTTGGGAACTGTGTGACAAGTATAATCTGCCAAGAATGGTATATGTTACAGAGATGGATGTGGACGATGCAAGTTTTAGAGATGTGGTAGAGAAACTGACGGAAAAATACGGAAAAGTAATTGCTCCACATTTTCAGCCAATCAGAGAAAATGAGAAGCTGATTGGATATGTAAATATCATCAAGAACGCAGCCAGAAGATATACGGACATAGGACAAAGGGAAGAAATGGAAATCCCCGAATATAGTAAAGCATATTTAGAGCAGTATAGAGAAAAATTGTTAGAAGCAGTAGCAGAAACATCAGACGAATTTATGGAGCGGTATTTTGCAGGTGAAGAGTTCTCTGTGGAAGAAATAAGATCTGCTATGAGATCGGAAGTTATGGATGGAAGCATTGTTCCCATTGGAATGGGATCAAATGTACAGGCACAAGGTGTGGCAAATCTTTTGTCGGATATTGTTCGATTTTTCCCGAGTCCTGAATACAGACAGTGTGTGGGAATTAATCGGAAGACAAATGAAATTTACGAAGCAAATTATGATTTTGCAAGAGCAAAGAGTGCATATATATTCAAGACAATGGTAGATCCATTTATTGGTAAATACTCTTTCTTCAAAGTTTGTTCTGGAGTACTAAAGTCTGATGACGTACTCTATAATCCGGAAACAGATGCAGAAGAGAAATTAAGTAAAATATATACGATGATAGGTGGTAAGCCAGTCGAAGTGGAAGAAATGTTTGCAGGGGATATAGGAGCTGTTGCAAAACTTACAAATACAAATACGGGAGATACTCTTTCCACAAAGGCAACTCCTGTCACCTACGGAAAAACAGAATATTCAAAGCCTTATACTTATATGAAATATACAGTTACCAAAAAAGGGGATGAAGACAAGGTGTCTCAGGCACTTCAGAAAATGATGGCAGAAGATGTTACTCTGAAGACGGTAAATGATAGTGAGAACAGACAAACTCTTTTATATGGAATTGGGGATCAGCATTTGGAAATTTCTGCAAGTAAGCTTTTGAATCGTTACAAGTGTGAGATTACATTAGAAGTTCCTAAAGTAGCTTTTCGTGAGACCATTAACAAGACTTCAGATGTGGATACGAAGTATAAGAAGCAATCAGGAGGACACGGTCAGTACGGGCATGTAAAGATGAAATTTGGTCCTTCAGGAGATTTGGATACGCCTGTGGTATTTGAGGAAACCGTTGTAGGTGGAGCGGTTCCGAAGAATTATTTCCCGGCAGTGGAAAAAGGGTTACAGGACTCTGTTGTAAAAGGTCCCTTAGCAGGGTACCCAGTGGTAGGAGTGAAGGCGACTTTATATGATGGCTCTTATCACCCAGTAGATTCTTCGGAAATGGCGTTTAAAACAGCAACCGTACAAGCCTTTAAAAAAGGTTTTTTAGAGGCAGGTCCAGTGCTGTTAGAACCAATTGCTTTTGTGAAAGTCAAGGTTCCAGATGATTATACAGGGGATATAATGGGAGATTTGAACAAGAGACGAGGAAGAGTTCTTGGAATGACACCTACCCCGGATGGATACCAAATCATAGAGGCAGATGTTCCGATGACAGGTCTGTTTGGATACTGTACCGTACTTCGTTCCATGACTGGTGGAAGAGGAAATTATGAATATGAGTTTGCACGTTACGAACAAGCTCCTCATGAAGTTCAGGAAGAAGAAATAAAAAAGCGTGAAGCAGAGGAATAGATAAGGATATGAAAAGAAAGCCCTTTGGGCTTTTTTTTCATATATATTAGTGCTATAATCTTCTGTGAATGTGAAAGCGAGGAGAAAAATGAGGATTGTAATTATTGGAGACGGTAAAGTGGGTCATAAGCTTGCAGTTGAGCTTTCAGAAGAAGAATATGACGTCACATTAATCGATCAAAATGAAGGTAAACTAAGAAATACGATTGACAAATTAGATATATTTACGATAACTGGAAATGGGGCAGATGCAGAAGTGCAAAAGGATGCAGACGTACCAGAAGCAGATTTGGTAATTGCTTGTGCTTCTACAGATGAGCTGAACATGTTAAGCTGTCTTTTGGCAAAACGTTTGGGGGCAAAAAACACGATTGCCAGAGTTAGAAGTCCTATTTATTACAGACAATTAGATCTCTTAAAAGAAGATTTACAACTTAGTATGGCAGTAAATCCAGAGAGAGCGGCGGCAGATGAAATTGCGAGAGTGCTGATTTTTCCAGATGCATCTAAGGTGGAAACCTTTGTAAAGGGAAGAGTAGAGCTAGTAGAGCATGCGGTGAAGGAGGGGAGTAAGATGATTGGCCTTTCCTTGGCAGAGCTCTACAAACGTTATCAGATAAAAGTGTTGGTTTGTGCAGTAAAAAGAAAGAATAAAGTATACATTCCAAGTGGAGAGTTTGTAATTGAAATGGGAGATATTCTTCATATTGCATCATCTCACCAAGGTTTGGAGAAGCTGTTTTCGGCAATAGGAAGAAGAGCACGAAAAATTAAAAATGTTTTAATATGTGGAGGAAGCCATGTCTCCTATTACCTTGCAAAACGTTTACTTGAAATCGGAATGCGTGTAAAAATCATTGAAAAGAAACGAGAAAGAGCAGAAGAGCTTTGTTGTGCACTGCATCAGGCAACCATCATCAATGGAGATGGTGCAAATCCTGAACTTCTTCAGGAGGAAGGGATTGATGATGTTGATGCAATCGTATGTTTAACAGGTATGGATGAAGAAAACATCATTATGGCACTGTATGCTCAGACGGTAGGTGTAGAGAAAATAATCGCAAAAGTCAATGATGATTCCAGAGCACGTATGATTGAAGGCCATGGGATACTGAGTACGGTGTCAGCCAAAAGTGTCACAGCAAATGAAATTGTCAGCTACGTAAGAGCGATGAAAAATTCTGAAAGAAGCTCGAATATAGAGACGATATATCAACTTGTGAATGGTCAGATTGAAGCAATGGAGTTTATTATTAAAAAGGAAACAAGCTATACAGGGATTCCGTTAAAGGATTTATCAACAACAAAGAATAGCTTGATAGCGTGTATTGTTCGCAGGAATAATGTGATTATTCCAAGTGGAAATGATATTTTAAAAGTTGGAGACAGTGTAGTCGTTATTACAAACGAGACCGGTATGGAAGACTTGAGTGAAATTCTGGATTAGTTGGGGGAAAAGAAGGAAATGAATATAAAAATGATTGCTTTCATTTTATCGAGGATGTTAAGTGTAGAATCCTTACTCCTGTTATTGCCAGCAGTGGTGGCTCTAATCTATGGGGAAGAGACTGGATATTGGTTTTTGATAGTTGCAGCAGCGCTATTTGTAATCTCTATTATTTTTGGAAGGAAGAAGCCAACACATACAAAGATATACACCAAGGAAGGAATGATCATTGTAAGTGCAGCATGGGTTTTATGGTCTGCAATCGGTGCATTACCAATGTGCTTGTCGGGGGATATACCGAACTATATTGATGCTTTTTTCGAAACGGTATCTGGTTTTACCACGACAGGGTCTACCATTTTGACGAATATTGAAAGTATGCCAAAGTGTATTTTGTTTTGGAGAGGATTTACCCATTGGGTAGGAGGTATGGGGGTGCTTGTCTTTGTTCTGATGCTCAATACCTTGGATCGAAATAACTCTATGCATTTGATGCGTGCAGAGATGCCTGGTCCGGAAAAGGATAAGTTGGTGCCTACAGCGAAACAGACTGCAAGAATTCTGTATGGAATATATCTCGTATTAACTTTGATTCTAATCGTGCTCTTACTGTTTGGAGGTATGAATTTATTTGACAGTATCATTCATGCTTTTAGCACAGCAGGTACGGGAGGATATTCCAATTATAATGCCAGTGTTGGATACTTTAATAGTGCCTATATTGAATGGGTGCTGACAATCTTTATGGCATTATTTGGGGTAAACTTCAATCTGTATTTTCTGATTTTGATACGTGAGTACCGTCCAATCATTAAAAATGAAGAGTTGAAAATGTATATAGGCATCATACTTGGAGCAAGCATTATGATAGCGGTTAATATTAAAGAGATATATGGAAGTGTATCGTTTCGGGAGGCCATCTTCCAGGTAGTTTCGATGATCACAACGACTGGTTTTGTCAGTACGGATTATAATGTATGGCCGATGTTCTCAAAGACAATTCTTTTAGCGTTGATTTTTACTGGGGCTTGTGCGTCTTCAACAGGAGGAGGCGTGAAAGTATCAAGACTTATATTGATGATTAAGAGTATTCGAAAGCGAATTAAACAATTAATTCATCCACATTCTGTAAACGTAATACGGATGAACGGAAAGAAAGTCAGCATCGAAACGATAAGTATGGTAAAAACTTATTTTCTGGCGTATATTCTAATATTTCTGCTTTCAATTTTGGTGGTTTCTTTAGATAATTTTGAATTCGGAACGATTTTTAGTGCGGTGCTAACGGCATTAGGAAATACTGGTCCGATTATAGATCCTATAGATGCTACTGGAAGCTTTGCAGGATTTTCACCCTTATCCAAAATTGTTTTAAGTTTAGATATGCTGGCAGGGCGTTTGGAGATATTTCCATTCTTGATGCTTTTTACGTTACCGGCATGGCATAGAAAATTTTAAGGAGAAACAGATGAAAAAAAAGATTAAAGCAATAGCAGTAATAGGTGTCTTAATTGTTGCAGCGGTGTACTATTATATAGCATTGCCAGCATTTAACCTCCATTCCCAAGACATGTGGATGTTTATTCTAGTCCTTCTTTTGTTAGTAGCAGCCTTGTATGTAACGCGAAACAGATTAGGAAAAGATGAAATCCGAAAAAGCAAGGTGTTAAAAGCGTTGACGGTAGTGTTCGGTGGAATTGTTATCGTATTCTTTGTAGGATATCTATTGTCCTCTCCAATTGTAAATGCGAAAAAGTACCAAAAGCTTCTTCCGGTTCAAGAGGATGTGGAATTTACAGAAGAAATTGAAGAAATTTCTTTTGATAAAATCCCTTTATTAGATAAGGATACAGCCCAGATTTTAGGGGATCGGAAAATGGGCAGCATGGTAGACATGGTTTCACAATTTGAAGCAGATACGATCTATAGTCAGATTAACTACAAAGGGAACCCTGTACGTGTATCTCCATTAAAATATGCAAGTTCAATTAAGTGGCTGACCAATCAAAAGGAAGGCATTCCGGCATACATCACGATAAATATGGCGACGCAGGAAACGGAGCTTGTAAAGCTGAAAGAGGGGATTAAGTATAGTGAAAGTGAATACTTAAACCGTAATATCTACCGCCATCTGCGATTCAAATATCCCACATACATTTTCAGTGAGTTGAGTTTTGAAATTGATGATGAGGGAGTACCCTACTGGATTGCTCCAGTCAAGAAGTTTAATATTGGGCTTTTTGGTGGCGAGACTGTTGGAAGAGTTGTTCTGTGTAATGCAATTACAGGTGAATGTACGAGCATGAAAGTGGATGAAGTGCCAAAATGGATCGACCGGGTTTACTCAGCAGATTTGTTGGTAAAGCTTTTTGATTACTACGGAACATTAAAAAGAGGCTTCTTCAACAGTGTTTTAAGTCAAAAGGATTGTTTGGAGACCACAGATGGATACAATTATCTTGCATTAGATGATGATGTGTGGATGTATACAGGAGTGACCAGTGTAAATGGAGACCAATCAAATGTAGGATTTGCCCTGTGCAACCAAAGAACTATGGAAACAAAATATTATGAGGTAGAGGGTGCAACGGAAAAGGCTGCCATGGGTTCAGCGGAAGGCCAGGTTCAGAACTTGAAGTATCAGGCTACATTTCCTCTGCTGCTCAATATAGCAGATGAGCCCACCTATTTTATTGCCCTTAAAGATGATGCTGGTTTGGTAAAGAAGTATGCAATGGTGAATGTACAGAAATATCAGGTTGTAGCAATTGGGGACAGCGTAGTCCAATGTGAAGAGGATTATTTAGATCTCCTATTAAAGAATGGCATCAAAGAAGTGGAAAAAGATGTGCGGGAAGTTATGAGTATCACTGGGAAAGTAGAAACAATTGCTCAGGGAGTTGTGGACGGGAATTCTCATTTCTATCTTATTTTAGAAGAATCCGACGCAATCTTTGATATATCCGTGGTAGATTTTATTGATGTAATTCGGGTAAAAGAGGGACAGGAAATTACGATTGAATATAAAGAAGGTCCGGATACCAATATAGTGATGTCATTGACAGTTAAATAGACTGGAAAAAAGATAACCTAGAGTGAAAATCAAAAAATGATTTCATCTAGGTTATCTTTCTTAATAGTGTATCACATTGCACTCTGAAATATCCATGGTTGCTGTTTCTTCCTGTGTTGCGCTGATGCTCACATGAAAGTCAACGGAATGGTCTTTCGAGATTGTTTTCAAAAACTCAATTAAACTTGGAAGAGATTCCAATTCAATACTTTTAATCTTTAGTAATTCATCAATATAGATGTGATGAATATCTGCATTAGAACTAATAATTCCATATAAAAATCCTACATACATTTCGACTGTAGATATGTCGGGGAAATCCTCCATACAAATAGTGCGTATATTAAAGCTGATTTCCTTCGTGTTTCGATGGGTCTTTTTGATAAATACAACACTACCGTTTTCTACCTTTTCCTGCTCATTTGCTTGAGCAATGATGTCTGGTGTTTTGCCACTTCCTTTAGGTCCGATAAATAAATTCACCATGGGAATCACTCCTTTTCTATTTAGTTTTGAGAACGATTTTTTATACTATTCATTATACCTTAAAACAGTTGCATATACAACAACAAAACATGAAAGAAATTGTCAGTAAAAACTTGACAGTATCGAGGCATGTGATACAATGAGAAATAGCGTTTAGACAGGAGGAATTAATATGTCAGTACCATATAATCATAAAGCCATTGAGCAAAAATGGCGTAAGCGCTGGGAAGAAAATCCAGTGAATACAAAAGTTGACAAGAATAATAAAAAGAAAGAGAAATATTACTGCTTGGATATGTTCCCATATCCCTCAGCCAATGGACTTCACGTTGGTCATTGGAGAGGATATGTTATTTCAGATGTTTGGAGCAGATATAAACTATTGAAAGGTCATTATATTGTCCATCCAATGGGATGGGATGCCTTTGGATTGCCCGCGGAAAATTATGCCATAAAGATTGGTGTACATCCAGCAAAATCAACTGCAGAAAATGTTGAGAATATAAAAAAGCAAATCAATGAAATCTCAGCTCTTTATGACTGGGATATGGAAGTGAATACAACAGATCCAAAGTTCTATAAATGGACACAATGGATTTTCGTAAAAATGTTTAAAGAAGGATTGGCTTATGAAAAGGAATTTCCAATTAACTGGTGTCCTTCTTGTAAGACTGGACTTGCAAATGAAGAAGTGGTAAATGGCGCATGCGAGCGTTGCGGCACTACGGTAACGAAGAAAAATCTTCGCCAATGGATGCTGAAAATCACTGCCTATGCAGATCGTCTTCTGGATGATTTGGATCAGCTGGATTGGCCTGAAAAGGTTAAGAAAATGCAGTCGGATTGGATTGGCAAATCTTATGGAGCAGAAGTAGATTTTCCAATTGATGGAAGGGATGAGAAAATCCGTGTTTATACAACGAGACCGGACACGCTATACGGTGCTACCTTTATGGTATTGGCTCCAGAACACGAATTGGCGCAAGCCCTTGCAACGGAACAACAAAAAGCTGAGGTAGAAAAATACATCAATGAAGCATCGATGAAGTCCAATGTAGATCGACTTCAGGACAAAGAGAAGACAGGTGTATTTACAGGAAGCTATGCGATCAACCCTCTCAGTGAAGAAAAAGTTCCCATTTGGATTTCAGACTATGTATTGGCAGATTACGGTACGGGAGCAATTATGTGTGTGCCGGCTCATGATGATCGGGATTTTGAATTTGCTAAAAAATTTGGAATAACAATTCGTCAGGTTATTGCAAAAGATGGAATTGAAATAGAGGATATGCAGGAAGCGTATACAGAAGCAAATGGAACCATGATTAACTCCGGAAGCTGGAACGGAGAAGAATCTGCTAAGCTTAAGATAGAGGCACCAAAGGAAATCGAAGAGAGAGGACTTGGACAGGCAACGGTAAACTTTAAGCTTCGTGACTGGGTATTCTCCCGCCAAAGATATTGGGGAGAGCCGATTCCAATTATCCATTGTCCAAAGTGTGGAAATGTACCGGTTCCAGAAGAGGAGCTTCCTCTTGAATTACCGAAGGTTGAGTCTTATGAACCTACGGGAACAGGAGAATCGCCTTTAGCAGGAATCGATGAGTGGGTTAACACAACTTGTCCGGTATGTGGAGCAGCAGCAAAGAGAGAGACCAATACAATGCCTCAATGGGCAGGATCCTCTTGGTATTTCTTAAGATATATTGACAATCAAAATGACAAAGAACTGGTTTCGAAGGAAAAGGCAAAAGAATTTCTTCCTGTGGATATGTACATTGGAGGGGTCGAACATGCCGTCCTTCATCTTTTGTACTCCAGATTCTATACGAAATTCCTTTATGACATGGGAGTAATTGACTTTGTTGAGCCTTTTGAAAAACTGTTTAACCAAGGAATGATTACAGGGAAAAATGGTGTGAAGATGAGTAAGTCCAAGGGAAATGTAGTTTCTCCAGACGATCTTGTCAATGATTATGGCTGTGATTCCCTTCGTATGTACGAGCTTTTTGTTGGACCACCGGAATTGGATGCAGAGTGGGATGACAGAGGAATTGATGGTGTTAACCGTTATCTCAAGCGTGTGTGGAACCTGGTACAGGAAAATAAGGACAAAGAGGTTACGCCTTCTAAAGAGATGATACGTGAAAGAAATAAACTAATCTACGATATTACGACTCGCTTGGATAGCTTTAGTTTAAATACGGTTATTTCTGGATTTATGGAACACAACAATAATCTAATTGCAATTGGTAAGAAAGAAGGGGGAGTGGATAAAGAGACCCTTTCTACAATGGCAGTTTTACTATCACCTTTTGCACCTCATATTGCAGAGGAAATATGGGAAGAACTTGGAAACGAAGGAAGTGTTTTTGAAAATGAATGGCCGGAGTATAATCAGGAGGCTATGAAAGAAGATACAATCGAAGTTCCGGTTCAGATTAATGGAAAAACCAAAGCGGTTATCCAGATTGATGCAAACATCAGTAAAGAGGATGCAATTGCAGCAGGAAAAGAAGCGGTTAAAGACAAGATTACAGGTACCGTTGTAAAAGAAATTTACGTACCGAAGAAAATCATTAACATTGTTCAGAAGAACTAATACAAATCCCCTATTGGCTTGAAATTGCCGATAGGGGATTTGTTTTTTAAATCATCTTATTGAGCACGAGTATGATTAAAACACAAGTAACAAGAAGTAACAGTGCGACGAAGAAAACACTTAGCTTTTGTGTTTTTGTTCCTTCCTGTGTTTCGCTTTTAGGAAGAAGCCCTGATTTTCGAAGGCCTGTTACAATTGGTTTGTAAAGGAGCAAGGTGATGGCTCCATTGATGCCTGCTTTGAGTAAGTTAAAAGGTAAAAACACAGGAAGAAGCATAGCAGCAACAGCATCTCTAGGGTATCCCAGATAGAGAGGTGTAATCAGATAATTCCATAGAAGCATCAGGATAGTCATGCAGATGCTTCCGGCCACTAAGCCTATTACGGCACCGGAAATGGTTCTCTTTTTCTTGTAGATTGCGGCGGCAACGCAAGAGAATCCACAGGTGGCTATCACATTCATAATAAATCCAATAAAGCCAGTCTCACTTACGGTAAACATTTCAACCAATGACACAATAAAAGAAATTAGAAATGATACGAAGGGTCCGAAGATAAAGCCACCAATGGTAATAATTACATCTTTGGGGTCGTATTTCAAGAATGAAACCACGGGAATTCTGCCGACTACCATTACCACGTAAGCAATAGCGGCCAGCATTCCAATTAGTACAATCTTTTTGGTGTTATAAGTTGCAGTTGTTTTGGGTTTTGTTTGTGTTTTCATAATAATCCTCCATCTCTTGATAAATAGTAAAATAAATAGCACCTGAAAAATGTCTTTCAGGTGCTATGAAATGAAAGATACCATCTTGTGGTAACTTAATATTTATAACACATCTTCTTTCATCCAGACTTTACTGTCGGTTTTGGAATTACACCAAATCAGCACTTTCGCGCTCGCGGACTCTACCGCCGGTCGGGAATTGCACCCTGCCCTGAAGACACAAGTATTCAAATGTCAAGGTTATTATACAACTGAGCTGTGGGAAAGTCAAATCATTATTTTACTATTTGAAAATAGAATGATATACTAAGAAATAGAGTGAAAATGGTGGTGATTTTATGATTAAACCTGAGAAAAATAAAAGAATTTCAAAAGAAAATATGTATTTGAACTGTGCAGAAAGCTTTGCGTATAGAAGCACATGTCTCAAAAGAAAATATGGAGCAGTTATTGTAAAGGATGACGTTGTGATCTCTACTGGTTATAACGGTTCTCCCAGGGGATTTGAAAACTGCTGTGATACAGGGAGCTGTGTCAGGATGGAGAAAAACATGCATCAAGGAGAGGGGTATGGAATGTGTAAAGCAATTCATGCAGAGGCGAATGCCCTTTTAAACTGTTCCAGAAGCCAGACCTTAGGTGCTACATTATACTTAGCGGGTATTGATCCGGAGAATGGAAAAGTTCACAAAGCAAAGCCTTGTCCAATCTGTGCCAGAAGTATTATTCAGGCCGGAATTCAAGAGGTGGTATTAAGAACAGGTGAAGAACCAGAAGATTATGAGATAAAGCCGGCAAAAGAGCTTGTTTGGTATTTGGAGGAAGAGTAGTGAAAAAAATTGAATTGGAAGGCGCAAAAAATATAAGAGATTTCGGCGGTACAATGATTGGAAACCGCTATCGAATTAAAGAGGATCAGTTTATACGAAGTAATTCCCTGGCGGGAATAACGGAAGAGGATGCAAGAAAATTAGAGGATCATTACCGTCTCCGAAAAATTATTGATCTTCGAACAACTCAGGAAGTAAGAGAAAAACCAGACCGAAAAATCCTGGGGGCAAAATGGATGCATTTACCACTATTTGATGCAAGCCAAGGGGGAATCACCCATGAGAAGGAAACCGATGAAAATCTTCCGCCTTTGGATGATTTTATCGGGTTTTATACGCATATGGTCACGAATCCATTCTCGGTATCGAAGCTAAGAGAAGTTTTTGGAGAAATAACGAAACAAGAAAATGGAAGTGTTTTATGGCACTGCACAGAAGGGAAAGACCGTTGCGGAATAGTTTCAGCCTTGTTTTTATTTCTGTTAGGAGGGGATGAAAATACCGTCATGGAAGACTATTTAATGACGAATCAAACGGCAAAAAAGCGAGCGGAAGATTTTTATGAAAAAGTATTAAGAGAAACCGGAAATGAGAAGAGAGCGGAGTTTATACGAAAAGTATACGTGGCAGATTCCTCCTATCTGGAAGGAGCTATTGATAGTATGAAAAAGAATTATGGTAGTGTGGACGGCTTTTTAAGAGAAGGGTTGAACATTGAGGAAAGCAGTCGAATAAGTCTCCAAAAGAGAATTTTGGAATAAGGAGTGGAATATGCGTTTTTTTCATTTGTCTGATTTACATATCGGGAAAGTATTGCATCATTATAGTTTAAAAGAAGATCAGGTTCATGTTTTAAATCAGGTGATTGAGTATGCAAAAGAGTTAAAACCAGATGGGATTGTTATCGCAGGGGATATCTATGACAAAAGTGTACCTTCTGCAGAAGCAGTCTCTGTTTTTGATGAGTTTATAACGGGACTTGCTCAGATTACCCCCGCCATTCCACTGTTGATTATCGGGGGGAATCATGATAGCGGAGAACGATTGGATTATGGCGCTCAGATCATGAGACACCAAAATATATTTATAATGGGAACGGCAACAGATACGGAAGGAATGAGAAAAGTGACCTTGTCCGATGAAGAGGGAGAAGTGGATTTCTATATGCTGCCATTTTTTAAACCTTCTTATGTGAGAAACCTTTTAGGAGAAGAGAAAAGTCTGTCCTATTCAGATACATTACAGGAGTTAATAGGGAGAGAAAACATTGACTTTTTAAACAGAAGAAACGTACTGATTGCCCACCAATTTTTTGTGAGGGGAGAGTTTGTGCCAGAAAGAAGCGAATCAGAGGTGTTTTCGGTAGGCGGGTTGGATCGAATAGAGTCCTCTTTAGTTGAAAACTTTGATTACGTTGCATTAGGGCATATCCACAAGGAACAGGAAATCGGTGAGGAAAAAATCCGATATTGCGGAACTTTGTTGAAATATAGTTTAAGTGAGTATAAAGATAAGAAAGAAATGCTGGTTGTAGAAATTCATCAAAAAAGTGCAGGAGTTTTACTGCAGCATTTACCCATTTATCCATTAAGAGAAGTAAGACGAAAGAAGGGTAATTTAGAAGAAATATTAGCAGAGGCCCTGCCAGAGGAAAAAAAGGATTTTGTAGGGATTACGTTAACGGATGAAGGGGAATTATATCAAGCAAAGGAGCGCCTGTTTTCAGTATATGAAAATATATTAGAAATTAAAATTGATAATCAGAGAACTAGAAAAAAAATAGAATCTTTTGAAGAGGAGTCTCAAAGTCAGAATCCTTTCGAGAGTTTTGAGGAATTTTTCGAGGAAATACATGGCAGAGGGCTTTTGCCAGAAGAGATGGAGAAAATGAAATATATTTTTGAAGCAGTGGAAGAGGGTAAATAATGAGACCAATTAAATTAGTAATGTCTGCTTTTGGATCATATGGAGCAGAGGTGGTAATCGATTTCTCGGGAATTTCCAATGGACTTTTTTTGATAAGCGGCGATACAGGTGCAGGTAAAACAACGGTATTTGATGCAATTACATATGCATTATACGGAGATACCAGTGGCGGACAGCGAGAAGGAACTATGATGAGAAGCCAGTTTGCTTCTCCCGAGGAAAAAACTTTTGTGAATCTGGAATTTGAGTACAAGGGGAAAGTATATCAAGTCAGGAGAAATCCCGAATATGAAAGACCTTCTATGCGAAAAGATAAGGATGGAAAGCGGGGATTGACCAAAGAAGGTGCAAAAGTAGAATTGATTCTGCCAGACACGGGAATTTTTAAAGGAAGTATAAAGGATACAAATAAAAAAATCGAGGAAATACTAGGATTGGACGTGCACCAATTTACCCAAATCGTAATGATTGCACAAGGTGATTTTTTGAAATTACTTTATGCCAAATCTAAGGAACGGAAAGAAATATTTGCGAAAATATTTGATACGGGTTTTTATAAGGGAGTGCAGGAATATTTAAAGGGTGAAGTTGGAGTGCTGGAGAGAGCGCTTTCTTCCGTTGTGGATAAGAGAAGGGGAGAAGAAGACCGTCTTATCTACGAAATGGCAGAAGAAGTTGTCATAGATGAAAAATTCTTAGAGGGTCTTTTACGGCAAGGAAGAGAAAAGGTTCGAGAGAATCAAAAGACTCTTGAGGGAGCAGAACAAAAGAGTCAAAAGATGAAAGAGACCTTGATTTCTCAGCGGGAAGTCAATTTGCGAATAAATGAATATGAAAAAATCAAAGATGAAATGAAAGGATTAAAAGAGGGAGAACAAGAATATCAAAAAGAGAAACGCTGTATCAAAGCAATTGAAAAAGCACAAAGAATTTATGATTATGAAAAAGAAAAGCTCCAAGTAGAGGAGAAACAAAAAAGAGAGGAAGAAAGCAGGAGAAGCACCCTTTTTCAGTTGGAGCAGACGAAAGATGAACTCAAGGAAGCCAATCAAAAGGTTGAAGAAATCAAACAGAAACAGGATAAGGAAATGCCGGCTCTCTTGAATCAGATACATGATATCGAAAGCTCATTGGGAGCATATAAAAAGCTAGAGAAATTTTATAAAGAGGCGAAGGAGATTGATGGCCAGGAAAAGCAGCTAAAGGAAGAGGCAGCAAACCTGGAAATTAAAATATCAGATGGAAATGAGACCATCCAGCAGTATGATAATGGAATTGAAGCTGGCAAAGATGCTGGAAACCAGGTTGTTTCTCTTAGAAAAGAGTGGGAGCTTCGTAAGAATCAACTGAGCCTAATCAAAGAAAACAGTCAGGACAAAGAAAAATTTCAAACAGAGTTTTCAAAAGCGAAGGAGGCAAATAAAGCCTATGAAGAAGGATACCATCTTTTCATCACTGCACAAGCAGGTTTTCTCGCACAGGAACTCAAAGAAGGAGAGCCTTGTCCAGTATGTGGGTCAAAGAGCCATCCAATCAAAGCAGTAGTGCAAGAGAAAACTCCAGATGAGAATATGCTAAAAGATTTAAAGGAGAAACGGAGAAAAAGTGAGGAAAAGCGGGAAGAAGCTTTCACAAAATATACAAAATCCACAAAAGAACTAGAAACACTAGAAAAAATTCTTGAAAAAGAGTATAATATTGGTTTGGAAAAAATGTCTGAATCGAAGCTTCTTGTTCATTGTGAAAAAGTAAAAAAACAGCTGATGCAAAAGGAAGAAGAAGAGTTAAAAGTACAGAAATTGACCCAAGAAAAGGAAGTCTTGCAGAAAGCAATTAAGGAACAGCAGAATAAATTGGATTCAGCCAATTCCAGGAAAAAGGAATTGGAAGTCAGGAGACATGAGGTTCAATTGCAGATTGCAGTAGAGAGAAAAGGATTAGCTTTTGAAAGGGAAGATGAGGCAAAGGCCGTATTGGGAAATCAAAAGCAAAGCTTAGAGGCCCTTAGTCTACAAGTAAAAGAGGCAAGTAAAAAAGCAGAGGAATTAGAAGGCCGATACAATTTACTTCTTGGAAATCTGGAATCAATCGAGAAGAACCTTTTCCGTTATGGAAGGGAATATGAAGGAAAGAAAAGAGGCTATGAAGAGGCCTTAATGAAGGAAGGATTTCAAGAAGAAGAGTACAAAGAGTTAACAGGTGTTCTGTCGGAGCTTGATAAAAAAAGAGAACAAGTCAATCAATATGAAGAAAAGGAAAAGCGGCTCTACACAATTGAAGAAACCTTGAGGAAACAAATTGCAGACAAAAAACAGATGGATCTTCGTGTATTAGAGGAGGAAAGTCAAAAGCTGGAACGGGAAGTGGAAGAGTGCAGGGACATTCTGGTTCGGACGAGAACGGAATTGGAGAATAATGAGAGTACAGCGGACCGATTGATTGTGCTCTACAGTGAAGAGAAAAGGTTGAGCAAGGAATATACAGTTCTATCTAATTTAAGCAAAACGGCGAATGGAACACTGAAAGGAAGTATTAAGCTGGATTTTGAAACTTATATACAGAGACGATTCTTTAAAAAAGTGATTCATGCTGCAAATAAACGGTTGATTCGAATGACGAATCAGGATTTTATTTTGGAAGATAAAGAGTTAAAGGATTTGAAGGGACAAGGCCAAACCGGTCTGGAACTGGATGTATATCATATGCTGACAGGACAAAACCGGGATGTGAAGACATTGTCTGGTGGGGAAGCGTTTCTGGCGTCCCTTTCTATGGCTCTTGGACTATCGGATATCATACAAAGTCAAGCGGGAGGAATTGCCATTGATACCATGTTTGTGGATGAAGGATTCGGCTCTTTGGATGATAAGTCAAGAGATCAGGCCATTGAAGTACTGACAGAGTTGACAGAAGGAAATTTATTAGTGGGAATAATATCCCATGTAAACGAGCTGAAGGAACAAATTGATACGAAGTTAATAATAAAAAAAGGAGAAAAGGGAAGCAGTGCAAGCTGGTTCCAAAGGGAGAGAAAATGAAAAAATACGATTATCTGGTAGTCGGAGCAGGTCTTTTTGGCGGAGTATTCGCAAGAGAAGCTACAAAAAAAGGAAAAAAAGTGTTGGTTATTGATAAAAGAGATCATATCGCTGGAAATGCTTACACAAAGGACGAAAACGGTATCCATGTCCATGTTTACGGTGCTCATATTTTCCACACCTCCAATAAAGAAGTATGGGATTATGTGAACCAATTTACAGAGTTTAATAATTATATCAATAGTCCTGTAGCAAGATACAAAGATGAGCTTTATAATCTTCCATTCAATATGAATACCTTTTATCAGATGTGGGGTACTAGAACTCCGAAAGAGGCAAAAGAGATGATTGAAAAGCAAAAGGAAAATGCGAAGGTTGATCATCCCCAGAACCTGGAGGAGCAAGCAATTTCTTTGATTGGACAAGACATCTATGAAAAATTGATTAAAGGATATACGGAGAAGCAATGGGGAAAGAAAGCAACAGAGTTACCGGCTTTTATCATCAAAAGACTTCCAGTGCGTTATACCTTTGATAATAATTATTTTAATGACCGCTATCAAGGGATACCAGTAGGCGGATATACCCAGATGATGGAAAAGATTTTAGATGGCATAGAAGTCCAATTGAATACAGATTTTTTTGAAAACCGAGAAGAGCTCAGTTCTTTAGCAGATAAAATTGTATTTACTGGCAAAATTGATGAGTATTACAATTATCAGTTAGGAGAATTGGAGTACAGAGGGCTAAAGTTTGAAACAGAGGTTTTAGCCGAAGAGAATCATCAAGGAAATGCTGTTGTAAACTATACAGAATATGAAGTGCCCTATACAAGAATTATAGAACATAAACATTTTCAGGTTGGGGAGGAAACGCCAAAGGACCGGACAATTGTAACGAAAGAATATCCCCTGAATATTTCTGAAAGCAGCGAACCTTTTTATCCAATGAACGATGAAAAGAATAATGAGTTATATAAAAAATATGAAGAGTTGTCAAAGAATGAGGAGAACGTTATTTTTGGTGGACGACTGGGAATGTATCGCTATTTTGATATGCACCATATTATTTTTGAAGCATTAGAAGCAGTAAAAAAGAATGTTATTTAGAAGGTTAAGGAGGAAAATATGTCAGTTAAGTATGTATTTGTAACAGGTGGAGTTGTATCAGGGCTAGGAAAAGGTATAACAGCTGCTTCTCTTGGGAGATTATTAAAAGCTAGAGGATATACCGTAACAATGCAAAAGTTTGATCCTTATATCAATATTGATCCGGGAACCATGAATCCCGTTCAACATGGAGAGGTGTTTGTGACGGATGATGGAGCCGAAACAGATCTGGATTTGGGTCATTATGAAAGATTTATTGATGAGAGCTTAAGCAAAAATTCCAATGTTACCACTGGTAAAATTTACTGGTCTGTTTTGCAAAAGGAGAGAAGAGGAGACTTTGGCGGAGGAACCGTACAGGTAATTCCTCATATCACCAATGAGATTAAAGACCGCTTCTATAGGAATCCAGCAGCAAAAAACACAGAAATTGCGATTATTGAAGTTGGAGGAACTGTTGGAGATATGGAGAGTCAGCCATTCTTAGAAGCAATCCGGCAGTTTCAGCATGAAAAGGGCAGAGAAAACGTGGCACTGATTCATGTTACTTTAATTCCATATTTAAGAGCTTCTCAAGAAATGAAGACAAAGCCGACCCAGGCAAGTGTAAAGGATTTACAAGAAATGGGAATCCAGCCAGATGTTATCGTGTGCCGTTCGGAATATCCATTGGATCAAGGTATAAGAGAAAAAATCTCTCTTTTTTGTAATGTGCCTGCGAAACGTGTCTTACAAAATCTCGATGTAGAGTATCTGTATGAGGCTCCTCTTGCTATGGAGGAAGAAAACCTTGCCGGAGTGGTATGTGAGTGTTTGAAGTTGGAAAATTCAGAGCCGGATTTAAAAGACTGGAAAGAGATGGTGGAGTATTTAAAGCATCCAACAGCAGAAGTGAAAATTGCATTAGTAGGCAAATACATTCAGCTCCATGATGCTTACATTAGCGTGGTAGAGGCTTTGAAGCATGGAGGGATTTTTAAAAGAGCAACGGTAAATATTAAATGGATTGACTCGGAAGAGGTAACAGAAGAAAATGCGAATGAGCTTCTTGGAGATGTAGACGGAATCCTTGTGCCAGGCGGTTTTGGAGACAGAGGTATTGATGGAAAACTTGTGGCAATTCATTATGCACGAATCAATAACGTTCCATTTCTTGGATTGTGTCTTGGACTTCAGCTTTCGATTGTTGAATTTTCGAGAAATGTTTTGGGATATCATGATGCACATAGTGCGGAGTTAAAACCTGATACAACCCATCCAGTGATTCATATTATGCCAGAGCAAATTGGAATTGAAGATATTGGCGGGACGCTAAGACTTGGCTCTTATCCTTGTGTATTGGACAAAAATTCAAAGGCTTATGGATTGTATGGTCAGGAAGAGATTGCGGAACGTCACAGACACCGTTATGAAGTGAACAATGACTATCGAGATGAGTTGGTGGCCAATGGGATGATGCTCTCAGGACTTTCTCCTGATGGAAGAATTGTAGAGATGATTGAAATACCAGAGCATAGATGGTTCTTGGCAACCCAAGCCCATCCAGAATTAAAATCTCGTCCAAATAGACCCCATCCACTGTTTCAGGGATTTGTGGAGGCAGCATTAAAAAGTAAGGAATAACCCAAAGGTCGAAGTTGTTTTTAATTGATTTTTATCATGAACGAACAGCTTCGGCCTTGATTTTTAGCTTAATATTAAGATAGTTCACGGTATTTTCATAATGTTTGTATTGATTTTGCAAGGGGTGAAACTTATAATTAATGAAGGTGACAAAACAGGAGGAAATAGATGAATAATCAAAACAACAATAAAGGCCCTGGGAATAATAGGAATGGCAACCAAAATCCAAATCGTAATAATCTTACTTTTGTGATTATGGTTATGTTAATCACCTCATTAATCTTGGTAGCAATGTACGCATTAAGAGGGAATATGACCTCGGCAGAAATTAGTTATGATAAATTTTTAAAAATGGTTGATGAGGGAAAGGTAGAAAAAGTCCAAATCGAAAATGATAAACTCATTATTTTGGAGAAGAAAAAGGAAGGCAGTGATATTCAAAAGGAATATTACACTGGCCGTGTTAATGATGATACTCTACCGAACCGTCTATACAAAGCAAACGTAGAATATAATCAAGAAATACCGGATACAACATCAGCGGCTATCTTTCAGGTGATTATGACCTTCGTGCCATTAGCATTGATTGTGGGTATGATTGTCTGGATGACCAGAAAAATGTCAAAAGGCGGCGGAGTGATGGGCGTTGGAAAAAGCAACGCGAAGATGTATGTTCAAAAAGAAACCGGAGTAACCTTCTTAGATGTGGCTGGTCAGGACGAGGCAAAAGAGTCACTTCAGGAAGTAGTAGATTTTCTCCATAATCCAAGTAAATATACCAGTGTTGGTGCAAAGCTGCCGAAAGGTGCTCTTTTAGTCGGACCGCCAGGAACTGGAAAGACTCTGCTTGCAAAAGCAGTTGCTGGAGAAGCAAAGGTTCCGTTTTTCTCACTTACAGGTTCTGCTTTCGTGGAGATGTATGTAGGTGTTGGTGCATCCCGGGTGAGAGATCTGTTTAAGCAAGCACAGGATATGGCACCATGTATTATTTTTATTGATGAGATTGATGCAATTGGAAAAAGCCGTGATAATCAAATGGGAAGCAATGATGAGCGGGAGCAAACGTTAAATCAGCTTTTATCTGAGATGGATGGATTTGATTCAAACAGAGGCTTGGTTCTTCTTGCAGCAACGAACCGACCTGAAATTTTAGATCCTGCACTTCTTCGTCCGGGTCGATTTGATCGACGAATTATTGTGGAGAAACCAGACTTAAAGGGACGTGTCGATATATTAAAGGTTCATTCTAAAGGCGTTAAAATGGATGAAACCGTTGATTTAGATGCAATTGCTCTTGCAACATCAGGTGGAGTAGGATCAGACCTTGCCAATATGATTAACGAAGCTGCTATCAATGCGGTTAAACACGGCAGACAGGCAGTATCACAAGATGATTTGTTTGAAGCAGTGGAAGTAGTATTGGTTGGAAAAGAGAAGAAGGATCGCATCATGAGTCAGGAGGAGAGAAAGATTGTCTCCTATCATGAGGTAGGTCATGCTTTGGTAACGGCTTTGCAAAAAGATGCTGAGCCCGTTCAAAAGATTACCATTGTGCCAAGAACTATGGGAGCCTTGGGATATGTTATGCAAACACCGGAAGAGGAGAAGTTCTTAAATACAAAGAAAGAACTTCAAGCAATGTTAGTCACCATGCTTGCTGGACGAGCAGCAGAAGAAATCGTGTTTGATACAATTACAACAGGAGCTTCTAATGATATTGAAAGAGCAACCTCATTGGCAAGATCTATGATTACCCAGTATGGTATGAGTGAGAAATTTGGTTTGATTGGTTTGGAATCTATTCAAAATAGATATTTGGACGGAAGAGCTGTACAAAATTGTGCGGAAGAAACAGCAGCGGAAATTGATAAAGAAGTAATGAAGATGCTAAAAGAATCCTATGAAGAAGGAAAAGAAATGCTGATTGCCCATAGAGAGGCACTGGATAAGATTGCTGCTCACTTGATTGAGAAGGAAACGATAACAGGAAAAGAGTTTATGAGCATCTTCTATGAAGTAGAAGGAATTGATCCGGAAGAGAAAAAGGAAACAAAGAGATTAGAAGAAAATAAAGTAGAAGAAGTAACAGAAGAAGTAACAGAAGAAGTTAAGGAAACAGAAGTGGAAGCGGAATAAAATGTTTGATATACCAGAGGAGCTTAAAAAGTTACCGGCAAAGCCGGGCGTATATCTGATGCATGATGAAAATGATGAAATCATTTATGTAGGAAAGGCCATCAGTCTTAAGAATCGGGTAAGACAATATTTTCAAATGAGTAGAAGTAAGGGAGCTAAAATTGACCGGATGGTCACCCATATTTCACGGTTTGAATATATTGTTACCGACTCTGAGGTTGAGGCCTTAGTTTTAGAGTGTAATTTGATAAAAGAGCATCGTCCGAAGTACAATACTATGCTGATGGATGACAAATCTTACCCTTATATAAAGGTTACTGTTCAAGAAGCTTTCCCGCGTATTATGCTGGCAAGAAGAGTCGGAAAAGATAAGGCGAAATATTTCGGACCGTATACAAGTTCGACTGCTGTAAAAGATATTATTGAATTAACCAGGAAATTGTATCATATTCGCTGCTGTAACCGTGTTTTACCGAAAGATATAGGAAAGGAAAGACCGTGCCTTTATTATCAGATTCATCAGTGTAAGGCACCTTGTCAGGGATATATTGAAAAGGATGAGTATCGGGAATATGTTGAAGAGCTCATTCGTTTTTTAAATGGTAAATATGAAGAGCTCCTAAAGGATTTAAATCAAAGGATGGAAAAAGCATCTGAAGATATGGAGTTTGAAAAAGCCATTGAATACCGGGAGCTAATTAAGAGCGTTGGTAAACTGGCACAAAAACAGAAAATTACAGATGTTGCAGGTTTTGACCGAGATATAATTGGAATAGCAAGAGAGAAGCAGGATGCTGTGGTTCAGATTTTCTTTGTTCGTCAAGGTCGTCTCATTGGCCGGGATCACTTTTATATGAAGGTGGGTGAAGGGGATCAAAGGGAGAATATTCTTTCTAGTTTTATAACTCAATTTTATGCGGGAACTCCCTATATTCCATCAGAGCTTATGCTTCCGGTAGAAATCGAGGATCAGGAAGTGATTGGACAGTGGCTTACAGATAAGAGAGGGCAAAAGGTTTCGATTTTCGTTCCGGTGAAGGGAAAGAAAGAGAAAATGGTGGAGCTGGCTACGAAAAATGCATCTATTGTCTTGAATTCTGATAAAGAGAGATTGATTCGGGAGGAAACGAGGACAATTGGGGCATCGAATGATATTGCGAAACATCTGGGTCTCAAAGAGGTGAATCGAATTGAAGCATATGATATTTCAAATATAAGCGGGTTTATGTCGGTTGGATCTATGGTTGTGTATGAGAAAGGGAAGCCAAAGCGTAATGATTATCGTAAGTTCAAAATTAAGGGAGTAAAGGGAAGCAATGATTACCAGAGTTTGGAAGAAGTATTGACCCGTCGTTTTACCCATGGTTTAGAAGAGAGAAATGAGAAGAGAGAAGGAAGTAAGTTTTCTGTATTTCCCGACTTAATTATGATGGATGGGGGAAAGGGACAGGTAAATATTGCAAAAGATGTTTTGGAAAAGCTGCATTTGAGTATACCAGTTACCGGGATGGTGAAAGATGATTATCATAGAACGAGAGGCCTTTTTTATGAGAATAAAGAATTGCCTTTGGAAAAGGATTCAGAAGCTTTTCGATTAATCACCCGCATACAGGATGAAGCCCATCGCTTTGCAATTACTTATCACCGTAGTTTACGAAGTAAGGGGCAGGTACATTCAATTTTGGATGATATAAAAGGTATTGGGCCAGCCAGACGAAAAGAATTGATGCGGAGTTTTGAAAATATAGAAGCAATTAAAGAGGCAAGTGTGGAAGAACTTAAGAAGTTACCAAGCATGAATGAAAAATCAGCAACAGAAGTCTACAACTTCTTCCATGTCTGTGCTATAATGACTAACAGTAACGAAAATGAGGAGGGTTCAGAATGGATAGAGTAGTTGAAATGGAACAAATTGTAGAGAAAATGGGACTGGAAAACGCAACCCCGGATGTGGACTACACAGATAAGTCTGTAGCGGTGCCGGATATTAACAGGCCTGCATTACAGCTTACGGGTTTTTTTGATCATTTTGATTCTGAGCGTGTACAGATAATTGGACACGTTGAAAATACATACTTAGAAAAGCTGGATAAGGAGTGTAGGGAAAAAAGAATTAAGAAATTGTTATCTTACAAAATTCCAGGCATTATCTATACACGTGGACAAAAGCCAGATGAAAAGATGGTTGTGGAAGCGACAAAAGCCGGAGTTCCAGTGTTTGTTTCACAGAAACCCACCTCAGAGCTAACAGCAGAGATTATTCGCTGGCTGAACGTTGAATTGGCACCTCGTATCTCCATCCATGGGGTTTTAGTAGATGTTTTTGGTGTAGGTGTGTTGATTACAGGAGAAAGTGGTATCGGTAAAAGTGAAGCGGCTCTTGAACTAATCAAAAGAGGGCACCGTCTTGTAAGTGATGATGTGGTAGAAATCCGCAAGGTAAGTGATATTACTTTGGTAGGTACAGCACCTGAAATTACACGACACTTCATTGAGCTTCGTGGTATTGGGATTGTAGACGTAAAAACTTTATACGGTGTACAGTGTGTCAGAGAGACACAGAATATTGATTTGGTTATTACCTTAGAGGAATGGGATAGAGAAAGAGACTATGACCGTCTGGGTATGGATGAACGCTATACAGAATTCTTAGGAAACAAGGTGGTTTGCCATCAGATTCCTATTAGACCGGGAAGGAATCTCTCAATCATTGTTGAAACAGCAGCTGTAAATCACAGACAAAAGCAAATGGGATACAATGCTGCCGAAGCTTTATACAAAAGAGTACAAGAAAATTTGTCAAAGTAGGGGGTACAGATGAAATACTGTTATGGTGTAGACATCGGTGGAACGACTGTGAAATTAGGTCTTTTTACAGATGAAGGCAAACTAATTGAGAAGTGGGAAATTGTTACAAATACAGAAAACAAAGGTGAAGCAATACTTCCAGATGTATGTGGAACCATCAAAGAAAATATAAACAAAAATAAATTGGATAAAAGCATGATAATTGGTTTAGGGGTAGGAATTCCAGGACCAGTTGATAAATTTGGACGAGTGAAAAGCACTGCAAATCTAGGATGGGATTTCAAAGATATAAAACTGGAATTGGAAGAAGGTTTAGACTTACCTGTAAAAGTAGGAAATGATGCGAATATAGCTGCCCTTGGAGAAATGTGGGTTGGCGGTGGAGCCGGCTATGAAAATCTTATTGTTATCACACTGGGAACTGGTGTCGGCGGAGGTATTATTATTAATGGACGCCCTCTTGTGGGAGAACATGGTGCCGGAGGAGAAATCGGGCATATGCGTGTGAATATGCAGGAAGAAACAGTGTGTGGTTGCGGAAGAAAAGGATGTCTTGAACAGTACGCATCTGCAACTGGAATTGCAAGACTGGCAAGAAAAAGATTGGAAAAGGACGGTGCACCTTCCTTACTAAGAGAACGTGAGGTCTCTGCAAAGTCCGTATTCGACTGTTTAAAGGAAGGAGATGCTATAGCCACAGAGATTGTGGAAGAGTTCTCTGGAATACTGGGAGACGCCATTGCAAGCCTCTGTGTGGTAGTAGACCCTGCCGTGGTTGTAATCGGCGGAGGTGTTTCGAAGGCAGGAGAGATATTGATTCAATATGTGAAGAAACACTTTGAAGCAGTTGCCTTCTTTGCCAATACAGAATTGAAGTTTGCTCTTGCTGAGCTGGGAAATGATGCAGGTATTTACGGTGGAGCTAAATTAATATTAGGTGAATAATTTTAAGTGAAATATAGTAAAAAGGAAGATTAACGCAATTGCGTCGATCTTCTTTTTTTAATGCGGAGACAGACACCAAAAGAAATATATATAAAAATATAAACTTGACATTATAAACATAGAGTGATAATCTTTTTGTAAAAAGAAAGACATATATTCAAGAGCGGTAATAAGCTTAATGGTGGCTATCATTGCAGACAATACTATTTAAGCAAAGGTGGAATAACACATTATTACAGTTCAGGCTGGAAAGTATGGGAAGCATACAGAGGTGGCGGTCCATTTGCAGATGGCAGAATGTATATGTACGGAGTCTAGAAGACTGTATGCATGGAGTGTAAGCAGGATGAGATGTTTACACTCCATGATTATATAGCAATGGGAAGGGGAAAACTTTAATATGCATGTTACAAAAACAAGGTTAGCACTAATAATAAGTGTTATTTTGGCAGTATGTGGAATGTTGTCAGGATGTACTGGTTTTGATGAGGCTAATAAAGAGAATGCATCGAAAGAAATAGATAGAAGTGAAGAAATTAAAGAATTATTGTTACCGGAAAATATTGACACGGTCTTTGATATGGTTGTTATGGAAGACGGAATATTGCGGCTAGTAGCGACTATAGGTAATGAGGTTGCAATTTATGATTCAGGTGATAAAGGGAATACGTGGGAAGAAGCTTACAATTCCACAGATTTGTTTGAAAAAGCCGAAAATGAAAAAGTGGGAGCATATGCTTCGAAAAGTAACGAAATTTTTTGGAAGTCTCTAGAATATAATGAGGATGGAGGCGTTGAAGGCGCTAAATACTATTATATGAAGGAGAGTAAAATAGTGCCTGTTAATTTGAAATTGCCAGAGATAGACAAGGCAAAAAGGGAGCATAATGAAGAATTTGAATGGTTGCCAGAAAGTGCAGTCAATTATATTTTGAATACGGAATTTTCTGATGACGGGAATCTTTTGGCAATGGATGAGAATTTTGATTTACACTATATAAACATAGAAAATGGAGAAATTAACAAGTCCTATGAAAACAACCATGGATATATTTTAGGTTGTTCTCAATACAATGATATGATTTTAATGGCGACTAATCATGAAATATTATCATGGGATATGAATACTGGGGAAGAAAATGAAGATGATGAGTTAATAGATCGTTTGAATAATACATATGTGAAGGAATCCATTCCTTCATTTGAAAGCAATATCGTTCTTAAACATGAAAGAGAACAATTATATGTGTTCAATAGTTTCGGCTTGTTTAGGAATGCTGAGAATGGCGTAGAGCAAGTTTGTGATTTGAAGGGAGAGGGTGCAGGAGAGCTACTGCAGCAATATATTTTGGATGCTGAGGTATATAACAAAGATTTATATCTAATAGCAATAAACATGCAATCTAATCAATATTCTATGTATTGGATGGATACAACGGAAAAAGATGAGGAGAGTGTAAAAGAAGAACTAACAATATATTCGCTTTATAATAACCAAAATGTTGAATTGGCAATAAATGCTTTTGAAATAGAATATCCGAATATTAAGGTTAACTACAAGGTGGGAATATCAGATGGTAATATTGCTACAGAAACAGATGTAATTAAAAATTTAAACACAGAAATAATGACCAACAAGGGGCCTGATATATTAGTCCTAGATGATTTGCCATATACCTCCTATATGGAGAAAGGGCTGCTAATGGATTTGGCTGAAACTATCAAAGCTGATAAATATTTTGCAAATGTGGTTGAGCAATTCAAATCCTCTGAAGACGAAATCTTAGCAGTGCCGAGTAGAATTGTATTACTTGCATTAGAGGGAGAAGTAGGGCTTGGGGAGAGTAGCGATAGTATTTCGGCTATTGAAGAGTACATCAAAAAAGTAGACAATCAAATGAACTATAGTGAAGAAGAATTCATGCAGATGATGGAATTTCTTTATTCTTCATATGTTGAACCAATGATAGGAACAGACACTGAAATTGAGGAAAAACTATTAACTGAATATATTTCTTGTATTAGAACATTATATAGTAAATGTGGATATCCGGAATTAAGTGATAGTTGGAGAAACAATAGTGCAGAGAAGAATGGTGTCTATGTAACAGTTAATTACTTTAACTGGGTTGCAGATGATAGGGCGATTACATTTGACTATGTTGATTTTGTGAAGCTTATCCCAATATTAAATGAAATTACTAATGCTGATGAATCAAAAGAATATTGTTTGCTTAGCGACAATAGTGAGAAAGTATATATTCCAGCAGGTATTTTAGGCATTAGCGCAGCAAGTAAGAAAGGCGAATTGGCAAAAAAATTTATAAATTTTACTATGTCGAAAAAGGTTCAAAGTAACGATAATATTACAGGGTTTCCTAATAATAAAGAAGCACTAAAAGTTTGTTTACAAGATGATAGACACAATGTTTATACGAATATTGACGAAACTACTGGATTCCAAATACATCCTTATACAGAAAGTGAAGCGGATAAATTTGTAAGTCATTTTGAAGAGTTAAATAAACCGATATTAAGAGACTCATACATAAAGAAAGTAATATTGGAGAGTGCGGGAAATTCATTAGCTGGAGATATAGCTGTTAGCTCTGTAGTTAGTGAAATAATGGAAAAAATCAATATATACAATCAAGAATAAGGAAAAAAATATGTATTGTTATTTCCCATAACAAGAAAATTGTAGATATGTGTGACAGGACTATAACATTAAAAAAGGGAAGAATAGTTGGAAATGAATCGTAGAAATGGTAAAAGGAAGAAAACGGTCGGACTTATTTTTATGTTACCGAGTCTAATCGGTGTAATATGTATATTAGTTATCCCATACATAAATGTTATTTTCTACGCATTTATAAATGTTTGGAACAGAAAGTTCGTAGGATTTGACAATTTCAAGAGAGTGATTCTTAATGATTCTTTTCAATTAGCAGCGTATAATAGTCTGAAATTTATTGTTACATGTATACCTATATTGCTTGTTCTTTCGTTAATAATTGCTGTTTATCTTCATGAACATGTAGCTGCAATAACAAATACGTTTAAAAGTATTTTTCTGTTTCCTTTATCCATACCGGTAGTTTCTATTGTATTATTGTGGAGACTATTATTTGATGATCAGGGATTTCTTAATGGGATATTCAATACATTTAGTATTAAAGGCGTTGATTGGATAAATAGTAAATATTCATTTGGAATTTTAGTGTTCAGTTATTTGTGGAAAAATTTGGGATATAGTATTGTATTATGGCTTGCAGGTCTCTCGACTATTCCAAAGCAAATATATGAGGCGGCTCGTGTTGATGGTGCAGGGGACAAGGAATGCTTTTGCTATATTACACTGCCAAATTTAAGGTCAACACTATTTGTCACAATGGTAATATCTATTATTAATTCGTTTAAAATATTCAGGGAAGCGTATCTATTAGCTGGTGATTATCCCAATAAGAGTATATATATGCTGCAACATCTATTTAATAATTGGTTTCGAGATTTAGATATTGAGAAAATGTCAGCAGGAGCAACGCTCTTATCAATAATACTTCTGGTTCCAATCGTGGCACTATATAAATGTTGGAACACGAAGGAATGACAGAGATGAAGAATAAAGTGATTTTGTTTATATTGTGTTTACTTGCGGGTATAGCAGCTTACCCGGTTGTTTTTTTGATAGTGGGATCTTTCATGAATAGCGATATGTTATATAGTTATTTATCGCCGGTTCTTATAGATGGCGAAGGTTATGCGAGTTGGGGATTATTTCCGTGGAATTTTTCTTTGAAATCATACATTGAATTACTAGTAGATGCCCCATCTTTTTTTGTGATGTTTTGGAATTCTATAAAAATTGTTATGGTAATTCTAGTTGGGCAAATGATAATTGCGATTCCAGCGGCCTGGGGATTGGCGAAATATACGTTTCCTTTAAAAAAGGTAATTTACTTTGTATATATTGTGTTAATGTTAATGCCTTTTCAAGTCTTAATGTTGCCGGAATACTTGGTGTTTGACAGGATTTCTTTGGTTGATTCACATCTCTCCGTAATTCTACCGTGCATTTTTTCAACGTTTCCGATTTTTATTATGCAGCATCTATTTTCTAAGATACCTAATGAGGTTATTGAAGCTGCGAAATTAGAAAGTGCCAATGATTTTCAGGTATTTATATATATAGGATTACCACTAGGAAAACAGGGGATTATTTCGGCCTTGGTCTTAGGATTTTTGGAATATTGGAATTTAATTGAACAACCATTAGCCTTTTTAAAAGACAAGACGTTATGGCCAATGTCATTATTTTTGCCGAATATTTCTATTGAGGAAATTGGAATAGCATTTGTAACTTCTATTATTGCGTTTGTTCCGTGTGGATTAGTGTTTGTATTTGGTAGAGGATATTTGGAACAAGGTATTACAGTAGTGACAAAGAAGGAGTAATTATAATGGATACAAAAAAAAGAGTTGTTAAAGCAACATTAATATTTTTATTATTTATGATAGCTTTTACAATTATCTCTAGAACAGCAGATAACTTATCGGTGGCAAAAGTAACTGTTAATACCTTGGAAAGGCAAAAGATTTCCCATGATATAAAAGTGCAGGGGCAAATTACAACGAGTAAAGAAATCGTTATCACTACGGTAGAAAACCAGTTAATTAAATCTATTAATGTTAGTGAGGGACAAATGGTTGATGAAAAAACGGTCTTATTTACTATTGATGAAGAAAAATTAAAAAGTCAAATAGAGCAATTACAAGGTAGTTTATCAAATAAAGAAGAAAAACAAAGTATTGAAAAAGAGCGTGCTAAAGAGGATTATGATCGTGCTGTTGCACAAGGAGACGCTATAGTTTCGCGAGCTGAAAACGCCAAAAATGAAGCTTATTATACGTATGAAAATTATATAGCAAATGCAGGCGATGAGTATGACGACTCTTATGCTTCGGGTCTTTATAGTACTTTTAGGGAGCTGGAAACAGCCTATGAGGTGTCATTAGAAGAAAGAGAAACTATAATACTTAATGCGAAAAGAACTCTTGAAGATGTTGAGGTTAATTCAGATAGTACGGATAAATTGGCCGATGAAATTACGGAACAGGAACAATTAAATAGATTATTAGAATTACAAAAAAACAATGGTCAAATACAGGCTCCTGAGAAGGGGATTGTTAATGAAATTATTGGAAAGGTGGGATCGCTGACGACTGAAGCAGGCACAGTGATACTAGGTGACTTAGATTCAGATTTACTTGCAAAGGCACAAGTCCCAGCGACAGTTAGTGAATATATAGGTGATAAAACAAAGATAAAAATGGAATCATTGCGTAATGATACAGAAGTCATAACCGAAAATTTATCAATAAATAGCATGCAGTTAAACCACGAACAACCGGAGTATTACAACATAAGCGTAAATGTCCCATCTGGGACATATGAGGTCGGGACGATAGTAAATATCACTTTGCAAAATCAGTCATATATTTATGAGTTATGCTTTCCGCTAGATGCTTTGCGTCAAGATGCATCTAATAAGTATTATGTGCTGGTTATAAAAGAGAAAGAAACGGTACTAGGAAAAGAATTAGTTGCAAAAAAAATAGCTGTAAATGTTATTGATAAGAACGACAAATGGATAGCAGTTGATAGTGAAAGTATTCCTGTTGATAGTGAAATAGTTGTTGAAACCAGTAAAGCCATTGAAGATGGCAGTCGTATAAAGAGAAAAATATTATGATAGTAGAATCGTTTGTAAATAATTCCTATAACAATTTAAGGAAAGCTAATTACATAATAATCATTAAAATTTTGATGTTGATAATCACATTTGGAATTATGTCCCATGCTATGAAATATCAGCAATACATGAGAGGTTTGGATGATTTATGCACATTACTTTGTGATGGTAGTGCAATAACCGGTAATCGGGCGAAAGAAATTCAAGACTACAATTCGGAATTAGAAAACCAGAAAGCATTTGTGATATGGGGGAGCTTAGGAAATGCAGTAGTGACCAATAGTGATTTGAATCGATCTAAAGACGTTGAGATTTTAGTTATGAATGGCAGAACCGATTTGGTTTTCTCAAATAGTCCATGGTTAGATCGGGGTGATTATAATCAATGTCTAATTGACGAGAATACGGCAATGGAACTATACGGCAGTAAAAAAGTCAGTGAAGTTGAGTTAATCTATAATAATAAAGCCTATCAAGTTAAAGGAGTATTAGAAAATGCTAAAGATACTCTTATTGTGCAAAGTGATTCAAGTGAAGTTATAGGATTAGAGAAAATAACAATAAGGACTGATGCAAAAACATCAGAAAAAGAAATACAACGGAAGATGGAGACACAGTATGGTATTACAGGAACCATTTTGAGATATTCTTTGCTTACGGAGAGTATTGAACTGGTAAGTTTATTGTTTCCAATAATTATAGGTTGTCATTTAATGACTGAGCTAATAAAAAATGTGAGAAATGCATCAAATAAAAAGAAAGAATATTTTTTTTGGAGTGCTGGTTTATTGGTTTTTATGATAGTATTTATAATACTTATATTTAAAAGAGTGAGTATTCCAGAGGATTATATACCTACTAGATGGTCTGATTTTAGTTTTTGGAGTTCTTTCTTTTCGGAACAATTCAGCACATTAATTATTATGTTCAAAATGTCAAAATCTTCATCAGAGCTTTACTATTGCTTTGTTTGGCTAAAAACTATATCATTGCTATGTTTATGTAATATTATGTACATTGTAGGGATCAGAAAGTGTGCGTTGAAAGGTAACCTAAAGTGAAAGGGATTAGTTGTATCAATTTAGACTAAGAGGTCGGTAGGGGAATAATCACCTACCGACCTCTCAATCTTTTATTCTCCACCTTCCGGAGCAGGCTCCGGTGTTGGAGTCTCCGGAGTAGGCTCTGGTGTTGGCTCTTCCGGAGTGGGCTCTGGATTAGTTTCTGCATTTGGATCTGTTTGATCCGTGCTATTTTCTGTGTTAGTACTATTGTCTGAAGTATTTGTAGAGTTATCATAAGGTTGATTCCAGCTGTTACTGCTTCCATGGCCTGGACAAGTTTCCTTTGGTGCGGAATCAAGAGCAAAATATTCAGTTATTGTAGGACACCAGGAGCGGGCGAGCTTTCCTGTTGTACGGCAGATGCTGAGTTGTTCAACAGAAGCCGGTTTTTCAAATTCTTTACGTTCCAGTCCTGCATGAACTCTGGACATAACACCTCGCCATATATTGGAATTAAAGTTATAGGCTACTGGTTTATTCATATCATAACCAATCCACACTGCACAGGTATAATAAGGTGTAAAACCAACAAACCAAAAATCGATTTGATCATCTGTGGTTCCAGTCTTACCAGCTACTGGCATATTATCCAGCTGATACTCTTTACCAGTTCCCTGTGTGACAACAGTTTCCATGGCAGAGGTTAAGAGGTAAGCAGTACTGTCTTTAATAGCCTGTGAGGTTTCGCCAGTACCATCCAGAAGAACATTGCCATCATGATCCAAGACTTGCTTGTATAAAGTCGGCTTAATATAAGTTCCGTTATTTGCAATTGCAGCATAGGCGCCACACATTTGGTAATTATAAACACCCTCCGTTAGTGCTCCAAGTGGAAGCAGCTCAATCAAATCAGAATGAAGTCCGTTTCCATAGTCTGTTGGTGTTTCAATTAAGGTTGTGATTCCTAATTTCTTTGCATAATCAATTCCTACTTGAGGCGTAAGTGTATTTACTACACGAACAGCAACCGTATTCATAGATTCATTAATTGCAGTTCGAAGGGTAACACTACCGCTAAATGTACCAGTTGCATTTTTCAAAGGCTGCCCATCACTCTTAGTATAAGGAGTATCCTGTTCAATTGTTGCTAAGGTCATTCCCGCAGAATCGAGTGCAGGCGCATAAGCAGTTACAATCTTGAAGGTAGAACCGGGTTGTCTTTTCGAACCAGTATAGGCTCTGTTCAGACTTAAGCTTGTTGGTTTCTCTCCACGTCCGCCAACCATAGCTTTAATTTCACCAGTATGTTGATCCATAATTGTAAGAGAAGCTTGGGGCTGTGGTGCAAGGTTGTAGTATTCATCATACTCATCTCCTTCTCTGGCAATTGTTGCACGGAAGGCAACGATATAGGCTTGAGCTTCTTCAAGGGACGAATAGAGAAGTCCAAAAGGTTTTCCGCCTGCTTCTGCATACTGTTTTACATGCTCCGAACCAAAATTCTCAATAGAACCATCTGCTCTGGTTACGGTAAGGGCATAATCCAGGCCGTATTCCACAAGAGCAGGATAATTTGCAGGATTATTCATTTCTTCATCACAAATCTGCTGTATGCCAGGATTCTGTGTGGTAATAATACTAAGTCCGCCACTATAAACTGTATTGTAGGCCTGGGTTTTAGAATAGCTTAATTGATCTTCCAGATCCTTTATAATTTGTTGTGATGCTGCATCAATAAAATAGGTTGTGGGAGGATCTGTTCCAATTTCATTATTAACGCTTTGAATACGAGCATATACATCATCGGCAACGGCTTCATCATATGCTTCCTGGGTAATGTATTCAGCTTTTAACATATGATCCAATACTTGCACCTGCCTCTTTTTATTTGCGTCAGGATTTGTAATTGGATTGTAGCCAGTTGGATTCTGTGTAATTCCTGCAATAACGGCAGATTCAGAAAGGGTCAATTCAGAGACATCTTTATTAAAATACCGCTTGGAAGCTGTCTGTACTCCAAGAGAGTTTTGTCCCAAGTTAACCGTATTCATATAATTCTCTAAAATGGTTTCTTTATCCATCTGCTTTTCAATTTGTAGTGCAAGATATTGTTCCTGGATTTTTCGCTCCAATCTGTCCATGAAGGTTTTCTCAGAGGTAAAATCGAAAATGGTATTTTTCAGTAGCTGTTGAGTGATGGTACTGGCTCCTTCACTGAAGCTTCCGGAGGTGATGCCTTTGATACCAGCACGAACTACACCTTGCAAATCCACACCATTGTGTTTATAAAAACGCTCATCTTCAATGGCAACAAAGGCATGCTGTAAATCCTCTGGAATTTGATCAATGGATCGATACACACGGTTTGAGCCTTCCATATTGAATCGTTCAAGTTCTGTTGTTCCATCCTCTGCATAGACGAAGGTGGTAAATTTCTTTGGCTTTACATTAGCCGGTGTTGTATCGGGAGCGTTGTCAATTACTTTTTTGACAAAAATCCCGGCGCCGATAACCGCGGCGACTCCTATCAGTAATACGCACAGTAAAAAAGCTTTAAAAAGTCTGACACCAACTCGTTTGTTTTGGTGTGAGGTCTTAGAGGTAACATGCTTTTGTTTTTTACTGGCAGCTTTCCTGCTATAATTCATATTTTGTGCCTCCTTATCAATTTGTAATTATAGCAAATACGAGGCATTAAATAAAGGAAAAACTAAAAAGTTCATAATTATAAAGGAAAAACAGGTTCAAAAATCATAAAGAATTCGCTATAGTATAGAGTAAGGATAGGAAAGGACATCAAAATATGAGTATACGATATTCCATCCTCTTTCAAGGAGGAGAAGACGAGATAGAAGAAAAAAAATCACGATTTATTGCCCAAACATTTCCGGTTACATCGGAGGAGGAGGCATTATCCTTTATTGGACAAGTGAAAAAGAAACACTATGATGCAAGGCATAATTGTTATGCCTATGTCATCGGAAAAAATCACGAGGTTCAGCGTTTCAGTGACGACGGAGAACCCAGCGGAACGGCGGGAAAACCGATTCTTGAAATATTGCTAAAGGAAGACATTCATAATGGGCTGATTGTAGTGACCCGATATTTTGGGGGAACTCTCTTGGGAACGGGGGGGTTAATACGTGCATACGGACGAGGGGCGAAAGCGGGAATAAAGGCTTCGGAAATTGCAGAGGTAAGGCAGGGAGGTTTATTTCAGATTGGGGTTGCATATACAGATTTAGGGAAAATCGAATACTTCATTCGACAGGAAGAAATTCTAATCATGGAACAGCGTTATGAAGAAGAGGTTCAGATTGTTCTTTTATTGGAAGAGGCCCAAATTGAGAAAGTAAATGAAGCTTTGATAGATGGAAGCGGTGGAAGAGTGAAAATCACAAAAGAAAAGGATGTATCATTTATTGTCGTGAATGGGAAAGGAATCATAATAGACTAAAAAACGGGATGTGCTAAACACATCCCGTAAACTTTTTTTATTTTAGTTGAACTCCGGCTCGATTAAACCAAAAGAACCATTTTTTCTTTTGTAAACTACATTTACTTCTTCCGTTTCAGCGTTGCTGAATACAAAGAAATCATGTCCTAAAAGCTCCATCTGTATTGCAGCATCTTCTGGATACATTGGTTTGATACCAAACCGCTTTGTTCGAACGATTTTAACTGCATCGTCTTCATCTTCATCCTGTGCACTGTCGAAGAATTCCTGCTGGAATATTCCGCCACCGTGATGCTTTTCTACTAATTTGTTTTTGTACTTACGTAACTGTCTTTCAATAACCTCTTCAACAAGGTCAATTGATACATACATGTCATTACTTACTTGTTCGGAACGAATCATGCTTCCCTTTACAGGAATCGTAACCTCGATTTTCTGACGTTCTTTTTCAACACTTAAAGTAACAATAACTTCTGTGTCAGGAGTGAAATACCTTTCTAATTTCCCCAACTTACTTTCTACAGCATCTTTTAGACCAGGTGTAACCTCAATGTTTTTTCCACTAATTGTTATTTTCATAGTGTTCAACTCCTTATTACTTATTTCAGATATGTCTGACAAAAAAAGGTGCTTCACGACGTATATATCTGATACATCAAGTATAGCATGATTGCAGGGGGTTGTCACTTGTTTTTCACCCTTTTTCGCAAATAGGGAAAGGCAGCAATGACCCACAAAACCAGAAGAAAATACTCAATAAAAGCTGCCCAAATAGTCATCTCCGGGAGCAGTGAAAAAAGGAGTTTGATTAAAAGCGCAGCAATCAAACCGATTCCAAGCTTTACAATTTGATGGCCAATATCGACTTCCTTGGTTTCAAAGTTAATATAGGATCTTTCTAAATACCAACCAAGGGCAAAGCCTAATCCGGCGCCAGAGGCTTTTATAGCATCTAAAGCTAAATCAGAGCCTTTGGTTTGTGCATAAGCAAAAACAAGGAGCGAGACAAAGGCTACAAAAAGAGCAGTTCCTTTTGTATGTTTTGGCGAAAGGAGTATCTCTTTGAAACGCCATAGCAAAAAAGCAATCACAAGAGAAAGACCCATGGAAACCAAAACATCCTTTGGGGTATGGGCGCCCAAGTACATACGGGAAAACCCAACGAGTAAAAACAAAATCCAAAGTAGAATTTTAAAGGTACGTTTCTTTACTTGAAAGGATAAGGTCCCATAAAGAGATGTTGCTCCTTGCGTATGTCCACTTGGGAAAGAAAAGCCTGTCGCCCCTGACAGGGCACTTTTTACAGGGGTGAAGTCGGGATCCAGAATCCAAGGTCTTGGAATCTGGAAGGTAATCTTTAGGGTTTGTACACAAAGTCCTGCAATGAAGTAATTTAGTCCTATTAAGTAGGCTAGTTCCTTATTGATACACCAATAGAGAGTACATATTATTGCTAGAATCAGAATGTCCTGTCCGAAATAAGTAATAAACTGCATCAGAACATTCAGCAGCGGAGTACGACAGGACTCCAAAAGATGTAAAAATGCCATTATTTTTTTCCTCTTCGTCTCATTTTAGGATCTAACTCTTTCTTACGAATGCGTAGATGGGATGGTGTTACTTCTAAAAGTTCATCCGTATCAATAAAATCAAGGGCTTCCTCTAAGCTTAAAATTTTAGGAGGAGAAAGGCGGAGAGAATCATCTGCTCCAGAGGAACGAGTATTAGTCAAATGCTTTGTTTTACATACATTTACCTCAATGTCCTCTACCTTTGCATTTTCTCCGATAACCATACCGGAATAGACCTTTTCACCAGCTCCGATGAATAAGATGCCTCGCTCTTGTGCACCGAAAAGTCCGTAGGTTACTGATTCGCCCGTTTCAAAGGCAATAAGAGAGCCTTGCTTACGGTAGGAGATATCCCCCTTGTAAGGAGCATATTTGTCGAAAACAGTATTCATAATACCATTTCCTTTGGTATCCGTTAAGAACTCGCCTCTGTATCCAATTAAACCTCTGGCAGGAATCGAGAACTCCATTCTGGTATAGCCGCCGTTGGATGCACCCATATTAATAAGCTCACCTTTCCGCTGGCTTAATTTATCAATAACGGTTCCGGTAAATTCGTCAGGAACGTCAATGTAAGCAAGCTCCATTGGTTCAAGGAGATGTTCTTTCTCATCCTTCTTATAAAGTACTTCTGCTTTGCTAACTGCAAATTCATAGCCTTCCCGGCGCATATTCTCAATTAATACAGACAAGTGAAGCTCACCACGTCCGGAAACACGGAAGCTGTCAGTAGATTCAGATTCTTCGACGCGAAGGCTGACATCTGTATTCAATTCCCGGAATAGGCGTTCCCGCAGGTGGCGAGAGGTAACAAACTTACCTTCTAAACCAGCGAAAGGACTATTGTTTACAAGAAATTGCATTGCAATTGTAGGTTCGGATATTTTCTGGAACGGAATGGGCACAGGGTTCTCAGGAGAACAAATAGTATCACCGATAGAGATATCGCTGATACCAGAAATGGCTACAATAGAGCCAATGGTAGCGTTTTGAACTTCTACCTTTTCCAACCCATCGAATTCATATAGTTTATTGATTCGAACCTTTTCTTTACGACCCTCATCGTGGGCGTTAACCACAAGGGCTTCCATCCCTGATACAATGGTTCCGCTGTCCACTTTACCGACACCAATTCGTCCTACATATTCGTTGTAATCGATGGTGCTGATTAACACCTGACAGTCTCCATCAGGATCTCCCATTGGAGCAGGGATGTGCTCAAGGATGGTCTCAAATAAAGGTATCATATTCTTTTGCTTATCATCCAGCTCGACCAAAGCATAACCTGATTTGGCAGACGCATAAACGTAGGGGAATTCTAACTGGTCTTCAGATGCATCCAAGTCGATAAACAGCTCCAGTACTTCATCGATTACTTCTTCCGGTCTGGATTCCGGACGGTCAATTTTATTCACACATACAATAACCGGAAGGTTTAGTTCTAAAGCCTTACGTAACACGAATTTTGTCTGAGGCATGGCACCTTCAAAGGCATCCACAACTAAAACCACTCCATTTACCATCTTAAGAACACGCTCTACCTCTCCACCGAAATCGGCATGGCCAGGCGTGTCAATAATATTGATTTTAACGTCCTTATAATAGACAGCAGTATTCTTGGACAAAATAGTGATGCCTCGTTCCCTTTCAATGTCATTAGAGTCCATAACACGTTCCTGAACTTCTTGGTTTTTTCGAAAAACGCCACTTTGCTTCAATAGTTCATCGACTAAGGTAGTTTTGCCATGGTCGACATGGGCAATAATTGCTATATTTCTAATATCTTCACGTTGAGATTTCATCATACATTCTTCTTTCTTTGCTTAGTATTTGTTTGTAACCTTGTTAGTTTACCACAAATCAAGGGAAGAATAAAGCTTTACATACAAACCCCTTTAATGATAGAATTCTCTATAAATGTAGGGAAGCTTATGAAGGAGGCAAAGAATGGTTAAAGTAATTATGCATGGATGTAATGGGAAAATGGGTCAGGTAATTACAAATCTTATAAAAGAGGATAGAGAAATTGAATTGGTAGCAGGAGTGGATCCGTATAAAGGAATTGAGAATCCATATCCAGTTTATGATTCCATTTTAGAAGTGAAGGAACAGACAGATGTAGTAATCGATTTTTCAAATGCAAACACAACGGATAAGCTCTTGGCAGATTGCATTGAAAAGAAGCTGCCAGTTGTTCTTTGCACAACAGGTTTGTCTGAGGAGCAGTTAAAGAAAGTGGAAGATGCAGCCAAAGAAATCCCTGTTTTGAAATCGGCAAATATGTCTCTGGGAATTAACCTACTGATAAAGATTTTAAAAGAGGCGGCGAAAACGTTAGCTCCTGCAGGATTTGACATTGAAATTGTAGAGAAGCATCATAATCTAAAAGTAGATGCACCAAGTGGAACGGCACTTGCGCTTGCGGATTCAATTAATGAAGCTTGCGACAATATTTACGAGTATAAATATGACAGAAGTCAGGAAAGAGTGGAAAGAGATACGAAGGAAATTGGTATCAGCGCCGTAAGAGGCGGTACAATTGTAGGAGATCATGAGGTGCTCTTTGCTGGTCCGGATGAGGTGATTGAATTTAGGCATACAGCATATTCGAAAGGAATTTTTGGGAAAGGTGCGATTGAAGGAGCCAAGTTCTTAAAAGGACAACAGCCGGGCAGATATGATATGTCTGATGTGATTGGAGAATAAAGAATGAGAGATATAGAAAGCAGATATTTGCATCGGTTGTCGGAGATGTTTCCTACGATTGCTGCAACATCTACCGAAATTATTAATCTTCAGGCAATTTTAAGTTTACCGAAGGGAACGGAGCATTTCCTGACCGATATTCATGGTGAGGATGAAGCCTTTGCTCACGTACTCAAAAACGGATCAGGTGCAGTCAGGAGAAAAGTACAGGAGGTTTTTGGAAATACTCTAAGTGCTAAGGATATGCAAAGTCTGGCGACACTGATTTATTATCCGAAGGAGAAAATTGAACAGATAAAGAAACAGGAAGTCCATATTGAGGATTGGTATAAAATTACCTTGTACCGGCTGGTTAAAGTGTGTAAAGCAGCTTCCAGCAAGTACACACGGTCGAAAGTGCGAAAGGCTCTTCCAAAGGATTTTGCCTATATCATTGATGAATTGATTAATGAGAGAGCAGATGATGGAGACAAGGATTCTTATTACAACGAAATCGTTTGTTCTATTATTAAAGTGGGAAGGGCGGAAGAGTTCATTGTGGCTATGGGGGAATTGATTCAGCGCTTAGTTGTAGATCACTTACACATTGTAGGTGATATTTATGACAGAGGTCCTGGACCTCATAAGATTATGGACAAATTAATGGAGTATCATTCCGTTGATATTCAATGGGGAAATCATGATGTACTCTGGATGGGAGCGGCAGCAGGGCAACTTGGATGTATTACGAATGTCATCCGCATTTGTGCCAGGTATGGCAATTTAGATTTGTTAGAGGATTGCTATGGAATCAATCTGCTTCCTCTTGCAACATATGCGTTGAACACGTATAAAGATGACCCTTGTACATGCTTTCAATTAAAAGGGGAGCCGTTAATTAATGCGGAGGAACAAGAACTAAATATAAAGATGCATAAAGCGATTTCCATTCTTCAATTTAAGGTGGAAGGACAGACGATAAAAGAAAGACCGGAATACAAGATGGCGGACCGCAATCTTTTAGAGAGCGTAAACTATGAAGAAGGAACGATTACACTGAGAGGGGAGAAATATGACCTTTTAGATGCTAATTTCCCAACAATAGATCCGAAGAACCCGAACCTTCTTACGAAGGAGGAGGTCGATATTCTGAACCGGTTAGAACAAGGCTTCTTGAATTGTGAAAAGCTTCAAAAGCATATGCGGTTTCTGCTCAATAAAGGCGGACTTTATAAAGTCTATAATAATAATCTGTTGTTTCATGGATGTGTTCCTCTGGCAAAGGATGGAAGTCTGAAAGAAATTGAAATTTACGGACAGACTTATAAAGGAAAAGCATTATATGAAGCATTAGAGGTATACGTTCGTAAAGGTTTTTTCGCCTTAAATGATGAGGAGAGACAAAGAGGGAAGGATTTAATGTGGTATATTTGGCTCCATGAGAATTCACCGCTTTTTGGAAAGGATAAGATGGCGACCTTTGAGCGGTATTTCATTGCAGAAGAGATTACCCACAAGGAAACAAAGAATCCTTATTATGAATATATTAATCAAGAAGAAACAGCAAACATGATTTTAGATGAATTTGGGCTGATTACAAAAGAGGCACATATTGTTAATGGTCATGTACCAGTGAAGTCTAAAAAGGGAGAAAGCCCCTTAAAGAGCAATGGAAAGGTTTTGGTTATTGATGGAGGATTTTCCAAAGCTTATCAAAAGGAAACTGGAATCGCTGGCTACACATTGATTTATAATTCTTACGGACTGATATTAGTGTCTCATGACCCTTTTGAATCAAAGGAGTCTGCTATCGAGAAGGAAAGTGATATTCATTCAGAAACGATTGTTGTGAAACGAACCAAGGAAAGAAAGCGTGTTGGAGATACGGATGTGGGAAAAGAATTGCTGGGTCAAATTGTTGATTTAGAAAAACTTTTAGACGCATATAGAAATGGAACGATTATAGAAAGAGGATAGGAAGTTAATGAAATTCAGACCGTGTATTGATATACATAATGGACAAGTAAAGCAAATTGTAGGGGGAAGTTTAAAAGAACAGTCAGAGGCAAAGGTAAACTTTGCCTCTGATAAAAGTGCGGCTTACTATGGGAAACTCTATAAAGAATCAAATCTTAAAGGGGGACACGTCATCATGTTAAATGGGACGGATTCCCCTTATTTTGAGGAAACAAAGAGACAGGCTCTGGAGGCTCTGGCCGCAGATAAAGGAAGTCTCCAGATAGGCGGAGGAATTACGACAGAGAATGCAGCCTTCTATTTGGAAAGTGGGGCAAGCCATGTCATTGTTACATCTTATGTTTTTCAGGATGGGCGTATTCATTATGAACGCTTAGCTGAATTAAAAGACGAAATAGGACGAGAACATTTGGTGTTGGATTTAAGCTGTCGGAAGAAAGACGGGCACTACCATATCGTTACAAACAGATGGCAGAGGTTCACAGATGAAATCGTTACAAAGGAATTGCTGGTTCGTCTTTCAGAGTACTGTGACGAATTTTTGATTCATGGAGTAGATGTTGAAGGTACCGGTGTAGGTATGGAAAAGGAGCTTGTAAAACTCCTGTCATCCTACGATGGGATACCTATGACTTATGCAGGTGGGATGAAAAGCGTAGAGGATATTGAGGAGTTCGGGTGCCTTACCGAAAAAAAGATGGACTTTACAATTGGAAGTGCCCTTGATATTTTTGGAGGAGATTTACCCTATGAATTCGTAAAGGGTATGTCATAAATAGTTGAATAATAAACATCTAAGTGCTATTATGTAATGTGAGTTATTAGCATATTGCACATAAGGAGACAAATAAAATATGGGATTATTACAAAAATTATTCGGTACACATAGTGAAAATGAGTTAAAAAGAATTTATTCGCAAATAGATGAAATTGAAGCCCTTGATCAGAAAATGCAACAATTGACAGACGAAGAGCTTCGAGATAAAACGAAGGAATTTAAAGAGAGATTAAAAAACGGGGAAACCTTAGATGATATTTTGATAGAAGCCTATGCAACAGTAAGAGAAGGTGCAGTTCGAGCACTGGGCATGAAGCACTATCGAGTTCAGCTGATTGGTGGAGTCATTCTTCATCAGGGGCGTATTGCTGAAATGAAAACAGGTGAAGGTAAAACTTTGGTGTCTACCTTACCAGCGTATTTGAATGCTCTTGCAGGTGAAGGAGTTCACATTGTCACAGTCAATGATTACCTTGCAAAACGTGATGCCGAGTGGATGGGTAAAGTTCATGAATTCCTTGGGTTAACAGTGGGTGTTGTCTTAAACAGTATGGACAATGATGAAAGAAGAGAAGCTTACAATTGTGATATTACATACGTTACAAATAATGAACTGGGATTTGATTACCTAAGAGATAATATGGTGATTTACAAAGAACAGCTGGTTCAAAGAGGACTGAAATACGCTGTAATTGATGAGGTTGACTCGGTTTTAATTGATGAAGCAAGAACGCCTCTTATTATTTCGGGTCAAAGTGGAAAATCCACAAAATTATACGAAGCTGCAGACATATTAGCCAGACAGCTGGAAAAGGGTGAGGCAAGCAAAGAATTTTCCAAGATGGATGCAATCATGGGTGAAATGATTGAGGAGACAGGAGACTTTATTGTCAATGAAAAGGAAAAAAATGTTTCACTGACTGAAAATGGTGTGAAAAAAGTTGAAAAATTCTTTCACATTGACAACTTGGCTGATGCAGAAAACCTTGAAATTCAGCATAATACAATTTTGGCATTGCGGGCGCACTATTTAATGTTTAAAGATCAGGATTATGTGGTAAAAGATGATGAGGTTTTAATTGTAGATGAATTCACGGGACGTATTATGCCGGGACGCCGTTATTCAGATGGTCTTCATCAGGCAATCGAAGCTAAAGAGAAGGTAAAGGTCAATAGAGAAAGCAAAACTTTGGCAACGATTACTTTTCAGAATTTGTTTAATAAGTATGAGAAGAAATCAGGTATGACAGGTACCGCTTTAACAGAAGAAAAAGAGTTCCGTGAAATCTATGGAATGGACGTAATTGAGATTCCAACCAATGTGCCAGTAATCCGTAAAGATATGGATGATGCGGTTTTCAAAACACAGCAAGAAAAATTTGTTGCTGTGTGTGATGAGATTGAAGAGGCTCATGGAAAAGGACAGCCGGTATTGGTTGGTACAATTACCATAGATAATTCAGAGCTGCTAAGTGCTATGCTGAAAAAACGAGGAATCAAGCATAATGTATTGAATGCTAAATTCCATGAACAAGAAGCTGAAATTGTAGCTCAGGCTGGTGAAAATGGCGCCGTTACAATCGCAACGAATATGGCAGGTCGTGGTACGGATATTAAGCTGGATGAAACATCAAGAGAGGCTGGAGGACTTAAGATTATTGGTACAGAGCGTCACGAATCCAGACGTATTGATAATCAGTTGAGAGGTCGTTCAGGAAGACAAGGAGATCCGGGAGAATCCAGATTTTATATTTCTCTGGAAGATGATTTGCTCAGATTGTTTGGTTCTGAGAGATTGATGGGAATTTTTAATACTTTAGGTGTTGAAGATGGGGAACAGATTGAACATAAGATGTTATCCAACGCCATTGAAAAAGCTCAGGAGAAGATTGAAAGCAATAACTTTGGAATACGTAAAAACCTTTTAGAATATGACCAGGTTATGAATGAGCAAAGAGAAATTATGTATGAAGAAAGAAAACGTGTATTAGACGGAGAGAATATGCGGGATTCAATCTTCCATATGATAAATGATTATATCGAAAACACAGTGGATATGATTATTGGGCAGGTGGAGAAGCCAGAAGAATGGAATTTGGGAGAGCTTAATGTTACAACTCATAACGTGATTCCTCTTTCTCCAATTACGGAAGCGGAAGTGCAAGGGAAATCGGCAAAAGAATTGAAGCAGCTTTTAAAAGAGCAGGCATCAAAACTCTATGAGCAAAAAGAAAGAGAATTTCCAGAGGCGGAACAAGTAAGAGAACTGGAGCGGGTCGTTCTATTACGTTCCATTGATGCGAAATGGATGGATCATATTGATGACATGGATCAGTTGAGACAGGGAATAGGCCTTCAGGCATATGGTAACAGAGATCCAAAGATTGAGTATAAGATGCTGGGTTATGAAATGTTTGATGAAATGACAAAAAGCATAACAGAGGCAACCATTCGAACCTTATTCCATATTAAAGTGGAACAGAAGGTGGAAAGAGAAGAAGTGGCAAAAGTAACGGGAACAAACCGAGGAGACGATTCTGTATCAGCAACGAAAAGAAGAGTCGAGAAAAAGGTTTATCCAAATGATCCATGCCCCTGTGGCAGTGGAAAGAAGTATAAGCAATGCCATGGCAGAAAATAGAAAGAGGTGAGATTGGTGGTCGAATTAGATCAGTTTAAAGGAATAATCCTTACGTATGAGACTCCATTGTATGAGATGAGGGATTCACTTTGACGAAGCAGGTAAGGAAAGAAAACTCGAAGAATTAAGAAAACGAATAGAAGAACCGGATTTCTGGGATAGTCCAGAAGAATCAACGAAGGTTATGAAAGAAATGAAGTCCTTAGAGGGCGTATTAGACACCTTAAAGGACTTGAGAAGTGCATATGATGACATATTGACTTTGATTGATATGGGATATGAAGAAGAAGATGTCACCTTAGTGAAAGAGATACAGGAAGAATTGGAAGATTTCGAAAAGCGCTTTGACACACTTCGTGTAGAAACTCTTCTGTCTGGTGAATATGATAAAGACAATGCAATTGTAACAATTCATGCCGGTGCAGGTGGCACAGAATCAAATGATTGGGCGAACATGCTGTATCGCATGTACCATAGATATGCAGAACAAAAGAACTTTTCTGTCTCAGTATTAGATTTTGTGGCAGGGGATATTACAGGGATCAAAGCGATTACCTTTGAAGTAGAGGGTGAAAATGCTTATGGATATTTGAAGTCTGAGAAAGGAATCCACAGACTTGTTAGAATTTCTCCCTTTAATGCAGCCGGGAAGCGGCAAACCTCTTTTGCTTCAGTGGATGTTGTGCCAGATATTGCTACGGACATAGATGTTGATATTGAGGATGATGATTTAAAGATCGATACTTATCGGGCGAGTGGTGCTGGTGGACAGCACGTCAATAAAACATCATCGGCAATTCGCATTACTCATCTGCCTACAGGAATTGTAGTGCAGTGTCAAAATGAACGCTCTCAACATTTTAATAAAGAGAAAGCAATGCAAATATTAAAGGTCCGATTGCAATTGTTAAAGGAGCAAGAGCAGGCGGATAAGGTGTCTGATATTCGAGGAGAAATGAAGGAAATAGGATTTGGAAGTCAAATCAGGTCTTACATCATGCAGCCCTATACCATGGTGAAGGATCATAGAACAGGTGAAGAGACCGGTAATGTAAATGCAGTATTGGATGGTTCCCTGGATTTGTTTATTAATGCATATTTAAAGGGAGGAAAGAAATGAAAAAGATAGCAGTAATGGGATATGGAACAGTAGGACAAGGTGTAGTAGAAGTTGTCTTAAAAAACAAGGATTTAATCAGCGAGAGAATAGGTGAAGAGATTCAGATAAAATATGTTTTGGATTTGCGTGAGTTTCCGGGAGATCCAGCTGAGCATATGATTGTACATGACTTTGACACGATTTTAAACGACGAAGAAATCGAAGTGGTTGTAGAAACAATTGGAGGAACAAATGCAGCATACCAGTTCGTAAAGAGCTGTTTATTGGCAGGGAAGAGTGTTGCTACATCTAATAAAGCCTTGGTTGCAGAATACGGTGCAGAGCTTTTGCAGCTTGCAAAAGATAAGAATGTTAATTTCTTGTTTGAGGCCAGTGTAGGTGGTGGCATTCCGATTATTCGTCCTTTGAATACAAGTTTAACAGGGGATCATATAGATGAAATCTCAGGTATCTTGAATGGAACAACCAATTACATGATGACAAAGATGTTTTATGAAGGTGCAGACTATAATGAGGTTCTGAAAAAGGCTCAAGACAAGGGGTTTGCTGAATTGAATCCAGAGGCAGATGTGGAAGGCCATGATGCATGTAGAAAAATCGCAATTCTATCCTCTGTAATTACCAACAAAACTGTAGATTTTAATGACATTTACTGTGAAGGAATTACAGGGATTACAACAGAAGATATGAAATATGCAAAAGAGATGGAAATGACGATTAAACTTTTGGCCATCAGTAAAAATGATGAAACAGGGCTTGAGGCAATGGTTGCACCATTTTTGATTGACGAAAATCATCCACTTTATAATGTAAACGGAGTCTTTAACAGTGTATTCGTCCATGGAAATGCTCTTGGTGATGGAATGTTTTATGGAAGCGGAGCTGGAAAACTTCCAACGGCAAGTGCGGTTGTAGGTGATGTGGTAGATGCTCTTAGAAACAAAGGAAAAACAATTATGCCGGTGTGGGATGTGAATAAACTTGCTCTCAAAAAACATGAGGACACGAAACGTAAATTCTTCCTTCGTATAAAAGGTGATGGAAAAGCAAAAGAGGCAGATGTTTTAGCAATGTTCCCTGGTGGAAAAATCCAGAGTCTTTCGGGAGCAAACGATGAGTTTGGTGTGATAACAGACGTGATGTCTGAAGGTATGTGTGCAGAAAAAATTGCCGCATTAGGAACAGATTTTATTCACATGATTCGAGTAGAAGAAAGCTTATAGGGAGATGAGTAATGAAATATATTGTTTTATTAAGCGATGGAATGGCAGGAGAGCCTATAGAAGAGCTGGGAAATAAAACGACAATGGAAGCGGCCCATAAACCAAATATGGACCGCTTGTGTAAAGTATCCCAGGTTGGAATGGCAAGAACAGTGCCAGAGGGTATGGCACCAGGAAGCGATACGGCGAATTTGGCTGTATTAGGATACAATCCCAGAAAGTACTATACAGGGCGTTCGCCTTTGGAAGCCTTGAGTATTGGAGCGAAGCTAGAGGATGCAGATGTCTCTCTTCGAATGAATTTTGTTACGTTAAGGGGAGAAGGACCTTATGAGAAGAAGATTATTTTAGATCACAGTGCAGGAGAAATCTCAACCCAGGATGCAGAAGTTCTTTTGAAAGCAGTTATAGATAACCTTAAACGAGATGGATATGAGTTCTATCTTGGAACAAGCTATCGTCATTTATTGGTGATTAAGAATGGCGAGGTGGTAGAACTGATGCCTCCTCACGACATTCTGTCGAAGGAAATAGGAAATTACCTGCCAAAAGATGAAATTTTACGTGAGATGATGGTAAAAAGTAATGAGATTTTAGAAGGTCATCCTCTCAACCAGAAAAGAAAAGAAGAAGGAAAAAATCCTGCAAACTCGATTTGGTTTTGGGGTGCAGGTACAAGGCCGGCGCTCTCTTCTTTTGAAGAAGAATATAAAAGAAAAGGTGTTATGATTTCAGCGGTGGATTTGCTAAAAGGAATTGCAACAGGGGCTTCCATGAAGGTAATTGAAGTGGAAGGGGCAAATGGAGGACTTCATACAAATTATGAGGGGAAAGCAAAGGCAGCCTTTGGAGCTCTCGTTGATGAGGGATATGATTTTGCTTATATTCATGTGGAAGCACCGGATGAAATGGGGCACCAAGGCCTGATAAAAGAAAAAATAGAAGCAATTGAAAATATCGATGGGAAAGTGTTGAAGCCACTTGTAGAGCTGCTTGATTGTGAGAAGGTAGACTATAAGATAATGATTCTCCCGGATCATCCAACCCCTACTCATCTGCGGACACATACATCCAATCCTGTGCCTTTTATGATTTATGACAGCACAAAAGAAGAAAAGGGTGTGGAAGGGTTCAATGAAAAAATGGCGAAAGATACGGGAATATTTTTTGACGAAGGGTATCAATTAATGGGTCATTTTTTGGATAAATAGCTGTTTTGAAATTTGGGATTTAAGGTTACTTCTTCGCCGAACCAATCGGGTGGCGAGAATTGATTTGCTTCTTCCGTGTTGGGAAATTCAACTTCAGCTAAAAGGAGAGGCGCTAAATCACCTTTAAATACATCCAATTCAATTGTGTAGGTTTGATACGGAATCAAAAAACGGTCCTTGGTTATGATGCGGCCATCGGCCTTTTTTAAAAGATGTTCAAAGGAAGCTTTGTCGAGGGGAAGATTGTATTCTTCTCTTACCATAAGTCCTTTGGATTTATAAGTTAGAACATAGGTGTCATCCTCTTTTCGTATGCGGATCACAGGTTCGGTATTTAAGTAAGCCTGGCAAAGAGATTTGCAAGGATAGGATGATAATAGTTCTGGTTTTTTGGTGATTATATATTTCCGTTCGATTTCCATAAAAGTTTCTCCGTTTTTGTTTTTCATTATAGGATAATCCCGGAGAAAAGTAAATTAGTTTAAGGAGGTAATCATGAAGAAAGCGTGTGTATTGCTGGTAAATGGATTTGAAGAAATTGAAGCATTAAGTGCGGTGGATTTATTACGCAGAGCAAAGGTGTATGTTGATACGGTCTCTGTTGAAGAAGAGTATACAGTGAATGGAGCCCACGGAATCAATGTGGTGACGGAGGACTTATTTGACGAAGTGAACTTTGAAGAGTTCGATATGATTATTTTACCAGGAGGCGGACCGGGAACAAAGCGACTGGAGGCTCATGCTGGTGTCAAAAGTGTTTTGTTGAAGGCGATTGAGAGTGAGCAATTGATTGCGGCTATTTGCGCTGCACCGACGATTCTTGGGAAGATGGGACTTTTAAAAGGTCGGCAGGCTACATGTTATCCAGGTTTGGAGGGAGACTTACAAGGAGCTGTATTATCTGATAAAAATGTGGTAGTAGATGGAAAAATCATAACGAGCAAAGGGGTAGGTACTGCTCTGGAGTTTTCGTTGAAGCTTATAGAAGAGCTGATTGATGATGAAAAGGCGAAGGAAATTGCCAATGAAATTGTTTATTAAGAAAAGCATTGCTTTTTTTCTAATTTGTGCTATGTTTTCATTAGGCGGATGTAAAAGCTCCTTTAACTCGTTGGAATATGTAGAAGCAATTTTAGATTTATCCTTTCAGGGAGATGGGACGAAAGCACTGCAAGTAGAAGAAGATGTAGAGAAAGAAGATTTGGAAGAGACTTACGAATTGTTTGTGACACAGTTTGTTGAGGATTACATTGCCTCAGGATTGGATGCAGATGATGAGTATAGAGAGCTTTTTGGAAAAGAAATAAAAAAGATATTTCAAACCATGCGCTACCATGTAAAAACAGGAAAAAAGATAGATGAAAATCAATATGAGGTGACGGTAGAGATTACTCCTCAGGATGTGTTTGTTCGATACAATGAGGAATTGGCGGCAGACAGTAAGAAGATGCAAGAAAAAATTGAGTCGGGTTTCTATTCTGAGAATCAAGAAGAGAAAGAAGAACAGATTCAGAGAGAAATACTATATCGGTCCTTGGAGCTGCTGAAGATTGCTGCCTCAAATAGTGAGTATAGTGAAACAGAAGAGGTGAATCTAAGGGTTCATAAGAATGACGATGGGAAATATGAAATAGAGGAACAAGATTTAAGTGAATTAGTTGTGAAAATTTTGAAATTGGATGAACTGATTACTGGCAATTAGCGTAAAAATGTGCTACAATTATAAGGTTAGTTCTGCTAAACTGAAGCAGAATAAAAATAGGAGGAAATTGTAATGAGCTTACAAGTAGAAAAATTAGAGAATAATATGGCGAAGCTGACGATTGAAGTTTCAGCAGAGGAATTGGAAAAAGCCCTTGAAGGTGCATATAAAAAACAAAGAGGTCAGATTAACATGCCAGGCTTCCGTAAGGGAAAAGTTCCACGTCAGATGATTGAGAAGATGTATGGACCAGAAGTTTTCTATGATGATGCAGCAAACGAATTGATTTCCGAGTCTTATGCAAAGGCGTATGATGAGAGTGAATTAGACATTGTATCCAGACCAGAAATTGATGTGGTTCAACTTGAAAAGGGAAAACCATTTATTTTCACTGCTTCTGTTGCAGTAAAACCTGAGGTGACTTTAGGAGAATATAAAGGCTTGAAAATTGCCAAGGTAGATACAGAGGTAACAGAGGAAGAAGTTGACGAAAAGATTAAAGAAGAAGCAAAGAAGAATGCAAGAAGTGTTGTTGTGGACAGACCAGTGGAAGATCAAGACGAAGTAATTATTGATTTCGAAGGTTTTGTAGATGGTGTTGCATTTGAAGGTGGAAAAGGAGAAAACTATCCTTTGGTAATCGGATCAGGTTCTTTCATTCCAGGATTTGAAGAGCAGCTTATTGGTAAATCAACAGGTGAAGAGACAGATGTTAATGTAACTTTCCCAGAAGATTATCAAGCAGAAGAGTTAAAGGGAAAAGCGGCTGTATTTAAGTGTAAAATCCATGAAATAAAAGCAAAAGAGCTTCCAGAGATAAATGATGAGTTTGCATCAGAAGTTTCAGAGTTTGATACTTTAGCTGAGTATAAAGAAGATTTAAAGAAACAAATGACAGAAACAAAAGAAAAAGAAGGAAAATCTAAGCAGGAAGATGAAGTAGTAGAATTAGCAGTAGCAAATGCGAGCTTTGAAATTCCAGAGGCTATGATTGAGACACATACAATGCAGATGTCAGACGAATTTTCACAGAGAATTCAGTCCCAGGGACTTTCTATGGAACAATATTTCCAGTTTACTGGTATGACAGCTGAGAAGATGCTGGAAGATTTAAAACCTCAGGCAATTAAAAGAATTGAGACAAGAATTGTATTAGAGGCCATTGCAGTAGAAGAAAACATCGCAGTAAGTGAAGAAAAGATGGATGAAGAAATTGGAAAGATGGCAGAAGCATATCAGATGGAAGCAGATAAGTTAAAAGAATTAATCGGCGATTCTGAAAAGGAACAAATGAAAGAAGATATAGCTGTACAGGAAGCAGTTACATTCCTGATTGACAACGCAGTAATTGAGTAACATTTTCAAAAGGAGGTAATGTCCTATGAGTTTAGTACCTTATGTAATAGAACAAACAAGTCGGGGAGAACGTTCCTATGATATTTATTCGCGGCTGCTGAAGGACAGAATCATTTTCCTGGGTGAAGAGGTGAATGATGTATCAGCAAGTGTTGTTGTAGCTCAGCTTCTGTTTTTGGAGGCAGAGGATCCAGAAAAAGAAATTCATATTTATATTAACAGTCCTGGAGGATCCGTAACAGCTGGAATGGCCATTTACGATACAATGCAGTATATTAAATGTGATGTAAGAACGATTTGTATTGGTATGGCAGCAAGTATGGGTGCGTTTTTGCTTGCAGGTGGAACCAAGGGTAAGAGATTAGCCCTTCCTAATGCGGAGATTATGATTCATCAGCCATCTGGTGGTGCACAGGGGCAAGCGACTGACATTGAGATTACAGCAAATCATATACTGAGAACCAAACAAAAATTGAATGAAATTTTGGCGGCAAACACAGGACAGCCAATAGATGTAGTAAAGGCGGATACCGAAAGAGATAACTTTATGTCTGCTGAAGAAGCAAAAAATTATGGCCTTATTGATGAGATAATTACAAATAGATAAGGTCACCATGGATATGAAATGAGGTAGAAATATATGCCAGGGAAAAATGATGATCAGGTGAGGTGTTCATTTTGTAATAAGACCCAATCTCAGGTGAGAAAGCTTATTGCAGGACCAAACGGGGCATACATATGCGATGAATGTATTGACGTATGTTCGGAAATAATAGAAGAAGAACTGGAATTTGATCAAAAGCAGCGCTGGAATCCTTTCTCAGAAATCAACTTATTAAAACCGGAACAAATCAAAAGATTCCTGGACGAATATGTAGTAGGTCAGGATCAAGCAAAAAAAGTTTTATCTGTTGCGGTATACAACCATTACAAAAGAATTATGTCTGAAAAGGATTTGGGAGTGGAATTAGGGAAGAGTAATATACTTATGCTTGGACCTACAGGCTCTGGAAAAACACTTTTGGCTCAGACATTAGCAAAGGTACTGAATGTACCTTTTGCGATTGCAGATGCAACTGCCCTTACGGAAGCTGGTTACGTGGGAGAAGATGTAGAAAATATTCTTCTAAAAATTATTCAGTCAGCAGATGGAGACATTGAGAAGGCTGAATATGGAATTATTTATATTGATGAAATTGATAAAATAACCAGAAAATCAGAAAATCCTTCTATTACAAGGGATGTCTCAGGAGAAGGCGTTCAGCAGGCTTTGCTAAAAATTATTGAAGGCACTGTGGCAAATGTGCCGCCCCAGGGTGGTAGAAAGCATCCCCATCAGGAGCTGATTCAAATTGATACAACGAATATACTTTTTATATGTGGTGGTGCCTTTGAAGGGATAGACAAAATAATTGAAAATCGAATTGATAAAAAATCAATTGGTTTTGGTTCAGAAGGTATTCAGAAAAAAGTGGTGGATACAGATGCAGTATTAAACCAGATATTACCTCAAGACTTGGTGAAATATGGTTTGATTCCAGAGTTAGTCGGTCGTGTTCCGGTTAATGTATCCCTTTCGATGTTGACGGAAGATGAGCTGGTAAAAATTCTTTCGGAGCCAAAGAATGCATTGGTAAAGCAGTATGAAAAGCTACTGGAATTAGATGGTGTAGAGCTGATATTTGATGATGGTGCGTTACGTGAAATTGCGGAAATTTCACGGAAAAGACGGACAGGAGCCAGAGGCCTGCGTGCAATTATCGAAAATGTAATGCTGGATATCATGTATGAGGCTCCCTCAGACGATACACTAAGGGTTTGCCATATTACAAAAGAAGCAGTCAAAGGAAAAGCCGAGCCTATTTTGGAACACGAGGATTTGGATTCTGAGAGTGCATAAAAAAGAAAAACTATAAGAGGGTGTCGTGTAAATGCGACACCTCTTTATTTAATACTTCATAAAGTTTATTTTGAGAGGAGTGATGACCAAAAATGGAAAGAATAGTATTACCTATGATTCCCTTAAGAGGAATGACGGTTTTGCCTGAGATGGTAATCCATTTTGATGTCAGCAGAGAGAAGTCCTTACAGGCTATAAATGAATCGATGGAAAAAGGACAGAAGATTTTTTTAACAGCGCAAAAATCGATTGAAGTGGAAGAGCCTGAGATAGAAGATGTGTTCACTGTTGGCTGTGTTGCCACAATTAAGCAGATTATTAAGCTTCCCAATAAAATCAGCCGTGTGCTGGTTGCTGGGGAGGAAAGAGCAAAAATAGAGGAAATCCTAGACAGAGAGCCTTTTTTCAAGGTGGTACTCCAACCAATTTCGGATGAAGTAGGAGAGTCACCCCTGGACACAGAGGCAATGCGGAGAGGGCTTTTAGATATCTACAGAGAGTATCTCTCGAAAAATCCTAAGGTTTCAAAAGAGCTAATTATTCAGGTGGAAGAAATTGGTGATTTTGCAAAAACGATTGATGAAATTGCTGCAAATGTACCATTTTCTCTGGTAGAAGCTCAAAATATTTTAGAAGAAAATAATGTTGTGAAGCGCTATGAGCTTGTTTCCCAATTGTTGTATAACGAGATTCAAATCCAAAACATTAAAGAAGAAATTCAAAACAAGGTAAGAGAAAGAGTTGACAAAAATCAAAGAGAATATCTTTTACGTGAGCAAATCAAACTAATCCGAGAGGAATTAGGGGATGATACCACATTAAATGATGCAGATGAATTTCAAGAAGAAGCAAAAAAATTAGATGCATCAGAAGAGGTAAAGGAGAAGCTTTTTAAGGAAATTAAGCGATTTAGGAGTAGTATGAATTCTCCGGCAGAATCTGGTGTTTTACGTACTTATATAGAAACTCTTTTGGAAATGCCTTGGAATAAAATAGCGAAAGAGCATAATGATATTGTATATGCAAAGCAGGTATTAGACGAAGACCATTATGGTCTTGAGAAAGTGAAAGAGAGAATTTTGGAGTTTTTGGCAGTGAGAGCGCTGACGGATAAAGGGAATGCCCCAATACTTTGTTTAGTAGGACCGCCAGGAACCGGAAAAACTTCGATTGCAAAATCCTTAAGCCGTGCTTTGAAAAAGCCATACGTGCGGATTTCTTTAGGCGGAGTAAGAGATGAAGCTGAAATACGTGGTCACAGAAAAACGTATGTAGGGGCAATGCCAGGTAGAATTGCCAATGGAATAAAGTCGGCGGGAGTGAAAAATCCCCTCATGCTGTTGGATGAAATTGATAAAGTAAGTAATGATTATAAAGGAGATACTTTCTCGGCACTTTTGGAAGTGTTAGACAGTGAACAAAACAGAGCTTTCCGAGATCATTATTTGGAAGTGCCTTTGGATTTGTCGGAAGTACTCTTTATCACAACAGCCAATACTCTGCAGACGATTCCCAGACCTTTGTTGGATCGTATGGAGGTTATTGAAATTAGCAGCTATACAGAAAACGAAAAGATGCATATTGCCACAGAACATCTGATTCCAAAACAGCTAAAACGTCATGGGTTTACTCCGAAGCAGCTGACAATCAGTAAAAATGCTTTGTGGAAGATGATACGTCATTATACGAAAGAAGCAGGAGTACGGCAATTAGAACGTAAAATCGGTGAACTGTGTCGTAAGGCGGCAAAAGAAATGCTGGAGAAAAATAAGAAGAGCATTTCTGTTACGGAGACGAACTTAGGTAAATATTTCGGGAAAGAATTGTATAAATTCCAACCAGCAAATGAAGAAGATGAGGTTGGTATTGTACGAGGTCTGGCATGGACAAGTGTGGGTGGAGATACTCTGCAAATTGAAGTCAATATTATGCCAGGAAGTGGCGATATATCCTTGACGGGACAATTAGGTGATGTAATGAAAGAATCTGCAAGAGCTGGCATAAGCTATATTCGTTCCATAGGAAATCGAATGAATATTCCGGAGGATTTCTTTAAGACTCACGACGTTCATATTCATATTCCAGAGGGGGCAGTTCCAAAGGATGGGCCTTCAGCTGGAATTACTATGGCAACTGCGATACTTTCAGCGATTACGGAAAAAAAGGTTCGCGCAGATGTGGCAATGACGGGAGAAATTACCTTACGAGGCAGAGTGTTGCCAATTGGTGGATTAAAAGAGAAGCTCTTAGCAGCAAAGAATGCAGGCATTAAGACAGTTATTATTCCAAAGGATAACCAGGTAGATGTGTCTGAGCTATCACAGGAAATTACGAGAGGATTGGAAATTATCCCTGTAATGACTATGGATGAAGTAGAAAAAATTGCATTGTATTCAGTAAGGAAAAAAGATGATAATTAAAAATGTAGAATTAGAAACAGTATGTGGCATTACCAGTGTACTTCCGGAGAACGAGCTTCCAGAGATTGCATTTGCTGGAAAATCAAATGTAGGGAAGTCTTCTCTGATTAACGGATTGATGAATCGTAAATCCCTTGCCAGAATTTCACAGACACCTGGAAAAACCCAGACAATAAATTTTTACAATATTAATAAAGAATTGTATTTGGTAGATTTGCCAGGATATGGATATGCGAAAGTATCGGAGAATGAAAAGAAAAAGTGGGGAAAGCTTATTGAACGCTATTTACATGGTTCCATGCAGTTGAAGGCGATTTTCCTTTTGATTGATATTCGTCACAAGCCTGGTGCAAATGACCAGATGATGTACCGCTTCATTACAGATATGGGATATCAGCCGATTATTATAGCAACAAAATTAGATAAGCTAAAGCGCAGTCAAGTTCAAAAGCATATAAAGATGATTAAGGAGGGCTTAGAACTTCCTGACAATACAATTTTTATCCCTTATTCTGCTGTTACAAAGCAGGGAAGAGATGAAATTTGGAAATATGTGGACGATAATATTCTCAAACCTGAGGAGGAATTTGATGAGTGATTTTGAAGTAGATAAACCCTTTTGGAAAGCAGCACTAAGTCTTGTGCTGAGTCTTATATTTACGGTGGCTTTCATATACTTTGGACTTAAGTTTTTACGCTTTTTTATGCCCTTTGTAATTGGATGGTTCATAGCGTATATTGCCAGCCCTCTTGTGAAGTTTTTAGAGGCAAAAATCAAGATGAAGAGGAAGCTTGGTTCAGCCATTATTATTATATTGGTATTGGCTGGAATAGGTTGTGCTTTCTATTTTGCGGGAAGTAAGGTGTTTAAAGAGATATCAAGCTTATTAGAAAATCTTCCACAGATTTATCGATCAGCTGAAGATGCCATGGCAAATACCATTTCATTTTCCCAGAATTTAATTCGTAATCTGCCAGAAGTATTCCAGGAGGGATTAACATCTTTGACTGATAATCTGGGAAGTTACGTAACGGATTTTTTGAGAAATGCAGGAACGCCAACATTTAACTTTGCAAGTAACGTAGCAAAACAGATACCTTCCACATTAATTAGTATTGTGATTACCATGATGTCAGCTTATTTCTTTGTATCAGAAAGAGATGAATGGATTGTATGGTCGAAGAAAGTGGCTCCAGAAGCAGTGTCTAAGAAAATGTCTATCATAATTTCAAACTTAAAGATGGCCTTAGGAGGATATTTTAAGGCACAGTTTAAAATCATGGCAGTTGTTTTTTGTATTCTTTTGATTGGATTTATTATTTTATCGGTGCCATATTACGTTCTCTTGGCCTTAATTATTTCCTTTTTAGATTTCCTTCCATTTTTTGGGACTGGAACAGCATTAATTCCGTGGGCCATATATTTATTTATGACAGGGGAATATAAAATGGCAATAGGGCTTGTTGTGATTTACGTTATTACACAATTAGTCAGACAGCTGATTCAACCCAAACTTGTAGGAGATAGTATGGGGCTCAATCCATTGATGACGTTAGTGTTTTTATACATTGGTCTTAAAATCGGAAGTGTGATTGGAATGATTTTAGCTGTGCCGGCAGGAATGATTATTATCAATCTCTATAAAGCGGGAGGCTTTGACTATATTTTAAATGATGCAAAGATTATATGGAACAAAATGCTGAGCTTATACAGTAGAGAATAAAAAATGCCTCAGGGAATTGCACGAAGTGCAGTTACCCTGAGGCACTTTTATTATGGCTTGAATTTCGTTGCATTCATTCGCTCGTCATGAGACATTTCAGATAAACGAATCACCTCGTTCAAATCAAGAGAGAAGCCCTTTGTTAGTCTTGTACCATAATCTTTGTCTGCCAGATAACAGTGTGCGCAATGGCGGTATCTGATGTTATCAGAGACTCCGTCCATATTTCGAAGGGTGTTATCAATTAAGGCAGTCTTTTTGTCATCATCAATCAAACGGTACAAATCACCGGGTTGATAGAAGGTGTTGTCGGTTTGATCATCCTTTGGTTCATAGGAATCCATTGCTCCCTTGATTTCAAGAGGCGGCTCCTTTTGCTCTTTTTGTTCTTCCCATTCGCCGTAGCTATTTGGCTGGTAATGAGTAGTTGCACCATAATTTCCATCCACTCTCATTTGACCATCTCTATGATAAGCGTGGAACGGACACCTTGGAGCATTTACCGGAATAGCGGTATGATTTACACCAAGCCGATAACGTTGAGCATCTCCGTAGGAGAAAAGCCGGCCTTGCAGGAGTTTGTCAGGAGAGAGTCCCACACCGGGAACAATACTTGCAGGATTAAAAGCAGCTTGCTCTACATCGGCAAAATAGTTTTCCGGGTTCCGGTTGAGTTCGAAGCGTCCAACTGGAATTAACGGGTACTCTTTATGACTCCAAATTTTTGTGATATCAAATGGATTTTCTTTGTGGTTATTTGCTTGTTCTTCAGTCATAACCTGAATGTAGAAATCCCATTTGGGGAAATCCCCTTTTTCAATAGATTCAAATAAATCTCTTTGGTGACTTTCACGGTCATGGGCAACGATTGCAGCAGCTTCTGAATCAGAGATGTTTTCGATTCCTTGAACGGTTCTCCAGTGATATTTTACCCATACTCTTTCATTCTTTTCGTTAATCATACTGTAGGTGTGACTTCCAAATCCATGCATATGGCGGTAAGATTTTGGAATTCCACGGTCAGACATGGTAATCGTTACTTGATGAAGAGCCTCAGGAAGCATACTCCAGAAATCCCAGTTATTCTGTGCAGAACGCATATTGGTTTTGGGATCGCGTTTTACAGCGTGGTTCAAATCAGGGAATCTTAATGGATCCCGAAGGAAGAAAACAGGAGTGTTATTTCCGACTAAGTCCCAGTTTCCTTCTTCAGTGTAAAATTTTAGTGCGAAGCCTCGAATATCCCGCTCAGCATCTGCAGCGCCCCTTTCTCCGGCGACAGTTGAGAAGCGAACAAACATCTCGGTCTCTTTGCCAATTTCCGAAAAAATCTTTGCTTTTGTATAATTGGTAATGTCGTGGGTTACTTTGAAGGTTCCGAAAGCACCAGATCCTTTTGCGTGCATCCTTCTTTCTGGGATAACTTCCCGGTCAAAGTGTGCCAGTTTTTCTATAAACCATGGATTTTGCATGGTCATAGGACCTCTTTCGCCTGCAGTATTGGAGTTGGTATTATCGGAAACGGGAGCACCCACAGAGTTGGTGAGTTTCTTGTTCTTTTTCATGTCGTCGTTCATGTTGATTACCTCCTTCTCTATAGCCTAATTAAAGCATTAAAGCATATTGAAATCAAATTAAAGATTTATAATAATTATAAATATAACTTTAGATTTGTCTTCTTTGCTTTTAATTGACAACCATGGGAAAACATACGATAATAGGTGTATACGAATGATTTTAATCGAGAAGGAGATAGAATATATGAACTATTTAGTAACAGGAGTTAAGGGTCAGTTAGGACATGATGTTGTAAATGAACTTTCAAAAAGAGGACATTCTTATGTGGGAGTTGATATTGAAGAAATGGACATTACAGACGAAGCAAAGGTTCGGGAGGTAATGCTGCCTTTAGATATAGATGGAGTGATTCATTGTGCTGCGTATACTGCAGTAGATGCTGCTGAAGATAATGTGGAGCTGTGTCGAAAAATTAATGCGCTGGGGACGAAGTATATTGCGAAGGTATGTAAGGAAAAAGATATCAAGATGATGTATATCAGTACAGATTATGTGTTTGACGGAACAGGGGAGAGACCTTGGGATCCAGATGACAAAAGAGACCCATTAAACGTCTACGGCCAGACGAAATACGAAGGAGAGCTTGCGGTAGAGGAATATCTGGATAAATATTTCACGGTTCGAATTGCGTGGGTGTTTGGAGTGAACGGAAATAACTTTATCAAAACCATGCTTAAGCTTTCTGAAACAAGAGATGAGTTAAATGTGGTGGATGATCAAATCGGATCACCTACTTATACTTATGATCTGGCAAGATTAATTGTGGATATGACACTTTCGGAGAAATATGGAAGATATCATGCTACGAATCAAGGCGGATATATTTCATGGTACGATTTTGCCAAGGAAATATTTAAGCAGGCTGGAGTCGATATTAAAGTGAATCCAGTAACAAGCGAGATGTTCCCGGCAAAAGCAAAAAGACCACATAACAGTAGGATGGAACAAAAAAAATTGGTTGAAAACGGATTTGAGTTACTTCCGACCTGGCAGGATGCCCTTTCTAGATATTTAGAAATTTTATAAAACGCAAGGGGAGCTGGAATGAAGGGGACGAAACAGTTAGGGATAGTTCTGATTTTTATTGCGTTATTAATGGTGATCAGACCAGAAACAGTACATGCTGAAATTGCAGATGAGTCTGTCTTTGAAGGCAGCGAATGGGAATTGTTATTTGAGGAAAATCTGGAAGAAGGACTTGTGCAATCTGTCTGTGTGACGGAAGATTATATTGTTACCTTGGAAAACAAGGATGATACAGTAGATACACCAGATATTCTAAGGGCGTACTACCGAAACAATAAGGATGAGAATGGAAACAAGGTCGAGCAGTATTCTTTGGCAAAAAGGATTGATTCTATTCATTATGAGCATTGTAATGGAATGACGTATAATCCCAAGACCAAGAAAATATTGGTTAGCTTATATACAGCGGCAGATCCGGAGAACAGAGGCTGTTTGTATGTGCTCAATAGCGAAACTTTTGAGTATGAAGACCGGATTAAAATAGCGGATGATTTTAATGTTTTAGGAATTGGCTACGATGAAGAAACGGATCAATATGTAATTCAAACAAATGACGAAGGTGGATATAGTTTCAAAATTTTAAACTCTGATTTTCAGATAACAGATGACTTAGGGTCTTTTAGTCATACCTCACAAGGCGACAATTTCCAGGACTTATGTGTGTCAGGTGACTATATCGTTAATTTCCCTTTGACAGCAGGTATGGGGATTGGCTCTTTTATTAATATGTACTCCATCTCAGCAAGGGATATTGTGTCTTCTACACAGTTGGATTTTAAGTTTGAAAATATAACTTGGGATGAACCAGAGTCAATCTGTGTGGTTGGTCCGGGAAAGTTTTTGGCAGCGGTAAATGTTGTAGAGGATACGCAGGAGCGTAAAGTACGATTTTATCAAACGGAAGTACCTTATTATCAACAGCTGGAGGTAATACAGACTGTTGGAGGGAAAGAAAAGAAGGATATACAAAAGGTTTTGCAGGGAGAAAAAATCTCGATTGACTACCAAGAGGTAAAAGGACAAAAGATTTCGGAAGTTCGTGTCGATGGTAAGGCTGTTGAGTATAACAAAAAGGATAAAGCATTTACTTTTACAAAGATAGAGGGATCTCATAGTATTGAGGTGATTTACAAAAAAGTAAAATATTTTCGTGTTACCTTCTTCTTTCTATTTGTTTTCGCAGTTGGAATATGTGCTGCATTACTGTATCGTCAGCATTTAAAGATTCAAAGAGCAAAGAAGAGGAAAAAGGCACAAAGAATGCGCCGACAGATTCAAAGAAACTTGTACGAGGAATAGGGAATGGAATCAGGCAATGGAGGGCACATGAAGAAGAGAAGTTACAAACCTGTTTTTTTAATCTTAGTTATTTTCTTGATTTTAGTGGTGATAGGAGTTGCGGGAGTTTCCCTTACTCGTGCCGGAAATGCAACGAGAGTTATTGAAGAGACATCTATGAATGAGATGTTGGCTCTTAGCAAAACGGTGGCATTAATGACAACAGCAGATGAACTGGATGAATTCATGACTGTTGGGGATATGGACAAAGAAAATTATAAGGAAATGAAAGAGGAGCTGGAGGTTTTTTGTAAAGACTCAGGTTTGGCTTATGCGTATTATTTGCGGTTGGATACGAAAACAAATAAGATGCAGTTTATTATTGACAATATACCAGGAATGGAAACGGGATTGGTTGAAGAACAGGTGGAAAGAGAGCCTTATCCGGATTTGGCATTGGAGGGAACAGCCAATACAGTTCCATTGGGAACTTATTCAGAAGGCTGGGCAGATTACTTGACTGCGTATGCACCAGTTTATTATAGCAATGGTGAAATGTCTAATATAGTAGCCGGAGTTGATAAAAAAGATATTTATATTCATCAGGCCCAAAGCAATGCCTATTCTCAAGCAATTCTTCTTTTGGTGGCCCTTATTGTAATTATATTAGCCTGTGGCTTGGCTTTAATAATGTATCGAAGTAAAGTTGTACAAGCGGAAGAGGCAAGTCAGTCGAAGACAATGTTTTTATCGAATATAAGTCATGAAATCAGAACGCCGATGAATACCATCATTGGTATGAGCCAGTTGGCGAAAGATAGTGTGGCTATGGAGCAGATTAAACAGTATTTGGAGAAGATTAGTGGCGCTGCAGAGCACATGATGGGATTGCTTAATGATATCTTAGATGTTTCGAAGATTGAGTCTGCAAAATTTGAAATTGTACCTGTGGAGGCGTCGTTAGAAGAAATTCTTAAGAAAGTAGTGACGATTACCACCTTTACAGTAGAAGCCAAAAAGCAGGAATTTGTACTAAAAGTAGATGGAGATGTACCGGATTCTTTGTTTGTAGATGAGCAAAGACTTACCCAGGTGATTGCAAATTTAATTTCGAATGCTGTAAAGTTTACGCCGGAATCTGGACGCGTTGATTTGGTGGTTCATAAGGATTGGGAAAAGGATGACAAATTGACACTGCGTTTTGAAGTCAAGGATACAGGAATTGGTATTTCCAAAGAGCAGCAGGAAAAGCTTTTCCAGGCATTTCAACAGGCCGACAGCAGTATATCAAGAAGATTTGGAGGTACAGGTCTTGGGCTGGTAATCTGTAAGAGTATTGTCGAAGGAATGGGCGGAAAAATTTGGATTGAGTCGGAAGAAGGAAAAGGTGCAAATTTTATTTTCACAATTCAAATAAAAAAAGGAACACAAAGTGATATTAACACGGAGGAGTCAAGTCTTTCATGGGAAAAGCTTAAGTTTCTTATTATTGGAGATTTTGGAGATGAGCGCTATGGATTTCAAGATATTTTGGTGAAATTTGGATCTCGTTGTACTTTAGCAGATACAAAGGAAGAGGCAGAACAGCTTCTAAAAGCCGGAGAACAATTTTCACTAATTTTCATTGATTATCGTTCCATTGAAGAGCATGGCTTTCGATTTACTAACAGGTTAAATAAAAAATACAATCAAGAGAATCTTGCAGTGATAATGAATGATGCATTATGGCGGGAAAATAGAGATGCTGCTTTTGAAGCAGGTGCAAAGGTTCATCTTGGTAGACCGATTTTTCCCTCTTTTATTGTGGACTGTGTCCAGGTGGTTTTGGGCAGTCAACAGGATGAAAAAGAATCGGAAACAAAGAAAAATCGAAGAGGAATTTTTATGAAAAATCGGATATTAGTTGCGGAAGATATGATGATTAACAGAGAAATTCTGAAAGCATTACTAAAAGATACTGGCATAGAAATTGACTTTGCTTTTGATGGTGAAGAGGTGGTTAAGCAGTTTAAAAATAATCCGAAATATGATTTGATTTTTATGGATGTACATATGCCAAACCTTGATGGATATGGGGCGACAAGGGCGATACGGGCATTGGATATTGACGAGGCGGCAAGCATACCAATTGTTGCAATGACAGCATGTATGTATGATGAGAATGTGGAGATGGCATTTGACGCTGGAATGAATGATTACATCACCAAGCCGATAAAAGTGGATGAAGTAATTGATAAGATGAGAAATTTTTTGTTGAGAAGCACGGAGGAAGAATAGTATGAAGGTTGGGGTTGGATATTGTGATAATCCGGATAGTGTATTAGCTGGAAAGGAGGCGTCTCGAAAAGCATTACAAAATGGAGGGCTTACAGAGCCCTGTGATATGGTCTTGCTTTTCGGTACGGCAACCCATAGTCATCAAGAGCTGTTGGATTCAGTTCAATCAGTAGTGGGAGACCAGGCTCAAATTTATGGAGGCGGTGGAGTTGGTATTATTACCAATGACACATATGGTTACGCAGGTAATCAAGTTGGTGTTGCATGTTTTTGGATGGAGAACTCTGCGTGTTCGGTTTATCACGAGAAAGGGCTCTTAGCCAGTGAAAAAGATACAGGATATCGTTTGGGACAACAGCTTAAAGAGGCTGGAGTAAAGGAAGACACTTCAGCAATGCTCTTTTATGATGGAGTAGACCATTCAAAGGATGGGGTGCGTCTTTTGATGGCTACATGGTTGTTAGAAGGGATGAAAAAAGGGTTGGGTTTTTTGCCGCCTTTGACAGGAGCTGGGCTGCAAGGGGATCACGTGTGTACGCCAACTCCTCTCGTTATTGATGGAAAGCTGACAGAGCATGAAGCAATGGCGTTGGTTTTTTCAGATGATATACAGATTGACCATGCTATTATGCATGGGTGTGAACCGGCATCTACATATCATACGGTTACCAAAGCGGAAGGACCGGTGATTTTAGAGATAGATGGAGAACCAGCAATACCTTTTGTGGACCGAATGATAGAATCTGTTGTAATGCCGGAACAGTACCCATTCTTTTTGACTTTTGGAATTAATCATGGAAAACGTTGGGAGCCATATAACGAAAGTAATTATGCCAGTCGTCTTTGCCTTGGAATTGACAAAGAAAGAGATGGGATTGTTATGTTTGAACCTGATATGGTATCAGGGACAAAATTTCAACTAATGTTCCGTGCAAATAATTTAGAATATATGAAGCCTAAAATTGAGAGTTTATTTCAAGAGCTAGGAGACCGAGAGCCTGTTCTGGGAATCTATATTGATTGTGCCGGAAGATGTGCAGGTTATGGCGGAAGAGATATAGAGGATGCTCTTGTTTTGCAAGAAGTTGTGGGAGATAAAGTCCCTGTATTAGGTGTATATACCGGAGTGGAGATTGCACCGATAGGTGGGAGAGCGAGAGGGCTTGATTGGACGGGTGTATTTTGTTTGTTAACCCAAAGTAAAGACTCTAAAAAGAAGAGTGCAGAGAGCGAAAATTCACAGGCGACAAGCTGGGAAGATACTCAGAAGGATGATTCGGATGAGATACCTTTGGATGGGGTAATCAGCCTTTCCAATCATAACGCAGCGAAGATCTTGGAATTGGATAATATGATGATTTCGATTCGTCATGAATTAGAGCAAAAACGGAGAGGATTTAGTCTCCTTTCAGAGCTTTCTGTTTCACTTCGTACAGTTACGGGACAAGATAGCGTATTTATACCGGTAGCCAGAAGATTGAACGCTGTTCTGAATATGCAAAAAACAGTGGTTTTAGTTCCTCATGACGAGGGAGGATTTATTCCATCGGTATTGCAAGGATATACCCCAGAGGAAATTATGGACATTTCACAAAGGCGTGTAAATCTGGAAGGGGAAATGTTAGATGAGCATACGTCGGTCATAGTTACAGCAGCAGATTCAGAGGAACGGCTGAAAGAGATAAGAGAGGTGCTAAAGCTTCCTTACTTTATTTCTTCTCCTGTGACAATACAGAATAAAAAAGTTGCAATTTTAATTACAGGAAGAACCGTAGAGCAAACGCCTTTTTTATCCAGACTAGGTGAAAGTGATGTAGAGACGATTCAATCCATTGCAGCGCTTCTTTCCTCTGTTCTTGCCCATCAAAGGCTGGAAACGGCCGAGGAAAGATCTCATATTATGGTGGGATCGATGCCTCTTAGCTGTGTGTTCTGGGATGAAAACGGGAAACCAATTGATTGTAATAAGGAAGCCCTTTACATGTTTGAAAGTGCCAGCAGGGAGGATTTTATTATACAATTCCCACAAATGATTAAAGAACAGAAAGATGGCGGATTCACCGATTATGTGATGAAGGCTTTTATTGATGGACATATAAAATTTGAATGGTCTTTTAGAACACACGTAGGAACAGAGATTCCAACAGAAATAACCTTAGTACGTGTTCCCATGGGAGAAAACTACTGCGTAGTAGGATATCTGAGAGATCTTAGGGAACAAAAGGCGGCAATGGATGAGCTTCAAAGAGCAAGGGCAATAGCAGAAGGAAACCTGAAGCAAAAGAACGAATTTTTGGCCTCTGTAGGACATGAAGTCCGGACTCCTCTCAATAGTATATTGGCAATGGCAAATGAAGTGAAAAACATAGAGGGAACTGGTGAAAGCACGCAAATCATTATTGAAAAGGGAATACATTCGGCTCATATTCTGAATTCTACAGTTGAGAGTATATTAGATTTTTCTGACATTGAGGCGGGAAAAATAGAGCTTGAAAGCAAGGAGTTTAATCCCAAACAAGTAGTGGAAAATCTGGGAAAACTTTTTGAAGACACTGCAAGAAAAAAGGGTCTATATATCAAGACGGAGATTGATTCGGATATTCCGGAAGGAGTTCTGGGAGACCGGGCTAAATTTGAGCAGATTATCTATAATATTATGTCAAACGGTGTGAAGTTTACAGCAGAGGGCGGTGTCACAGTCCGGCTAAAAAAAGAGTCGAAAAAATTTCGGAACAAAGTTGGTTTATGGGTTGAAGTAGAGGATACTGGCAGAGGTATTTCGGATGCAGGAAATGCTGGTTTGTTTACACCACTTACGCAAATGGACATGAGTTATAGCAAGAAACAAGAAGGTCTGGGAATGGGCTTGGCAATTAGTAAAGGACTTGCAAAGCTTATGAAAGGAGATGTTACCTACCAACAAATTAAGGATAAGGGAAGCTTATTTGGAATTCATGTCATTTTTGATATTCCTAAAACTCATATAGTGAAGGAAGAGATATCTCTAGATGAACAGAAAAAACGTTTATCAGGTATGAGAGTTCTTGTTGTTGAAGATAATGAAATCAATCGAATTATTATGGGAGAACTTCTTAAAAAGGCAGGAGTTGAAGTTTTCTATGCGACTAATGGAGTTGAAGCCGTAAAGCTTGTAAAAGAGCAAAGTCTTGACATCGTACTGATGGATATTCAAATGCCAGAAATGGATGGATTAACTGCAACTACTTTAATTCGTGAGAACCATGAATTTGACGATATGCCTATTTTGGCGATGACAGCTCATGCAAGCAAAGAGCATCGGGAAGAAAGTAAGAGATGTGGAATGAATGATCATTTAACAAAGCCGGTAGATGTAGAAGAAGTATACCGTGCATTGGAATATTGGAGGAAATAAAAAAGAGACAGGAGCAAGTAACGCTGGTTGCAAGCTCCTGTCATTTCTTTTATTTTAAATGTCTAACAAGGATTGATAATCCGTTTCTATTTGATGATATATCGAATCAATATCTTCATAATTTTGTGCTCTTAAAGATTCTACAAGGGAAGAGATTGATTGATAAAGAGGGGTTATTTCCAAATTCCCCACAACCCCCTTTAGTGCATGGGCACATTTAAACGCTTCTTCATAGTTTTTTTCTTTCATATATTTGCCAAGGTTGGCAAAGTTCTCATCCTCTATCAGCATATAGAAGCAAGTTTCAAATAGAGAAGCATCTCCTCCAAAGCGCTCAAGCGCAGCATTTACGTCTGCACCATAATTTGTAAGTTTTGTTAGTAATTCACTCATATTTTATTCCCCTTTAAGTTTCATTAACATTTCTTTATACTCATCTTGTGTTATTGGTTTAGAATAATAGTAACCTTGCGCAAGACCACAGCCCATATCTCTTAAAGTATCAGCCTGTTCTTTTGTTTCTACTCCTTCTGAAATCACAACGAGACCCATTCTTTTGGCCAAGTCTAAAATAAATGAAAGAATGTCATTTTGACGTTTGTTCGTAGTGTGATTCTGAGCAAAACGCATATCTAATTTTAAAATATCAATTGACATTTCGCTTAAAAGGTTTAATGAAGAGTAGCCGGTACCAAAATCATCCAATTCAAGAATGAATCCTAAATCGTGAAGGACTGAAGTAACCTTCAGAATTATTTCGGGATGTTCATTGTAAGCGGACTCTGTTATTTCTAAATGTAAATATTTCTTATCTAATTGATATTTGTTCGTCAAATGGCATACAATTTTTGGAACATCAAGGTTATATAAGTCTGTACGAGATACATTGACGGATATAGGAAGTTTCGGAAGTCCCTGGTCATGGCACTCACGCATAAAGCGGCAGGTTTCTTCCCAAACGAAGCAGTCAAGCTCGGATATAAAACCGTTCTTTTCGAACAAGGGAATAAATTGTCCCGGCGGCATAAAGCCGTCAATGGGAGACACCCAGCGAACCAGAGCTTCAGCGCCAATCATCTGTCCGGTTTTTAAGTCAACCTTAGGCTGATAATAGACTTTAAACTCTTTGTCCTTTAAAGCTCTTTCCATATTAGCAGTTATATTTTGAGCAAAAAGCTTGTCTTTTCGGAAAGATTCATCATAAAAAGCATAGTTTTTCGTGAAATTACCCTTCACCTTTTCGATTACAGACATTGCTCTGTTACAAGCAGTGTAAATAGAAGTTTCACTACTGCTGTTCTGGTAGATTCCATAATCCAATACAATATTACAATGAGTCAGACATGAATTTATGTGATTTGTTAAGTCGGTAAAAAACAGTTCGTCGTAGAGCTCCTTATGGGGTAATAATGCTACGAAGATATCACTGTTGAGTCGCGTGCATAATATATTATCTTTCAGGAAGGAGTTCACCGCACTGGCAGTGCACTTTAAAATTTCATTTCCCGTATCATAACCATAGGCATCATTTACGAGGCTAAAGTTTTCGATATCACAACAGATAATATCGTATGTGTTTTCTGGATGTGTCTCCATTTCTTCAGCTGCCATTTTATAAAAGTATTCTTTACTATAGAGTCCAGTTAATTGATCATACTTGATAAGATTAAATATAGCAGCTGTTTGACGAAGAGAAATAATGTTGTTAATTCGATGCTTTACAATTTGCCAATGATAGGGCTTTCGGATATAATCTGTAGCTCCTCTGGCGAGGGCTTGTATTTCATCTTTTTCACTATCGTTTGATGTTGTTACGATAATTGGTACTGTCATATAATCTGGATAATCTTTAATGACAGATAAGAAGGTATATCCATCCATTACTGGCATCATAATATCCAGTAGAATTAAATCAAGATTAAACCATTCATCTTTCAGTATATCTAATGCTTCCTGACCATTTACTGCCTCAATAATATCGTATTCCTGATCAAGCATTTTCTTTAATATTTGTCTGTTGATTGCACTATCTTCAACAATAAGAATCTTGCTCATTTACATATCCCCTTTACTCAAACTAACTTAATTTTACATGTTGTGGGAGGAAAAAGCAATCGTTGTTTCACAAATATAAAGGAAATAAGGGGGTGGACTTTTAAGATGCAATATGGGATACTAAGGAGTAGTAGTGTTTTTTAAAAATATTATGATATATAAATAGGAAGTAGGATATGATTCATATGAGTTCAAACAGATGGAGAAGAAATATTCATAAAAAAAGGAAAACTGAGAGAAAGTTTACGTTACCCTCTGCAAAAAGTTTTTTGAAAGCCCCCCTGTTTAAACGTATCGCCCTTGTCACGACAATTATAGTGTCAATTCTGCTGGCAATGGCTTCTTTTAGTATTCTTTGGATGAATAAAACATGGTCTGCCCTAAGTATGGATGAGCTGATGTATACACTGAATTCGCCGATTAAAGGGACAGATAAGGGGATGGTTTTAAATTACCTTCTTTCATGTTTGCTGCCCACGATATTAATTATGGGAATTCTTCTTTTCACAATGATAAAATTTAAGAAGCGGAATCTCTCTTCAAAGATTGCAGGTGGAGTGTTTGCTGTATTTCTGCTTATTACGTCAGTACTTTTTGGGTATACCTGGGATAAAATAGATGCAGGAGCATATTTCGCGGGAAATGGAACTTATTCTACCTTTGTTGAGGATAATTATGTGAATCCCGGCGAGACTCAGATTCAGTTTCCGGAAGAAAAGCGAAATTTAATATATATCTTTTTGGAATCTATGGAAACTACTTATGCCGACGTAGAGAATGGTGGAGGATATGAGGAAAACTATATTCCTAATTTGACGAAGCTGGCTCAGGAGAATGAAAATTTTTCGGGAAGCTCTGATAAATTGAATGGTGGACACAGCATGAAAGGTACAACATGGACGATTGGAGCGATGTTTGCCGAAACGGCAGGATTACCTTTGTCTGTGATGAGTGGTCGAAACAACATGGATATGCAAAGTACATTTTTTGAGGACGTAACGGCTTTGGGGGATATTTTGGAAGAGCAGGGTTACAACCAATCACTTTTAATTGGATCAGACGCGGTGTTTGGCGGACGTAAACTGTACTTTACAACCCATGGAAATTACAATATCTTTGATTATTATTATGCGAAGGATGTTAATTGGATTGAAGATGGATACAAAGTTTTTTGGGGATACGAGGATGTAAAGCTTTTTGAAAATGCGAAAGAAAAGCTGACAGAGATTGCAGCAGAGGGCGAGCCTTTTAATTTTACGATGTTGACGGTTGATACACATTTTGAAGATGGGTATGTATGTGAAATTTGTGGAGAAGAGCATGGGGAAGATCAGTATGCAAATGTAATCTCGTGCTCCGACAGGCAGGTACTGGCATTTGTAGAATGGATAAAAAGCCAGCCTTTTTATGAGAATACAACAGTTGTAATTGCAGGAGATCATCCAACAATGGATTCGGATTTCTGTGAGGAAATTGATGAATCTGCTGAACGAAAAGTTTATGTGAATTATTTAAACAGTGCGGTGGAGTATCAAGGTACAGAAGAACGCTTTTATTCAACATTTGATTTGTTTCCAACTACTGTTGCAAGCTTAGGTGCTTCTATTGAAGGAAATCGGTTAGGTTTGGGAAGTAATCTTTACAGCGACGTTCCCACCTTGTTGGAGAACTATGGAATAGAAGCAGTGAACAATGAGCTTGGGAAACAGTCAAAGCTTTTGGAAAATCTGGCCAATGAATATACTTATATGGAGCCTTCTATGTCTGCAGAATTGTGTGACAATGATTCGGAATATTTTTACGTATATGCAGATGATATGGATGATTATGCGAAGATTGCCGATGATGTTCATGCTGTAGTCTGGACGGGAGAGCACCAAGAAGATATACAATGGATTTCCATGAATAAGGCGATTTCCCAAGACGGCATTCGCTATTTTACAAGAGTAGACACGAAGGCCTTTATAGAACCAGAAGGAGAATACACGATTCACTTTTACATTACAGATGATGGACGAAAGAGAATGCTGCAAAGTATGAAGGTGACTTTTGATAAGAGTCTTAAGGTGGATCTTGGTACCGTGACAGAAGATAGTAAAGGAAGCTCAACAAGTAAAAAATAAGGAAATACATAGAAAGCACAGTGTGAATACATAATTTACCCTGTGCTTTTAAGAAACTAAAAGTTAAATGAGAGGTTGTTGAAGATATGAAAAGGATTATTCGATGTGTCTTCGCAGTGTCTTTTGCCATGATACTCCTTGTGGGATGTAATAATAAAGGGGTAAATGGAGCAAAAGAAAAAGACGAATACACGATTGGAGTGGTAGCCAAGTCTGTAAAAAGTGAGTACTGGTTATCGGTTCGTTCCGGGATGGAGGCAGCAGCTGAGGAGGTTGGGGCTAAAGTGATGTTCTTTGCACCGGAAGCGGAAGAAGATAAGGAAGCACAGGAGAAGTTGGCGATGTCACTCATTCAGCATAATGTAGATGCATTGGCAACAGCACCTATTGATGCATTGGGGATACCAGACTATTTGCTTGAAGCAAAGAAAAAAGGTATTCCTGTGGTGACCTATGATTCGGCATTTGATAATAGTGATTACGCTTATATTGGAATAGACAATAGAAAAGCGGGATACAAAATGGCAGAGTATATTGCGAAGACAATGAATTACCAGGGAGAAATCGGTATTGTGTCCGGGAAATTAGATCAAATGTGTCATAAAGAAAGAGTGGAAGGAATCCAACAATATATTGAAACCATACCAGGCATGAAAGTGGCCTATATAGAGAGCGGTTATTCAGGTGCGAAGATGTCAGGGGAGAAGATTGTTCAATTACGAGATGCATATCCCCAGGTGAAGGGGTTGGTTGTAACAAGCGCAGTTACAGCGCTGGGGATTGTAGAAAGTGCAGAAGCAGGAAATATGAAAATGGTTACAATTGACGTGCAGGAAGATGCGCTATATGCTTTACAGAATAAGAAGTTGACGGGTTTGGTTGCACAATCAGGTTTTGATATCGGATATGAAACAGTAAAATATATTGACGAGGTACGTAAAGGAACCAGTGAAAAAGAAGAAATTATTTTAGATGCTCAGTTTTTAACATCAGATAATGTGGAGGTGTTTATTGAAAAGCATACGAAGTAAAATATTAGGATCCATTTTATTTATTACGATTCTGACATCTCTTGTAATCACCATAATATTTTACCGAAAGTCAGCTGACACAATTGAGGAGAACTATATTTCGTCAAACCAGGAACGTAATCGACAGCTGATTGAAAACTTAGATCAAAATATGCAGGGGATTTACCATGTTCTTGTTGCAACCTCATGTGATGAGGAGTTAAAAGTTTTAATTGAAGAATTTTCTCAAAATAAAGAGGATGCTGTTTTGGAGCAAATATCAACGATCTTAAAAACGTATAATAAGCAAAATACTGCCATATCATCCTTCCATCTGATTTTGCCAGAGGAGCAGGTCTTGGTAACATCAGAAGCATATCCGATATATAAAAAAGTAGTGGAAAAGAAGAGTATAGAAGGCATGTTGGAGGAGACAACCGATAAGGCGGGACCATTTTTACTAAATAATTTGATTAGTGGGAAATCTCCTCATCTTGGTTTTGTGGAAACGATTGTTGACAATGGAAAAATAACTGGTTATATTTGTGCAAATATAGAAGAAAGGTATCTTTATTACAACTATATTTCTGAACTAAAGAATGATACCGTAAATGAGGTGTTTCTTCTTGACAGGGAAAATAAAGTCATATCTACGGTAGATGGTGGCGTTATTAATGAAAGAGCGACAATCAATATTGAGAATATAGACCAAGATGATCAGAACATTAATTTTTATTCAAAAGCTCCTTTTTCAGGATGTGCATTGTATATTTCGGTAAGTCGGGAAGCCGTTTTAGGGGATTTGAGTCAAATTCGTATCTATTATGGAGGTATTTTTTTTCTGTGCCTTGTTTTGGCGATTATTTTAGCCGCTTATGTAGCGAGACGAATCTACGAACCCGTTGAGACATTGGCCATAACAGTAAAGGATGTATCAGAGGGAAATCTGGAACAAAGAGCTAAGGTAACAACAAAAGATGAGATAGGAACTCTGTCTGTAGAATTTAATCAAATGCTTGATCATATTGAAGAACTGATTGGACAAGTTATTGAAAAAGAAAATTTAAAAAAAGATGCAGAGCTTGAAGCACTGCAATACCAAGTTACACCACATTTTATGTATAACACGCTAAATTCAATCAAGTATGCCGCACGAATCAGGGGGGAGCATGAACTTGCGGATTTAATTGCAAGCTTTGTGGAACTCCTTCAAGCAAGTATCAGTAAAAAGGGCGCATTTCTAACGGTCTCTGAAGAAATATACATATTAAAGAATTACGTACGTTTACAGGAGTTCCGAAGTAACTCAGAAATACAAATGATATGTGACATTGCCCCCGAGGTACAGGACTGTCTTCTTCCAAGACTGATACTACAGCCCCTTGTTGAAAATTCACTATTGCATGGGATTGATCTGAAGGAAAACAGTGGTAAAATTGTGATTAAAGCAGAAAAGAGAGAAGATTCCCTCTATATTGAAGTTACTGACAATGGAAGAGGTATAAGCGAGGAAAAGATAGAGGAGATTATGAATCAAAAGGCAAAGAAGACAAAAGGATTTACGGCGATTGGAGTTCCCAATATAAAAGAACGTCTTAAGCTGTATTACGGAGAAAAAGCAGGAATGCAATACATTCGAAATCCGAAAGGAACGACGGTTGTGATTTATTTGCCCCCTCAAAAGGAAAGTGGAGAAGTGATTTGAAATTATGTTTAAGACCTTATTAGTAGATGATGATTTTTTGGTAAGAAGTTATTTGAGAACCCTGCCTGCATGGGAAAGCGAAGGGTTTCAAGTTGAAGCCGATGTACGGGATGGCGAGGAAGCCCTTAATTTTCTTGCAGAACACAAAATTGATATGATTGTTACGGATGTCTCGATGCCTTTGATGAATGGAATCGAATTGATTCGAAGAGTGAAGGAAAAATATCCAGACGTATACATTATTGTTTTGAGCTGTCATGATGATTTTGAGTATGTGAAAGAGGCAATCCAACTGGGAGCAGACGAATATGTATTAAAAAATACATTGGAAGAAAACACCCTAAACCCTCTGCTTGCTCAGGCGAAAAGAAAGATTGAAGAAAGAGGAAATGTAAATACTTTCAGACATAAGAAAGAAACAATGATTTCCCCGGGAAATGAAAACTCAGAGTTTCTTTTCTTTAACAGAGTTCTTTCAGGGCTCTCTTCGGAAGAAGAAACAGAGGAGATGAGGAAAAGTGCAGGCATTAAGTATGCCTTTCACAATTGTGCAGTTGTCAGTATGGGAATTGAACTGGATCAAGAGGATGATGAACAGTGGTTTGAACTTGATATGGAGCGTTATTTTCATGAATTCTACAAGCGTTTGTACGACTCCCTAAAAAAAGTTGAAGGAGAAGAAAGCATAAATTGTGAAGTGGTTTATTTGGGAGCGGGAGTATTTTGTTGTTTCCTTGATTTATCGGATGAAAGAAAAAGTTCTGTTATGCGTCAGCAACTAATCTTAGTTGCAACGGCTTGTTACCGCATTTGCAAAGAGGAACCTCATGCCTTCCATATAGGTGCCAGTGATGTTTGTATGGGCAAGCAGTCTATACGACAAGCCTATCAACAGTCAAGAGTTGCGTTAAAAATGAGGTTCTACGAAGAGAGACAGATTTTATACTATGATAGTGAAAGAAAGATGTCAGAGCATATGCCGGGGAAGGCACAGCAGCTTTTGAAGGATGCAGATATGATTTTGTATCAGTTCGGCAAAGAAGAATTTTTAACGAGATGTTTGCAAGTCTGTAGAATATTTGAGGAAGAACGAACCAAAGTGAAGGTGGTGATTCGTTGGCTCGGTGCACTGCAAGGAATTATTGGTGTGGAAGATGAAAAGCTGAGTACGATAAAAAATATTAATCAGGTCTATACCACGATTAAAAAAATGTCTGGCGTAGGAAGAGGAGACGACGATTTTGTAATACCGGAAGAGGTAAATGAAACGGTACGTGTGGCAGCAGAGTATGTGATTAAGCACTATCAAGAATCCATAGGGCTTCGGGAGGTTGCAGCGGTGGCGGGAGTAAATTCTTCTTATCTCAGTTATATATTTTCACAAGAAATGGGAATAGGGTTCTCGGCGTTTTTATTAGGAAGGAGAAATGCCTGTGCAAAAAAGATGCTGGCCTCAACAAAATTAAGGATTACAGATGTGGCAGCAAAGTCAGGATTTAATGATTATCATTATTTTGCAAAAACATTTAAAAAGCTCAATGGAGTCAGTCCGGCGGAATATAGAAAAACTTGTAATGATTAGGTGTTTGCCAAGTTTGGCAGAACACCTAATTTTTTTGCCTAAAAATAATACACATTTATAGGATAAATAGGAATTGCTAAATAAAACACCTTTAAACCTAAAGAAAGTGCCGGGGAAAAATGTGCATGCACACTGTTATGATTGAAAAGAGCAAAGGGACACATAATTTGCAACGAGAATATGAAAGGAAGAAGAAAATGAAGAAGATTTGTATTGGTTCAATCGGACTTGGACGCCTTGGGTATGAGCACGCGAAAAATATTGCAACTCGTATACCTGGAGCAGAGCTTACAGCGTTATGTGATGTGGATTCAGTCAGGCTGGCACAAGTAGCTCAAGAATTAGGTGTCAAAAATACGTATGAAGATTATGAGGAAATGTGCAAAAATCCAGAACTTGATGGGATTTGTATTGTTTCACCATCATCCTTTCATACGGAGCACATTCGAATAGCATTAGAAAATGGAAAGCATGTATTTTGTGAAAAACCGTTGGATACAACTGTTGAAAAATGTAAACAAGGGGAAGCAATTGTAAGTGCACATCCAGATAAAGTCTTTATGCTTGGTTTTATGCGCCGCTATGATCATTCTTATATCAAGGCAAAGGAAAAAATTGATAATGGGGATATTGGTCGTATTATTCTGATACGTGCTTACACGCAGGATCCGGTTGCAACAATTGAAAGCACATTGAAGTTTGCTCCGAATAGTGGCGGACAGTTCCTTGATATGTGTGTTCATGATATCGATTTATGCAATTGGTTTACCGGTGGACAAAAGCCAAAGAACCTATGGGCGATTGGTGGTTGTTTTGCATATCCTCAGTATCGTGAATGGAATGATGGGGACAATGTGGGTTGTATGATCCAGTACGAAGATGAAACAATGGCCTTTCTATTCGCCGGAAGAGCAGCGGCTCAAGGCTGTAACGTAGAGACGGAAATCATTGGAACAAAAGGAACCCTTAGAATTGGTTCTGTTGGGACTGATAGCATGCTAGAAGTTTTAAGTGAAAACGGAGTGTGTCGTGAATGTTATACGGATTTCATGTACCGTTGGCACGAAGCATATATATCAGAACTGGAAGAATTCGTCAACTGCATTATTGAAAACCGTCAACCAGATGTAACGGTTTATGATGGAACGTTAGCTTCCCAAACAGCGTATCGCGCAAAAGAATCATTTGAAACAGGCAAAATGTTACCCTTTGAAAAATAGGAGGATATGAAAATGAAAAGAAAAATTTTGGCAGTATTAATGGTTATGGTAATGAGTATGGCACTTGTAGCATGTGGTGGAAAAAAAGAAGAAGTAAAAGAGGATACGAAAGAAGCAGCAACCGGCGGAGATGAAGTCAGTGTAAATGTAATCTTAAAAACAACAGCTTCTGAGTATTGGGGATATGTTATGGCTGGCTGTGAAGCGTATGCAAAAGATAATGCGAATGTAAAGGTAGATGTTCAGGGAGCTTCTTCTGAAACAGCATATGACGAGCAGTTAAATATTATTGAAACAAACCTTGCATCCGATCAATATGATGGATTTGTAATTGCTCCTTTACAGGCAGATATGGTGGTTCAGCAAATCGCGGGACAGGCAAAACCAATCATTGCAGTAGATACAGATATTGATGCACCTGAGGTTTTATCATTTGTAGGTACTGGTAATGAGGAAGCGGCTTACAGTGGTGGAAAGACAGCAGTTGAAATGGCAAAAGAAGCAGGCTGGGATGATCTGAAAGCAATTGCAATCTCAGGAGTAGAAGGAGATTCAACCGCTACTGCAAGACTTACAGGATACCAAAAAGGTATTGAAGAAGCAGGCGGAGAGTTCTTGAAAGATGAAATTCAGTATGCGGATGCAGTGGCAGATAAAGCTTATGCAAGTATGGAAGCTGTTATACAAAATCATCCAAAAGGTGTTGCTATGATCGTATGTAATAATGATGATATGGCGATTGCAGCAGCTCGTGCAGCAGCTGGAAATGAAGCATACAAAAATACTATTTTTGTAGGTTTTGATGGAATTCAATCAGCATGTGAAGCTATCTTAGCAGGAGAAGAAACAATGTCAGTTGCACAGAATGCATATGACATGGGATATAAAGCAGTTGAGGCATGTGTAAAGGCAATACAAGGTAATGAAATCGAATCATTTATCGATTCAGGCAGTTCAATTGTAAATAAGGACAATGCTCAGGAACAACTTGACACATTAAAGTCTTATCTTAAATAATATAAGGCTCCGCAAAAGGAGGTAAACGATGAGTGATTACGTTGTAGAACTCAAAGGTGTAACGAAACGGTTCCCCGGTGTTGTTGCCCTTGACAATATGAGTCTGTCTGTGAAGCCAGGAGAGATATTAGGTCTTATAGGTGAAAATGGAGCAGGAAAATCAACGCTTATTAAAGTGTTAACTGGGGTATACCAGGCGGAAGAAGGAAAAGTTTATGTGAGTGGAACGGAGCATCATTTTAAAAATCCAAATGATTCCGCTGCAGCCGGTATTGCCTGTGTATATCAAGAGTTAAATATAGAAAAGCTCTTAAGTGTAACAGATAATATATTTATTAATAAATGGATGAAAAAGAAATCTGGATTCTTGGATTATTCAGCAATGAATGCAAGAGCAAAAGAAGTAATGGAATCTTTAGGAATTGACATTGATCCATCAAAAGCAGCAGGAACATTTGGGATGGGTGTTCAGCAGATGATCGAGATAGCGAAAGCTATCTTGATCGATGCAAAAATGATTATTATGGATGAACCGACATCTTCTTTAGGAGAGAAGGAAGTAGAACTCTTAATGAAAATATGTCGAAAGTTAAAAGACAGAGGAATCAGCATTGTGTTTGTATCTCATAAGCTGGAAGAATTATTTGAATTGTGTGACCGTGTAACTGTAATGAGAGATGGGGAACACATTTGGACGAAAGAAATCAGCGAGACAGACAACGATGATTTGATTACAGCAATGGTTGGTCGTTCCATGGATCAATTATTTGTCAAAGCAGAGACGACAAAGGGAGAGTGTGCCCTAAGAGTCGAAAACATCAAAGAAGGAGGAGTACTTCACGATGTGAGCTTTGAAGCCTATAATGGGCAAATTTTAGGATTTGCAGGATTGGTTGGTGCAGGACGTACTGAGCTTATGAGAGCAATTTTTGGGGCTGATCCAATCGATGGCGGAAAAATTTTTATTAATGGCAAAGAAGAAAAAATTAGAAGTCCAAAGGAAGCAATTCGCAAAGGGATTGCATTCCTGACAGAAGACCGTAAAGGCCAAGGCCTGGTATTGGGTCAAAGTGTTCAGATGAATTTGATATTGGCTAATTTAAAGGGCTTTTGTAAAGGGATATTCATTGACGATAAGAAGGTTCGTGAAACGGGAGAAGAGAATGTAAAATCACTCAGGATCAAAACACCTTCTCAGGATGAAATTGTTGGACAGCTCTCAGGAGGAAACCAACAGAAGGTAGTAATTGGTAAATGGATTAACTCTGATGCAAATATCTTTATATTTGATGAACCTACGAGGGGGATTGATGTAGGGGCTAAGGTGGAAGTATACAATGTAATGAATACTTTAACAGAGGCAGGCAAGTGTGTCATAATGATTTCTTCTGAAATGCCTGAGATTTTAGGGATGTCAGACAGAGTTATTGTTATGCGGGAGGGCCGTATTATGGCAACTATTAACCGAGGAGACTTAAAGAACTTTAATCAGGAGGACATTATGAAAGCCGCCTGGGGAGGTAAGATAGATGAGTAAAGGAAAATTAAAGTCAAAGAATGGCTTAGCAGACAGACTGGGTTCACTGGGAGCATTGTTAGTGCTTTGCATCGTATTATCATTTGCGACAAGCAGCTTTCTTACACAGTCAAATATAATGAATATTTTCAAACAGACATCCGTTAATGCATTGATTTCAACTGGTATGCTGGTATGTCTGATTACGGCAGGAATTGACTTGTCGGTTGGTGCAAATGCTATTTTTTGTACCTGTATGATGGGTATGCTTTTACAAAAGGGAGTTACAAACCCGCTTATTATGATATTAGTAGGTATTGGTTCAGGTATTTTAGTCGGATTTATCAACGGAACATTACTGACTCGATTGCATTTACCTCATCCATTTGTTTCCACTCTTGGTATGAAGAATGTATTATGGGGAATGGCGCTATTAGTAGTAAATTCCCAGATTGTATCTGGATTTCCAAAACAAGTGACTTGGCTCGGATCGAGTACATTGCCAGCATCTGTGCCTGTACTTGGTGGTTTCCCAATCAGTTTTATTTTGGTTATTATTATCTTCATAATTATGGGAATATTCTTGTCTAAAACGGCACTCGGACGTTCCATCTACTGTGTGGGAGGAAACCCTGAGGCAGCTCGTCTTTCAGGAATTCAGTCTGCAAATGTATTAACATTCTGTTATACATTGTCAGGACTCATGTCAGCACTTGCAGCCATAGTCTTAGTTGGACGTGGTGGCATTGCAAATGGTGCAAATGCAATACAGCCCTATGATACAGATGCAATTGCAGCATGTATTATTGGTGGGGCATCCTTCATGGGTGGAAAAGGTACCATGAGCGGAACCTTAATTGGTGCTCTTATCATTACAGTAATCCGAAACGGACTACAATTACTGAGTGTTTCAACGGCAGTACAAAACATTGTCATTGGTCTTGTAATTATTTTAGCAGTATTACTGGATGTAACTCGTGAAAGAATGGATGCAAGGGCGAGACGCCTTGCAGCTAAATAGAAGGGAGTACAAATCATGTTAAAAATAGGAGTAATTGGTTGTGGTGCAATTGGAAAAGAGCATATCCGACGCTTAATGCACTTAATACCCAATGCAGAAGTTGTTGCCTGCACAGATTATTTTATAGATGCAGCAAAGGAGACGGCAGCAAAATATGGAATTCCAAATGTATATCAAACAGGAGAAGAATTGATTGCAGCTTCAGAGGTGGAAGCAATTGTAATTACATCCTCAGACGCATCTCATGCGGCCTATGTATTAGAAGGGGTGAAGGCAGGAAAGCAAGTGTTTTGTGAGAAGCCACTGGCACAAACCGCCGCTGATTGTGAAGCCATAATGGAAGAGGAAGTAAAGCAAGGACGTAAGCTTGTGCAAGTAGGGTTTATGCGTCGTTACGATCCTGGTTATGTGGAGATTAAAAAGGTAATTGATTCAGGAGAGTTAGGTGAGCCTTTAATGATACATGCGTGTCACCGTAATGTGTCACAGGGTGAAGGATTTCAAACAGAGATGGGAATCACAAATGTTGCAATCCATGAATTGGATATATGCAGATGGCTTTTAGGGGATGAGTATAAAAATGCCCAGGTACTAAAGGTAAAACAATCAGCACGATCAACAAAAGGTTATGATAATCCACAAATCGTTCTTCTTGAGACGGAAAACGGATCAAGAATTGATGTGGAATTACAGGTATCGGATGCGTATGGTTATGATATTCAATGTCAGGTTGTATGTGAAAAAGGAACATTGAATCTACCAGATCCCAGCTCGATTATCAAGCGTTCAAATGCTACTTGCTCAACAACTCTTATGACAGACTGGGCAGATCGATTTATTGAAGCATATGATATAGAGCTTGCAGATTGGGTAACAAAAGTAGAGCAAGGTGAGCCTGCAGGTCCCTCCTCCTGGGATGGATATGCAGCATGTGTGGCAGCAGATTCTTTGAACCGCTCAAGAGGCACCAACGAATTTCTAAAGGTAGAAATGATAGAAAAACCAGAACTTTATAAGTAAATAGGAGCGTAGTATTATGTTAGATAATAAAAAGATTAAACTAGGGATAGCACCTATTGGTTGGACAAATGATGATTTGCCAGAGCTTGGCGGAGAAAATACATTTGAACAGTGCATCAGTGAAATGGCTCTTGCAGGTTTTACAGGAACCGAAATCGGTAATAAATATCCAAAGGATCCGGAAATTTTAAAGCATGCTTTAGAGCTTCGGGGAATGGAAGTATGTAATTGCTGGTTTTCAACCTTCTTTACTACAAAACCGGAAGAAGAGACAATAGAAGCTTTTAAAGCTCAATTGGATTTTCTGCATAAAATGGGAGCGAAGGTGATTGGATGTTCCGAACAAGGAAGAGGTATTCAAGGTCAGGCACTTCCGATATTTGGAAAGGATAAGCCAGTTTTTACTAAAGAAGAATGGAAAAAACTATGTGATGGAATGAATAAGCTAGGTAAGATAGCGGAAGAAAAAGGGATGAAATGCAGCCTTCATCATCATATGGGAACGGGCATTCAAACACCAGAAGAGATTGATGTTTTTATGGAAGGAACAAATGAAAATGTGTATTTACTGTTCGATTCGGGACATATCTATTTTTCAGAAGGAACGCAAGAAGCAGTAGATGCTCTTATTGAAAAGTACATCCATAGAATTGCCCATATCCACTTAAAGGATGTTCGTAAGGTGAAACGAGATGAGACAATTCAAAACAACATGTCCTTTCTTGATGCGGTAAAAAATGGAACATTTACGGTTCCAGGAGATGGAGATGTATCCTTCGATCATATTTTTGAAGTGATGAGTCAAAATAATTACACAGGATATATGTTAGTAGAAGCAGAGCAAGACCCGGCAAAAGCAAATCCCTTTGAATATGCCTTAAAGGCTCGCAGCTTTATACGAGAGAAGACAGGAATATAGTATTGGTATAATATAAGAGGGACTGAGCACTAAGTGAATTACTAGTGTTCAGTCCCTCTTGAAATATTTATAGTGTGGTTTTTGCTGTATCTTTTTTTATAATACGAGAAAGGATAAAGGAGAAGACGATACAAAGGAGCGCTGCGACAACAGCATACACCCAGGTCATTTTAAAGCCAGCCGCTCCGTAGCTGTCCATCCAGGAACCAACTAAAGTATACATAAATAAGTCAGGTGCGTATCCAAGACAAGAAGCAATACCAGATACACGACCACTCATGGAAACAGGAATGCCAGCATCATCGTGTACTGCGAAATATTGGCTTCTTACAGCGTAGATAAATAAAAGACCAAACATAAAGTTGCCGATTACTGCGCCTAAGAGACTTGCCTCAACTGGAAGGAAAATAAGCATTGCAAAGCAAAGTGCCAAGAAGAAACATCCACCAACAATAACTTTGATTCTGGATTTTAACTTATCTGCAAGGAATCCACCAATTACACCGCCTAGACCCTGTACTAAGTAACGTATAGCACCAAGTGTAGAACCAAGAGCAGCAGATAGCCCGAAGTATTTTACAGCATATGTATTCACGTAACCAATTAGGCCATATACACTGTAGGCAGTAAAGATGATTGCTACCAGAATCCAAACCCGAGGGATTGTAAGTGCTTTGAACATTCCTTTTGTGACTTCCAAAATACTTTCACTTTTTTCTTCCTTTTTAGTATCTTCGATGAAAATAAAGTTTAAGATTCCAATAATAATTACAACAACAGAACATAGTTTAATTGCAGCCGAGGTACCTAGGATCTCACTCTTTACCGCAAAATGGGAGTACACAGCTGTCATACCAAACACAAGAAGTGCGTTTAAAACACCGCGAAGTCCTTCCTGCAGTCCGAAAAGACGGCCTTGTTCCTCAGAAGTACCAAGCATACGGGTTGCTTTAATGCATGCAGACCAGTAGGTGATAATTGTAGATATTCCCATCAATACAAAGATTAATCTTGCCACATTATAACTGGGAAATGTGGAGAACCAAAGTCCTAAAATACCGGTTATAATGAAGGAGAACGTAAGCAACTTTCTGGCTGAGAATTTATCTGCTACAATTCCTCCAATAAAATAAGATAAAGTTGCCATTGTTGCATAGCCGGAAGAAAGAAGACCCATCTGTGCATTCGTAAGACCCATTGCCTCTTGGATTTGTGGGTAGAATGTCTCCCGTATATATGGAAGCTGAAAGATTATTCCTGCGCCTGCTGCTAAGAGAAGCAGTGTTCCATATTTTTTGATAAAGCTTTTTTTTGAATCACTCATATATGACCCTCCCTGTTTTTAGGATAACTATTTGTTTTACAAAAACGACAAAAAAGGCAGCTTCTACCAGTGTAGAAGCTACCTATCTCTCTCATCTCTGCAAGTAACTTGAAATAATCATATAGCGATACCTTTTTTTTGTCAATCAGTCAAATGAACCAAAAACGAATTTCAAATCCTATACATAATGCACAATTGACAATTTTACTATTCTTGTTTATATTGAGATTAGTTACAAACAGAGATAAAGAGAAAAGTAACTCGTAGTGTCCTAACGAATAGGATATTGACGGGGAAGTTTTCTCTTTTTTTATTATCTAAAAATAGAGCGTTCCCCACAGGCACAGTTCATTGTTGAAAGGAGAGCAAGAAAATGGAATTACAAAAAGAGCGGATAGTTGAGGAACTGATTAATATTTTGGGCAGTGACAGAGTTATCACAGATGAGACAGTCTTAAAAGAAAGTAGCTTGGATCGCTACAGAAAATTTGAGCAGGTGCATGAAATATACACACAGCCAATGCCGGCAGCAGTTGTGTATGTGGAGTCAACAGATGAGGTGAAGAAAGTATTGATGTTTGCCAATGAACATGGAGTTAACGTCGTTCCAAGAACGGGACAGTCTGCAATTGAAGGCGGACTGGAAACAGCAAAAGAAAACTCTATTGTAGTAGATGGATCGGGAATGAATAAAGTACTTAAGATTGATAAGTATAATATGCAGGTTACAGTACAGTGTGGTGTTCCATTGCAAGAATTAGATGATATGCTAAGAGAACAAGGATATACAACTGGCCACTCTCCACAGTCAAAACCTCTTGCGCAGTTAGGTGGATTAGTTGCAACCAGGAGTATTGGACAGTTCTCCACGCTATATGGTGGAATAGAAGATATGGTAGTCGGATTGGAAGCAGTATTTCCAAATGGAGAAGTGTGCCGTGTGAAAAACATTCCAAGAAGAGCAGCAGGTCCAGATATCAGACACGTTGTCATTGGAAATGAGGGAGCGCTTTGCTACATTACAGAAGTGACAATTAAAATTTTCAAGTATCAACCAGAAAATAATCTGTTTTTAGGATATACGATTGACAATATGAAAAATGGATTTGATGCATTAAGAGCTGTTATGGTAGAAGGATTTAAGCCTTCAATCGCAAGACTTTATGACGCAGCAGATGCAAGTCTTCATTTTGACTGGTCAGGAGATAAAAATGTATTGATTTTCATGGCAGAAGGTCCAAGTGGAATTACAAATGCAACAGCCAAAGGAATCGATGAAATCGTCAAAGGATTTCCAGGAGTAGATACTGTTGATTCTAAGATTATTGAAAAATGGTTTGCAGGACTTAACTGGGGACCGGAAGAAATTGCAGAAGAAAAGTTGGAGATATTAGCAACCAATAATATTGGTATTACAACGGAAGTTTCAGGATGCTGGGATTGTATCTATGAGATTTATGACAATGCTTGCAAGAGAATTATGGAGGAAGTTCCAGACATGACATTAATGGGAGGACATTCTTCTCATAGCTATATCAATGGAACCAATATGTATTTTGTTTACTATTATAATGTAGTAGATTGTACTCCTGAAGAAGAGATTAATAAGTACCACAACCAAATCAACAGAATTATTTGCGAAGAGGTTATTAAATATGGCGGTTCTATCGTTCACCATCACGGACTTGGAAAAGCCAGAGCGCATTACGTATGGGAAGAATATGGCTCATCTTTCTATATACTGGATACGCTTAAAAAGGCATTTGATCCGAACGGTATCATGAATATGGGAACATTAATCCCAATTAAGCACAATGAAAAGCATCCTTGGGAGTTTTAAGGTTGTACCGGATTTAGATCTTCTGTCTACAGAAGATTGGGAGCCAGGAGATAATCACCTGGTAGATACAAGCTTTGTCAAATCCATGTTGAATGTATTTGACGAAAGCGCATTGGAAATGATGCTTAAGCTCTCTGATATGGGAGAGGGCTTAGGCACTTCCATTAAGCTTAATGGCGTTACGATAGGAAATAAGATATGTGATAATTATCTGAAAACCTTGTATGCATTAGGCTTTGATAGAGCCGATCGGATTGAGAGTGATGGAGATGTTTTGTTTGAGCCGGGGAAAACTACGGCGATAATGAAAGATTACATAGATAGAAATGAAATGCCAGATTTGATTATTATGGGTAGTAAAAGTGCAGATAATGCAAGTGGGTGCGTGCCTCTTTTTCTGGCTGAGGAATTAAAAATACCGTGTGTGACATCTGTAATCAATATGGAACTTTTGGAGAACGATCGAATAAGGGTCACGAATCTATATGATGGAGGAACACAGATTCGCGATATACAAGGAGCTTTTATCGCAGTAATCGGTGATGTTCCAGGTACTTATCTTCGCGTACCAACCTTAAAGGATCGTATGAAGAGAGGTAAGAAAGAAATTGTACCTGTTTCAATAACAAGTGAAGATAGAACAGGAGCTCATACTCTTGTAAATTCTTATCCGGTGATTGAAAAACGAGAAGGTATAATTGTTTCAAAAGAAGATTTATATCCCTTCTATTTAAAGGAAAGGATGATGAAATTATGAGATGTCAGATTATCTTAAATGCTTTTAAGGGAGATTTGGAGAAGCAATTGGAAGAAGTGAATTGCTTTATTTCCGAATCACGAGAGGATATAGAATTGAATAACGTACTTATCATCGGTGGAGACGAAATGGATGGAGATGATAAGGAGAAGCTAACGGAAATGGTCCCCACATCCTCCGTTATTTTTGTTTTCATGGAACGGTATAACAGTGAAATTCTTTTGAAATATCTGGAGACGATAGTTGAAAAGGAAGATATCTGCATTTTTAGTTCTGGTTATATGGGATTGGAAATAGCACCCAGACTGTCCTACCGATTAAAGGGAAGTGTTCTAACAGATTGTGAGAGATGCTACGAAAAAGAAGGAGGGCTTTTCGGTGAGAAGAAGTTCTATTCCGGTCATATGATGGGAGAGTACAAGCTTTTAAATACACCCGTTTTTCTCTGTCTTTCAAAAGGACAAAAACGGTTGCCTGCAGAGAGTGGGATTGAGACGAAAGCTACAGAGGTATACCTAAAGGATGATGGGGATTTCTTCTCAAATGTAAAGCAAGTCGAGGCAAAACAGGAAGAAGATTTTACGAAAAGCTCCTTTGTATTAGTTGCAGGGAAAGGTGCAAAAAATCAAGGAACCATTTCGCAGCTAAGGGAAATGGGAGAGCGCATTGGCGCATCTTTTGGAGTCTCCAGACCAGTGGCGATGAATGGATGGGTTCCAATGGAACGATTAGTGGGAGCCTCAGGAGCAATATTAGCACCAAAGATTGCGATTGTAGCAGGGGCGTCCGGTGCACCGGCACTTTACGTAGGGGTTGAAAAAAGTGATTTCATTATTGCAATCAACAATGATGAAAAAGCACCAATCATAAAAAAAGCAGACATAGCAGTAATCGGTGATGTGACGGAGGTTTTAGAAGCAATTGTAAAAGAAATTCTGGGAGAGGAAGAAGCAAATGAGTAGAGAGATATACCCGATGGAAGAAAAATACCAGGAATACCTGACAGATGAATCCAAAAATCAAGGGAGTGCAGTTAGTATTTCTTTTCCGGAGTCAGAAGAAGAAATCCAAGAAATTATGGAAACTCTTGGAAAAGAGAATATTCCGGTTACAATCCAAGGCTCTATGACAGGAATTGTGGGTGGAAGTGTCCCTGTAGGTGGACATATTATGAACCTACAGAAAATGAAGAGGATAGAGGCATATACAGATAATGATGGTCCGACTGTAACTTTGGAGCCGGGAGTAAGTTTGGAAGAACTGGAGCAGGGAATTAATCGGAATTTCAAGGGGAAAGGGTATTTTTGGCCCCCTTCTCCAACAGAAACGACAGCTAGTATAGGTGGGGTATTGGCTACTGCTGCGAGAGGAATTAACATAGCTTACTATGAAGACACGAGGAAGTATGTCTCAGAGATTCATTTGGTGGATGGAATGGGAAAGCTTCACATATTGGATAAAAGTTCACTCGACACGGTAATCGGAAGTGAAGGTCTGTACGGGGTTATCACAAAAGCCACTTTGCTTTTGGAAAAGAAACCGGAGGAGAATTGGGGAATCACCTTCTTTTTTGAAGAATTAGCCCAGGTTAATGATTTTGTGAATGGAATAGAAGAGATAGAAGATACTCCGTTTGGTTACATCGTTGCAATGGAGTATGTTGACCGTGCTTCCATCGATTTAGTCGAAAGCAAAAAAGAGTTTATGACAAAAATAAAAGAACTGCCGGACGTAGAACCTGAATTCAACCATTTGCTCTATATTGAGATTGGAGGAAAAGAGGATGCAATCACGCAAATAGCCGAGAAACTGATGGAGCTTGTGATTCAATGCGATGGTAATCCAGATAAAGCGTGGGCGGTAATGGGTGAAGCGGAAATACAGAGAATGCGTGCCTTTCATCATAGTGTGGCAGAATGTACGAATCTCTTTATTGAAGAAGCACGAAGAAACGATGACAGGATCACGAAATTAGAATCCGATATGGCATTGCCTGGACTCTCATTAAAAGAGTGTGTGGAATTTTATACGGAGGCGGCAAAGGCGAATAATATAGACATTACAATATTTGGACATGTAGAAGGAAGATATCTTCATGCCAATATTCTTCCGAAGAATTATGATGAGTATGAGAGAGGAAGACGCCTTCTATCATTCTGGAATCAGAAAGCTTATAAGAAATATAAAAAGATTACGGTAGAACATGGAATTGGTAAAGTAAAAAGTGATTTGGCAGGTTGTATTTTCACGAAAGATCAAATTGCTCAGATAGAAGAGCAGAAGAGAAAGTATGACCCCAATCGATTGTTAAATCGAGGAAATATATTCAGTGAGGATGCATATGATAAAGATTGCAGTGTGTATGAAGCAGGTTCCGGCTTATAGTGAAGGAGACATGGATGAAAAAACTGGTCTTATGAAACGAAGTGGACTGGAAACCATTACAAATCCTTATGATTTATCAGCCCTAGAGGCAGCACTTCGCATCAAAGAAGAAGCAAATGCCACGGTCGATGTGTTTTCTATGGGACCAGAGAATGCAGAAGCTATGATAAAGGATGCCTATGCTTATGGGGTGGACAAAGGCTATCTGTTAACGGATTCAAGATTCGGGGGTGCAGATGTACTCGTGACATCTTACACTTTGATGCAGGGGATTCTTGCAGTTAATAAATATGATTTGATTATATGTGGAAAGCAGACAACGGACGGAGACACATCTCAAGTAAGTCCGGCACTGGCAAAATGGTTAGGACTTCCAAATTATCAGGGAGTCATAAAGCTTTTGGAGATATCCAATGATGGCATGGAGATTCATCAGGATCTGGGAGAATTTATTCAAGTTTTGAAAATAAACTATCCTTGTTTGATTTCAGTGAACCGAGAAGGGTTTGTTCCACGAATGCCTTCTTTTAAGGGACGGTTAGAAAGTAAAAACAAAAGTGTAAATGAGATGTCTATTGACAATCTGGAAGATGGTGATGTGAATCATTATGGAATCAAAGGCTCCACAACAAAGGTTAAAAAAATCTTCCCACCAAAAAGAACACAAGCAGTGGAAGCACAGGTTTTAGAAGGAATGGATGGAGCAATGGAGATACTGTCCTTCCTTAGGAAGGATTAGGAAAGCAATATGAGAGAAGAGAAAGGAATATTTGTTTTCTTAGAGTATACCAGAGGGAAAATTGAAAAAGTAAGCTTGGAATTGATTGCCAAGGCTTGTGAATTGCAAAAAATCTGTAATGAGCCTGTTTACGGCGTAGCAATTGGAGAAGAAAGTAAGGAGATTGAATCACAGCTTTGCAGCCTGCCGATTGAAAAAGTGTGGTGGTATATCCAGGAAGGTGCCTGCCTTTCCGAGTTGTGGGAGGAGGCAATGGTGGAATGCATCGAGAAAATTTCACCTTCCATTTTACTCCTTGGAGGGACACCAATTGGAAGTGGATTTGCTTCCCGCATTGCAGTAGCGATGAAAACAGGGGTGACAGCAGATTGTACAATGCTTGAATTTGATGAGAATAGGAATCTGGTTCAAACGAGACCGGCCTTTGGTGGCAATATTATGGCAAGTATTTTGACGGAAAGAACAAGGCCTCAAATTGCAACAGTAAGACCGGGGATTTTTCCGGCTCTTACAGACAGTAGTGGAAAGACAGTAGTTGAAAAGAAGACATTAGGTCAAAAGAATAAATCACCCCAGTTGTTGGCACGAGAGGAAAAGGAAGAGAAGGGAGGAATTACAGATCAGGAGATTTTGGTAGTTGCGGGAAGAGGAGTGAAAAAAAAGGAGGATTTGGAGCTTTTAAGAGAGTTGGCTCACCTTCTGGGAGGAGAGCTTGCTTCCAGCAGAGCGCTAGTGGAAAAGGGATGGATGTCTCAAAAAGCCCAAATCGGAGTATCGGGAAATGTGGTCAAACCAGAGGTGATAATAACCTTTGGAGTATCCGGAACAATTCAGTTTATGACTGGTATGAAGAATGCAAAGAAGATTATCGCAGTGAATATAGACAAGACAGCGCCTATTCTCAGTGTGGCACATTTGCCTATAGTAGGAGATTTGTATACAATAGTACCAAACCTAATAACCCTTTTAAAGAAAGAATAAGTGAGGTCAGATATGGAGAATGCATTACAGTATTTTTTGGATAGTACGGAAGGAACACCGATAATTGCAGGGATAAAAAATGATGAGTGGCTAAAGGCATGCAAAGAGTCCTCTTGCGACATTGTTTACATTTTGTATGGAGATGTGTGCAGTATTGCAGACATTGTAGAGGAAGTGAAGGAAGCCGGTAAAATGGCGGTTGTACATGTGGATTTGATCACAGGATTATCTACACGAGATATTTCAGTGGATTTTATCAAGAAATATACGAAGGCAGACGGAATCATTAGTACGAAACCATTTTTAATAAAGAGAGCAAATGAGCTGGGTCTTTTTACGGTACAGAGATTTTTTATGATTGATGCGATTACTTATGCAAACATCAAGAAGCATGTAAAAGAGAATAATCCAGATGTTGTGGAAATTATGCCAGCAGGTCTTACGAAAATGATTCGGTATGTATTGGAGCAGGTGGATAAGCCTTTGGTGGCCAGTGGATTAGTTCTTGACCAAGAGGATGTAATGGGTGCCTTAAAGGCAGGAGCGATAGCTGTATCTACGACAAATATGGAGGTGTGGAAACTTAATGAGTAAAAAGCTAAGAGTGGAGGGAGCGGATGATTGAGTTTAAAAATGTGTTCAAGGCATACAAAGGGAACAAGGTCATATCCGATATCTCTTTTACGATTAATACCGGTGAGTTTGTTGTAATTATCGGAGCGAGCGGATGCGGGAAAACAACGACATTAAAAATGATTAACCGTCTAATTGACCCCACTGCAGGGCACATATTAATCGATGGAGAAGATATCAGTAAAAAAGATCTCATAAAGATGCGAAGAAAAATGGGATATGTAATCCAACAGACCGGATTGTTTCCACATATGTCTATAAAAGATAATATTGAGATTATACCGAAGGTGGAAAAATACAGTAAAGAGGATATACAAAAGAAAACGTACGAGCTTATGGAGATGGTTGGACTTAATTGCGAGGAGTTTTTGGATCGTTATCCTGCGGAGTTAAGCGGTGGACAACAACAACGTGTAGGAGTGGCAAGAGCTTTTGCGACAGATCCTGATATTATCTTAATGGATGAGCCCTTGTCAGCTCTCGATCCGATTACGAGAATCGGATTACAAGACGAGTTGGTGGAGCTGCAGAGAAAGCTGAAAAAGACGATTGTATTTGTGACCCATGATATGGATGAAGCGATAAAGATTGCAGATCGAATCTGCATCATGGATAAGGGACATATCGTACAGTATGATACCCCGGAAAATATTTTAAAGAGTCCAGCAAATGATTTTGTATCAGAATTTGTAGGGAAGAAACGTATTTGGGCTTCTCCTCAGTTTATTAAAGCGAAGGACATAATGGAGGAGAATAATATTACGGGCAACGGCAACTTATCTCTTTTTAAAGGAATGGAAATTATGCGCAGTGCCAAAGATGACGCATTGATGATTGTGGAGGCAAAAACAAAAAAGATACAAGGTGTTTTGTATGCACAGAGCGTTCCCTTTGATATGGACCGTACTTTGCCTATAAAGCAGGTGATGGAAGAAAACTACATATATGCCAGTCCAGAGGATTCAATACTGCAGGTGTTAAAGGCTGTAATGAAAAATGATATCTCCAGTATTCCGGTAGTGGATGCGGAGGGAATGCTGCAGGGTGTTATTACGAGAAGCACTTTGATTGCCACTTTAAGTCAACAGTATATGAAAGAGGAGGTATAAGATGGGATTTATAGATTATATAATAATGAACCGGAATCAGATTCTGTCACTCCTTTTGAACCATATACAGTTGACGGCGATTGCAGTGGGTTTGTCTCTTTTAATTGGAGTACCTCTTGGTATTTTAATCTGTTACGTTCGAAAATTGAGTAAGCCTATTATAGGTCTTGCCAACGTAATCCAGGCAATTCCCAGTATGGCAATGCTGGGGTTTGCAATTCCTTTTCTTGGAATCGGGACATTACCAGCGGTTATCACAGTTGTGTTATATTCGTTACTTCCGATAATCAAGAATACATATACAGGGATTGCGAATATCGATAAGGATATGGTAGAGTCTGCAAGAGGAATCGGACTGACAAAGTTTCAGATATTAACGAAGGTACAAATTCCTATTGCGTTACCTGTTATTATGGCAGGAGTTCGTATATCAGCGGTAACAGCTGTCGGTATGATGACAATCGCAGCATTTATCGGTGCGGGGGGATTGGGATACCTAGTCTTTTCAGGAATCCGTACAGTCAATAATAATCAGATTTTAGCAGGGGCGATTCCCGCCTGTTTACTTGCCCTATTTGTAGATTATTTGGCGGGATTAGTCGAAAAAATCGTGACACCAGTTAGTCTTCAGAATTCGGAAAGAGTATCATTAGCCCTTGTAAAAAAGAGACGGAAGCATCAAAAAATAATTCTGGCAGTTTGCGCATGTATGGTGGCAGTTCTTTTTCTTTATACGGGAATTAGTACAAACAAAAAAAGTGATAAGTCGATTACAATTGCAGGAAAGGATTTTACAGAGCAAAGCATTTTAACTCATATGCTGGCAGATATGGTAGAAGACAGGACAGACATTGAAGTGCGCAGAGAAAGTGAGTTGGGAGGAACTCAGGTCTGTATGGGAGCTTTAAAAACAGGAGAAGTAGATATGTATATTGAATATACAGGAACAGCCTATGGTGATACCTTAAAACATCCCATGTCCAGTGACATGAAAAAAGTATACAATACAGTTAAAAAGGAATTTAAAGAAGAATTTGATATTGAAGTTTTGGAACAAATGAACTTTAATAACACGTATACGTTAGCGGTTCGGCCGGATACAGCAAAAAAATATAACCTGACCACTATTAGTGACTTGGGAAAAGTGTCTCCGAATCTAACCTTTGGCGCAACCTTGGAATTTCTAAATAGAAGTGATGGATTTCCAGGACTTTCTGAAGTCTATCGTATTAATTTTAAAGAAACCGTTGGAATCGACGGCTCTCCTAGGTATACAGCCCTCAACAGTCAAGAGACTGATGTTGTAGATGCTTTTGCAACAGATGGGCTTATTAAGAAGTTTAATCTTCAAGTTCTGGAAGACGATAAAAATTTCTTTCCACCTTATTATGCTATTCCGGTGATACGTGGAGAAGTTTTAGAAAAATATCCAGAGATACAGGAGCCGATAGAGGAATTAAGGCAGATTCTAACGGATGAAGTGATGATGGAATTAAATTATAAGGTAGATGAGTTACAGATGACTCCAAGAGAGGTTGCAAGAGAATATTTAGAAGATGCAAATCTTTTATAACTTTGTGAAAAACTACCAAAAAAGTAATAGATTATTGGGTGATTTCCTGATATTGACAATAGAAATTATGGCTCGTATAATGAGGTTAGTTACTTAACAGAGACGGAGAGATGAGTGACTTTTACCAAGTTTTGGTGAAAGTTGCTCTTTTTTTGTCTAAAAAAATGAAAAAGTGGAGGTATTACAAAATGGGATATGACATTAATGAATTTGGATTGGATTTCTTTGAGATTAAGGGGAAGAATGTAGTCATTACGGGAGGAAACAGTGGTCTGGGACAAACCTTTGCTCTTTCATTAGCAAAAGCCGGTGCAAACATCTTCTGTGCAAGCTATGTGGATGATGATGGTACGACAAAAAAATTAATCGAAGGTGCTGGGGTACGATATGAGTTTATGCAAGCAGATATATCTGTTAAGGGAGTGCCAAAGACAATCGTTGAAAACTGTGTGGAAAAATTCGGTAGCGTTGATATACTAGTGAACTGTGCAGCGATTTGTAATATCAATGATGTTTTAGACTTTGACAGAGATGACTGGGATCCAATGATTGCAATCAATCTCACAGCCTCTTTTGAGTTGAGTCATGAGTGTGCAAAATATATGATTCCTCAAAAGAGTGGTAAGATTATTAATATCTGTTCTTTATTCTCCTTCCTTGGAGGTTTAGGTTCTCCTGCATATGCGGCAATGAAACATGGGCTTACAGGGCTGACTAAGGCTTATGCAGATGAGCTTGGTAAATACAATATTCAGGTAAATGGAATTGCACCAGGATATTATGCAACTGATATTACGGTACAGACGAGAAGCAATCCTGAAACAAACAAAAAAGTATTGGATCATATTCCAGCAGAAAGATGGGGAGAAAGACAAGACTTAATGGGAGCGTGTGTATTCTTAGCAAGCAAGGCTTCGAACTATGTAAACGGAACGATGCTAGTTGTTGACGGTGGATATCTTGTACGCTAGGAAATGATAACTAAGGGAAGGTACTTAAAAGATGAGTGAAAAATATATTATCGGAATTGATGAAGGCTCTCAAAGCGCCAAGATTTTAATTTTTGATACAAAGGGAAGAATTGTGTGTGAAGGAAAAGAAGCATTACGTCCTTACAATCTTCCAAAAGTTGGATACGTTGAGCATCCTGATGATGATTGGTGGACAGCTATCTGCGTTGCAGGAAAAAAGTGCATGGCAAATTTTAAAGGAGATGTGAAGGACATTATAGGTATTGGTCTTTGTACAATTCGTTATTGCAGAGCGTATTTAAAAGAAGACGGAACCTTAGCACAGCCAGCACTTAGTTGGATGGATGTACGAGTGGCACAACCTTATGAACATACAAATGGTGATGTGAAATATATTGTGGCTTCTTCGGGATATATTACCCATAGATTAACAGGTGAGCGGAAAGATACGGTTGCGAATTATGAAGGGGTTTGGCCAATTGATATAGACAATTGGAGATGGTCAGATGAAGAAGAGGCATACAAAACCACAGGAATGCCAAGGGAAATGCTTTTTGATTTGGTAATGCCTGGAGAGATTCTTGGATACGTTACGAAGGCTGCAAGTCTTGCAACAGGGTTGCCAGAAGGCCTTCCAGTGGTTGCAACTTCAAACGACAAGGCTGTTGAGGGACTTGGATCTGGTTGTGTTGGTGAAACGACAGCGTGTGTGTCTTTAGGAACATATACAGCAGCAATGATGGAAGGGAAAGAAAATTTAAAGAATACAAAAGCAGTATGGCCCAAATTTTCTTGCATTCCGAATAAGTATCTTTATGATAGCAATGGCATTCGAAGAGGAATGTGGATGATTAGCTGGTTTAAGGATATTTTAGGTGAAGGATATGAAATCGTCGCAAAGAACAAAGGCATTTCACCGGAAGAACTTCTCAGCGAAGAGGCGGCAGAGGTTTCTGTGGGAAGTGATGGATTGGTAATGGTTTTAGACTGGCTGGCACCGGTAGACGCTCAGTATAAAAAAGGAATGATGATTGGATTTGATGGACGTCATACTCGAGGCCATATATATCGTTCTCTGCTGGAAGCGGTAGCAATGACAATGAAACGCCACGTGAATGATATGACAGATGAGTTGAAAGTGGGATTAGATAAAATCATCATTACAGGCGGTGGATCCAATAGTGATTTGTTTATGCAGATTTTTGCAGATGTCTTTGGGATTAAGGCGGTTCGTAATGAAGTAAATGGAGCGGCAGGTCTTGGATCGGCGATTTGTGTTGCCATAGCATGTGGTGTATATGAGAATTTTGATGAAGCAATTGAAAATATGGTGCGAATTAAAGATGAGTTTATTCCGAAAGATGAAAATGTGGAAATATATAAACGAATAAGCGAGGTTTATGATGGAATTACAGAATACACCGACCCCTTACTCAAACAAATGCATAAAGTTTTCAAATAGGAAACCTCGTATCCTTATCACAAATGATGATGGCATTCTATCCCCGGGAATCCAGGCAGCAGCAGAAGCTGTTGCAGATTTGGGAGAGCTCCTAATCATTGCACCAGACAGACAGCAGACGGCTATGGGACGATCTTTTCCGAGACAAGCAAATCAAGGAATTATAAAAGAAGTAGCTCTTACACTAAACGGCAAAAAGAGAGTAGCATACTCTATTATTGGTTCGCCGGCATATGCAGTCGCCCATGGTGTTTTGGAGATGACAAAGCGTAAACCGGATTTATGTATCAGCGGAATAAACTACGGTGAAAATTTAGGGCTTTTACTGACTTGTAGTGGAACGCTAGGTGCGGCGATGGAGGCGAATTCTCATAGGATTCCTGCACTTGCCTTTTCAAGAGAGGCAGAGGTAAGTCAACATTTACTTTCTGATTATCCGAAATTGTCGTGGGAAAAGGAAAAGAGTGTGGTACGTTTCTGGACTGAAAAAGTTTTAAAGGAAGGTATGATAAAAGAGTCCAGTATCTTAAATATTAATATACCGAGGGAGATTCAAGCGAAAGAGGATTTTAGAATCACGAGGCAGGCAAGTGAGAATTATTTCGAATTTATTCCACCGAATAAGCGGGATTTGGATACGCCCTATGAGTTAAAATCTCAGAGAATAATACCTGAGAATAGATTGAATAAGAATTCAGACATTTATGTATTTGCTATTGAAAACAAAATATCAGTGACACCTTTGACGTGGGATTTTTCTATATAAGGGTACGAAAGAGAGGCTTAAACGGTCTCTCTTTTTTGCGGAAAAGTAAAAGAGATTTTTTATCATATAATTGATAATGATTTACATTATCAATTAAAAGGATTAAAATAAGCCTATTCATAACGCAGGAATAGAAATGTTATGAACGTACTATCAGATAGATTTATAAAAAGGAAAGAGGTAGAAAAATGGAAAAGAGGAAAGCAGTATTCAGTAATAAAGTATTACTAATTGTTGCAGCTGTAGCATTAACGATGGCAGCAGCAGTAGGATTTACTTATGCATGGTTTACAACATCAGTAAATATGGGAAATACATCAGTAAACATGGGACGACTTCAAGTGGAAGCAACATTTCCAACAGAAGATGAAGCCGTTGTATATGAACCGGGATTAGAAGTAGAGAAAAGCGGAAGCTTAAAAAATACTGGGAGCATGGCATCCTTTGTTAAGGTAACCATTGAACCAACAGTAATCAAGAGATCGGATGAGAACGGAAATCCAACAACTCCAAGTGCTCCAATTACAGATGACCCTAATGTATTGCAGATTTTTGATGATTCTTTACTGGGTTATAAGATGGAAGGAGAGGAGGGAGCAGACAGCTTTTACTGGTATAAAGACGGGGAAGGAAATTATTACGTGCTTATGGATGGAAATGCAGCTCCGGACGTGAATTATACCGTTGCATTTAATGGTTCTGGAATGGGAAATGATTATCAAGGTGCAGAAATTATTATCTCAGGAAATTGGAAGGCGACTCAGGCACTGGAGCAAGCAATTGTTGATGAATTTGGTGTAGACTTTGATAGCTTAGAGTTTATTGCGAATGATTTAGGAGCTTCACCAGTTGGCAGAAGTGCAAGAGTGGCAATGACAGCAGAGCAAGCAGAGGCAAAAGCGGCTGCAATTGTAAAACAACAATAGGAAACCCAATCTATTCTGATAATACGAAACAAATAGTGTTTACTTAGGAGGTATTCATGAAAAGGAAAATGGAAAAAATTTTAAGCACTTTTTTGGCAGCGGCAATGGTACTGGGACTTATGGGGGTAAATGGACTGACTGCTCATGCAGCATATTTATCAGGAGTTTATGAAGGTACCGGCGAGGGCTTTAAAAGTAATATAGTAACATCTGTGACAGTTGAAGATGGATTGATTTCAAACATCGAGGTTACCGCTCAAAATGATACAGCTAAATTCTGGAATAAAGCGTATCCAGAAATGGCGAATCGAATTATCGCTGCACAATCCACAGATGTTGATTGTGTTTCAGGTGCAACATACTCTTCACAAGGGATTATTGATTCCGTTAAGGATGCATTAGCAAAAGCAGAAGATGTGTCAGTACCTGTTGACAAAGGAGAACTTAATGAGTTGATTACAACTGCATTGGAAATTGATCAAGATGCATATACATCAGCCAGTGTAGCAGCGTTTACAACAGCACTTGAAAATGCTCAGTCAGTTGCAGGAAATGAGAGTGCTACCCAAGAAGAGGTAGATGGAGCAGTGGCAGCTCTGAATCAAGGAATCGCAGGTCTTGTACTTAAGGAAGAAGAAGGCACGATTCGGGATTTGTTAAGTCGGTTAATTGAAAGCGTAGAAGCTATGGATTCGACCTTGTATACACGTACGTCATGGTCGGCAGTTACAAGACCTTTAAACAATGCAAAAAGTGTTTTGGGGAATGGTGAGGCGACAAATGATGAGCTTGAAAAGGCATACAATGAATTAAAGGCACCAGTAGATGCTCTTGTAGAATACATCTCAGGAGATAAAAGAGTTTCAACTCTTGATGAATTAAAATCAGTAGTGCCAGATATGCGCAGTGGTGAGACTGTTTATATTGAGGAAGATATTGACGCAGTTTCCAGTGCAACTCTTAACACCTATGAGGATATTACCATTGATGGTCAGGGACATACCTTGGATGGTAATAAATCAAATGGTTTTGTATATGTTAGAGGTGGTACATTGACCATTAAGAATACGGTGTTTAAAGATGCTGCTCAATATAAGGGAAATAACTTGATTGCTGGAGCAGCAGTATATGCAAGACGTGGAAATGCGATTATGGAGAATTGTGCTGTAATTGGTAATAATAGCCGCCAAGGTGGTGTATATGTAGGAAATGGTTATACCTTGGATGTCACCAATTGTACCTTTGTTGATAATAGCGCAACGAATGTTGGAGGCTCAATTATGGCAGCAAATGGATCAACTTTGACACTTGCAAATACAGTGTTTGCTGGTGGCGGTGCGTCGGATTTATCGGTAGGAGACACGGCAACATTTATTGACAATGGTTATAATGTAACTCTTGGTGAGTATACAAAATGGATGAATCCGGATGGAACCCTAATAGGTGGAAAAAATCATCCTGTTATGAATTGTATTCCGGCTGACAATGTTTACCTTCCAACAACTGATCTTACAGGAAAGGCTCGTCCAGTTGAAGGAAAAGGAGACATTGGTTGTTATGAAGCAGATGCTGTAGCGTTGGATAGTCTGAAAATTGCAGAAGGCTCTTTGGTGACAGTTTCGAAGAAGAAGACTGTGACAATTGATACAAAAGCAACACCGGAAAATGCAACCAATCAGGACGTGACATGGTCTAGTGGAAATCCGGCTGTGGCAACAGTGGATGAAAATGGTGTCGTAACACCGAAAAAGACGGGTACGGTGGTTATTACAGCAACCACGGCAAGTGGTATCAGTGCAAAAACGGTAGTACGTGTAACAAATTAATCAGCAAATGAATACGTTGTGACAGGTGGCAGACGAAGTCTGTCACCTGTTATATGTGAGGTTTATGTGAAAAGTAAAGTGATAAAAGCGGTGGGAAATCTAGTGTTTATAGCAATTCTGCTGGCATGTTCTGGCATTATTGTTTTATCAGCTACTGGTAGAATGGAAGAAATCCGATTGGGCGGGAAATCAATGTCTGTTGTTTTGACGAATAGTATGAGTCCGGAGATTGAAGCGGGAAGCTTGATTTTCCTGACAGAGAAGCCAGGTGCAGAGATTGTGGAGGGTGATATCATCAACTATGAAACCGGTGGTATTAGGCTGACCCATAGAGTGGTAGAGGTATACGAAAGTGACAATAGCAGATATTATATTACCCAAGGAGATGCCAATCAAGATAAGGATGTGAAACCGGTTCAGGATACGCAGATAAAAGGGGTGGTTACAGCCAGTGTACCAAATCTGGGACGAATTGCAATTATGATGAAGCAGCCTTCCTTTATTTTATCTCTTTTTTCTTTACTTCTTGCAGTGAACCTCTTTTTTAAAGCGTTAACAATAGATAGAATCGAAGAACAGGATAAGGAAATAACGATATGAAAATAAAACAAATGAATATTGCAGGAGTATTGATTTTATCTTTACTAATCAGTTTTTTTAGTCCCGGACTGACAAAGGAAGTAAAGGCGGAGGAAAGAATTCAAGTATCCACATTTGCAGAACTGAATCAAGCAGTTGCAGATGAGGGTGAGAACAGGGAAATTGTTTTAACGGCAAATTTAACAGCAGATTTAGAAGACCGTATTATTTGTACTGGAAATGTCACCATCAACGGGAATGGATATACCATTGATGGCCAAGGGGCATACGGCGTTTTTAATGTGGTGGGTGGAAAGTTAACACTGCGAAACTTAAGCATTAATCATGCAAAATATATGCTTTGGGGTATGTATAATGGAAAAGGTTCTGCGGTTTTGGTCGAAGAAGGAGGCAGTCTTCGTATGGAAAACTGCACCGTTGTAAACACTTCATCCAGTTGGGGAAGCGTTTATGTGGACAGTGATTGTTATGGAGAAATAGTCCATTGTACTTTTGCTGGAAATTTTGCAACTGGCTATATTGCGAATACCATTTGTGTTGATGGGGCAAGTATGGCTCAGGAGATTTATTTTGATTATGAATCTTCCGTGGTGGATGGAGGCTATAATCTGATTTCTTCCATTAACACGAATTCAACGGGCTTTTTGAATGAAACAACCGTTATTGAAGGTGGGTATTATGGTGAAATTGATTGGATTACAGATTCGCTTGACTTCAATCCGGCAGTAGGGTATCTCCCATTAATTGAAATGGAAAATAGTCCGGCAATGAATAAGATTCCAGCAGACAATATTAATTTGCTGCCTTTTGATGTGATTGGAACAATGAGACCGCAAGCAGGTTTAGGCGATATTGGTGCTCATGAGGTAATAGCGCAGATTACAGAGCCAGAAAGCGTTAAAATTGTAGGAAATGCCTTTCGGACGATGAAAAGGAATGGATCTATGAATATAGAGGTGCAAATCACTCCTGAGTATTTAAGTGATGCAAAGGTATCTTTTATAAGTAGTAATCCTTCTGTAGTCAGTGTAGATGAAACCGGACACGCAGCAGGAAATAAAATTGGGACAGCAGTGATTACTGTAAATACAGAAAATGAAAAATCACACAGTATTACCATTCGCGTGACCCCTTAAGGATAAGTAGAATGAAAAGAAAATGGAAAAAAATAAAGTGTTTTTGCATGCTGCTTTCCGTAATCCTCGCCCAGGCTGGTTGTAGTAAGCAAGAAATACCAAAACTTGTAACAACCACTCAAACGGATCTTTTGGGGACTGCAATCAGCATATCTCTTTATCAAGATGCAAAGGAGATTCGGGAAGTCTGTATGGAAAAGGTGGCAGATATTGATAAAAGGATGTCGGCTAATTTGGAGCATAATGAAATTGCTCAAATTAATAACAGTGAAGGGCAGCCTGTTGAAGTTGAGAAGGATGTATACCAATTGCTGGAAATTGCGAAAGAAGTATCGGAAAAGTCAGATGGAGGGTTTGACGTAACCATTGGGGCGCTTACCACTTTGTGGAAAAAGGATGGGATTTTTTCGATTTTGCCGGAGGAAGAAGCAATTTTGAAAGGCAAGGAATTGGTTCATTATCAGGATTTGGATTTACAAGATGGAAAGGTTACTTTGAAAAAGGGAATGAAGTTAGATTTTGGAGGAATTGCAAAGGGGTATGCTTGTGATCAAGTGGTAAATATTTTAAAAGAAAATCAGATAAACAGTGGGCTTCTGGACTTTGGTGGAAATATTTATGCTTTAGGAAAGAAGGAGGATAATAGCAAGTGGAAGGTTGGAATCAAGACACCAGAGACTGGGGCAGGGGATTTGCTTTGCGCAGTGGAGGTAGAGGACAAGAGTGTTGTTACATCGGGAGTTTATGAGCGTAATTTTATCCAGGACGGTGTAACCTACCACCATCTTCTGGACCCAAAAACAGGTTATCCTTCTGAGAGTGATTTAAAATCCGTTACAGTTATTGCAGAATCATCAACCCTGGCAGACTGTTTGACGACAGCAATTTACGTACTGGGACTGGAAAAAGGAAAAGAGTTATTAAAAGAGTATCCACAGGTAGAGGGTATTTTTGTGACAAAGGAGAATGAAGTTTTTCTTAGTGAAGGAATTGGGGATGGTATTCAGCTTATGAATGAAGATTATCGGATTGTAAAATGAAAATAATAGAGATAAAAAAGAACAATGACATCTTTTGAGATGACCGCTAAATTGTGTATAATATAGAAAAATATGATATACTTAAAAATAGTAAAGAGGTATAGGAGAAGCTATCATGGATGCAAAAGCGATGAAACAAGTTCTGGATGTCGGTGAGACAATTGCTGTTGAGTTTAAAAGATGTGGAAATGGTATTGAAAGCGATACCTATGAAACCGTATGCTCTTTTTTGAATCGATTTGGTGGTGATATTTATCTCGGTGTGAAGGATAACGGAGAGGTTAGGGGGGTATCTGAAAAAGTGGCGCCGGAATTGGTCAAGAATTTCATAAAGAATATAAATAATCCAAATATTCTGCAGCCAACAGTCTACTTAGAACCTAAAATCATCAAATATGAGGGGAAAACAATTATTCATATCCACATCCCACCAAGTTCAGAAGTTCATAGTTATAAGAAAGACATCTATGATCGAGTGGATGATGCGGATATAAAGGTTACAGCAACAAGCCAGATTGCGGCATTATATATAAGAAAACAAAATATTTATACAGAGAAGAAAGTGTTTCCGTATTTAGAATTAGAAGACCTGCGATTAGATTTATTACCGAGAATTAAGCAGATGGCAATTAATCATGCGGGAGGTAAGCACCCATGGGAATCAATGAATGACGAAGATGTGTTGAAAAGTGCAGGATTATATGGCAAAGATGCTGTCACGGGGAAGGCAGGATATAATTTGGCAGCAGCGATGCTATTAGGAAAAGATTCAATGATTCTATCGGTAGCACCGGGATATAGAACAGATGCTTTATTGAGAAAGGTTAATGTAGATAGGTATGATGATAGGTTGATCGTGGAGACCAATTTAGTTGAAAGTTATGATCTACTGATGGGATTTGCAGAAAAGCATCTTTGGGATAAGTTTTATCTTGAGGGTGACAGAAGGATGAGTCTTAGGAATATTATTGCAAGAGAGATGTTGGTCAATACATTGATTCATCGAGAAATAACCAGTTCTTATATTGCGAAGTTCGTGATTGAAAAAGATAGGATGTTTGTGGAAAATGCAAATCGTGCAACTCATGATGGGGTTTTAACACCAGATGACTTTGAACCTAATCCTAAGAATCCTATTATTGCTTCGTTTTTTAGGAATATTGGATTATCAGATCAATTGGGTTCAGGTGTGCGAAACTTATTTAAGTATGGGAAATTATATTCCGGAACAGAGCCCAAGATAATTGAGGGTGATGTGTTTAGAATTGTGATGCCGCTAGATGATGAGTATTCGTTTGATATGAATACCAAAATCAGCGATAAAAAATCAGCGATAAAAATCAGCGATAAAAAATCAGCGATAAAAACCAGCAATAAAAAATCAAAGAATTACGTAAGGATACTTGCCTACATGAAAAATAGACAAGCGTATAAAACAAAGGAGATTGCTGAAGTATTGGGGATTCAGTCACCGCAGACGAGAAGTTTATTAAATGATTTAGTTAAACAAGGTAAAATAGAGGCTTTGGGGGAAAATAGGAATCGGACTTACAAGCTGAAGGAATGAGGAATGAATGCTGGTTCGATCTCTTTAAGCTTAAAAAAGTTATGAAGCTTATTGTCCGGGAGTAATTGAGACAGTTCAAATGGGCTATACCCGTTTAGGTTGTCTCTTTTTTCGCTATTGATATGATTCATAAGTAGAGTAACTTTCTCTTCATCCAAGTCCTCAAATGATGTTCCCTTTGGCTTGACATATCACGAAAACGAGAAATGCGAACAAATGTTCCTTTTCGCTGTACTTTTCAATATTGCTGTGTTAGAATATATGAAGATTCTTATGAGCTAAATGTCGATTTGGGAGGATATTTTATGGCAGATTTCAACTTAAAAGCACCTTTTGAGCCAACAGGTGATCAACCACAGGCGATTGAACAGCTGGTTGCCGGGTTTAAAGAGGGCAATCAAGCTCAAACTTTACTCGGAGTTACCGGTTCTGGAAAGACCTATACGATGGCCAATGTCATTCAGCAACTTGGGAAACCAACGCTAGTCATTGCCCATAATAAGACTTTGGCTGCACAGCTCTATGGTGAGTTTAAAGAGATGTTCCCAGACAATGCAGTTGAATACTTTGTATCCTATTACGTTTTGATGGTTCTTGGTGGCATATACAGTGTTGTTTAATATTGCGATTGCCATATGTTGTGGCTTGGGTGGAGTGAGTGGACGGTGAAATACTGGGTGGAATGGGTGGATTTGTGACCTTGATTCGTAATGAGATTTGATTTATAGTGACAGCGAAGTTGGAGAGGAGAGCCTCTCTTTTTTTCTTATAAGGCGTTATACTATATTTAAAAAAGCAAAATGATTTAGCGGAGAGGAGTATAATACATGTTACCATTAGTTGTTTTTACAAAGGAAGAAGAGTTAACTGAATTAACAGGTCTTTCATATCAGGAGTTACGAGAGAATGGATTTGATTTAGGCGATTGGGACAGGGGAATGCAAATTATGCAGTGTATACATGAACACAAATACTATGACTGCAATGATGATGAGTGTCTTCTTGATAGTAATAAATTTTGTTATATGGAAACTGTCTGGAAAGACGGATATGAAAAGTTTTTTAGAAAATTGAATTCACAGGAACTGCTGGAGTGTACGGAATATGACGAATTGAGATTTCGCGATTGAAAATCAGTAAATAACGTTCATTTTACAGGATTTGCAACTTGCTATTGTTGACTTTCATATCGAAATAAAGTATCATGTCGATATGAAAGTTTCAAAGGAGGGATGAGTAATGAAATTAAATCCTGAATTATATGAAGTAATGAAAAAAAATAATAACATGATTACAACAGCGCAGGTACTTGCGCTTGGATATTCAAAAACATTGTTAACACAATATGTCAAAGGGGGCTTGCTAGATAGATGCCAGCATGGACTGTATACACTGCCTGATTCAGTACATGACGATATGTATACGCTGAGTTTGCGGTCAGATAAAATTGTTTTTTCCCACGATACGGCACTATTTCTAAATGGCTTATCTGACAGGACTCCTTTTTTTCATTCGGTGACGATTCCAAGTAATATGTCATTGTCACCATCTATAAAGGATGAATGTAGTTGCTATTATATCAAATCAGAATTATATCAGGTGGGTCTTATACAGAAAAAGACTACATTTGGAAATGTTGTAAAATGCTATAACTCGGAGCGCACAATCTGCGATATGCTACGGAGTAGAAGTAGATTAGATGAAGAAAATGTTATAAGTGCAGTGAAGAATTTTGCTAATTTTAGAGATAAGGATTTAAATTTACTTACAGTATATTCAAAACAATTTCAGGTTAGTAAGGCATTAAAGAAATATATGGAGGTATTGCTATGAGTTCAAAAGCTATGAGTTTGAAAGGGCGAATAAAGAACTATGCTAAGAGTTGTAATATAGCGGCGCAAGTGGTTCTTCAAAATTATATGTTTGAGCGTTTTTTGATAAGATTATCGCAATCAGAATATAATCAAAAGTTTGTCATTAAAGGTGGTATGCTTATTGCAGCAATTGTTGGACTGGACACTAGATCAACAATGGATTTAGATACGACACTTCGCGACTTGCCCTTATCTGAAGACAAGGTTTTTGCTGTACTAAAAGAAATTTGTGCCATTAACTTGAATGATGATACTGTATTTGAACTGAAATCAATTGCTCCAATTCGTAAGGATGATAGTTATGGAGGCTTTTGCGTTTATCTGGAAGCGAGGTATGATACGATAGTGACACCACTTTCGATAGACGTGTCTACAGGTGATGTGATTACTCCGTTCCCCGTACAGTATGAATTTAGTGGCATTTTTGATGATGAAGTTTGTATTAAATTGTGGGGATATAATATTGAAACAGTAATGGCAGAGAAGATAGAAACCATATTAAGAAGAGGTGTTTTTAATACAAGACCAAGAGATTATTATGATATTTACATCCTTGGTACAACAAAGGAATATAATAGACAGGTGCTTGGAGATGCTGTGCGGGCAACTGCAGAGCACCGAGGAAGTTGGGAAAGGATTGCTGACAGTACAGGAATACTAAAGCAGATTACTGAGAGCGACGAATTGATGCAAATGTGGGACAAGTACCAAAGACGTTATCCATATGCTGTAGATATTACATATGAAAACATTAAGGATGTGTTAAGGGTGCTGATAGATGTAGTGTTTAAATGAGATGCCGATGAATGGAGATAAAAACTGATAATTATAGAAGATAGAGAGGATTAAGGCGTAAATTATCACCTGATCCTCTCTATCTTGATGAAGGTTAAATGAATTTAAGATAGAGGTGTTAGTTATGGAAGAAATGCGAGCGATAGATTGTGAAGAAGAATATAAGGATAATCAGAAAGTGATTCGAGATAGAATTTTAGAAAGTATGAATGATATAAAAGCAGGTAAGGGTAGAGATTATAACGATTTTTTTGATGAGCTGGATGGAAAATATAAAAATGTATAAGTATCAAATAGTTATGCTGTCGATGGCAGAAAAGGATATATTGCGAAACATGGAATTAGTTCCTACAACAGTTCAGTAAAACAAAGCAAACCAACTTCAAAAAGATATTAAATATCATTCAAAAGAAGAAATAGCAGAAATTAGAGGTGCTTTAAGAAGTACTGTTGGACGCCATTTGAAGGAATTGAAGAGTATAGGAATAATTGAACGTACTGGCTCAAAAAAAGAAGGATACTGGAGTATTGAAGAAGAATACCACTCTATTTTTGAAAAGAAGTAATAGTATTTGTATGCTTAAAAGTCAGGAGGTATAATGCCGTAGATAGGTATGATGATAGGTTAATCGTGCAACTTGTGACGGGGTTTTAACGCCGGATGATTTTGAGCCGAATCCTAAGAACCCAATTATTGCTTCCTTTTTTAGGAACATTGGATTGTCAGATCAATTAGGATCCGATGTGCGAAATTTATTTAAGTATGGGAAATTATATTCTGGTGTAGAGCCGAAGATAATTGAAGATGATGTGTTTAGAATTGTGATGCCGTTAGATGATGAGTATTCGTTTAATATGAATACCAAAATCAGCGATAAAAAATCAAAGAATTACGTAAGGATACTTGCCTACATGAAAAATAGACAAGCGTATAAAACAAAGGAGATTGCTGAAGTATTGGGGATTCAGTCACCGCAGACGAGAAGTTTATTAAATGATTTAGTTAAACAAGGTAAAATAGAGGCTTTGGGGGAAAATAGGAATCGGACTTACAAGCTGAAGGAATGAGGAATGAATGCTGGTTCGATCTCTTTAAGCTTAAAAAAGTTATGAAGCTTATTGTCCGGGAGTAATTGAGACAGTTCAAATGGGCTATACCCGTTTAGGTTGTCTCTTTTTTCGCTATTGATATGATTCATAAGTAGAGTAACTTTCTCTTCATCCAAGTCCTCAAATGATGTTCCCTTTGGCTTGACATATCACGAAAACGAGAAATGCGAACAAATGTTCCTTTTCGCTGTACTTTTCAATATTGCTGTGTTAGAATATATGAAGATTCTTATGAGCTAAATGTCGATTTGGGAGGATATTTTATGGCAGATTTCAACTTAAAAGCACCTTTTGAGCCAACAGGTGATCAACCACAGGCGATTGAACAGCTGGTTGCCGGGTTTAAAGAGGGCAATCAAGCTCAAACTTTACTCGGAGTTACCGGTTCTGGAAAGACCTATACGATGGCCAATGTCATTCAGCAACTTGGGAAACCAACGCTAGTCATTGCCCATAATAAGACTTTGGCTGCACAGCTCTATGGTGAGTTTAAAGAGATGTTCCCAGACAACGCAGTAGAATACTTTGTATCCTATTATGATTATTATCAACCGGAGGCATATGTACCGTCTTCGGACACTTATATTGCAAAAGATTCTGCTATCAATGACGAAATAGATAAACTTAGACACTCTGCAACAGCAGCACTTTCAGAAAGACGAGATGTAATCATTGTTGCCAGTGTGTCCTGCATATATGGATTGGGAAGTCCGATTGATTATCAGGAGATGGTAATATCTCTTCGTCCAGGTATGGAAAGAGACCGGGATGATATTATTCATAAGCTGATAGATATTCAATATACAAGAAACGATATGGATTTCCGAAGAGGTACTTTTCGGGTAAGAGGAGATGTATTAGAAGTATTTCCAGCCACATCAGAAGAAGATGTGATTCGAATCGAATTTTTCGGTGATGAAATAGAGAGAATTGCTGAAATAGATATTCTCACTGGAGAAATAAAAAGCGAGTTAAAGCATGCAGCGATTTTTCCGGCATCTCACTACGTTGTTTCAAAAGACAGTATGAACCGGGCAATCGAGGAAATCGAGGCAGAGCTGGTAGAGCAGTTAGCTTATTTTAAAAGAGAAGGGAAATTAATTGAAGCTCAAAGAATAGAAGAGCGTACCAATTTTGACGTAGAAATGATGCGGGAAACGGGATTCTGCTCTGGCATTGAGAATTATTCCAGACACTTGACAGGGTTGGAGCCGGGAGCACCACCCCATACACTAATTGACTATTTTCCAGATGATTTTATTATGATGATTGATGAGTCCCATAAGACCATTCCTCAGATAGGCGGAATGTATAATGGCGACCGTTCCAGAAAAAGTACGTTGGTAAATTACGGATTTCGGTTACCCTCGGCACTGGATAACAGACCCCTTAATTTTCAAGAATTTGAAAGCAAGATTGACCAGATACTCTTTGTATCAGCAACTCCTGGGAACTATGAGAAGGAACATGAACTATTAAGAGCGGAACAGGTGATTCGACCAACAGGATTACTGGATCCAAAGGTAGAAGTGCGTCCTGTGGAAGGTCAGATTGATGACTTGATTGGTGAAGTTAACAAAGAAATCAAAAAGAAAAATAAAGTATTGATTACTACTTTGACAAAGCGTATGGCAGAGGATTTGACAGATTACATGAAGGAATTGGGGATTCGAATTCGTTACCTCCATTCAGATATTGATACTTTGGAGCGAACAGAAATTGTTCGGGATATGCGCTTGGATGTGTTTGATGTTTTAGTAGGAATCAACCTATTAAGAGAAGGGCTGGATATTCCTGAGATTACCTTAGTTGCAATCTTAGATGCAGACAAAGAAGGATTTTTGCGTTCAGAGACTTCCTTAATACAAACAATAGGACGTGCAGCCAGAAATGTAGAGGGACATGTACTAATGTATGCAGATGTGATGACAGATTCGATGAACAAGGCTATTGACGAGACCAATCGAAGAAGAGCAATCCAAATGGAATATAATACACAACATAATATTACACCGAAGACGATTCAAAAAGCAGTACGGGATTTAATCAGCGTGTCTCAAAAGGTGGATACTGCAGAGTTGATTATGGATAAAGATCCGGAATCTATGAGCAGAAAAGAATTGGAGAAACATATCGCAGATGTTTCCAAGAAGATGAAGAAGGCGGCAGCAGAGCTTAATTTCGAAGCAGCAGCAACGTTACGAGATCAATTAGTCGAATTAAAAACAGTTCTTCAGGACTTGTAAAATAGAAAGGGTATGACATGAGCAGGCAGACGAAAGAGAACAAGAAATACATTAAAATAAAAGGGGCAAATGAGAACAATTTAAAAAACATAGATTTAGACATACCGAGAAATGAATTGGTGGTTTTAACGGGACTGAGTGGCTCCGGAAAGACCTCCCTTGCATTTGATACAATTTATGCAGAGGGACAGAGAAGATATATGGAATCCTTGTCTTCTTATGCCAGACAATTCCTTGGACAAATGGAAAAACCTGATGTGGAAAGTATAGAAGGTCTTTCACCGGCAATCTCTATTGATCAAAAATCCACAAACCGCAACCCAAGATCCACGGTAGGCACGGTTACGGAAATTTATGATTATTTCAGACTTTTGTACGCACGTATCGGAATTCCCCACTGTCCTCTGTGTGGAACGGAGATCAAAAAGCAGACAATTGATGAGATGGTTGACCGGGTCATGGAGCTTGAGGAGGGAAGTAAAATTCAAATTTTGGCCCCTGTTGTCCGAGGCCGGAAAGGAAGTCATGCAAAACTTCTTGATAAGGCGAAAAGAAGTGGATACGTTCGGGCAATCGTGGATGGAAATTTATATGAGCTATCAGAAGAGATTATTCTGGATAAAAACTTCAAACATAATATTGAAATAGTGGTAGACCGTTTGGTAGTGAAAGAAGGAATTGAAAAGAGGCTGACAGACTCGATAGAAGACACCTTAAAGCTGGCAGATGGACTACTGGAAGTGGATGTGATAGGAAAAGAAAAAATCAACTTCTCTCAGAGTTTTTCTTGTCCCAATGATGGATATAGCTTAGACGAGATTGAGCCGAGAAGCTTCTCTTTTAACAACCCCTTTGGTGCGTGTCCGGACTGTCTTGGATTGGGATATAAGATGGAATTTGATGAGGATTTGATGATTCCTGACAAGAGACTGAGCATTAACGAAGGAGCCATTGCAGTTATGGGATGGCAGTCGGTAACTGATAAAAAGAGCTACACCAGAGCAATTATGGATGCATTGGCGAAAGAGTATAAGTTTTCCCTTGATACACCTTTTAAGGATTATCCCAAGAAGATTCATGATATTTTAATATATGGAACGGATGGAAAAGAGGTTAAAGTTTATTATAAAGGCCAAAGAGGAGAAGGTATCTATGATGTCGCTTTTGAAGGGATTATCGATAATGTCAAAAGGAGATACCGGGAAACCTCATCAGAGTATTCAAAAGGTGAGTATGAACAGTTTATGCGTATCACCCCTTGTGGAACCTGTCATGGGCAAAGATTGAAACCGGGAGCCTTGGCAGTTACGGTAGGAGAGAAAAACATTGCCGAAGTAACCGATTATTCTATTGTAAAACTTTGGAGTTTTTTGGATCAATTGCAATTAACAAAGCAGCAAGAGCTGATCGGAAAACAAATCTTAAAAGAGATTAAGGCAAGGATTACCTTTCTAAAGGATGTAGGCCTTGATTATCTTACCTTATCGAGAAATACAGGAACCTTGTCAGGAGGTGAGGCGCAGCGGATCCGACTGGCAACCCAGATAGGCTCGGGATTAGTGGGGGTTGCGTATATTTTAGATGAGCCAAGCATTGGTCTTCATCAAAGAGACAATGATAAGCTTCTTCTGACTTTGAAGCGGTTAAAGGATTTGGGAAATTCCGTTCTGGTTGTAGAGCACGATGAAGATACTATGTTGGAGGCGGATTGTGTAATCGACATTGGACCAGGAGCTGGAGAGCATGGCGGAGAAGTTGTGGCAGTAGGTACAGCAAAAGAAATTATGAAAAATAAGAATTCCATAACGGGAGCTTACCTAAGTGGAAGAATTAAAATTCCAGTGCCGGAAATCAGACAAAAACCAAGTGGCTGGCTTAAAATTGAAGGTGCAAAAGAAAACAATTTAAAAAATGTAGATGTAAAAGTTCCGACAGGTGTTTTGACATGTGTAACAGGAGTTTCCGGTTCTGGAAAAAGTTCACTGATTAATGAAATATTATACAAGCGATTAGCGAAGGATTTGAACAGGGCAAGAGTGATTCCGGGAGCTCATAAAGACATTAAGGGAATTGAAAATCTTGATAAGGTGATTAACATTGATCAATCTCCAATTGGAAGGACTCCAAGGTCGAACCCTGCAACTTATACAGGTGTTTTTGATTTGATTCGGGACATGTTTGCAGCAACCCAGGATGCCAAAGCCAAGGGATATAAAAAGGGACGGTTCAGCTTTAATGTAAAAGGTGGACGATGCGAGGCTTGTAAAGGTGATGGAATTATTAAAATCGAAATGCATTTTCTGCCGGACGTTTACGTTCCTTGTGAGGTCTGCGATGGAAGAAGATACAACCGTGAAACCCTGGATGTAAAGTACAAAGGCAAAAGCATATATGATGTGCTAAACATGACAGTTGAAGAAGCGCTTCCATTTTTTGAAAATGTGCCCAGCATTAAAAGAAAGCTGGAAACATTAAATGAAGTAGGGCTTTCTTACATACGTCTTGGTCAGCCATCTACCACACTTTCAGGTGGAGAAGCCCAAAGGGTAAAACTGGCAACGGAGCTTAGCAAAAGAAGTACAGGGAAAACGGTATATATTTTAGATGAGCCTACGACAGGTCTTCATTTTGCAGATGTACATAAATTGACTGAAATATTAAAGAGGCTGTCCTCAGACGGAAATACCGTTGTAGTAATTGAACATAATTTAGATGTGATTAAAACGGCAGATTATATTATTGACATTGGACCAGAGGGGGGAGACAAAGGTGGAAGAATCATAGCCTCTGGAACTCCGGAAGAGGTTGCCGAGGTAGAAAAATCCTATACTGGAAAATATATTAAGCAAGTTCTAAGTAAATAGGGCTTTTACTTTTCTGTTGAATTTTATATAATAGTACGGATAGTAGGAAATATTTTCGTTAGGAGAAGACGCATGTCTATAGATGTAGGAATTGATTTAGGAACCTCAAGTACTCTTGTGTATGTGAGAGGAAGAGGTGTTATTATAAAGGAACCATCCGTGGTGGCTTATGATCGTGACACCAACAAGGTCAGGGCATTTGGTGAAGAGGCAAGAACGATGCTAGGCAGAACGCCTGGAAACATTATTGCAATTCGACCATTAAAGCATGGGGTAATATCGGATTACACTGTGACTGAAAAAATGATTAAATACTTTATTACAAAAGCCCTGGGAAGAAGAACTTTTCAAAAACCAAAGATTAGTGTGTGTGTACCAAGCGGTGTGACGGAAGTGGAACAAAAGGCAGTGGAAGAAGCAGCTTATGCAGCGGGAGCCAGAGAAGTATTTGTGGTTCAAGAGCCTGTGGCGGCGGCTTTAGGCGCTGGTATTGATATCTCAAAACCCTATGGGAATATGATTGTTGATATTGGTGGAGGAACGACGGACATAGCAGTAATTTCCCTGGGAGGCACTGTGGCAAGTGCCTCTATTAAGGTTGCCGGTGATGATTTAGATGATGCAATCATGCGTTACATTCGATCTCAGCACAATTTGTTGATTGGAGAAAGAACGGCGGAAGATATCAAGATTAAGGTGGGTTCGACCTATCCATTAATGGAAGAGGAAGCGATGGAAGTGAAAGGTCGCAATGTTGTGACGGGGCTGCCAAAGACGGTTACAATCACCTCCCTGGAAACAGAAAATGCTCTTCGGGAAATAACAGATCAGATTGTAGAATCCATTATAGCGGTTTTGGAACAGACACCACCTGAGCTTTCAGCCGATATTTTAGACAGAGGAATTATTCTGACAGGAGGAGGCTCCCTGCTGCGTGGACTGGAAGAACTCATTGAAGAAAGAACAGGGATACATACTCTTACAGCAGAAGAACCTATGAAGGTAGTAGCAATTGGTACGGGAGAATATAAAGAGTTAATGAAAAGTGATTGGACTGAGTAGAGAAAATGGAAATAATAAAGGGTTATGTCGACCATATTATTTATCGAAATCAAAGCAATGCATATACAGTATTTGTTCTTCAAAACGAAGAGGGGGAATTATCCTGCACAGGATACTTCTCTTTTATTGAAGAAGGAGAACTTCTGGAGTTAAAGGGTGATTATGTAAGTCATCCTACTTATGGGCTCCAGCTTCAGGTTACAGGATATAAAGAATGCGAACCGGAAGATTTAGTGTCCATAGAACGCTACCTGGGTGGTGGAGCAATTAAAGGCATTGGCCAGGCTCTTGCCGGTAAAATCGTAGGACGGTTTCGGGAAGACACCTTTCGTGTGATTGAAGAGGAGCCGGAATTACTAGCTCAAATAAGAGGTATCAGTGAAAGAAAGGCGATGGAAATCGCCAGACAAGTAGAAGAAAAAAAAGAAGTGCGGAATGCTGTCATTTTTATGCAAAAATATGGGATTTCCACAAGTCTTGGAATGAAGATTTATCAATTCTATCAAAATAATATCTATCGAATTCTGGAAGAAAATCCATATCAACTGGCAGATGAAATTGAAGGTGTTGGTTTTAAAACCGCAGATGAAATTGCAACAAAAGTAGGAATCCTGAGGGATTCTGATTTTCGTATTAAAAGCGGTCTTTATTATACACTTCAGCAAAGTGCATCTGAGGGGCATACTTATCTTGTTCAGGAAGACTTGCTGAACAGAACGAAGGAGCTGCTGGGTGTTCCAGTTTCACAAGTTGAAAATCATCTAATCGATTTATCCATGGAAAGAAAAATAATTATTAAAAATGAAGATTCCCAAGTTCGGATTTATCCTGCAACGTATTATTATATGGAATTAAATGTTGCAAGAATGTTAGATGATTTGAATTACAAATTTAAAGTTTTTTCCAGTGCATTAGAATCCAGAATGGAAGAAATCGAATCAGAAGAAAGTATCATTTTGGATGGGGTTCAAAAAGAAGCGGTCTTTGAAGCGGCTCAAAATGGTGTAATGGTTTTGACCGGAGGACCTGGAACTGGGAAAACGACGACGATTAATGCAATGATTCGATTTTTTCAAAAGGAAGGAATGTCAATACTTTTAGGAGCACCAACTGGTAGAGCGGCTAAACGGATGAGTGAAGCTACGGGATATGAGGCGACAACAATCCACCGGATGCTGGGTGTAAATAAAGGTCCGGAGGAAGAAGAATCTGGATTTAGCAAAAACGAAGATTATCCATTGGAAACGGACGTCGTAATTATTGATGAGGTTTCCATGGTAGATTTGCCTCTTATGAGTGGGCTGTTAAAAGCGATTATACCTGGAACCCGTTTGATTTTGGTTGGAGATATCAATCAGCTTCCCTCTGTAGGGGTGGGAAAAGTACTGGAAGATGTGATTTCGTCAGGTGTGTTTCCAGTCGTTAAATTGACCGAAATTTTCCGTCAAGCAAAGGAAAGTGATATCGTGGTCAATGCTCATAAAATAAATAAAGGTGAAGCAGTTGTTGCCGATAATAAAAGTGAGGACTTCTTCTTTTTGAAACGGCAGGAAGCTTCTACGATTATTAATGTTGTCCTTTTGCTGATTAAGGAGAAGCTGCCTAATTATGTTCATGCCACATCTTATGATATTCAGGTTTTAACTCCCACAAGAAAAGGACTGTTGGGAGTAGATAATCTAAATATTGAATTACAGAAGCATTTAAATCCTGCAAGCCGAAAGAAAAAGGAAAAGCTTTTTGGAGAACGCCTCTTTCGGGAAGGGGATAAGGTGATGCAGATTAAAAATAATTACCAGCTGGAATGGCAGGTAAAAACCAAGTATGGAATGGCGGTAGACAGTGGGCTGGGAGTCTATAATGGTGATATTGGCATAATAAAGGCAATCAACGACTATGAGGAAAGTGTAGAAATCATTTATGATGAAAACAAGAGCGTGTCTTATCCCTACGCCCTTTTAGAAGAAGTTGAATTAGCATATGCCATTACGGTTCACAAATCTCAAGGAAGTGAGTATCCGGGAGTGGTTATACCATTACTAAGTGGTCCAAGGCCTCTGTATAATCGAAACTTAATCTACACTGCAATTACAAGAGCGAAGTCTTGTGTGACGATTGTAGGCAGTGAGACTGTTTTTCAGGATATGATTAAAAATACTATGGAACAAAAAAGAAATACGACTTTGTCAAAGCGAATCCAAGAATTACATGAAGGAGCAAATAAATAAGCTGATCTGGCCGGAAGTATGTCCGATTTGCCAGAAGGTAAGTAAAACAGGAGTATGTACTCCTTGTGCTAAAAAACTGAATCGATATGAAGTTCAGGAACCGAGCTGCTTAAAATGTGGAAAGCCAATTGAAAACGAGTGTGAAAGTATGTGTCATGACTGTGAGAGAAGAGAGCGCTCTTTTGAAAGAGGCAGGGGGATATTTTTACACAGTGGGGTGATACAAAAGGCTATTTATCGCTTTAAGTATCACAATCAAAGGTATATAGGAAGGTTTTTTGCAAATGAGATGGCAGTTAGGGGCAAAGGATTTCTACGGAATTTTTCACCGGAAATACTGGTTCCTGTTCCCATTGATCCATGGAGAAAAAAAGAACGGGGATATAATCAAACCCTGATTTTGGCACAAGAACTTGAGATAATCAGTCGTATTCCAACATTTGATTGTGTGAAAAGAGTCCGCAGGACAATGCCCCAAAAGGGATTGAGCAAAGAAGAGAGAAAGGGGAATTTAAAAGATGCATTTCAAATGAAGGGAGCCCTTAAAAATGTAAAGAAAGCGTTAATTGTAGACGATATCTTTACCACTGGAAGTACAATAGAAGAACTGGCGGATTTACTTAGAAAAGTGGGAGTGCAAGAGGTTGGTTTTCTGACTATAAGTATTGGACAAGGAAAGTAATCTTTGATATACTTTAAAATGATGTGTATTTTTAAAGATTATCGAGGTGTAGAGATGATAGACAAGAGGAAAGTGAGATTAATGACAACGCTTACCATGTATGAGGAAAAGCAGGGTCGGGAGGATATTAAAATCAGTGAATATTACCGAAAAGATTATGTGAGTTTTCATACCATAGCGACGTTGATTTGGGTAACACTGGGATATGTTGCAATATGGGGGCTTATCGGCCTTGGATTTTTAGGTGACTTGCAAGGCGGCGGAGGAACCGGAAAACTAGTGATGCTGGGAATTATTGCAGTTGTAGGGTATTTTGTGGTTTTGGGTCTGTACGGGATTATCGGATATCGGTATTTCAACAAAAAGCATGCAGATTCGAGAAGTAGAATTAGAAAATACAATCACGGATTAATTCGACTATTAAAGACCTATGAGAGGGAGAACAGGCAAAATGGAAAAAATATTGACGCTTAAAGAGGAAATTCAGTTTTTTTACGGGAAATATACGAATGTAATTACACGGCTTTTAACGTTTCTACTTGCATTTGTAACCTTTTATTATATTAACCATACGATTGGATTTATGAAGATGTTGACTTCTCCACTGGTGTCTTTGGGACTTGCGGTTATTTGTGCGTTTTTAACACCGGGAGTAGTTTTGGCATTAGGTACAGTACTGATTTTGGCTCACATGTATGCATTGTCATTAAGTGCATTGATTGTTGTGGCAGTTGTCTTTTTGGTAATGTATGTGTTCTATTTCCGGGTTTCGGATGGAAATGCTGTAATGGTTCTATTGTCACCATTAGCATTCTGGTTACGGGTACCCTTTGTATTGCCTACGGCTTATGGTTTAACGAGCCAGCCGTCGAATGTAATCTCCATGTTGTTTGGAACGGTGATTTATTACGTGCTAAAGGTTGCTAATAAATTTGGAGGAGCTATGGTAAAGGGAGACGAAGGAGAAGGTCTGACCAATCAGATTGTTAGCTTTTCAAAACAAGTCTTTCAGAATAAAGAGATGCTTCTCTATATGATTTCTTTTGTGATTTGTTTTATCTGTGTCTATACGATTCGAAAAATGGCAATCAACCATGGGTGGAAAATTGCAATTATTTCAGGAACAGTTGTTGCAATTGTTACAATTGCAGTGGGAAGCATTTTTATGAATGTTGAATTAAATTTCACACAATTAATGATAGGTGGAGTTTTGTCCATCGTTGTTGGACTAATATTAGAACTGTTTTTGTTCTCAGTGGATTACTCTCGGACAGAGTCGTTGGAGTTCGAAGACGATTTGTATGTGTACTATGTGAAAGCAGTTCCAAAGTCTATTGTGAATATGAAAAGAAAAACAATTAAAACAATTAATAAGCGTCAAGAGTCTCAGGCTACACAGTTATTGGATGCAGATAAGATGAAGGAAGCAGAACCTGAGTCTGAGAGCGAGACAGTGGATGATAAAACAAGGGTGATTACACCACAAAACAACTAGCGGGGAGGTGACAAAGTGAATCAGGCAATTCTGCAATCAATTGAGAGATTTTTCGGAACAGATATTTACTTTCCGAGGATTCATTTTACGGATATTTTGGAAATAGTTATTCTGACCTTTTTAATCTATCAATTAATTCGCTGGATAAATAATACAAAGGCATGGATGCTTTTAAAGGGTATTTTAGTGTTGGCAATTTGTGTATTGGTTGCGACTATTTTACGCATGCATACCATTTTGTATCTGGTTCGAAACTCCATTACCGTTATGGCGACGGCAGTAGTTGTTGTATTTCAACCTGAACTAAGACGTGCATTAGAAAAGTTAGGGGAAAAACAATTTTTAACTTCTGTTATTAATTTGGATGGAAGTAATAGAGAAAGCATCCGTTTTAGTGATGCTACAAAACGTGACATTGTAGATGCGACATTTGCTATGAGCAACGTGAAAACTGGAGCGCTTATTGTAGTGGAACAGGCAATTCAACTAACAGAGTATGAAACAACTGGAATAAGGGTTGATGCAGCGGTATCCAAACAGTTGCTGTTAAATATTTTTGAGCACAACACCCCATTGCATGATGGGGCTGTTATTATGCGTGGAGATCGAATTATCTCTGCTACAAGCTATCTACCTCTTACTGATAGTTCGAATATCAGCAAGGAGTTAGGAACAAGACACAGAGCGGCTCTTGGTTTAAGTGAGGTCAGTGATGCCTTGATTGTAGTGGTTTCAGAAGAAACAGGCTTTGTCTCCGTTGCTCAAAGCGGAAAGCTTGATCGGAACATCACACGAAATGAGTTGGAAGAATGGCTGACTCAGATTCAGATAAAAGCAAATGCAACATCGAATTGGATGGGCAGAATAAAAGGGAGGGTTTTGAAACATGCGCGAAAAGATTCTAAATAATCTTCCTCTTAAAATTTTGGCATTTGTAATCGCCTTTTTACTGTGGTTTTTGGTTGTTAATGTAAGTGATCCAATTGACTCAAAGAGTTTGTCGGGCATTCAGGTAGAAGTCGTGAATCAGGATATTATCACAAAGAATGGACAGATTCTTGATTTCCCAGAGGATACTACAGTGAATGTTACAATCCGGGCGAAGCGTTCGGTTTTAGGAAATATAAAGGCAGAGGATATCGTCGCAACGGCAGATGTGAAGGAAATCATGAATGGTCAGCTTATCCCGGTAAGTGTAAAGGTGTCTGGATTTGAAGGCAGTATAGACGGGGCGACTGCCAATCCTTCAAATATACAGGTAAGTATTGATGATGAGAAAAAGGCGACTTTCCCGATTGGCACGTCATCAATAGGGACGGTACAAGATGGAAATGTTCTTGGAGAGATGACTGCAGAGCCAGAGACTGTTTTAATAGGCGGACCGAAAAAGGTAATCGACAATATTTCAAGGGTGACAGCTCAAGTAGATGTGGCGGGTCTTTCGGAAGACAAAACGTTAGAAGGTGAGCTGTACATTTATGATAATAACAATAATATCATTAATTCGACTCAACTGACGAATAACCTAAGTGCAGACAAAGGTGTAAGGGTTCAAGTGAAACTTTTGAAAATTAAAAGTGTGGATATCAGCATCGATGATTCGGAAATTTCTGCAGCGGAAGGATATTTCTATTCAGGACTTACCTATGAGCCGAAAAAGATTGATATTGCAGGTAAAAAAGAAGATTTAGATAAAATTACGAAGATTAGTATTCCATCATCCATGGTGGTGGCAGAAAATCTATCGGAAAAAGCAGAAGTCACGGTGGATTTATCGAAGGTATTACCTCAGGACATTACACTGGCGGATCCAAATGCAGGAAATGTATTGGTAACAATAAATGTAACTCAGCCAGGTACGAAGAAGTTTGATGTGTCCACGGGTTCTATTATCATCAATAATTTAGATAGTAAATTACAAGTAGATTATGATTCATCTATTAATGTGGAAATTACATTAGAAGGTGAAAGCGGGAAATTGGACAACATTACGAATCTGGCAAATAAAGTAAGCATAGACTTAAAGGGATATGATAAAGCAGGAACGTATAACATTCCATTAGCTATTGAACTCGAAGACGGAGTTAAGGTTGTTGGAAATCCCCAGGTTCAAGTAAAGATAGAGAAAAAATAGCATGGAGGAGTAGTATGGTAAGTCAGAAAGTTGTAATAAAAAATCCAACTGGTTTGCATTTAAGACCAGCTGGGATATTTTGTAATACTGCAGGTCGGTATAAAAGTAAGGTGACATTTCAATACAGAGATTCCATCGCAAATGCAAAAAGTGTACTCAGTGTACTTGGTGCATGTATTAAGCGAGGGGATGAAATCGAGCTGATTTGTGAAGGTGAAGATGAAGAAGAAGCACTAAAAGGAATGGTAAGTGCGGTAGAAGATGGATTAGGAGAGTAGACATGACGAATAAAATCACACTTGTAATTATGGCAGCAGGCATTGGAAGCCGTTTCGGCAAAGGAATTAAGCAGTTGGAAGGTCTTGGACCAAATGGTGAAGCAATTATGGAATATTCTATACGAGATGCAGTTGCAGCTGGTTTTGAAAAAGTTGTAATTGTAATTCGAAAGGACATTCAAGAAGTGTTTGATAACTCGGTAAGAAAAAGACTGGGGGATGAGGTGGAACTTTCTTATGTGTACCAAGAAATGGATCAAATTCCCAATGAATATAATGAGCTGATAGAGGGGCGCACCAAGCCTTGGGGAACGGGACAGGCAATTTTAAGCTGTAAGGATGAAGTCAATGGTTCCTTTTTAGTTATTAATGCAGATGATTACTATGGAAAGGAAGCTTATGAGAAAGCATACTCTTATCTTACCAGAGAAGAAAGTGCAGATACGGAAAAGATGCAGGCAGGGATGGTTGGCTTTGAGCTGAAAAACACATTAAGTGCCAGTGGTGGTGTGACGCGAGGCGTGTGTAAGGTAGATGATACCGATAAATTGATTGAAATCAGAGAAACCCAAAATATTCAATATGATGGGACGTGTATCAAAGGCGAGTATCAGGGAGAAGAAGTAGAGTTTCCAGAGGACACAGTAGTGTCCATGAATATGTTTGCATTTACAAAAGATTTTTTTGGAGTATTAGAAACTGGATTTCGAAAGTTTCTGGAAGGAACACTTCAAGGAACAGAAGATAAAAAGGAATTTCTGGTTCCAGTATTCATAGAGGAATTATTGCAAAAGAATCAAATGGAAGTAAATGTGCTCTATTCCAGTGACAGATGGTTTGGTATTACCTATCAGGCGGATAAGGAAGCAGCAAAAGAGGAATTGGCGAAACTATACAGATAGCGGTGATGATACAGTATGAGAAAATATAGCGAATTTGAAGAATACGATAAAGAGATTCTGGATAAGCTGCATAAGACACAGATTGAAATTCTGAACGAATTTAAACGAATCTGCAAGAAACATGATTTGAATTATTTTATTGCATACGGCTCTGCAATTGGAGCGGTTCGGCATAGAGGCTTTATCCCCTGGGATGACGACATAGATGTAGCTATGCCGAGAAAAGATTATATGAAGTTTATGTCTCTGGCAAAGAAGGAGCTAGCAGACAAGTATTTTCTTATGACACCGGAGATTGATAAACGTTACGCCTGCACCGTTACCCATCTGGAAATGAAGGGTACAATTTTTGTATCTGAGATGAACCAGGATCTAAAATGTGAGCAAGGAATCTTTATGGATATTTTTCCCTTGGACTTCGTCGCAGAGAACAAGGTGAAGGAAAAGTGGCAGGGATTGAGTACGAATTTTTGGGGAAGACTCTTGTTTTTATCAGGAACCGCTTATCCGATTGTACCAGTAAAGGGAGTATTTGGACTTGTATTACGATATTTGTGTGTTATAATTCATTATATGTTAAAGTTATTTCACATATCTCCTGCTTGGATTTATAAGAGGTTTCAAAAAAGCTCCATGTCCTCTTACCGCAAAGGTGGTACTTACGTAACGTCCTTTGAGTATGCCGGAGCAATAAAAGATAAGGTGAAATACAAAGACTTATTTCCATTGAAAGAAGTAAAATTTGAAGATACAACAGTAAACATACCCAGTAATAATCACGAATTTTTAACGAAGGTCTATGGAGATTATCTTAAGATGCCTCCAGTTCACAAAAGGGTGAATCATATGCCAATTATAATAGGGTTTGAGGGAGAAGAGCCCATTTATAAGAACAAATAGAAAAGGGGAAAAGACATGTTAAAGAGACAAGTTAGTTTGATTTTAGTCATGGCAATGGTGTTATCTTTGGTAACAGGGATGACTTCTTTTGCGGAAGAGAGCACGGCTCAAGAGACGCAACAAGAAAATTCAACAGAAAAAGCGGACGAGACAAAAGTTGACGAGACGACGGTAGACAAGACAGAAAAGTCTTCTGTTTCAGGTGAGGTGACGTTGGATTATATTGCCGTCACAAATCCACGAGTGGATAGTCCGGGAAGTCAAGACATTATCGCTGGGTTTAGTGAGGGAGCAAGCCTGGAAGATGCTGTTTTAACCTATGTAAACGAGACCACAGGAGAGGAAAAGACAATTACTCCTTTGGAGTGGGTGAATGATACGGCTCATTATGTAATGGATTTTCCAGAAGGAAGTCCGGCAGGAACCTATCGATTGATAAAATTGAATGTGATGAAAGAAGGAGTTGACACAGATATTCTCCTTTCTGATTTAGGAATAGAAAGTCGTTTCGGTGTGAATCAGGATTGTGAAACTACACCTGATGATGTGGTAGAAGCGGATCAGATGGCGGCAGAAGCAGAAGAGGTGATTGACCCGGAGCTTTTTGATACCAATGCTGAGGTGACGACAGCGACGATGGACGAGAGTGGAGAGGTGTCTGCTCAAACTTTAGAAGAGTCCTTGACACAGGAAATCCAAAGTACTGCAATGCAGACAAGAACAGGCAGAGCAGGGGAAGTCGTAATTGTCTTGGATCCTGGTCATGGTGGGTCGGATTCGGGCGCATCTAATAAAACCTACGGTGCGAAGGAAAAGGACTTGGTTCTTACCATAGCAAATGCTGTCAAAAGTGAACTTTCACAATATTACGGCGTAAGAGTGGAGATGACCCGTACTACAGATGTATTACTTGGTTCTAATATTTCAGAAGATCTAAAGGCAAGGCCAGAAATTGCGAAAAGCAAAGGTGCAAATCTTTTTGTCAGCCTCCATCTAAATGCGTTTAATGGAAGCGCAAAGGGGGCGGAGGTTTACTACGCAAGTGGAAGTCCATCTCCCTCTCAGAGTGTGTCTCAGTCTGTACAAGATGCTTTGGTTTCCCTGGGTCTGGGAAATCGTGGAGTGAAGACTGCGGAATATGTTGTTTTGACAGGCTGTAGAAATTATGGAATACCGGCACTTCTTATAGAATCGGCATTTATTGACAATGACAATGAATATTTAACATATTTGAACTCCACAGCAAAGTTGAATTCAATTGGTACAAAAATTGGTTCTAGCATTGCAAATTCCTTAGGTCTTTTAAAAGGACAATGGAAGCAAAGCGGAAAGAACTGGATGTTCCAGTTTAAAAACGGTTCTTATGCGAAGAATCAATGGCTTTACGTGGTGAATGGCTGGTATTATTTCAATGGCAGTGGATATATGCTAACGGGATGGCAGACGATTGGTTCGGACCGTTATCACTTTGATAGCAGCGGAATGATGTCTAGCAAGTGGAAGTTTATAGATAACAAATGGTATTATTTTGACAAAGATAGTGGAAAATTATTAAAAAATAACTGGCTGTGGGATACAGATTATAATAAATGGCTTTACCTGGATGGTAATGGCGTTATGGTAAAAGGCTGGAAGAAAATAGGAAGCTATAGCTACTATTTTAATGACAGTGGATACATGCTGAGTGGAAAGGTTACCATTGGTGGAAAAGAATATAATATTCCTTCTCACGGAGGATTAAAAAGTGGATGGGTACAAGACAGTACTGGAACATGGTATTATTATTCGGAAAAAGACCTTCTTGCAGCAAAAGGATTCCAGACCATTAATAAAGTTGTGTATTACTTTGATTCCAATGGAAAAATGGCAGTTGGCTGGAAGCTGATTAGTCAAAAGTGGTACTACTTTAATGGTAGTGGTGCTATGCAGAAAAACTGGTTGCTTCAAGGACGTACATGGTATCAGCTTGGCAGCGATGGGAAGATGAAAACGGGATGGTACACAGAAGGAACCACGAAGTATTATTTAGACAGTAACAGCGGTGGGATGATTACCGGATGGAAATTCATTGATAAGAATTGGTATTACTTTGCACCATGGGGCGGAATGGCAAAAAACTCATGGGTATTCGATGGAGTATGGTATGCGGTAGATAAAGATGGTAAAATGAGGACTGGCTGGTTTCAAGAAGGAAGTACTTATTATTACTTGAATTCTTCAGGCCGTATGCTTACAGGAACCCAGACAATCAGTGGAAAAACATATGTTTTTAATAGCAGTGGTGCATTGACTTCAGGTACCCCTGAAACAGGAATGAAGCCTTCCGAGGATTCGAATAATGAGAATGGCTGGGTTCTGGATGGAAAAACTTGGTATTACTATACCAATGGAAAGAAAGCAACGGGCTGGAAATGGATTGGCACGGACTGGTTTTACTTTAATGGATCCGGTAAAATGCTGACCGGTTGGATATGGGTTGGCGATAAGTGGTATTACATGGAATCCAGTGGAAGAATGAAGACAGGCTGGCAATTTATTAGTGGTGAATGGTATAACCTGGATGGAAACGGTGCCATGAGAATTGGCTGGTACAAAGAGGGAAATGCCTGGTATTATCTTCATGGAAGTGGAGTAATGCAACGTGGCTGGTATACAGAAGGCAGCAAAAAGTATTATCTGGACAGCAGCAGCGGCGTTATGGCTACCACATGGAAAAAAATAAGTGGAAAATGGTATTACTTTGATCTTGATTTAGGCGGAGCAATGAAGACTGGCTGGAGAAAGATTGGATCAACCTGGTATTATATGAATAACAACGGTGTTATGGTTACCGGATGGCTGCAGGAAGGCGGCTGGTACTACTTCAACAACAGCGGCGGAATGGAAAAGGGCTGGGTGAAGGATGGCAGCTACTATTACATGTCACCATCAAAAAATGGGGTTTATGCAGAAGGCCAGATGATGCTGGGATATCAACATATAGACGGAACGTGGTACTTTTTAAACAACACACAAAGTCCTTTGGGAGCAAATACTTATACAGGAGTGACTCCGATTATGGGAGGCACACAAAAGGGAGATGTTGTAAACTGGATGGTAAACCAATATAAATCCAGCGGAGTATCTTATCCAGGAACAGCCCTTTCAAAAGGTGGTGCTTCTACGATTACACAATTTGCTCAAATCATTAAAGAAGAAGCAGAGCGTGAGGGAGTAAGACCGGAAGTGGTGTTTGCTCAGGCAATGGTTGAAACCGGATGGCTTAAATTTGGTGGTCAGGTAAGCATTGATCAATATAATTTTAGTGGTTTGGGAGCAACAGATGACGGAGCAGCAGGGGCAGGATTTACCGATGTAAGAGAAGGCATTCGGGCGCAGGTACAACACTTAGTTGCCTACGCATCATCGAAAAATTTAACCACGACCTGTGTGGATCCAAGATTTCATTTGGTAACCAGAGAAGCAGCTCCATATATAGAATTCTTAGGAACAAAAGAAAATCCAAAAGGATATGGATGGGCCACTGGAGCAAGATATGGTTTCAAACTAATGGACATCATAAACAAATAGGAAGAGGTGTTTTATGAAAAAGAAAATCTTAATTCTTTTATCTCTTTTCTTGATTATTCTTTTAGCAGGCTGTACAAAGACATCAACAGTGGATGAGACAGAGAGCACAAAAAAAGAAGATGTGAAGGAAGAAGAAAAGGAAACAAACGATAACAATGATAAAAGCACCAATGAAGAAGCAGAAGAACCTGAGAAAGAAGAAGAAGCAGAAGAAGAGCTGGAAGAAGAGCCAGTGATAACAGGGAAACAAATACAAATATTTTATCCAAATGAAAATGGAGATGAAATGTTAGAAGAAACAATTTCCATTGAATCCCTTACACCGGATAATATTATGAAAGCCCTTTCAGATAAAGGTGTGCTTCCTGATGGTATAAGGGCACTCAACGTTAATTTAGAGCCTGGAGATGTTGAAAATGGAATGCAAGTGAATTTTACGACTTCATTCCAAGATTATATGGGAACCATGGGATCAGCAGGAGAACGTGTGATTCTTAAGAGTGTCGTAGATACTTTCTTGGGAGCTTATGGAAAAGGACAGATACTGATATTAGTAGAAGGAAATCCATTACAAACAGGACATGGTGTTTATGATTCCTATCTGTCTGTTGGTTCTTTGTAATAATAAAAGCGGGTGAAGACCCGCTTTTATAAAGTAAAAAAACAATCATTAAAAAGGGAGAAAAAAAGATGTCGGAATTACTCATTATTATTCCAGCATACAATGAAGAAGAGAGCATAGAAAAAGTGGTTTCTTTTATCCAGGAAAAATACAGCTGCTATGATTATGTTGTGGTAAATGATGGATCCAAAGATAAAACTGCAGATATTTGTAAAAGTAAAGGTTATGAACTAATTGATTTACCAATTAATTTAGGCTTAACAGGAGCTTTTCAGACGGGTCTAAAGTATGCATGGAAAAAAGGATATCAGTATGCCATTCAATTTGATGCTGATGGACAGCATAGGCCAGAGTTTATTGAGCCCATGCTCACAAAGATAAAAGAGGGATATGACATAGTAATCGGGTCCAGGTTTTTAGAGGAAAAGAAAGGTAAGGGTCTGCGTATGCTGGGAAGCAATCTTTTGACGATGGCAATACGTTTAACCACTGGGGTTAAAGTAAACGATCCCACCTCTGGCATGAGAATATTTTCAAAGAATATGATTAAAGAGTTCGCACATAATATTAATTATGGACCAGAGCCGGATACAGTATCCTACTTGATAAAAAATGGCGCTAAAATTGCAGAAGTACAGGTGAAAATGCAGGATAGAGAGTTTGGTGAAAGTTATCTGAATGCAGTGAATGCCGCTAAGTATATGTTTAAAATGCTGATCTCTATCTATATCGTACAAAACTTCAGGAAGAGAGGATAGAAATATGAGTGGTTTGATCCGAATATTACTAATTATAGGTGCTATTCTTTTGTTGGTTTTCATGTTAAAGAGAATTCGTCAATCGAAGTTGAAGATTGAATACTGTAGCTTTTGGCTTTTGTTTTCAGTTGTTTTAATTATTATTGCGATTTTTCCAGCACCCCTCTACGTATTTTCAGCGTGGCTGGGATTCCAGTCCCCTATTAACTTTGTGTATCTGGCAATTCTATTTATTTTAATTGTAAAGGCCTTTACAACGACAATACATATTTCTGCATTGGAGCACAAAATAGAAGAGTTAACACAAAAAATTGCAGTAGAAGATAAAGAAAAAAGAGACAAAGAGAAATAAGAGGAATTGATATGACATACTGTATATTTGCGGCGCAGTTTTTGCCCCATATGGGTGGAGTTGAAAGATATGTATATAACCTCTCAAAGAAGCTGATTGAAAATGGGGAAAGAGTGATTGTTGTAACCTCCCATATGGATGAAAACCTTCCGTATCAGGAAAATATGGAGGGAATAGTAGTTTATCGAATTCCAAGCATACCGGCAATAAATGAACGCTTTCCAATTCCTAAAAACTGGAAGAAGGTCATGAACCGGTTAGATAAGGAGAAGATTGATTTTATAGTGGTTAATGCCCGGTTTTATCTATTATCAATACTTGGACTTCGCTATGGAAAGAAAAGAAAAATTCCGCAGATTGTAATTGAACACGGTTCGGGGCATTTATCTGTTCATCATTCGGTTTTGGATTCCATTGGAGGGTTTTACGAACATTTTCACACGGCTATTGTTAAGCGCTATTGTAAAGATTTTTACGGGGTAAGTGAGGCTTGTAATGAATGGCTGGATCATTTCCGTATTAAAGGAAAAGGAACAATATATAATTCAATCAGTCTTGAAGAGCTTGAGGAAAGTAAGGTTCTTTCTCCACATTACCGCAAGGAATTAAAAATTGACGCCTCATCGAAGGTGGTTATTTTCACTGGACGTCTTTTGAAGGAAAAAGGAATTTTGCAATTAGTAGAAAGTATAATCCAACTGAAAAAAGACGGATACGATGTTCATTTGCTTATTGCGGGTACGGGAGATTTGGAAGAAGAAATCCGAAAAATAAAGAATGAAAACATTCATCTCTTGGGATACTTGTCTCACGAAGAAGTTCTTTGCATGTTAAGAGAAGGGAATATATATTGTTTGCCGTCGGATTCAGAGGGATTCAGCAGTGGTGTACTGGAAGCGTCTGCTTGTGATTGTTATATAATTACAACCAGGAGAGGCGGCTCAAAGGAGTTGATATCCAGCCCTGAATATGGAATGATTTTAGAAGACAACAAACAGGAATCAGTTTATAACGGACTGCGCTATATCTTAGACCACCCAGAGGAAGAGAAAAGTGCAATTGGGAAGGCACATAAACGTGTGTTAAATGAATTTACATGGAATATTACAACAAGGAAGCTGATGAATATAGCTGAAAGTATGAGAAAATAGGCGAAAGCCTATTTTTTTTGAAAAGATATTGCAATTTACAGTGAAAGAAGATATACTTTATTTGTTCACTAAAATAAGAGAGGTAAAATTCATGAACATTCAAGAGTATGATATTTTGAACGAGCTCCAACGTAAAGAAGGACAAAAGCAAAGAGAGTTGGCAAAGAGTACAAAGTATTCTTTGGGAAAGGTAAACAGTTCTGTGAAGATGCTGCTGGAAGAAGGATATATTACGAAAGATATGAAACTCACTTCAAAAGCTGAAAAGGAGTTTGAGGTGAAAAGGCCAGAGAATGCGATTATTTTAGCGGCTGGATTTGGACTTCGTACGATTCCTCTTAACCTGGAAATTCCGAAAGGATTAGTAGAGGTGAAAGGGGAAGCCCTGATTGAGCGCCTAATCAAGCAGCTTCATGAGGCTGGAGTTTACAAAATCGATATTGTTGTTGGCTTTATGAAGGAACAATATGAATTTTTGATTGATGAGTATGGTGTAAATCTAATCTACAATGAAGAGTATAAAAGAAAAAATAATCTTTATTCTTTGAAAATGGTAGAAGATAAAATCAACAATACATACATCTTGCCTTGTGATGTTTGGTGCAGGGACAATCCTTTTAGTGAAAGGGAACTCTACTCCTGGTACATGATTACACAAAGAATGACGAGAGATACCTTCTTCCGGTTGAATCGAAAAATGGAGCTGGTGAGAATAAAAGAGCCAGAAATGGGAAATGAAATGATAGGAATTTCCTATATTTTACCCGAAGAGGCAAAGTTGATTCGAAAGAATATAAGTAAATTTACAGAGGATTCTTTCTATGACAATGCTTATTGGGAAGAAACACTTTTTGAGAATAGCAAAATGCGAATTCAGCCAAGAATAATTCCAGACAACGATGTGCACGAAATTAATTATTATGAACAGTTACGTGAAATTGACGATAACTCAAAACACCTAAGCACAGAAGCGATTCAAAAGATTACAGAAGTATTTGATTGTACAACAGATGACATTGTGGAAGTCGATGTGGTCAAACGTGGAATGACAAATCGCTCTTTTCTCTTCAGTGTAAGAGGTGAACGCTACATTATGCGAATTGCCGGCGAGGGAAGTAATTTAATTGTGAATCGGTATCAGGAGTATGAGGTCTATCAGAAAATCAAAGAATATGATTTTTGCGATCCGGTCATTTATATGTCACCGGACGAGGGGTACAAAATCACGCGGTTTATTGAAGGAGTTCGACAGTGTGAAGGTGATAATGAAGAGGATTTAAAACGTGGAATGGAAACAGTAAGAAATTTCCACGAAAAGAAGCTTCAGGTTGAACATTTCTTTGATTTCAAAGAGAAAATCAACTATTATGAATCACTGTGGCAAGGAACACCCTCCGTTTTCCGAGACTATCATGAGACAAAAGAAAAGGTCTTTGAGCTTATAGATTATGTGAATACATTAGAGCGCCCTATTGCGTTAACTCACATGGATGCAGTTGTAGACAATCTGCTTATGACGGAGGATAAAGTTTATTTGATTGATTGGGAGTATGCAGCAATGCAGGATGTCCATGTTGACTTGGCAATGTTTGCAATTCTAATCAGTTATACCAGAGAAGAAGCAGATCATCTGATGGACATTTACTTTCAGGGAAATGTGACAGAAGAGATCCGCATAAAGATTTACGCCTATATGGCAATCTGTGGATTCCTCTGGAGCAATTGGTGTGAATTTAAGCGTATTGAGGGGACAGAGTTTGGAGATTATAATCTGGAACAGTATAGATATGCAAAGAAATATTATAAAATCGTAAAAGAATATCTGGAGGAAAAGTAATGAACGGTCTCATAATGGCGGCTGGAACTTCCAGCCGTATGGCACCTTTATCCTACGAATGTCCAAAAGCTTTACTGGAAATCAGAGGAGAAATACTGATTGAACGGCAAATCAGGCAAATGCAGGCAGGGAATATCAAAGAAATTGTTGTGGTTATTGGTTATAAAAAAGAGCTGTTTTATTATCTGAAAGAAAAATTTGGAGTGATATTAATTGACAACCCAGATTATGAGCGTTTGAATAATTATTCAACTCTTTATCATGGAAGAGACTACATACAGAATACATACATCTCCTGTGGTGATTACTATTTTGTGGAGAATCCTTTCATAGAAAAAAGAGAAAATAGTTGTTATGCGTTGGAATATTCTTTGGGAGAAACAGATGAGTGGTGTGTTGATATGGATGCATCAGGCTGTATTAAGCAAGTTGCAATTGGCGGAAAAAATCAGTGGTTTATGAAAGGCTGGATATACTTCACGGAAGACTTTTCGAAAAAACTGATGGGATACATTATTTCTGTTTATAAAGAGGGAATAGAAACGGATATTTACTGGGAAGATATTTATATTCGACATATCGATGAGCTTATGCTCTATGGAACCTGTTATGAGAAAGATGAGATTTTGGAATTTGATTCTTTGGAGGATTTAAGAGCAAAAGAGCCCTCATATATCAAAGATTCCAGAAGCAGAATTTTAAAATCAATCGCAGATAGTCTTCATTGCAGCGAAGATAAAATCATTAATATTATTCCTGTGAAGAAAAATCAAGAATCAATCGGATTCGAATTTAAAGCATTAAACAATTATTATTCATACATTTACGAAGAAAAAAAGTTGTGTAAGAAGGAGACAGTATAATGGATAAGAAAAAAAAGAAAATTGGACTGCTGGGTGAAATTGATCTTATGATTTTAGTTGTTCCTACCATATTAGTAGCAGTATTATGCTTTTTATTTATGGGGTATCCAGAAGCATCCACGAAAGTACTCAATGGAGTACGAGCCTTTTTAGGAGGGGAAATGGGTGTATTCTATATGCTTCTGGGGATTGGAAGTCTAGTCTGTGCTATGTATATGGCCTTTTCCAAATATGGAAAAATCAGGCTGGGAAATCTGGACAAGCCACAATTTCCAGGATTTAAATGGGGGATGATGATTTTTACATCAACTATGGCTGCGGATATTTTATTTTATTCCCTATGTGAATGGGCTCTTTACGCAAATGAATCTCATATAGAAATGATGGGTGGAATGCAAAAATGGGCTCCTACTTATGCGCTTTTTCACTGGGGACCTACTGCATGGAGCTTTTACATTGTATTAGCAGTGGCATTTGGGTTTATGCTTCATATACGTGGAAAAAACAAGCAGAAGTTTTCGGAAGCTTGTCGTCCTATTTTGGGGGATAAAGTAGATGGTATTCTTGGAAAAGCCATTGACTTGTTCGCAGTGTTTGCACTTTTAGCAGGAACGGCTACAACCTTTTCCCTTGCCACACCTCTTTTAGCGCGTGCCTTAGCCCGGGTTTTCAAGATCCCTGCATCTATTGCTTTGACGATTATTGTATTGCTTGCAATTGCAGCGATTTACACAATTACCGTATGGTTTGGAATGAAGGCAATTTCAAGATTAGCAGCACTATGTGGATATATCTTTTTCCTTCTTTTAGCTTATGTGTTTTTTGGAGGGGGAGAAGGCCGTTATATCGTGGAAACAGGCGTGTCATCTCTTGGAAATATGCTTCAGAACTTTATTTCTCTGTCCACATGGATGGATCCACTAAGAGAAACTTCTTTTGTGGAAAACTGGACGATTTTTTACTGGGCTTACTGGTTGGTTTGGTGCGTGGCAACGCCATTTTTCATTGGAAGCATCAGCAAAGGAAGAACCATTAAGAATGTTGTTCTTGGTGGGTTTGGATGGGGGCTTGCAGGAACCTATACGTCTTTTATAATTTTAGGAAATTATAGTCTGTCGCAGCAAATGAAGGGTGCCATTGATATGGCAGGAGATATTGCAAAGGGAGGAGAAGTTCAGGACTCGATTATACAGGTTTTTGAGACTCTGCCTGTAACGGAGGTTGGACTAATTCTTTTGGTGGTTGCTATGGTGGCGTTTTACGCAACCACATTTGATGCATTAACCATGGTAGTTTCTTTCTATTCCTATAAACAATTGACAGTTGGAAAGGAACCAGATAAACGGATTAAAACATTTTGGTCCTTGTTATTTATTTTGTTCCCAATTGTTCTGATATTTTTAGGTGAATCCATGGCATCATTACAGTCTGTAACGATTATTGCGGCCTTGCCAGTTGGTATTATTTTGATTTTGATTGTGGCTAGTTTCTTTAAAGATGCCAGTAAATATCTGAAAGAAAAATAATTCTTATAGCAAAACCTTGAAAACTTTGATATAATGTCAAGGAATAAATTTGGAGGTGTTCTATGAGAACTTATTTGGTAACAGGAGGAGCAGGATTCATTGGCTCAAACTACATTCATTATATGTTTCGTAAATACAACGAGGAGATTCGTATCATTAATGTAGATAAGTTGACCTATGCAGGTAATCTGGAAAACTTAAAAAGCGTAGAGGACAGAGAAAACTATACGTTCATAAAAGCGGATATTTGTGATGCAGAAGCAATCAATAAAATATTTGAAGAAAACGACATTGACAGGGTGGTACATTTTGCAGCAGAAAGTCATGTGGACAGAAGTATCAAAAACCCGGATGTATTTGTAAAAACTAATGTGTTAGGAACTTTGGTTATGCTAAATGCAGCAAAAGCTTCCTGGGAGATTGGGGATAATATATACAAAGAAGGAAAGAAATTTTTACATGTATCAACAGATGAGGTATATGGCTCATTAGAGGATGATGGAAGCTTTTTCTATGAAGATACCCCTTATGATCCCCATAGTCCTTATTCGGCAAGCAAGGCATCATCAGACATGCTTGTAAAATCATATATGGATACATATAAGTTTCCGGCGAACATTACGAACACAAGTAATAACTATGGACCGTACCAGTTTCCGGAAAAATTAATTCCGCTGATTATTAACAATGCGTTAAAGGGAAAGAATCTTCCTGTTTATGGAGATGGAAAAAATGTAAGAGACTGGTTGTATGTAGAAGACCATGCAAAAGGTATTGATATGGTTCAGGAGCAGGGACGTCTGTTTGAAACTTATAATATCGGTGGTCACAACGAAAAACAAAACATTCAAATCATTCACATTATTTTAGATACGCTAAATGAAATGCTGGATGAAAATGATCCGAGAAGAGCAAATGTAAGCGAGAAGCTGATTACTTATGTAGAGGATCGAAAAGGTCACGACAGACGCTATGCAATTGCGCCAGATAAAATCAAGAAAGAAATTGGCTGGTATCCGGAAACTAAATTTGAAGATGGAATCAAAAAGACAATTCAGTGGTTTTTTGAAAATGAGGACTGGATGGAAAATATAACCAGTGGTGATTATCAGAAATATTATGAAGAGATGTACGAATAAAGTGAAGGGTTGTTGCAAAAGCATTTTGCAACAGCTCTGTTTGTGTTTTGAAGAATTTGCAGGAGGACGAAATGGGTAAAATACAAGTTGAGACATGTGAAATAGAAGGATTAAAGGTGCTTACACCGGCTGTGTTCGGTGATAACAGAGGCTATTTCATGGAGACATATAACTATAATGACTTTAAAGAGGCTGGAATTGATCTGGAATTTGTTCAAGATAATCAATCAAGCTCAACGAGAGGAGTTCTAAGAGGACTTCATTATCAGATCAACCACCCACAGGATAAGGTGGTGCGTGTAGTAAGTGGAGAAGTGTTTGATGTTGCGGTAGATTTACGGACAGATTCAAAAACCTATGGACAATGGTTTGGAGTGGTACTGTCGGCAGAAAATAAGAAGCAGTTTTTTATTCCAAAGGGTTTTGCCCATGGCTTCTTAGTTTTATCCGATACCGCAGAATTTGCTTATAAATGTTCGGACTTCTATCATCCAAATGATGAGGGGGGTCTAATCTATAATGATCCAGACATTGGCATTGACTGGCCGTACCAGGAAGGTGTAGAATTAAACATCTCGGACAAGGATCAGAAATGGTCAAAACTTAAGGACTTGAAATAATTGGAGGAAACATGTCGGTTTATATACAGAATTTTTTAAAGTTTAGACCGCTGCTCAATGAGTTGGTGGCAAGAGATATAAAGATTAAATATAGAAGGTCTGTTTTAGGTGTACTTTGGACATTGTTAAACCCATTGTTTATGATGATTATTCTATCAGTGGTTTTTTCCAATATTTTTCGCTTTGAAATCGAGAATTACCCCTTATACATCTTAAGTGGTCAGGTGGTATTCAACTTCTTTTCAGATGCAACGAATGGAGCAATGACATCAATCATTAATAGTGGACCATTGATTAAGAAGGTGTATGTACCTAAATATTTATTTGTAATTTCCAGAATCTTTTCCAGCTTTATTAACTTAATGGCATCCTTTACGGCTCTTTTGCTTGTAATGGTGGCAACAAGGTCAGAATTGCATTGGAGTGTTTTGTTAGTTCCGGTTCCCTTACTGTTTCTTGTTGTTTTATCCACGGGAGTTGGTTTGATTCTATCTGCAATTACAGTGAAGTTCAGGGATATCGTACATTTGTATGGTGTTTTTACAACAGCTCTTATGTACCTGACACCAGTCATCTATCCAATTACACAGTTGCCAGAGTGGCTGAGAAAATTGGTGGAGTTAAATCCATTAACCAATATTTTAAGTATGGTAAGAGATGTAATGATTTACAATCATATATTTAGTCCCATGTCTGTAATAATCGCAATTGTTGAGTCTTTTGTTATGCTTGTATTGGGGCTGTATGTATTTTATAAAAAGCAAGATTCATTTATTCTAAGTATATAGGAGTTCATATGAATGATAATTTAGCGGTGAAGGTTGAACACGTATCCATGAAGTTCAACATGTCATCAGAACGTTTTGATAATTTTAAAGAGTATGTAATAAAAACCTTAAAAAGACAAGTGTCATATAATGAATTCTGGGCGCTCAAGGATATATCCTTTGAAGTAAATAAAGGTGATTCAGTGGGATTGGTCGGTTTAAATGGAAGTGGGAAAAGTACACTTCTAAAGACAATAGCCGGTGTACTTAAGCCTACAAAAGGAAGCGTGGCGGTATACGGTACAGTTGCGCCATTGATTGAGCTTGGTGCAGGGTTTGATTATGATTTGACAGCAGATGAGAATATCTATCTGAATGGTGCGCTGTTAGGGCACAGCCGTAAAGAGATGGGAGAGTACTACAAGGATATTGTGGAGTTTTCAGAGCTTTCAGAATTCATGAACGTACCCATTAAAAACTTTTCATCTGGTATGGTTTCCAGATTGGCTTTTGCAATTGCTACGATTGGAACACCAGACATATTGATTGTTGATGAGGTGCTTTCTGTAGGAGACTTTCGTTTTCAGCAAAAATGTGTGGAACGAATCCAGGCAATGATGGATGCAGGGACAACGATTCTATTTGTATCTCATAGTATTGAGCAAGTTCAATCCATCTGCAATAAAATTGTATGGCTGGAAAAAGGAAACATGGTGAAATACGGAGACGCAAAGGAAATAGCCAAAGAATATCAAAATACATAGCAAAGAGGAAATCGATGAAAAGATTAAAGATACTTATATTACTGATAGCTGCTGTTATATTTAGCTTTTTCTACGCACATATCGAAAAGAAGCATGCAGTTTATAATGATAATCTAGAGGAAAACACATTTCTTACAACGGGTGTATTGTCTGGACAGATGGAACAAACATTTATATCTAAGGAAGACGCCATAGATGGGGTTAGCGTTAAGCTTCAACATGTGGGAGATGTTTCGAAAACTACGATACACTTCACCCTTCTTGATACAGAAAGTGGAGATGTATTAGGAGAAAATACATTAAAGGGAATCGATACGGAGAATAATAAGTTTAATAAAATTCCCTTTTCGTCTATTAAGGGAGTGAAAGGCAGAAATTTAACCTTAGTGATACGTGGGGAAAATGAGGATGACAAAAATGGACTTTCTTTTGTTTATCATACGCAACAAGAAGAAAATACAACCTTTATATTAGGAGAAGAGAAGATTGAGGGAACTTTGTTTTTAAGAACGTTAGTGAAGATGTTTGATATCGAAACGTTTGTAATCCTCCTTGTATTTATTGCATACATTGTAGGGTTCATGAGTTTTCTTTACAAGCTCTTTAAATAAGAGGAGGATATTGAAATTGGGAATTAAGCATTATATTGATAAAAAAAGATATAAGAACCTTCCAGACAAACAGCTGTTTATTGTTCGGGGATGGTGTTTTGATTCAGAGGGAGAAGAGGTAACATTTGTTGCCCGCGTGAACCAGAAGAAACGGGTATTTAAACTCAAGACAAGCAACCGTTCGGATGTAAAAAAGAAGTTTGAAAAAAAATACAAGCCAGATTTGAAGTGTGGATTTCATATTACAGTGGAGTTACCAAAGGATATAGAGCCAACAGAATTTGAATTGATTGCAAGGACAGAAGTGGAAGCAAAAACAATTCTAAAGCTGAATGAGAGAGGCCTAAACAAGCTGGAAGATAAAAAATCAATTACCTATGCAATTGACTTTGTAAGTGTGAATGAGGACGTTGCAAAGATTAGAGGATGGGCTGTCTCTTATGAAACAAATGATCCTTTGAATTTGGCAATTGTAGACCAGTCGAAGAAAAAGCAGGATATCCGCTTGGCAAGACAGAGCCGGAAAGATCTGGTAAAGCTGGGAATCATTGAAGAGGCACAAGTGGAATGCGGCTTTGAAATTGATGTTAACTATATACATGGAGAAAGTGTAATTCTCATACTGTCAGATGGAGTAGAACATACAAAAGTAAGCTTTGATCCAGATAAGATTGACAAAAAGAATCAATATTTGACCAAGGTTGGTATGGTTAAAACGGTTGTAAAGAAAGTCAATGCAGCCAATGTGAAAAAAGGAATTGTCCAACTGCAGAATCACGGTTTTAAAGGCTTTAAGGAATATTTGATTAATCGAATCAATCATGGAGGGAAACCTTATGAGTTATGGTTCGAAGAGAACAAGGCTACAAAAGATGAGTTAGAGAAACAGGCAAAGAAAGAATTTGAGTATGCACCACTGATTAGTGTGGTAACGCCAACCTATAAGACGCCCCAGAGCTTCTTAAGGAAGATGATAGACTCTGTTATAAATCAGTCCTATAGTAACTGGGAGTTGTGCATTGCAGATGGAAGCGGTGGAGATGCTGTTGTAGAGGCAGAATTGAAAGCTTATGCAGAGAAAGACAGCCGGATCAAGTATAAAATTTTAGAGGAAAACTTAGGGATTGCGGATAATACAAATGAAGCAATAACTCTTGCCACAGGAGAATACATAGGTCTCTTTGATCACGATGACGAATTAGCACCAAATGCACTTTACGAAGTGGTCAAGGCTTTGCAAAAAGAGAAATATGATATTTTATATACGGATGAAGATAAAATCAGAGGTGAGAAAGAAATCCATGAAGATCCGAACTTTAAGCCTGATTTCAGCCCGGATTTGTTTACCTCTCATAACTATATTACCCATTTCTTTGTTGTAAAGCATGAGATAGTCAAAGAGATAGGTGGGTTCAGAAAGGAATTTGACGGGTCACAGGATTATGATTTAATGTTCCGCTGCATTGAAAAGGCAAAAAGCATCAAACATATTCCGAAAATTTTATACCATTGGAGAATTCATGAGAATTCTGTTGCAGGAGATCCATCCAGTAAGATGTATGCTTATACGGCAGGACAAAAGTCGATTGAGGAGCATTTGAAACGGGTTGGTGTAGATGCAGAAGTAGAGATGATGGATTTATGGGGAATGTATCACGTAAAGTATAAAATCAAAGGAGACCCATTGGTGTCGGTTATTATACCAAACAAGGATCATAGGGAGGACTTGAAGCGCTGTTTGGATTCTATTTTTGCAAAAAGTGTTTATAAAAATCTGGAAATCATTATTGTGGAGAACAACAGTGAAGAGAAGGAAACCTTTGCTTATTACAAGGAGCTTGAAGAGAAACACAAAGAAGTAAAGGTGGTTACGTGGAAAGAAGGATTTAATTATTCAGCGATTAACAACTTTGGTGTTGAACATTCATCAGGAGAATATCTTTTGTTTTTAAATAATGATACAGAGCTTATTAGTCCAGAAGGTATTAGTGAACTTTTGGGATGCTGTATGAGAGAAGATGTTGGCGCAGTTGGAGCAAAGCTATTATACGAAGATGAAACGGTACAGCACGCAGGAGTAGTCATTGGTTTTGGCGGATATGCAGGTCATGTAAATACAGAAATTGGAAGAAATGACTATGGATACATGGTTCGCGCAAGAATTAACGGGAACTACAGTGCCGTCACAGCGGCCTGCTTGATGACCAAGAGAGCAATATTTGAAGAAATAGGTGGGTTTGACCCAATCTTTGAGGTGGCAGGTAATGATGTAGACTTATGCCTGCGAATCCGTGAGCTTGATAAGTACATTGTGTTCAATGCATTCTCGGAATGGTTCCATTATGAATCTAAATCCAGAGGATATGAGAACACATTAGAAAAAATGAAACGGTTTGATGAAGAAGTTAACAAATTCAGAGAACGCTGGGATAAAATTCTGAAAGACGGAGATCCCTTCTATAATAAAAACTTTGCAATTCATCAGGCACCTTATACACTCCCATAAAGGTAAAGGTAGGTTGTTTTGAAAAAAGCAGTTCAATATTTAAAAAAGTATGGAATAAAACCTCTTTTAATCAAGGGGCTGGATAAAGTATATCAAAGAGGATTCGATTATTCGAGTTTTTACGAGAAACAAAAAGCAGGGGAAGAAACGCTTCAAAGTCAAAGAGAAGCGTCTCTTTCCCTTGTTCCGTTGATTAGCATTTTAGTACCAGTGTATGACGCACCTAATAAATATTTAGAGGAAATGCTTAAATCTGTGGAAAATCAATCCTATGAAAACTGGGAATTATGCATTGCGAACGGTAATCCTGGGAACAAAGAAAATAAGAGCATCATTGAGAAGTTTACGGATCATCGCATACGTGTTGTGGAGCTGGAAGAAAACAAAGGAATATCAGAAAATACAAACCATGCGCTTTCTATGGCACAAGGAGAATTCATAGGGCTTTTGGATCATGATGATGTTTTGGCACCGAATGCATTATTTGAATACGTGAAATTATTGAACGAAGACCCTTCTCTGGATATGATTTATTCTGATGAAGATAAAATAAAAGAAATGGATGAAGAGCACTTTCTTCCAAACTTTAAACCGGAATTCAACTTGGATTTACTACGTTCCAACAATTACATCACCCATTTTTTAGTAGTGCGAAGAGAGCTTGCTTTGAAAGTGGGCGGATTTCATAGTGATTATGATGGTGCTCAGGATCATGATTTTCTGTTTCGCTGCATTGAGAACACAAATAAAATCAAACACATTGACAAAGTGCTGTATCATTGGCGAGTGCATGAGAACTCTACTGCAGATAATCCCTATAGTAAAACATATGCGTATGATAGTGGTGTAAAGGCAATCTCAGATCATCTTACTCGCTGGGGAGATGCCGGGAAGGTGTCTAAGACAAATAATCCGGGATTCTACCATATTGACTATGAAAAGAAAGGAAACCCAAAAGTACTTGCACTGGTAAAGGGAGATTTTTCTTATTTTAAGTCTCATACAGATTATGATAATGTGACCTTTTGTTCGCGTAAAGAGGTACGGGATAAGGACTGTGAATTTATGGTTTTTCTGGAAGAGGGAATGGTAATCAAAGATTCCAAGTGGCTGGATAAGCTGGTGGCTTCTGGGATGCGCAGGGATGTAGGAATGGTTGGAGTGAAATTGGTTGACAGAAAAGGGCGCTATCAACATGCCGGTATTTTTGCTGGAGAAGGTGATGTGAAGTATATTTTTCAGGGAATGCCAAGAATACTAACTGGATATATGCACCGAGGTGACTTGTTTTCGGAGGTATCAGCCGTTTCTTTAAAGGGAGCGTTAATCAAAAAGCAAGCATTTGATTTGACTGGTGGATTTCTAAAGGGTCTTTCTGAAGAGGAGAGAAGCGTGGATTTGGCTTTTCGGATACGAGAACAAGGCTATCGCATTGTGTATAACTCAGATGTGATGATTCAAAGAAAAAAAGGCTTGCCAGATTTTTCGGAGACTTCCAAAGAAAAACTATCAAAAATCCATAAGGAAAGAATGAAGAAAAGGGATCCATATTACTATTATAATCCAAAGGAGGCGTAAATGAAGGAAGTAACAATCGTAATTCCGAATTACAACGGAATCAAATTTCTAAATCATTGCTTGTCTTCGATTCAAGAGAAAAACACTCTGGACGTAGACGTGATTATTGTAGACAATGCCTCGGAGGATGGAAGCATTCAAGAGGCAAGAAGAGAATATCCTCATTATGAATACATACTATTGGATAAGAATTACGGCTTTTCCAGAGCTGTAAATGAAGGGATTAAAAGGGCAAAAACCCCTTACGTTCTTCTGTTAAACAATGACACTGAAATTGAATATGGGTTTGTGGAAGAGCTTCTTTCTTCTATTAAGAAAAATGACAAGGTGTTTTCAGTAGAAGCTTTGATGATTCAATATAACAATCGAAATAAGGTAGATAGTGCCGGTACTTTTTACAATGCAATGGGGTGGGCTTATGCGAGAGGCAGAGACAAAGATGTAGAAAACTATAGGACGGAAATCAATACATTTGCAGCTTGTGCAGGAGCAGCCATCTACCGAAGAGAGGTTTTTAAAAAGATTGGTCTTTTTGATGAGAGCTTTTTTGCATATTTGGAAGATATTGATGTTGGATATCGAGGCAGAATAGCGGGTTATAAAAACAAGGTTGAGCCTAAAGCAAGGGTTTATCACATTGGAAGCGGCTCAAGTGGATCCAGATATAACCTTTTTAAGATTGGTTATTCCTCAAGGAATAATATCTATTTGATATATAAGAATATGCCAACTTTGCAAATAATTTTGAACCTTCCCTTTTTGCTGATTGGATTTGGGATAAAGTATGTATTTTTTGTGAAAAAAGGATTTGGAAAAGAGTATTTTAAAGGATTAATCAGTGGTTTTAAATATTCTTATAAAGTACGGAAAACAAAGGTCAGGAAAGAAAACATCAAAAATTATATTCTGATTCAAATGGAACTTTGGGTTAATATTTTTCGGAAGTTCCTTTCGAAATAGAGGTCTTCAACCTTGCAGTACATGGAAAAATATTGTATTATAGTTTAGATAGTTGTAACAATATTGTAACAATTGTTAATAATCAGTTGAATACGAGGCAGACATATGTATCGGTCTACTCGTTTTTCTTTTGTTATAGGAGAAGGAAATGAAAAGAGTTAAGGAAAAAAAAGTACGACACAAAAGGAAAAAAAGAGCGATATTTCTTGTGGTTGAGGTGCTTATTCTAAGTGTTCTGAGTGTGGTTGCTTATGGAATGATGAAGATGGACAAAATCAATGTTCAGGACATTCAGACCAACGTAACAAATAAAAATTTGAATTTGGATGATTACACGAATGTTGCACTCTTTGGTTTGGACGCAAGAATTGGTGAAACGGATGGGGTGCGAAGCGACACGATTATTGTTGCTAGTATTGATAACAAAAATAAGAAAATCAATTTGATTTCTGTTTTTCGAGATACCTTTCTTCAGCAAAAGGATGGAACATATGATAAGGCAAATTCAGCATATGCCTATGGCGGAGCGCAAGAAGCAGTAGATATGCTGAACAAGAATCTGGATTTAGATATTGAAGACTATGCAAGTGTGAATTTTAAAGCTTTAGCAGACGTAGTTGATTTATTGGGAGGGATTGAGATTGAGTTAACCTTGGAAGAAATTGGACACTTAAATAACTATAGTGTTGAAACCTCGGAGGTAACAGGTCTTAGTTACACACCCTTACCAGCAGAGGCAGGAAATTATAACCTCTCAGGAGTGCAGGCCGTGTCCTATGCACGAATACGCTACACAGATGGAGGCGATTTTAAAAGAGCAGAGAGACAGAGAATTGTTCTTGAAAAAATCATGCAAGGTCTGAAAAAGGCAGGAATTCTTAAGCTGAATAAAATTATAGATAAAGTATTACCAGAAGTTACCACCAGCCTGGATATGAAGCAAATGCTTCAAATGGCGGAGTATTTAATTGAGTATGATATGGGAAGTACAACGGGATTTCCCTTTGAAAACCAAACGCCTGATTACATTTCTGGGTATTCAGGATCTTATGTTGTTCCTGTTAACTTACAGGCAAATGTAGAAGAATTGCATGCCACGCTTTTTGCAGGTAAAGAATATGAGCCTTCAGAAACGTTGGTGCAAATCAGTAATGAAATTATATATATGACAGGTATTGATAAGGCGTATGAGGATCCGGCTGTGGCGGAGCCGGCGGATACAGATTCCGCTTACACGGATCAAGGGTACGAAGAACCGGGATATCAAGAGCCTGTGTATGAGGAACCACAATATGAGTGATTATACGGTTGATGTAATAATACCGGTTTATAAGCCGGGAAGAAAGCTGAAGCAGCTTTTAACAGGGTTGCAGAAGCAGACAAAACCAATTCATAGAATCATCTTGATACAAACATTGGAAGTTGGACAGAAGCCTCTGTGGGAAAATAAAAAGAAGAATATGGAAATACATACGATTCAAAAAGAGGATTTTGACCATGGAGGTACAAGAAATTTAGGAGCAAGCCTTTCGGAAGCAGATTATTTAGTTTATATGACTCAAGATGCTGTTCCCAGAGATGAATATTTGATTGAAAATCTTATCGCATCATTAGAGGACTCCTCTGTGGCGGTAGCCTATGGCAGACAATTTCCAAATGAGGATGCAAATCCTATTGAAGTGTTTACCAGGCAATTTAATTATCCAGAGACTTCATTGGTAAAGGATGAAAGAGATGTGGATAAACTGGGAATTAAGGCGTATTTCAGTTCCAATGTGTGTGCTGCCTATAACCGCAATACTTTCATGAAGCTTGGAGGGTTTGAAGAAAAGGCATTGTTTTCAGAGGACACCTTATTCGCTGCCAAAGCAATTACTGCAGGATATAAGGTGGTCTATGCAGCTGAGGCAGGTGTAAATCATTCCCATAATTTATCTTTGACAGAGAGTTTTAAGCGCAATTTTGATATTGGTGCAACTCATGGAATGTTTCCGGAAGTTTTTGGTCATGTAAGGTCTGAATCGGAAGGACTTAAGCTAGTAAAAGAGACGGCAAAGTATTTGGTGAAAGAAAAGAAGCTCATGCTGATACCAAACTTATTTCTGTTAAGCGGGGGTAAATATTTGGGATATCGTTTCGGAAAGAGTTACCAACATTTACCTAAAGTGTGGATTCAAAAGATGTCTTTGAATCCCAAATACTGGGTGAAAGAGTAGAGATATTGTATAAGTATCTTGAAATAATCCCATATTTAGTATAAGATGTATGAATAAAATATGCGAGTGAAAGGGTTTAATGATGGCGCGTAACAGCAACAACCGAAGACGGTATCAAAGAGGTAGAAGAAAAAACAAAGGATTTAAAACTTGGTCCTTTCGAAAGAAGCTGATTACAATATTCAGTTGCTTGATAGTATTGCTTTTATCCTCTGGTATTGTTTATGCAGCAAATAAATATCAAAAGATAGAAAAACAAGAAGTGAGTGCAAAAGAGCTGGATATTTCAAAGGATGTAGTTCATGAGAAGGGTTATCTCAATGTAGCTCTATTCGGACTGGACTCAAGAGATGGAACTCTGGGAGAGGGAAACCTAAGCGATACCATTATGATTGCAAGCTTAAATCAGGAAACGGGAGAGGTGAGACTGGTATCGGTCTTTCGAGATACTCTTCTGGAATTAAAGGATGGAAGTTTGAATAAAGCAAACTCTGCTTATGCTTTTGGAGGACCAGAAGACGGAATTGCTCTTATCAATAAAAATATGGATTTAAATATAGACAAATATGTAGCAGTAAACTTCAATGCATTAGTAGACATTATTGATGCCTTAGGTGGAGTTGAAATTGAACTGACGCTTGAAGAGATTGGGCATTTGAATAATTACAGTGTTGAGACTTCGGAAGTAACGGGAGTAAGCTATACCGCCCTTCCGCCAGAGGCTGGAACTTATAACTTATGTGGTGTACAGGCAGTTTCTTATGCACGGATACGTTACACAGAGGGTGGAGATTTTAAACGGGCAGAACGGCAAAGATTAGTTTTGGAGTTGATTGCGGAAAAAACCAGAAGAGCAAATATTGGAACCTTGAATAAAATAATCGATAAAGTATTTCCACAGGTTTCTACAAATTTCACTTTAGCAGATATTCTAACCTATGCAAAAGATATTCTACATTTTAAGATGGGAGAAAGCATGGGATTTCCCAGTACGAATGAATTTGCTATGCTCAGTCAGGTAGGGAGCGTGGTCGTACCAGTTACTTTGGAGAGTAATGTAAAAGAAGTCCATTCTTTTTTATTTGGAGACAATGGTTATTTGCCTTCGGATACTTTGAAAAGTGTGAGTGCTTCAGTTGCAGCCAGAGCATCAGGGCAATCTACAGAGAGCGCTTATACAGATGAAGATGAGGATTTCTACGTTCCATATACAGATACAACTCCGACAGATAACTATTATGAGCAAGGAAACGAATCAATGCAAGCGCCGGTAACTGATACTCCAGTTCAAGAGGAAACTGTGCCAGAGCAAACAACACCAGAGCCTGTTCCGGAAGAGCCGTTACAGACAGAGTAAGTATAAAACTATAAAGAAAAGAGGAAGTAAGATGAGAAAACTATGCAAAGGATTTTTAAGTGCTGCAATCTTCTTTATCAGTGTATTATGTGTGAATATTCAAGCAAATGCAGAAAACGCACTTTATTTTGATGATCCCACAGCGAAAGTAGGAGAGCAGATCACAATTCAGGTTACCCTGGTGGCCGACAGTAATATAAATGAAGGGAAAGGTACTTTGGCATATGACCCGGCAATGATTGAGTTCGTGAGTGGAACAAATGCACAAGGAAGTAATGGAAGTGTTGAAATATCCGGAGCAGGGCCAGCGGATAAGATTACTTATAGTTTGACTTTTCGCGCTCTTCAGGTGGGGACTGCTAAAGTTGAAGTAAGCGGATTTACTGCAACTACAGATTCTGGAGATTTAAATGTTGAGTTAGGGAACTCTACCATTACGATTGAACCGGGAGCAAATGGTGAAACGTCGGTAGAGCCATCGACAGAAACCTCCAATACTGGGGAGGCGGTTACAACCACAGCGGCTGGAACTCTTGAAGTAGACGGAGTTATGTACTCAATCGCACAGGATTTTGCAGAGATTGATATTCCAGATGGATTTAAAGAAACAACAATCCAATTTGAAGGAAATCAGATTAAAGCAGTTGTACAGGAGCAAAGCGGACAAAATCTTATTTACTTAGCTTCACCGGAAGGTGACAAAAAATTCTTTTTGTATAACGCTGACAATGGTGGAATCAGTCCTTTTGAGCAAATATATGTAACAAATGATTTCTACATTGTTTTATTGGATGATGCTTCCAAGATTAGTGTTCCAAGTTATTATAAGGAGACAACTTTGACTTATGCCGGACATGATTATCCAGCTTGGCAAAACACAGAGGAGTCTGATTATTATGCGGTTTATGCCCTAAGCAGTGACGGGAATAAAGGGACATATAGCTATGACTCAATTGAAGAAACTTATCAAAGAATGCTATTAAAAGAAGATAAGGCTGAGGTAGAAAAGAAGCAAGAACCAACCGGAATAGTTGGTAAAATAAAAGACTTTGTTGATCGGTATTTCCTTGTTGTAGGAATTGCTTTAGCAGCCCTTGTTTTATTCTTCTTGATTTTCTTGATTGTTCTAGGAGTTAAGCTAAGACATAGAAATCTTGAACTGGATGATTTGTATGATGAATACGGAATTGACTCAGATGAGGAAGAAGAAGTAATTCGAAAGAAAGAGGCACCACGAAAGAAGTCAAATGAAAGCATGGAGTTATTTGAAGAGTTAGGTTCAGATACAGATTTTATTCGATTGGATGAGGAGTTAGATGAGGATCTGGATGAAGACTTCGGTGATGATTTTGATGATGAATTAGAGGATGATCTTGACGACGACTTTGACGATGATTTCGATGACGATTTCGATGACGATTTTGGCATGACAGAGGAATTTGACAGTGATATTATTGAGGATTTAGATGAAATGCTTGAGGTGCCAAAAAAGAATGAGCATAAAAAAGATTTCTTAGACACAGACTTTATAGACTTAGATTAAAAGCAGGGAGACGTATATGTGTGGTATTGTAGGTTATATAGGCAGTAAACAGGTTGCACCAATTCTTTTAGATGGACTTGAAAAACTTGAGTATAGAGGATATGATTCGGCAGGAATTGCTGTATATGATGGAGAAAACATTAAAACAGTGAAGTCTGTGGGAAGACTAAAGGTTCTAAGTGAACTAACACATGAAGGAAGCCTTCTTCCGGGAACTTTAGGAATCGGTCATACAAGATGGGCAACTCACGGTGCCCCCTCGGACATAAACGCTCATCCTCATGAAAATGCAGAACAAACAATTGCAGTTGTTCATAACGGAATTATTGAAAATTATTCGAAGTTAAAAGGAAATCTGGAAAAGAAAGGATATCATTTTATTTCAGATACGGATACAGAAGTAATTGCACATCTTTTGGACTATTACTATAAAGGAAATCCATTGGAAGCAATTACAAAGGTTATGCACCGAATGGAAGGCTCTTATGCCCTTGGTATTATTTTTAAAGAATATCCAGATGAATTTTATGCTGTGCGAAAAGACAGTCCATTAATTACAGGACACACTCAGGAAGGAAGCATTATAGCCTCAGACGTACCAGCAGTATTAAAGTATACAAGAGATGTTTATTTTATTGAGAATGAAGAAATCGTAAAGCTTACGAAAGATAGTATCTCTTTTTATAATGTGGATGGTGAAGAGATTCAAAAAGAATCTAAAAAAATTGAATGGGATGTAAATGCAGCGGAAAAAGGCGGTTATGAACATTTCATGTTAAAGGAAATGTATGAGCAGCCGAAAGCAGTGTCTGATACATTTTCGCCTCGCATTAAAAATGGTGAAATCGTAATCGAAGAGTTGAATATGTCTGAAGAAGATATTAAGAAGATTCGTAAAATCACGATAGTAGCTTGTGGGTCGGCTTACCACACTGGAGTTACAGCGAAATATGTATTTGAGGGTATGGCAAGAATTCCGGTGGAAGTAGATGTGGCATCAGAATTCCGTTATCGAAATCCAATCTTAGAAGAGGATACACTGGTAATCGTAATCAGTCAGTCTGGTGAAACAGCAGATACCTTAGCAGCTCTTCGAGAAGCACAAAAGAGGGGAGCAAAGGTACTGGGAATTGTCAACGTAGTGGGTAGCTCCATTGCCAGAGAAGCAGACAGTGTTATGCATACCTGGGCTGGACCGGAAATTGCAGTAGCAACTACAAAAGCTTATTCAGCGCAATTGATTGCACTGTACTTACTGGCAACAAAGTTTGCCGGTGTCAGAGGACAGATTACTGGAGACGAGCAGAAGGAAATTTTAGATGATATTCAAAGACTGCCTGTGCAAATTGAAAGGCTTCTGGAAAATAAAAAGAATATCCAAAAATTTGCAAATCGCTATTTAGCAGCAGATCAAGTTTTCTTCATAGGAAGAGGAATTGATTATGGAATTTCGATGGAGGGCTCTTTAAAGCTCAAGGAAATATCCTATATTCATTCCGAGGCTTATGCAGCTGGCGAGTTGAAGCACGGTACCATTTCATTGATAGAAGAAGGTACATTGGTTGTTTCTGTCTCAACCCAGAAAGACTTATATAAGAAGATGATCAGCAACATGGAAGAAGTAAGAACGAGGGGAGCCTTTGTAATGGCCGTTAGTGTGGAAGGTAACTTAGAGGTTGAAAAGGCAGCGGACTACGTTCTTTACATTCCAAAGACAAATAAATATCTTATGAACTCATTAGCAATTATTCCTTTGCAGCTTTTCGGTTATTATATCGCAGTTGGAAAGGGAGCGGATGTGGACAAACCAAGGAATTTAGCAAAGTCTGTAACCGTTGAATAGAAACGAATAAACTTCTTTTTTTCAAGTTTCTTTCACAGTTTTAACACAAGTAGTTGGTAAACTGTGGATATGAACGAGAAAGAAAGGAGTTTTTTTATGGATAACAATTATTATTACGAAATGCCGGACAATAATTCAAATCAGGAAAGTCCGATTCATCAAAATAGAAAGCCAGAAAGACCGAAACATCCAACTCCAGGATGGGTAAAAGCGATTATCTTTGGAGTAATTTTTGGAATGGTGGGAGGCATCACATTTCAGGGAACTAGCATTTTGATTTCAAAAGTTGCAGGATACCAATCCTCGGGGAATAGTTCAGCAGATGCAGCCACAACGAAAACCGCAGAGAGTACTACGTTAACAACGAGCTCAGGCAGTACAGTAAGTTCAGATATTTCTGCAATTGCTGAAAATGCAATGCCATCGGTAGTGTCAATTACGAATATGAGTGTACAGCAAGTAAGAGATTTCTTCGGGGGAATCCGAGAGAGTGAAAGTGAAAGTGCAGGATCTGGTATCATCATTCAACAGAATGATACGGAATTGCTAATTGTAACGAATAATCATGTGGTGGAAGGCAGTGATACACTGACTGTATCTTTTGTAGATGAAGAAAGCGTAGATGCTCAAATTAAGGGAACAAATGCAGAAAAAGATTTGGCAGTTATTGCAGTTAAAAAATCAGATGTAAAAGAAGAAACAATGGATGCAATAAAAGTTGCAACGATAGGGGATTCTACCAAGTTAAAGGTAGGAGAACCCGCTATAGCCATTGGAAACGCCCTGGGATATGGACAATCCGTAACGACAGGTATTGTATCTGCAATGGGACGTACACTGGAGTTAGATGGTTTTGAAAGTGAGTTAATTCAGACCGATGCAGCAATTAACCCTGGTAATAGTGGGGGCGCACTTTTAAATGCAAATGGTGAAGTAGTAGGGATTAATACGGTGAAAGCAAGTGACGTTACAGTAGAGGGTATGGGATATGCAATTCCGATTTCTGATGCAAGTGAAGAAATAGCAAATCTAATGAATCAGGAAACAAAGGAAAAGGTTGCAGAGTCAGAGCGAGGCTACCTAGGTGTATCGATTGTAGATATTTCACAGGAAAATGCAGAGCTTTATAATATGCCAAAAGGTGTTTTTATTTCAGAAGTTCAATCTGGCGGTGGAGTTGATAAAGCAGGAATCAAAAAGGGAAGTATTATTACAGGCTTGAATGGTACCTCCATTAGCAGCATGGAGGTTCTCCAAGAGCAGCTTCAGTACTATCGTGCAGGTGAAACGGTTACCCTGAAGATTCAGGTAGCAGATAAGGATGGACAATACAGCGAGCAAGAAGTAGAAGTCACACTTTCATCTAACAGAAAATAATGATATAATGAGCCTGGGGAAATATTACAAATTACCTAGGAGGAAACAATGTACGAATTTGAAGAATTAAAAAAATGTGACCCAGAAGTTGCAGATGCAACAATGAAAGAGGTTGAAAGACAAAATAGTCACCTTGAACTTATCGCATCTGAAAACTGGGTATCAGATGCAGTGCTAGCTGCCCTTGGAACACCACTTACCAACAAATATGCCGAGGGATATCCCGGTAAGCGCTATTATGGCGGCTGTGAGTGGGTGGATGTAATTGAGAACCTGGCAATCGAGAGAGGAAAAAAGCTTTTCGGTTGTGATTATGTAAATGTGCAGCCTCATTCGGGAGCGCAGGCAAATACAGCAGTATTTTTTGCCATGCTGGAACCGGGAGATAAGGTTTTAGGCATGAACTTAAATGATGGAGGCCATTTAACCCATGGATCTCCGGTAAATATTTCGGGAAAATACTATAATATTATTCCTTATGGGGTGAATGAAGAAGGATATATTGATTATGAAGCGCTGAGAGAGTTGGCAATAAAGGAACGCCCTAAGCTTATCATAGCAGGTGCAAGTGCCTATGCAAGAGCTCTTGACTTTAAGAAGTTTAGAGAAATTGCGGATGAATCAGGAGCGTATCTGATGGTAGATATGGCACATATTGCTGGTTTAGTAGCAGCAGGTCTTCATATGGATCCAATACCTTACGCAGATGTCGTGACAACGACCACTCACAAAACCCTTAGAGGACCAAGAGGCGGAATGATTCTTTGCAATCAGGAAGCGGCAGATAAATTCAACTTTAACAAAGCGGTATTCCCTGGAATTCAGGGCGGACCTCTTGAACATGTGATTGCAGCAAAAGCAGTTGCTTTAAAAGAAGCGTTAGAGCCTGGGTTTAAAGAGTACCAGGAGCAAGTATTGAAAAATGCCCAAAGGCTGGCAAGTGAGTTGATGAAACGAGGAGTCAAGATTGTTTCTGGTGGTACCGATAATCACTTAATGCTAGTGGATTTAGGACAAGAAGAAATTACAGGTAAAGAACTTGAAAAGAGATTGGATATTGCTCACATTACCTGTAATAAAAATACAATACCAAATGAACCAAGATCTCCATTTGTAACCAGTGGCATCAGATTGGGAACGCCTTCTGTTACAACGAGAGGACTTAAAGAAGAGGATATGGAGCAAATTGCGGAATGTATTTATCTGATGATACAGAGCGAGGATAATGCTGAGAAAGTAAGAGGAATTGTAAAAACGATTACGGAAAAATATCCTTTAGTATAAAAAGATTAAAAGGACACTGTACAGTGTCCTTTTCGCTTGTCCTAACTTAAGTAGGATTCAATGTTCCGAATAACCTTTTGTGCCAACCTTACTTTTGCAAGAGAAGTCAAACCGGCACTTCTGTTTCCGCAAATCACATTTTTTAAATCAGAGATTTCTTCTCCGATACCCGCAGGGGTATCACTGAGAGCAAGATTTCCGCTATAGGAAAGCCAGTTCTTAAGAGCTGGTATTTCATGAGAGGGAGAAATCGATACGTTCATTAGTATTTTATCATTTCCAAAAAGACGAAACTCGTCTTCCCCTAAGAGTACAACGTTTTTATTTAGGCATGTAATTAAAATGTCTACCTGAGGCAGTATATTAGCCAAAGGAAGGTAATGAATGGATAAATCCTGTTCCACATCCTCTTTTCTTGTACGGCTGTAATAGTAAATGTTTGCCCCGAAGAAACGCAATGTTTTCGCGATTAAAGTGCCAAGAGTTCCAAGTCCTAAGATTCCGATGTTTAAATCTGTAAGCTCCAAAGCCTCAGGCCTGTTATGTAACAGACGTACCAATTCGCTTACTACGTATTCCCGAACGCCGTCATCTCCATAATCCCGAACTCCTGTTACAGTGATAGAGTGTGCTTGTGCCCAAAGAATATCCACATTTGCATTTTCCGGGGCATAGAGGCTACAGCACATACCAATGTATTTGATATTGGGACAAGACTTCATTACATTTGAATTTATCCCACTGGTGTAGCTGAGCAGAACGCAGTCCGCATCACCGATTCGAGAGATAATTTCTTTATCATGAGAAGGGATGTCGTCATAAAAAACACATTCTTCTCCATAGACTCTTAGTTTTTCGTTCCATTCAGGCAAAAGCTTTGTTGGCTCAATTGCAACAATCTTTTTGAAAATCATATGAGTATCCTCCTGTTGTGTGTTTCAATTATTATAGTGGGATAAAAAAAGAGTGTCAACTATTGACAAACACCCCGTGGGGGTATAATATGACGATATACCCATCGGGGGTATGTGAAGGAGGCGAAGTGTATGATTACAAAACAATATGAAATAAAAGGAATGACTTGTGCGGCTTGTTCCAGCGCAGTAGAGCGGGTGACGGCGAAAATGGAGGGTGTTACAAAGAGCAGTGTAAACCTCACAACAAATCTTTTGACGATAACCTTAGATGAAAATAAGGTAAAGGATGAGGATGTGGTTGCGAAGGTGGATCGTGCAGGCTTTGTTGCTACACCATACATCAGAAAGAGCAAAGAGGAAAGAGATAAAGCAGAAGAGAATTTAGCTCTGGAGGTGAAGAAAACCCAAAGGAAGGTTTTCGTAAATATTATTTTAGCGATTCCTTTACTGTACGTTTCGATGGGGCATATGGTACCATTTCCCTTGCCTCTTCCCCAAATTATTGATATGCATCATAATCCATTGAACTTTGCATTGACACAGCTTATTCTTACGTTGGTGATTTTGATAAATGGCAGCAAGTTTTATAGTGTTGGTATAAAAAGTCTTTTTAAAGGACACCCCAATATGGATTCTCTGGTTGCGGTAGGAACCGGTAGTGCATTCCTATACAGCTTGGTTATGACAATCGGAATCCCATTAGATTCTTCGAAAGTTCACCATCTTTATTATGAATCGGCAGCAGTTGTGGTAACACTTGTAATGGTAGGTAAGTTTTTAGAACAACGAAGTAAAAGCAAAACGGGTGATGCAATTAAAAAACTAATTCAACTAACACCGGACACAGCAACTGTAGTAAAGGACGGTGTATATACGGAAATTTCAATTGCTCAGATTCAGGTAGGAGATACTGTTTTAGTGAAACCAGGCGAACGTATTCCGGTGGACGGTATTATTGTAGAAGGAACTACAACGGTAGATGAAGCAATGCTGACAGGAGAGAGTATTCCTGTAGAAAAGGAGCAAGAAGACCAGGTAATTGGCGGAAGTGTAAATCACAAAGGCAGTATATTGGTGAAAGTAAACCGAGTGGGGGAAGAAACTACATTATCTCAAATTGTAAGGATGATGGAAGATGCCCAAGGAAAAAAGGCGCCTATATCAAAGCTTGCAGATAAAGTGGCAGGATATTTTGTTCCAGGGGTAATGATAATTGCGGTGATAGCCGCAGGCACCTGGGCGTTGTTGGGGCATGATTTAGCCTTTTGTTTGACCATATTTGTTTCGGTTCTTGTGATTGCGTGTCCTTGTGCGCTGGGGTTGGCAACACCAACTGCTATCATGGTGGGCACAGGGGTAGGAGCCAATCATGGTATTTTGATTAAGAGTGGGGAGGCATTGGAAACGGCTCATCACGTTCAATCGATTATTCTTGATAAAACAGGAACCATTACAAAAGGACAGCCTGAGGTGATAGGGGTTTTGTCCAAGGATATTGAGGAAAGGCAGCTTCTTGGTATTTTAGCTTCTCTGGAGCAAAATTCGGAGCATCCATTAGGGGAAGCAATTGTCAAGAAAGCCAAGGAAAATAATGTGGAATTGGGAAAAGTTCAGGATTTTCAAAGTCTCACAGGTATGGGAATTAAAGGAAAGCTGGAAGGTGTTCCGTATTATGTGGGGAATAAAAAATTGATGGATGAGCTTGGAGTTGAAATCAATGAGTATGCTCAGGACGGAGACAGGGCAGCAGAATTAGGACAGACACCAATGTATGCAGCAACAAAAGACAAAGTGATTGGATTGGTTTCGATAGCAGATCCGGTAAAACCAGATAGTAAAAAAGCAATTCGGAAAATGAAGAACCTTGGAATTAAAGTCTATATGGTGACAGGTGATAACAAAAAGACGGCCAATGCAATTGCAAAACAGGTAGATGTTGATGAGGTGATTGCGGAAGTTCTGCCGGATGAAAAAGTGAATGTTGTGGAAATGTTGCAGAAAAAAGAAGGACTTGTTATGATGGTAGGGGATGGGATTAATGATGCTCCTGCTCTTTCGGGAGCAGATGTGGGAGTGGCAATTGGAAGCGGAAGTGATATTGCCATAGACTCAGCGGATATGGTTGTGGTAAAATCATCATTGAACGATGTTTACAAGGGAATACTCTTGAGTAAGGCAACGATTCGCAATATTAAGCAGAATTTGTTCTGGGCATTTTTTTATAATACCTTGGGAATCCCTCTGGCAGCCGGAGCGCTTTATGCAATCAACGGCACACTGCTCAGTCCGATGTTTGCAGGATTGGCGATGAGCCTAAGCTCTGTGACGGTAGTGGGAAATGCATTGATGTTACGACACCGGGCATTAAAGGGGGAAGAAAATGACGAAAGAAAAACAGCGTGATACAAAAGAGTATAAAGATTTAATGAATCGATTGAACCGGATTGAGGGACAGATTAGAGGTATTAAACGGATGGTGGAAGAAGAACGCTATTGTGTAGACATACTTACTCAGGTCTCGGCAATATCTGCTGCACTAAATTCTTTTAATAAGACATTGCTATCCAATCATATTCATACCTGTGTGGTACGAGATATCAAAGAAGGTAATGATGAAGTGGTAGACGAACTTTGTGATACGTTGCAAAAATTGATGAAATAGGAGGAATAAAAATGACTGTTATAAAAGTAGAAGACATGCATTGTATGAAATGCGTTAGTCGAATTGAAAAATTGTTTCAGGAAGAAAACCTAAAATTTTCCGTGGATTTGGAAAGTAAAACGGTAAGTGTGGACGGGGATGATCAAGAAGTGAAAAAAGCCTTAGAAGCACTGGATGATTTAGGTTTTGAAGGAAAACTATAAAGAAGGAGTTTGAGAAAATGAAGTGTCCAACTTGTGGAAACGAATTAAAAAGAAGCGAAAAAAATCCGGAGTATTTATTGTGTTTAACTTGTAGAAAGAAATATAAGGTAGCACCGAAAAAGTACTCGAATATTCCGGAAGCGGAAGTGAGGGAAAAAAGAGAGCGCAAAGTTAAAAAGGGTTATAAAGAGATGGTAGATGCCGGATATGAAGAAGAAAAGAGCGGATCAATCATACCTTTGGTTATACTTGGAATCTTGATTGTGCTCGTGGCAGCCTTTATTATTTACCTGTATTTTTTTAAGTAGAAAGAGCTTGATTATTGAGAAAAATGATGGTATAGTTTCCTTAGTAGGAAAGGTTCTTTATTACTGACGGAATTAGTGGGAATAACCACGAGGGAATAAAGAGCAATAAGTTTAGCCGACCGTCTGGGCAGCATCACACGTTTGATGCTGCTTTTTTTGTTTCTTTAACAGAGGAGCAGCTGGTGATGTCACATTTTCAGGAGGTAAATATGATGAAGTGTTGGGAAGGATTTAAATCAGGAAATTGGGAAAAAGAAATTGATGTAAGAAACTTTATTTTGGAGAACTATTCTCCATATGATGGGGATCATAGTTTTTTACAAGGGGCAACAAAGAGAACAAAAGAGCTTTTGGCAAAGTATGAAGAGCTTCAAAGACAGGAGCAGGAAAAAGGTGGTGTGCTGGATATCGATACAACGACAGCATCCTCTCTTCTAAACTATCAGGCAGGATACTTAGACAAAGATAAAGAGTTGATTGTAGGGCTTCAAACAGATGCTCCTTTAAAGAGAGCAATTCATCCATTTGGAGGAATTCGCATGACCCGGGATGCTTGTAAAGCTTATGGATACGAGCTTTCTGAAGAGGTGGAAAACGAATTCAAGTATCGTACAACTCATAATGATGGTGTGTTCCGTGTTTACAATGAAGAAACGCGAAAGGCGAGAAAAGCAGGACTCATAACCGGATTGCCGGATGCATATGGAAGAGGACGTATTATTGGTGATTATCGAAGAATCGCTCTGTATGGAGTGGACTACTTAATCGAAAATAAAAGAAAAGACAAGGCGGTGTTGTCACAGGATGTAATGGATGTGGATAGTATTCGCCAGCAAGAAGAGCTTTTCCAGCAAATAAGCTTTTTAGAAAAGCTAAAAGATATGGCTTTGATTTATGGAATTGACATTAGTAAGCCGGCAAACAATGGAAAAGAAGCGATTCAATGGCTTTACTTTGGATATTTGGGAGCGATTAAGGAGCAGAATGGTGCAGCCATGAGTCTGGGAAGGACAACAACCTTTTTAGATATTTATTTGGAGAGAGATTTAAAAAATGGAACCTTGACAGAAGAAGGCGCTCAGGAGTTAATGGATGATTTTGTATTAAAGTTACGTATGGCCAGAATGCTTCGCACGCCAGATTACAATGAGCTTTTTGCTGGAGATCCTATGTGGATTACGGAAGCAATCGCAGGAATGACAGAGGATGGCCGCCATATGGTAACCAAGACCTCCTATCGTATTTTACATACTTTGTATAACCTCAATCCGGCAGCAGAACCAAACCTTACCGTATTATGGTCAAAGGATTTGCCAGAAAACTTCAAGCATTACTGTGCAAAGGTTTCTTGTGATACAGACTCGATACAATATGAAAATGATGATTTAATGAGAAAAGATTACGGAGATGATTATGGAATTGCCTGCTGTGTCTCTGCAATGAAGATTGGAAAAGACATGCAATTTTTTGGGGCAAGAGCAAACCTTGCTAAAATGCTTCTAGTGGCATTAAACGGTGGAGTGGATGAGAAGCTGAATTTGGAAGTGGGTCCTAAAATGGAGGTATACAGCGAAGAATACCTGGACTATGAAAAGGTAGTCGAGAGACTGGAAATCTATCGTCCATGGTTGGCGAAGACCTATGTTAATACAATGAACATTATACACTATATGCATGATAAATACGCTTATGAGAAAACGCAAATGGCTCTTCATGATACGAAAGTAAGAAGGCTTATGGCCTTCGGAATTGCAGGACTCAGTGTACTTGCCGATTCTTTATCTGCAATAAAATATGGAAAAGTCAAATGCATTCGGGATGAAGAGACGGGATTAATTAAAGAATTTGTAAATGAACAGAATTATCCGGCATATGGGAATGATGATGACAGGGCAGATCAGATTGCTCAAGAGCAAGTTGAACTTTTCTATAAAGAATTAAAGAAAAACAAACTGTATAGAGATGCAGTGGCGACCCTTTCTATTTTAACGATTACATCCAATGTTGTTTACGGTAAAAAGACAGGAGCAACTCCAGATGGAAGAGGGGCAGGCGAACCTTTTGCGCCAGGAGCAAATCCGATGCATGGAAGAGATAAAAATGGTGCCCTGGCTTCTTTAAACTCTGTTGCAAAGTTGGATTATGAATATTGTAAAGATGGAATATCCAACACCTTCAGTGTGGTTCCGGAAAGCCTGGGTAAAACAGAGGAAGAGCGTTTGAAAAAGCTGACAGCGATTTTAGATGGGTATTTTGCTATGATGGCACATCATTTGAATGTGAATGTATTGAACAAAGAGGTCTTATTGGATGCCTATGATCACCCTGAAAAGTATCCGAATTTAACAATTCGAGTATCTGGATATGCAGTAAACTTTAACCGTTTGACGAAGGAACAGCAAAGAGAAGTGATCAGCCGAACCTTCCATGAGAAAATCTAAGTCTTGTTTTTAGCCTCCGTTCTCAGTATAATAGGGAAAGAATGGAGAAGAAAATGGCGAAACAGATGACGAAGAAAAAAACAAAAAAATCAGTAATGCAAAGAAAGGCTATAGTGAAGGAGCAATATTTCGACTATAGCCTCTTGGCAGTACTGATTTTTTTAGTGTGTTTTGGTTTGATAATGCTTTATAGTACCAGTTCATACAGCGCTCTTGTGACAACGGGAGACAGCATGTTCTATTTGAAGAGACAGCTTCTATTTACTGTAGCAGGTTTCATAGGAATGTTTATTATATCAAGGATTAATTACAGAATTTATTTTAAGCTGGCACCACCGATTTATGCTGTGGCAATATTTTTAATGTTTCTGGTGAAGTTCACTCCCTTGGGAAAAGAGGTAAATGGAGCAAGAAGGTGGATTAAGCTTCCGGCAGGACAACAGCTGCAGCCATCCGAAATTGCAAAAATTGCAGTTATTTTACTGATACCTGCTCTTATTATTCAAATGGGAAAAAAATACCGGAAATTTAAGGAAAGTTTTAAAATCTTAGCAGTGGCGGGATTTGCAGCTTTCTCAGCTTATTTCTTTACGGAAAATCTCAGTACTGCAATTATAATATTTGGAATTGGTGCAGTTGTAATTTTTGTATCCCATCCTAATGCAAAACCATATGTTGCCATTGCAATGGCTGGAATTGCGTTACTGGCAATCGCAGTTCTTTATATAGGAGCAACGTTGGATTCAAGTGACAGCTTCCGAATGCGTCGTATCGTAGTATGGCTCCAGCCGGAAGAGCATGCAGCGGAAGGTGGATTCCAGGTGATGCAGGGCCTGTATGCCATTGGATCTGGAGGTCTTTTTGGGAAAGGCTTTGGAAACAGCACACAAAAGATGATTATACCGGAAGTACAAAATGACATGATTTTGTCGGTAATATGTGAAGAATTAGGGATATTTGGAGCAATCATGATACTGTTACTTTTCGGTTTGCTTTTATATCGACTTGTTTTTATAGCCCAGAATGCACCGGATTTGTTTAGTGCACTGATTGTAACGGGGATATTTGCCCACATTGGACTTCAGGTGATTTTAAACGTGGCGGTTGTGACCAATGTAATACCCACAACAGGTATTACTCTTCCCTTTGTAAGTTATGGGGGAACGTCCACCTTATTCCTGTTGGCAGAAATGGGAATCGCTTTAGGTATTTCCAGAAAGATACGATTCGATTAGGGGGTTTTCTTTTTAATAGGGATATGATATTCTTGTAGTATTGAATACTACATGAAATAGAGTTTTAAACCTAGGGCGATAAACTCTGGAAGGAGTTATATGGAATACAAAGTACTGGTAGATAGTTGTGGGGAACTAACAGAAGAAATGAAGGAATCGGGTATATTTACATCGGTTCCTCTGTCAATTTTAGTTGAGAATTATCATATTGTAGATGATGAAAGTTTTAATCAAGGGGAATTTATCAAGATTGCAAAGGAGTCAAAGGAGTGCCCAAGAAGTGCCTGTCCTTCTCCGGAACAATATATGGACTTGTTTAAGGGGGAAGAAAAGCGTGTATACGTTGTGACACTTTCTTCCAATTTAAGCGGTTCTTATAATAGCGCAAATTTAGCGAAGCAAATGTATGAAGAAGAGGATGGAGAAAAAGAAATTCATATTTTTGATTCAAATTCGGCATCAGTAGGAGAAACATTAATTGCCCTTAAGATAAGAGAGTGCGAAGAAAGAGGACTTGATTTTGCGGCTTTAGTGGAAGCAGTGGAAAGCTATATTGAGGAGCAGCACACATATTTTGTGCTTGAAGACCTGGATACACTTCGGAAGAACGGAAGACTGACAGGGATTAAGCTTTTGGTTGCATCAGCCCTTAATATTAAGCCGATTCTTGGATCGACACCGGAAGGCACGATTCAGCAATTGGGACAGGGAAGAGGAATCAATAAGGCATTGCAAGGTATGGTAAAGAAGATCATTCCAGAAATAAAAAATTCTTCTTCAAAAATATTGGCTATTTCTCATTGCAACTGTAAAGAAAGAGCGCTGCAAGTGAAGGAAATGATTCTCAAGCTAACAAAGGTAAAAGAAGTAATTATATTGGATACAAGGGGAATTAGCACAATGTATGCTTCCAACGGCGGAATAATTGTGGTAATATAGAAAAAGAAAAAAGTTGGAGGATATGATAGATGAGTCAGGAAAAGGTAGAACGTTATAAAAAGAGTAAGATTAACAGAAAGGCTCAGGTACAAAAGGAAAAGAGAATAAAGATGGCAAAAAGAGTTGCCTACTCTCTTGTAGGACTGTGTCTTATTGCCTGGTGTGGAATATCAACAGTAAGATATATTGAAAATCGCAAGCCGGTTGAAAGCGTTGAGGTTGATTATACTGAAGTGAATAATTATTTAAATGGAATAGAGTCAGCAGAATAAGGGGAGATTATATATTCATAGGAGGGAGAAATGAATATTAAGAGATTATTGTGCAGCGGCGTGTTGGTTATGAGCTTGGCATCGACCAGTCTTTTGTCTTTTGCTCAGGATAATGTATCAGAGAATGTACAGGAGATAACCGAGGGAGAAGCGCCAGAAGCGATAGGGGAAACAGAAGAGCCGGAAGAGCCAGAAGCAGAGCCGGAAGTTGTAGAGTCTTATGATGAGTATGACGAGTATGGAAATTTGATGTTTGCTTCCCCTTCATCCATGGAAGAGGGAATGAACGAGGCAGCAGAAGGCAGGATGTATGCACGGGCTATTGGCTCACAGCAAAGTTTTATCAACCAGATTGCACCTTTAGCAGAGAAGGCTGCCAGGGAAAATGATATGTATGCCTCTGTCATGATTGCCCAGGCGATTTGTGAAAGTGGCTGGGGTGGCAGCTCGTTATCAAAAGCACCGAATTATAATTTGTTTGGAATTAAGGGAAGTTACAATGGGCAGAGTGTTATGATGCTTACATCAGAATATGATGCTTCAAAAGGAGGATGGTATCAGATTAATGCTGCATTCCGAAAGTATCCTTCTTATAGAGAGTCTTTGCTGGATAATGTGCATGTAATTCGAACCACATCCTTCCAATCAGGTGTTTATTATTATTCGGGAGCCTGGAAGAGCAATACAAAGTCTTATAAAGAGGCGACGGACTGTTTAAAAGGGCGTTATGCAACCAGCCCAACATACAATACAACCTTGAATCGGATAATCGAAGAATATGGACTGACAAAATACGATAAAGACCCTGGAATGTATCGTTTGTATAATCCGGGAAATTATGAGCATTTTTATACGGCCAGTGCAACAGAAAGGGATTACCTTGTTCAAACGGGATGGGGGACTTATGAAGGCGTGGCATGGTATCCGCCGAAGACAGGTACACCAGTTTACCGTTTATACAATCCTGTTTTAAAGGATCATCATTACACAACGGATTGGAATGAAGTATCAACCTTAAAGAGTAAGCACGGTTGGAATTACGAAGGTGTTGCCTGGAATTCAGGTGGTACGAAAACCGTCTATCGTTTATTTAATCCGGGATTGAAAAGTGGATCTCACCATTATACTTTGGATCAAAACGAGGTAAATGTATTGAAGAGCCAAGGATGGAAATACGAAGGAATAGCATGGTATGGAGAGTAAACAGTCCTGAACAAGTGCAATAAAGTGAATTGTTTCAAAAAAGAGTTTTGCAAGATGCGAAACTCTTTTTTTTATTCTTTTTTAAGAAATTTGGGGCTTGATTATGCTTATAATATGAGGTAAAATGGTTTCAAGTGGTAGAAAGTGTCAAAAAGTGGTAAGAAGTGGTAAATCTACTTCAAAGGGAGAAGGTGAGTACATTGCTGAAAGGGGAATACCGTCATAATATTGATGCAAAGGGCCGATTGATGATACCTGCAAAGATGCGTGATGATCTAGGGGAGAATTTCGTCATTGCAAAAGGTATGGATAATTGCCTGAATGTATATCCTGAAGAGCAATGGAACACTTTTGAACGCAGATTAAATGAACTGTCTACTACTACCAACGCAAAGGCAAGAAAGCTTGCCAGGTTTATACAGGGAAGTGCAAATGATGCAGACCTGGATAAACAAGGAAGGACACTTATCCCGCCGGCGCTCAGAGATTTTGCGAAACTAGATAAAGAAGTTGTTTTCGTTGGTGTGGGGAAGCACGCCGAAATCTGGGACAGAGCTATGTGGGAGGCACAAAGTGCTGAGATTGAGGAGTCAATTGAAGAACTGGCTTCTGGTCTTGAAGACAGCGGTTTCAGTTTCTAGAGGGAGAGAAAATGGAATTCAAACATACATCAGTACTTTTGCACGAAACAGTAGACGGTTTAAACATTCAAGCGGATGGAAGCTATGTAGACGGAACGCTTGGTGGAGGTGGGCATGCTTTTGAAGTGTGTAAACACCTGAGCAACAAGGGGAGTATTATAGGAATAGATCAGGATGAGATGGCAATCGAAGCGGCGACGAAGCGGCTGAGTACCTTTGATGGAAATGTCATTATCATTCGAAGTAACTACAAGGATATGAAAGTAGTGCTGCAAGAAAGAGGTATTTACAAAGTGGATGGAATTCTCCTTGATTTGGGCGTGTCTTCGTATCAACTGGACACTCCGGAGCGAGGCTTTTCCTACAGGGAAGATGCTCCCTTGGATATGCGGATGGATACACGTCAGGAATTGACGGCAAGGGACATCGTAAATACCTATAGTGAAATGGATTTGTATCGCATTATACGAGATTATGGAGAAGACAAATTTGCGAAAAACATTGCAAAAAATATTGTCAAGGAAAGACAGAACAGATCCATTGATACTACCAATGAGTTAACGGAAATTATAAAGATGTCTATACCAATGAAAATACGAAAAAAGGGCGGACATCCATCGAAAAAAACTTTTCAGGCAATTAGAATCGAGCTGAACAAGGAATTAGAAGTTCTTAGAAACACCTTAGAGGATATGATTGATTTGTTAAATCCAGGTGGAAGATTATGCATTATAACCTTTCATTCTTTAGAAGATCGTATCGTGAAACAGCTGTTTAGAAAAGCTGAGAATCCTTGTACGTGCCCTCCGGATTTCCCAATATGTGTTTGTGGAAATCAATCAAAAGGGAAAGTGATTACAAGAAAGCCGATTTTGCCAGGAGAAGAAGAGTTAAATGAAAACTCGAGATCCAAAAGTGCGAAATTAAGAATATTTGAAAGGAGTAACCATGGCAAACCAGAGAGCTAATTACGTTTATGGAAACGTAGTGACAAAGCCTGCATATACACCAAAACCGGAAAAAAAACCGGTAAAGAAACAGAATAGAAGTCCTAGAACGAGTAAAAACGTTAAAAGGGAAAGTCAGATGAATGCAGGATATGTCTTTTTTTTGGCTATTGCCTCAGTTATTACTCTTTTTGTGTGTGTGAACTTTATAAATGTGCAGTCTAAGGTAACAGAAACTTCCAAAGCGATTAGCGAAAAACAGGAAGAGCTAGCCTCGTTGAAGGAAGCAAATAATGCGAAGGAAAATGCGATTAAGGATTCCATTACTTTAGAGACGGTGAGACATAGAGCTATTTCAGAACTTGGAATGGTTTATGCAATGCCGGAACAAATTATTCGCTATGACTGCCCTACAAGTGATATTATAGAACAGGTGAACAACATTCCTGATAAGGGGACAGTTGTAAAATCTGAAATAGGAACCAAGTAGGAGACGCTATGAAAAAAAGAATTTTTGAAAAATTTATGAAAAAAAAACTAGCGATATTATTTGTGTCAATATTGCTGGTTTTTCTCATTTTAGTGGGTGTTATATCAAAAATAAATGCATCGGATGGAGATAAGTACAAAAAAATAGTCTTGGATAATCAAGAGTTTTCGAACCAGCCAATTGCATTTAAAAGAGGAGATATATTGGATCGGAATGGTACGAGAATTGCCACAAGTGAGAGAGTGTATAACGTTATTTTAGATGCAAAGGTTTTACTTGGCAAGGAAGAGTATAAGGAACCTACGTTAGAGGTTCTTGAAAAGATATTTGAGATTCCAAAAGAAGAAGTGGAAGAAAAACTGGAAGCAAATCCGGGAAGCAGTTATCAAATTCTGAAAAAAGATATTTCCTATGAGGTTGCAACCCAGTTCAATGAAATTGTAGATGATACAGAGAATAACCCATACGTAAAAGGTGTCTGGTTAGAGGATGATTATATACGTTCTTATCCTTACAATACATTAGCATGCGGTACGATTGGATTTGTAGTAGATGGTAATGTGGGCAGTAATGGGATTGAGGCATATTATAATGATGTCTTAAATGGAATTAATGGAAGAAGATATGGATACCAGGATGAAGAAGCGACATTTAATCGTACGATGAAAGAACCGATCAATGGAAAAAATGTTGTGACAACAATTGATGTACAAATACAAAGTATTGTGGATAAATATGTAAGAGATTTTAACGAAGCGAACAAAGATGGCCCAAATGAAGGCGGTGGAAGTAAAAATACAGGTGTCATTGTAATGAATCCACAAAATGGTGAAATTTTGGCAATGTCAACTTATCCCAGCTATGATTTAAATAACCCCAGAGATCTGAGCAGCTATTATACGGAAGAAGAGCTGCAAGGCATGGACGAAGAGGAAAAAACCACCAAGCTAAATGGTCTTTGGAATAACTTCTGTGTAAACACACCTTTTGAACCAGGATCTACCTTTAAGCCCTTTCCAATTGCTGTAGCACTTGACAAGGGTGTTCTGAGTGGCGATGAGATTTTTCACTGCTCGGGAAGCTTGAACGTAGGAGGGTTTAATATAACTTGTTACGGAGGAACAGCCCACGGGACAGAGACCTTAAAACAAGTAATGGAAAATTCTTGTAATGTTGGGTTGATGCAGATTGCGAAAAAGCTGGAGCGTGAAAATATGGTAAGCATCCAAGAACAATTTGGATTTGGTGAGTTCAACAATATCGATCTGCCAGGAGAAGAACAAGGTCTTTTGTACACTGTGGACAATATGGATGATGCAACCCTTGCAACAAATGGATTCGGACAGAACTTTACGGTTACGATGAACCAATTGGCATCAGGTTTTTGCTCCCTTATTAATGGAGGCGATTATTACAAACCTCACGTAGTAAAACAGATTCAAAATGAAGATGGCACCGTAACGGAAAACATAGAGCCCATTCTTTTGAAAAAGACGATTTCCAAGGAAACCAGTGAATTAGTTAAGGATTATTTACGAGGAGTTGTAACAGACGGAACAGGTAAAGCGGCTAATATTGAAGGATATGATATTGGAGGGAAAACAGGAACAGCGGAAAAACTTCCCCGAGGGAATGGAAAACATGTCCAGTCCTTTATTGGATATGCGCCCCAGGACAACCCAGAGGTCTTAGTCTATGTAGTGATTGATGAGCCAAATGTGGGTTCTCAGTCATCAGGAGGATATGCAACTATAATGGCTGGACAGATCATGGAAGAAATCTTCCCCTATTTAGGAATCCAAAGAACACATTGAAAAAAAACATGAAATGCAGTATACTTTGTAAGTTAGAGGAGGAAGAGACAAAATGGATAATAAAGTTTTACTTGCAGGAATTGCTGCATTTATAATATGTGCCATACAGGGACCTTTTGTAATCCCGTTTTTACAAAGGATGAAAATGGGACAGACGGAAAGAGAAGAGGGTGTGGCATCTCATCTAAAAAAAGCAGGAACTCCGACGATGGGTGGAGTAATGATATTAAGTAGTGTGGTGTTGGTTTCTCTCTTTTTTGTACGAGACTATCCCCATATTGTACCGGTGCTTATATCTACTGTGGGATTTGGACTCATTGGATTTATAGATGATTATTTGAAAGTAATCAAAAAAGATTCGGATGGCTTACTTCCGAAGCAGAAATTGGTTTTGCAATTTTTGGTGACAATCATTTTCGCATTCTATGTGAATTTTCTGACCGATGTCAGTTTTGAAATATTAATCCCCTTTTTGAAAGGCAGATACTTTAATATTGGATGGTTTTTTGTACCCCTTCTTTTTGTTGTTGTTTTGGGAACGGTAAATGGAACCAATTTTACAGACGGACTAGACGGTCTTGCATCCAGTGTGACCATCCCGGTTGCTATTTTTCTGAGTGTGGCATCGGTGGTGTTAAATGGTGGGATAGAACCAATTGCACTGATAATGGTAGGTGCACTTATGGGATTTTTGCTGTTTAATTCCTATCCTGCTAAGGTATTTATGGGAGATACTGGTTCCTTAGCTCTTGGAGGGTTTGTGGCAGGTGCTGCCTATATGCTGAATATGCCCTTTTTCATCCTTATATTTGGGTTGGTTTATTTAATTGAAGTAGTTTCTGTGATGATACAGGTAACTTATTTTAAAAAAACAGGTGGGAAGCGCTTCTTTAAAATGGCACCAATTCATCATCATTTCGAACTTCTGGGCTGGTCTGAAACAAGAGTGGTAACGGTGTTTACAATTGTTACAACAATACTTTGTGGGATTGCTTATATGGCAATGTAAGGAGGAAAAAAATTGTTGAATAAGAATGTACTGGTATACGGTCTTGGGAAAAGCGGGATTGGAGCCGGGAAATTAGTTGAAAATCATGGAGGAAATCTCCGGTTTTATGATAGTAATAACGGGCTGATCCGGGAGAAAATACAAGAAGAGTTTCAAAAAGAGGTTCTTATTTATCTCGGTGAGTTTCCAAGAGAGATTATCGGTGAACTGGATATGGCAATATTAAGTCCAGGGGTTCCCACTGATTTGCCTGAAATCCTGGAGATGAAGGAAAAAGGCGTAGAAATCATTGGAGAGATTGAACTTGCATACCGCTGTGGACAAGGGAAAATCCTTGCTATAACGGGAACGAATGGGAAAACCACAACCACAACCTTGTTGGGTGAGATTGTAGAACGCTATACAAAGAATTTTTTTGTGGTAGGTAACATTGGTAATCCATATACTTTGGTCGCAGATCAGACAACAAAAGATTCGATAATAGTAGCGGAAATAAGCAGCTTTCAATTGGAAACAATAGATCGTTTCAGACCTCAGGTAAGCGCAATACTCAATATTACACCGGATCATTTGAATCGGCATCATACAATGGAAGCCTATGTTGATGCAAAGGTTTCCATAACAAAGAATCAGGATGGTCAGGAGTTTTGTGTTCTGAATAAAGAAGATCCTTATACACAGGAAATCGAAAAACGTATTCCTGCAAAGAAAGTATACTTTAGCAGTAAGAGAGTTCTCGATCAAGGAATGTACCTGAAAGATAAAAAAATAATTTGTAAAATGGATGAAGATATTAAGGTTCTCTGTAATACAGCGGATTTGCATATCTTAGGAGACCATAACATGGAAAACGTAATGGCTGCATCATTGATAGCGATTGCGGCGGGCATTCCATTTGATATCATAAAGGAGAGTGTTCTTTCGTTTAAAGGTGTTGCCCATCGAATTGAATACATTAAAGAAGTAAAGGGCGTGAAGTACTATAATGATTCCAAGGGTACGAATCCAGATGCTGCGATTAAGGGAATTCAGGCAATGGAAAGAAGAACCGTTCTAATCGGTGGGGGATACGATAAGGATTCATCTTATACAGAGTGGATTGAGAGCTTTGACGGCAAAGTTAAAATGCTGATATTGATAGGTGATACGAAAGAGAAAATCGCTCAGACTGCAAAAAAAGCAGGTTTTTTGGATTATACTCTTGTAGACACTTTTGAAGAGGCTGTTTTATTAGCTTCAGAAATTGCAAATCCAGGAGAAGCAGTCCTTCTATCACCGGCCTGTGCCAGTTGGGGAATGTTTCCGAACTATGAGGTCAGAGGAGATAAATTTAAAGAAATTGTCAATTCTATATCTTAAACAAAGGGGAGAGATGATTTGAGGAAAAAAAAGTTGAGTGTAAGAATCTATCATTTTTTCACTGCATTGATAGGAATTGGGATTGTTGCTCTGTCACTTTTTGTTTTCTTTCACATTCAGAAAATTGAGGTTTCGGGAAATGAGTATACGGACTCAAATTCAATTACCGAATTAATTACAGAGGATCCATATGGGACGAATACGTTATATGTTTGTGGGAAGTACATGCTTGGAAAAGGAAAAAGTCTTCCTCATTTAGATTCGATAAAGGTAAGCATAGGGAAACCCTGGGTTTTAAAAGTTCATGTAAAGGAAAAGACTGTTTCTGGCTATATTGAAAATGAAAATGGTATTTTTTATTTTGATGGGGAGGGAATGGTTGTTCTAAAAAGTAATACACATACAATTGATGTTCCTTTAATAGAAGGAGTTGAAATTGGAGAATTGAATTTATATGAATCTTTGAAAACAGAAGAGAAAGAAGTTTTTAAAGAATTGTTAGAAGCAACCAGGCTTTTGCAGACACAAGAGATTCATGCAGATAAAGTAGTCTATAAAAATAATAGTATTTATGTATACTACGGAGCGGTGTATGTGAATCTGGGAACTAAGGTAAGTGAAGATCAGATTTTACAGCTTCCCCCTATAATTGAAAAATTAGAAGGTCAGGAAGGCACCCTTCATATGGAGGATTATCAAAGAGGGAATCATACAATTACTTTCAAAAAAGGTGAGATTCCTCCCGATAGTTAAGTGAAATGCAGAAAAATTCGGGAAATTAGGCAAAAGTTATTGAAATTTTACACAAAAAACTATATTATATACTATAGGTGTATCAGAGAAAATACCCAGTGGGAAGTATAGATGATAAGGACGAACAAAGGAGGACGAACCCTTGCTAGAAATTAAAACGAATGAATCAGAAGCAGCAGCTAAAATAATAGTTGTTGGTGTTGGTGGAGGTGGTAATAACGCCGTTAACCGAATGATCGATGAACAAATTGCAGGAGTCGAGTTTATTGCTATAAACACAGATAAACAAGCATTGCAGCTTAGTAAAGCTCCAACACTTATGCAGATAGGTGAGAAAATCACAAAAGGTCTTGGCGCGGGAGCAAAGCCAGAGGTTGGAGAAAAGGCAGCGGAAGAAAGTTCAGAAGAGATTTCTGCAGCTTTAAAAGGTGCTGATATGGTATTTGTAACTTGCGGTATGGGAGGCGGAACCGGAACGGGAGCAACTCCAGTAGTAGCAAGAATTGCAAAGGAGTTGGGAGCTCTGACGGTAGGTGTGGTTACAAAACCTTTCCGTTTTGAATCAAAAACCAGAATGAACAATGCTCTTACAGGTATTGAAAAGCTTCGTGATTCTGTTGATACTCTGATTGTTATTCCAAATGACAAGCTTTTAGAGGTTGTAGATAGACGCACTACGATGCCAGAAGCATTGAAGAAAGCGGATGAAGTTTTACAACAAGGTATCCAGGGTATTACGGATTTGATTAATGTTCCATCCTTAATTAACCTTGACTTTGCTGATGTACAGACCGTTATGACTGATAAGGGTATTGCCCATATTGGTATTGGACAAGGCAGAGGTGACGATAAGGCACTTGAAGCAGTAAAACAAGCTGTTGCCAGTCCTTTATTGGAAACAACTATTGCAGGCGCAAGCCATGTTATTATTAATGTATCTGGAGATATTACTTTAATGGATGCATCCGATGCAGCTGAATATGTTCAGGATTTGGCCGGTGAAGAAGCGAACATTATCTTCGGTGCTATGTATGATGATTCGAAAGCTGATGAAGCTACGATTACGGTTATTGCCACAGGTCTTCATAATGAAGGTGGAACAGCTTCAAAGCTAAAGAGCCGGTTGGAAGGGCAGACAAAACCAGTTCAGCCAAGTACAAACTTTGAGAGAAAGCCAATACGCAAAGATTTGGATTTAGGTTTTGCACCTACAAGAAGTTCTGATAGCAGTGTAAAAAAACCTTTGGGTGGTACAACACCATCTCTGAACAATGTGAAGACGCCAAAGAGTAGTGTGAAGGAACAGGATATCAAAATCCCAGATTTCTTTAAGAAATAAAATGATAAACAACAAGGACTATCTTTGAGATAGTCCTTTTTCAATCGAAGAGAGGAGGAGTTTAGTATGAAATTAATGTTTATTGGTGCGGCCCACGAGGTTACGGGAAGCTGTCATTACTTGGAGGTGGGAGACAAACACTACCTGATTGACTGCGGGATGGAGCAAGGTCCGGATTTATACGAAAATCAAGAGTTGCCGATAGAGGCTTTAGAAGTTGATTATGTTCTTTTGACCCATGCTCATATTGATCATTCGGGTAAAATTCCTCTGCTGGTGAAAGAGGGCTTTAAAGGTGAGATTATATCTACTTTTGCAACCAGAGACTTGTGTAATGTTATGCTTCGTGACAGTGCTCACATTCAGGAATTTGAAGCGGAATGGAGAAACAGGAAGGCAAAACGAAGTGGAGAAGCACCTTATTTGCCTATTTATAATATGATTGATGCAGAAAATGCAATGAAGCTGTTTGCGCCGGTGCCTTATGATGAAATCGTTAAAATTAGTGATGAGGTATCCGTGCGATATACAGATATGGGACACCTTCTGGGATCTGCTGCTGTAGAGGTGTTTATTACAGAGGGGGATGAAAAGAGAAAAATTGTTTTCTCAGGGGATATAGGAAATGTGAATCAACCCATCCTAAAGGATCCCAAAAAGATTAAGGATGCAGATTATATTGTTGTAGAATCTACATATGGAGAGCGCTTGCATTCGATGGAAAAAGTGGATTATACCGGGAAATTTACCGAGATACTCCGAAGCACCTTTCAAAAAAAGGGAAATGTTGTAATTCCTTCCTTTGCAGTTGGACGTACACAAGAAATGCTTTACTTCATTCGGGAAATAAAAGATCAGAATTTGTTGCCGGAATATCCCGATTTTAAGGTTTATGTAGATAGTCCATTAGCAATTGAAGCCACTCAGATTTTCGGGAAAAATTATTTAGAGAACTATGACGAAGAAGCAATGGAAATTATTCGGTCAGGTCGAAATCCATTACTTTTCCCAGGTTTAAAGACAACGGTTACCAGCGATGAATCGAAAAAAATCAATGAAGGTTTTGAGCCGAAAGTCATTATATCTGCCTCGGGTATGTGTGAAGCAGGCCGCATTCGTCATCATTTGAAGCATAATCTCTGGAGAGAAGAGTGTACCATTTGTTTTGTGGGATATCAAGCCGTTGGTACATTAGGAAGACGCATACTGGAAGGAGAAAAAAGTGTTCGTCTGTTCGGTGAAAGTGTCGAAGTAAAAGCGAAAATTGTATCCTTGGAAGGTGTAAGTGGGCATGCAGATATGAAGGGACTGCTGGACTGGCTTTCTGGTTTTGATACTCCGGTTCAAAAAGTATTTGTTGTCCATGGGGAAGATACGGTGACGGATACATTTGCCCAGCATGTGGAAAATCAGTTAAAGTTCGAGGCGTATGCACCGTTTTCAGGAGCAGTCTATGATTTGAAAAGCAATGAGCTTATTAAAGAGGGCATTCCTATATCTGCAAGGATGAAGGAACGAAAGAAACAGAGTAGAAATCAAGCAATATTTAATAATACCTTAGTCTCTGCAAAACGATTAGTTGAGCTGATTTATCAAAATGAGGGGCTTGCAAACAAGGAATTGATTAAGCTAAAAGATCAGATTGATAATCTGATTCATAAATGGAGTTAAAAAGTCTTGAATTTTTACTCTTTTCATACTATGATTAAAAAAATGGAGGGTAATAAAATGAAGGCTTGTATATTTGACTTGGATGGAACCTTAGCAAATACATTGGAATCTCTTGTTTATTCAGTAGAAAAGACGTTAAAAGAGATGAATCTGCCAATGATATCAAAGCAGCAGTGCTGTTCCTTTGTAGGGAATGGTGCAAGGGTGCTTTTGGAAAAATCAATAGCGGCTGCAGGAGCTGATCAGGATAGAATTGAAGAGGCAATTGAAATTTACATACGTATATTTGATGAGCATTGCACATATCACGTTGAATCCTACTCAGGAGTGGAGGATACACTCAAGCAGTTGAAGTCAGAAGGGTATAAGCTGGCGGTATTGTCAAATAAGCCTCATAGGCAGACACAGAAGGTGATTTATGAGCTGTATGGAGAAGATTTTTTCGATGCAGTATATGGACAGAGAAAAGGTGTGGAAAGAAAACCCAGCCCAGCACCTCTTCTGGAAATTGTTGAAGAGATGAAATTAAGCAAAGAAGACTGTGTTTATATTGGTGATTCAGAGGTTGATGTAAAAACAGGACATAACGCACAGTTAAAGACAATAGCTGTAACTTGGGGATTTCGGGAAAAATCAGAGCTGGAAGCCGCAGGGGCGAAGAAACTGGTGGATTCACCAGAAGAGCTATATCAATGTATCAAAGCGTTATAGGGAGGGATAAGGAATGTATGAGTATAGTGAAGAGGTAGTAGAGGCTTTTTTGAAACAGCAGGGAAAGCTCTTTGATGAACCGGTGGCAGATAATGCTCCAGAGGCAGAGGCCTTTTTGGAGGATTGTATGGCAGTTGTGGTAGACAGTATCGAAGAGGTACAAGAATATCTTGAAGAGATGGGAATCGATGTAGGAAATATGAGTTTAGATGAGCTGGAAGAGGCTTCAGAGGTTTTCCCTATTCCCAATGGACAATATTTAATAGTAGAAGGATAATCAAAAAGGGCTGTTGCACGGTTTGCGATAGTCCTTTTACTTGGAGGAAGAATATGTATATAATTGCAGGACTGGGAAATCCTGAAAAGCGATATAATGGTACCAGACATAATGTTGGATTTGATGTGATTGATAAGTTGTCAGGATATTATGGGATTTCCGTGGATCAAAAGAAAAGCAGAGCTTATATTGGGAAGGGGATTATTGAAGGGGAGAAGGTCATTCTAGTCAAGCCACAGACCTATATGAATTTAAGTGGAGAAAGTATACGGGGATTAGTGGATTATTTCAAAATTGATCCAGCCAGAGAACTCATCATAATCTATGATGATGTTAGTCTTCCGGTAGGACAGCTGCGCATACGGAAAAAAGGAAGTGCAGGCGGTCATAATGGAATAAAAAGTATTATTTCTCATTTGAATAGTGAGGTGTTTCCACGTTTGAAAGTCGGAGTAGGTGAAAAACCACCAAAGTATGATCTGGCAGATTATGTCTTGGGACATTTCAGTAAAAATGAGAAGGTACTGATGGAAGAAGGGTATGAAAATGCAAGAGAGGCGATTACCTATATTCTTCGGGATGAGATTGACAGAGGAATGAACATATATAATACAAAGATTCGTAAAGAAGAGGAATAAAATGAAGGCAATCTTAGAGCCATTGGGAGAATTGGCAGAATATGAGTTGATTACAAAGGAGTTGAAAAGTGGAAAAGGCATGGTACAAGTGAGTGGAATTGTACCTTCTGCCAGAAGCCACATGATCTATGGTCTTTCAGAAAACTATAAATACAAAGTGATTTTGACGGCTTCGGAAGGACGGGGAAAAGAAATCCTGGAAGAGATTAAAATGTTAGATGAAGATACTTACTATTATCCCCCTAAGGATTTGCTGTTTTATCAGGCGGATTTAAGAAGTAAGGACATTATGAAGGCAAGAAGTGAGGTCACCCAAAAGATTATAAGTGGGGAACCAATCACAGTTGTTACTACGATTGATGGATGTATGGACGCTCTTCCCAAAAAGGATGTGATTCAAAAAGAAATGATCAAAATTTCCATAGAGGATCAGGTGGATTTAGAAAAACTATCTATGGATTTAATCCGTATTGGATATGAAAGAGTTGAGCAAGTAGAAGGTTTTGCTCAATTTGCAGTAAGGGGAGGGATTTTAGATGTTTTTCCTCTTACCGAAGAAGTTCCCATACGTGTGGAATTATGGGGAGATGAAATTGATTCGATTAGAAGTTTTGATTCACTGTCCCAAAGATCAATTGAAACACTGAATGAAGTATTTATCTATCCTGCAGATGAAGGGATGAATCATCAAAGAGTCTGTTCTTTTCTGGATTACTTTAAAGGAGATGATACGCTTCTTTTTTTGGATGAACCAATTCGGCTGCGGGAAAAAGCAGAAGGAATTGATGAAGAGTATATCGAAGCAAGTAAGCGAAGAATAGAAGAAGGCTTTGAAGTAACAGATTTGGAAGCACTGCTGTTTTCTCCTGAAGAAGTGATTCAAAGGGTGAATCAGTTTTCTTCGGTAGGCTTTTATACATTAGATATGAAAAAGAGTGGATTCAAAACGAAAGGAGCCTATCCTTTTCATTCCGTTAGTATTAATCCATATAATGGGAGCTTTGAAACGCTCACCAGAGATTTAAAACGGTATAAAAAAGAAAAATACCGTGTTTTGCTTTTATCTGGTTCCCGATCAAGGGCAAAACGACTTGCGGAAGATTTAAGAGACTATAATCTCCAGAGTTTTTATAGCGAAGAGACAGAACGGGATATTAAAGAAGGGGAAATTATGACGGCCTATGGACATATAAAGGCGGGCTATGAGTATCCTTCTATTAAATTTATTGCAATTTCAGAAAGTGATATTTTCGGCAGACAAAAAAAGAAAAAGAAGCGAAAAAAACAAGAAGGCAGCGTCATTGACAGCTTTTCACAACTGAAGGTGGGGGATTATGTAGTACATGAGAACCACGGTCTTGGAATTTATCAAGGCATAGAAAAAATCCAAGTAGACCGGGTAACCAAGGACTACATGAAAATAACTTATGCCAAGGACGGAAATCTCTATATACCGGCCACTCAATTGGACTTGATTCAAAAGTATGCCAGCAGCGATGCAAAGAAGCCTAGACTAGACCGTCTGGGTTCTACCCGTTGGTCTACAACTAAGTCGAAGGTGAAGCATGCTATTGATGAAATTGCAACGGATTTAGTGGAACTCTATGCAAAAAGACAGATGCAGGAAGGTTTTCAATACCAGGAAGATACCCCGTGGCAAAAAGAGTTTGAAGAGCTTTTTCCCTTTGAAGAAACAGAGGATCAGCTGCATGCAATAGAGGATGTAAAACGAGACATGGAAAGCAAAAAAATCATGGATCGTCTTATTTGTGGAGATGTGGGTTATGGGAAAACAGAGATTGCCATTCGAGCAGCCTTTAAAGCCGTTCAGGAAGATAAGCAGGTGGCTTATTTAGTGCCGACAACCATTTTAGTCAAACAGCATTACAATACCTTTGTACAAAGAATTAAGGAGTATCCGGTAAGGGTTGAAATGCTTTCCAGATTTCAAAGTGCCAGTCAACAAAGAGAGATTATACGTAATCTTAAAAAGGGACTGGTTGACATTATCATTGGAACACACCGTATTTTGAGTAAGGATATTATGTTTAAAGATTTAGGGTTGTTGGTTATTGATGAAGAACAACGCTTTGGTGTGAAGCATAAGGAAAAGATAAAACAATTAAAGGAAAATGTAGATGTTATGACTTTAACAGCTACGCCAATACCACGAACCCTTCATATGAGCATGATAGGAATTCGTGATATGAGTGTTTTGGAAGAGGCACCGAATGAACGGATACCAATTCAAACTTACGTTATGGAGTACCATGACGAGATGGTAAGGGAGGCAATTGAAAGAGAGTATTCAAGAGGCGGACAGGTATACTACGTTTATAATCGTGTAGAAGATATCATTGAAATGGCAAACCGCATCCAGAAGCTGGTTCCGGAAATGCAGGTAGCCTATGCTCATGGACAGATGCGAGGGGATAAGCTGGACCGCATTATGCTGGACTTTATTAATGGAGAGATTGATGTACTGGTTTCTACTACAATTATTGAAACAGGTCTGGATATTCCCAATGTAAATACAATGATTATTCACGATGCAGATCGCTTTGGCTTGTCTCAATTGTATCAGCTAAGAGGCAGAGTAGGCAGATCGAACCGAATGGCGTATGCATTTTTGCTTTACCAAAGAAATAAGCTTTTAAAAGAGGAGGCTGAAAAAAGATTGGCTGCAATTCGTGAATTTACGGATCTTGGAAGTGGATTTAAAATAGCGATGCGGGATTTGGAAATACGAGGAGCGGGAAACCTTTTAGGAGAAAGCCAACATGGACATATGGATTTAGTGGGATATGATTTGTATGTGAAAATGCTGCGAGAGTCCATCAAGCACTTCAAGGGTGAAGGAAGTGGAAAAGCTTTTACAACCACAATCGATATAGAAGTAGATGGCTTGATACCGGATACTTATATAGGGAATGCCAATCATAAGTTGGAAGTATACAAAAAAATCGCAACAATTGAGAATCAGGAAGATAAAGAAGACTTAATTGAAGAATTGATAGATCGATTTGGTGATTTGCCGAAAAAAGCAGAGATATTGATTGAGGTGGCATTACTAAAAGCAAAGGCTCACAGTCTTTCTATTGTTTCGATAGAACAAAAGAAAAATATGTTTTACTTTGAAATGGCAGAAGATGCTCCTGTTATTACGGAAAAAATTGCGGAATGGCTTCAGAAAAATGAAGATGTTATTACGCTAAAAAGAGAGCCTAAGCCAACATTTATTGCTAAACAGCAGAAGAAAAAGAAAGAAGAATCCCCTCTTGCTGTAGTTGAGAGAATTCTTTCATTGATAGAAGAAATTATGGAGTAGAGTCTTTTCGTATCATGCGTTGAGAACAAATAAAAAAGATTAAAAGTGTAAAAATTAAAATAATCAGGCAAGAAAAGAAAAATGACAAGGCAGCCCCTTTTAATGCTAGTACCGGTATCAGCCTCGAAGAGAGCAGTTTCGCAGAAAGCAAAGCGATTAGATATACCCCCAGCAAAAGGTGCTGCTTTCGTATTAAGGTTACGGCCTGATCAGTAATGGTAGACAATGAATTGATTGCCCCGGCAACAATAATAATCATGAGTTCACTCCGATAAGGAGATAACCCGCTGCCTGTTCCATATACAGCAGATAAAACAGGGATTCCCAAAAAGTATCCAAGAATCAGTGCGGCCACCATACCACCAAGGATTGCTGCGTAAATAGCACCCAGCTTTTTGTAGGTCTCTTTGTATTCTTTTCTACTCCAATGGATTGCCATAGAGGTTAAAAAGGGCCGAAAAAAAATAATGAGCAGATTCATAGCAAAAGCTGGCATAAACAAGATATTGTAATAGGTTTGGGCACCTACGGAGAGAAGACCTGATTCCGTCAGTGAACCAATCACAAGTTTCGGCTCATTGTAGATAGCCATTAAGAGATAGCCATTTAAAAAAAGAGGGAAACATACAATAAATAATTCTTTTGTATTCCTCCATGAAAAGCTTCGCAGGTTTAGGCGTTCCTCCGGATATTCTTTCGCAATCTTTAAGTAGATAGGAATATCATAGAGGAAAAAGAAAAGCAAGCCTCCAATAAAGAACCACAGAGTACTTATCAGCAAATCACCGGACAGGAGTAAAGAAAGTATAAAAAATGTTGAAGCTGCAAGTATTTTTATAGCGATGGATTTTCCGGCCAAATCCAGGCGTTCCTTCAGCTGAAATACTCCTTGAAAAACGTCGGAGAAAGCTTCTACGATACGATAGATGCAAAGAAGGAAAATGACACCAAACTTCCAGCCCTCATATCCGTGGAACAAGATGTATACGGTGGATGCTGCAATGGTTAGTGCGCAGGTAATCATACGGAAGATGAAGTAATCATTAAAAGAAAATTTTCCAGTCACATCAGTAGACTGATAAATACGCACATTATAGCATGCCAATATATACATCATCTGGGAGATTGAAAACCCGAGACTGAAGATATCTCCAGCACCGGATTTAATACCCAGGATGCGGTTAACGGCTGTTAACAGTATGACGGAAGCAAGGGCATTTATGATACTTCCTGTCAGATTCCAAAATAAAATTGATTTATATGACACTTTGTTTTTAATATTCATAAAAATGATTATACCAATAAAAGGATTGATTGAAAAGCGGAAAAGAGATATAATGCAATAGAATGACAAACTTTAGGAGGCAATATGTTATGAAAAAGAAGATAATTTTGTGCTTATTATCTGGTATACTTGGAGTATCCTTGTTGACTGGATGTTCATCAAAAATAAATGAGGATGCAACAGTAGTAACGGTAGGGAAAAATGAAGTGACTCTGGGAGAAGCGAATTTCTATGCACGAATGACACAAGCTCAGTGGGAAACATATTATTCCAGCTATTTGGGAGAAGAAATGTGGAAGCAGGAAGCAGAAGAAGGTGTCACATACGAAGAGAGTGTTAAAAAAGACATTCTAACCCAACTGGAGCAGATGGCAGTTTTAAAAGATCATGCAGAAGAGGAAGGCGTTGGAATTTCGGAGGAAGAAAGCACGAAGATTAAGGAAGCGGCAAAGGCTTTCGTAAAAGCAAATAAAGAAGATGATTTGGAGAAGGTAAGTGGTTCAACGAAATCTGTGGAAAGTGTTCTGGAAATGTTGACCCTGAACCAAAAGATGAGTACTGTTATTGGCAACAAGGCAGATTCAGAAGTAAGTGATGAAGAAGCGGCACAAAAGAGTATGGATTACGTAAGCTTTCCTTTTACGGTAACAGATGAAGAGGGACAGTCGAAAGAGCTGACAGAAGATGAGATTACCGCCTTGAAAGAAACTGCAAAAACCTTTGCAGCAGAAGGGAAAACGGCAGAGGATTTTAAGGCCTATGCAAGTGAAAAAGGGTATGAGGCAACAACCGTGACATTTGACAGTGAAAGCACCAGTGTGAATGCAGATCTTTTAGCTGCGGCAGAGGGATTAAAAGCAGGGGAAACAACAGAGGCAATCGAATCAGACAGTGCTGTTTATGTAGGAAGAGTAACCAGTCTGTTAGACCGGACAGCAACCGATGCAAAGAAAGAAAGCATTGTTGAGGAACGAAAAAGCGAACTCTATAAAACCACTGTTGAGAAATGGGTAAAAGATGCAGGAACAAAGGTAGACAAAGGAAACTGGAAGAAGGTAGACTTTCAAAGCCTTAAGGTTACAATTAAACAAGTAGAACAAACAGAAGAGGAAGCCAATTAGGCTTCCTCTTTTTACGCCATATAGGACTGAACAATTTCGTTTACAAGTTTTCCATCTGCTTTTCCTTTTACTTTAGGCATCAGACTTTTCATAATAAGCCCTTTGTCTTTTCCAGTAGGAGCATCAAGGTTTAAATCAGCTAAAACACCTTTTACAATTTCTTTTATTTCATCAGCATCCATCATCTTAGGAGCATAACGTTCTAACACTTGAATTCTTTTGGTGCATTCGTCAATGATATCGGTACGATCTTCAGGTGTCATTTCAATGGTTTCCTTAGTTTGCTTGATTTCTTTTAGGATAACCTGTATTTCTTCCTCGCCGGTTAAATCCTCTCGTTTATCAATTACTTTATTTTTCAATGCTGCTAAAAGCATGGAAAGAGTTTCCTTTGTGTCCTTGTCACCAGCCTTCATGGCACTGATCATGTCAGCGCGGACTTCTTCTAATTTGCTCATGTGATTTCCTCCATCTGTTTAATAGTTCTATATTAGTATAAAATGCTTGGTATTTCAACCAATTCTATGCTATAATATTTAAAGCTCTTTAGAAAGCGAAGGAGGAATGGTTATGAAGCATATTCAAACAATTAACAAACAAACTTTGAATAGTACAATCAAAAAAGGCGGATGTGGAGAATGTCAGACTTCCTGTCAGTCTGCATGCAAAACTTCTTGTACCGTGGGCAATCAGACTTGTGAACAAAAGAAGAAATAATCGAGAATAAAGATATGATTGTATGAGGAGCTGTTACATGACAAATATGTGGCAGCCCTCTTTTATTGGAAAACGTGAGAGGAGAATTTTTTTGGTACATCAATATAAAAACAACGGATACAATATTGCAATAGATGTAAGCAGCGGAGGAATTCATCTGTTAGATGATGAAAGTTACGAGGTCCTTGCTTATGTGAAAGAAAAAAAAGAAGAGTTCGAAGACTTTACAGCAGAAGAGTTAGAAAGCTATAAAAAAGAGGCCTATTTCCATAATCAAGAAGAAAGAAAAGAAATTCTGGATGAATTTATTGAATTGATTCAGGCAGAGCAGCTTTTTTCAAAGGATGTAAGCGAAGAGATTTTACCTCAAGTTGCCGAAAGAAAGACTGTGGTAAAGGCACTTTGTCTGCATATTGCTCATGACTGTAATTTGGCCTGTAAATACTGTTTTGCAGAAGAAGGAGAGTATCACGGCAGAAGAGCGTTAATGAGCTATGAAGTTGGTAAGAAGGCTCTGGACTTTCTGATTGCAAATTCAGGAACAAGAAAGAATCTGGAAGTGGACTTCTTTGGTGGTGAGCCACTGATGAATCTGGAAGTGGTAAAGGAACTTGTAGAATACGGCAGAAGCCAGGAGTCTTTACACAATAAAGTATTTCGTTTTACCTTGACAACCAATGGTGTGCTTTTAAACGATGAAACCATCGAATTCCTGAATCAGGAAATGGACAATGTAGTACTAAGTTTAGATGGACGAAAAGAAGTAAATGACCGGATGCGCCCCTTTCGAAATGGAAAGGGCAGCTATGATTTAATTGTCCCCAAATTCCAAAAGCTTGCAGAGAGCCGGAATCAGGAAAAGTATTACATAAGAGGAACATTTACGAGAGACAATCTGGATTTTTCAAAAGATGTATTACATTTTGCGGACTTAGGATTCGAACAAATGTCTATGGAGCCTGTAGTAGGAGGGGAAGATGACCCCTATGCAATACGGGAAGAAGACTTGGGTAAAATCAAGGATGAATATGATAAATTGGCTCAAATTATGTTACGCAGAGAAGAGGAAAGAAATAGTTTTAATTTCTTCCACTTTATGATAGACTTAGAAGGTGGTCCATGCCTCTCTAAAAGGCTTTCCGGTTGTGGCTCCGGGACAGAATATCTGGCCGTTACTCCGTGGGGAGACTTTTATCCTTGCCATCAATTTGTTGGGCAGGAAGAATTTTTGATGGGAAATGTAGAGGAAGGAATCGTTAGAGCTGAAATAGCGGATGATTTCCGCAGATGTAATGTTTTTTCAAAAGAGGAGTGTAAAAAATGCTTTGCTAAATACTATTGCAGTGGCGGGTGCATGGCAAACTCCTACAATTTTCATAAGGACCTTTTCAAATCCTACGAAATCGGATGCGAAATGCAAAGAAAACGCGTGGAGTGTGGGATTATGATGAAGGTGGCAGAAAAAATCAAATAGAGGAATGAAAGGGAAACAGAACATGAACAAAAAGAAAAGCGTACTAAGTTTATTATTAGTCATTATCTTACTGGGCTTATTGGCCTTTACAGCAATTTTTGGGTTTGGAAAAAATCAAACCGGTGCAGCGAAAAACATTAAACGTGGTTTGGATCTTGCAGGTGGTGTCAGCGTTACCTATCAGGTCAAGGACAAAGATCCTGGAGCAGAGGAAATGAGCGATACCATCTACAAGCTGCAAAAGCGTGTGGAAGGATATAGTACGGAGGCAAGCGTTTATCAGGAAGGTGCCGATCGTATCAATATTGAAATACCAGGTGTAACAGATGCCAACGCTATTTTAGAGGATCTTGGAAAACCGGGATCTCTGGAATTTACAGCAGAGGATGGAACAGTTGTACTAAGCGGATCTGATATACAGACAGCAAAAGCACAGTCAGGAAATGATGATTTGAATAATACAAGTTACTATGTACAGCTTGAATTAACATCAGAAGGTGCTACGAAGTTTGCAGAAGCAACAAAAGCAAATATTAATAAGCCAATTAACATTGTTTATGATGGAGAAACCATTAGCAGTCCAAGAGTTAATCAAGAGATTACTGGAGGACAGGCTCAAATTACGGGGAACTTCACATTTGAGGAAGCGGAACAACTTGCATCCACCATTCGAATCGGTGGGTTGAAGCTGGAGTTAGAAGAACTGCGTTCAAATGTTGTAGGAGCGCAACTGGGTGAAGATGCAATTCGCACCAGTTTATTAGCGGGATTAATTGGACTGATTATTGTCATTCTATTTATGATTTGGGTATATAAGCTTCCCGGAGTGGCTTCAGGAATTGCACTTTTAGTATACATTGGTCTTGTTCTGGCAATCATAAATGCTTTTGAAGTCACGCTGACACTGCCAGGTATTGCAGGTATTATCCTGGGTATTGGTATGGCAGTTGATGCCAATGTTATTATCTTTGCCCGTGTAAAAGAAGAGATGAGTAAGGGGATAACAGTTAAGAATGCATTAAAAGCAGGTTTTAGTAAAGCCCTTTCAGCAATTATTGATGGAAATGTTACGACCTTAATTGCAGCAGCAGTTCTTTGGATGCTTGGTTCAGGAACGGTAAAAGGCTTTGCGCAAACCCTGGCAATCAGTATTCTTGTGTCGATGTTCACAGCCTTGCTTATTACGCGTTTGGTTATTTATTCTTTCTATGGTTTAGGTATACGCAAAGAAAGTTTTTATTACCGCCCATTGAAAGAAAGAAAAGGAATTGATTTTGTTGGAAAGAGAAAAATTTTCTTTACTGTGTCCATCCTTGTAATGGTAGTAGGGGTTGGAGTGATGGGATTCAACAAAGTAAATGGAAAGGGAGCATTCGCATATAGCCTTGAATTTGAAGGAGGAACTTCTACAAATGTAACATTTGAGAAGGAATACTCACTGGATGAAATTGATGAAACAATCGTACCTGTGATTGAAGATGTAACAAAGGATAAAAATGTACAGATTCAAAGAGTAGCAGACACAAACCAGGTTATTATTAAAACCGTCACCCTGGATGTGGCAACAAGAGAAGCTCTGAACAATGCTTTGGTTGAACAGTTTGGAGCAGAGAAAGATACAATTACAGCGGAAAATATCAGTTCTACTGTAAGCAGTGAAATGAGAAAAGATGCGGCTATGGCCTTAATTGTTGCTTCGATTTGTATGCTTCTTTACATCTGGCTGCGATTTAAGGAATTAACCTTTGCAACCAGTGCCATTATTGCGTTGTTACATGATGTTGCTATTGTGGTACTGTTCTATGCCGTTTCAAGAATTACGGTAGGAAATACTTTTATCGCGGTGGTTCTTACCATTGTGGGTTACTCTATTAATGCAACGATTGTAATCTTTGACAGAATCAGAGAAGAGATGAAACTGAAGACCAAGAAGGTGGATTATAAAGAGGTTGTAAATCTTAGTATTAATCAGACACTGACAAGAAGTGTTTATACAAACCTTACCACAGTCGTAATGGTAATTATTCTATATATTCTTGGAGTAAGTTCCATTAAAGAATTCTCCCTGCCATTGATCGTAGGTATTGCATGGGGAGCCTATTCTTCTGTATGTATTACCGGATTACTTTGGTATACCATGAAGACATTGGGAAAAAAGAAAGATAAATAAAAATCATCACATAGAAAGGGTTGTCGCTAAGCGACAGCCCATTCTGTTCTTAACAGATAGGAGATACAAAGTGGAAGAGTGGATTATAAAAAGAAAGGGCGGGGACTTTGAAAAAATCGCAAACCGATTTCATATCAGTCCAAGAATTGCTTCTTTAATACGAAATAAGAATATCATAGAAATGTCCGACATTCAGATGTATCTGGAGGGAAGTATTTCAGATTTAAATGATCCGATGTTCTTAAAGGATATCGACAAAGCACTGGATATTTTGACGGAAAAAATTGATCAGGGGAAGAAAATCCGGGTCATTGGGGATTATGATATTGATGGAATTAATGCTACGTACATCTTACTCACCGGAATTCGACGATTAGGTGGAAATGTGGATAGCGATATTCCCGACCGTATGAAAGATGGCTATGGAATTAATGAAGAGCTAATCGAGAGAGCTTATCATGATGGAGTTGATACGGTGATTACCTGCGACAATGGGATTGCAGCCAAGGAAGCTATTGATTACGGGAAAAATCTTGGAATGACGATTATTGTAACAGATCATCACGAAGTACCTTATGAAATGGAAGACGGTGAAAGGACTTATATCTTACCAGCAGCAGATGGGATTGTGAATCCAAAGCAGGAGGATTGTAATTATCCATTTAAAGATTTATGCGGAGCAGGAATCGCCTATAAATTGATAGAGGCTCTTTGTGAAATAAGAGGAAAAGACGTGGATGAAATGGATGATTTACTTGAAAATGCGGCCATTGCAACAGTGGGAGATGTGATGGACTTAGTGGGGGAAAATCGCATTCTGGTGAAGGAAGGATTGGCCCGTATCCGGAAAACGAAGAACATAGGTCTTAATGCATTGATTGAAGCAACAAATCTTACAAAAGAATCCATTGGAACTTATCATATTGGATTTGTTTTAGGACCGGTGATGAATGCCAGTGGAAGGCTGAGTACTGCAAAGAAAGCTTTAGAGCTGTTGGAGATTACGGATGAAAGAGAAGGAAAGCTCCTGGCGGAAGAACTAAAGGCTTTAAATGACAGCCGAAAAGAGATGACCGAACAAGGGGTAAAAAAAGGGGTAGAAAGTCTGGGAGAGAGTCCAGAGGCTAAAGTTTTGGTATTGTATTTAAAGGACTGTCATGAAAGTATTGCAGGAATTGTGGCTGGGCGGATTAAGGAAGCATATCACCACCCGGTTATTGTCCTGACCGATGGGAAGGATGGCTTGAAGGGTTCGGGCAGATCGATAGAGGCCTATGATATGTATGAAGGAATTAACGAGTGCAAGGATTTACTGACAAAATATGGTGGACATAAGATGGCGGCAGGCCTCAGTCTGCCAAAAGAAAACCTTGAGGAATTCACAGCTCGTATCAATCGTAATGCAAGACTGTCTCCAGATGATTTTAAAAAGGTGATACGAATCGATATGGAACTTCCTTTTTCGGCTGTAAGTGAAAGATTTATCTACGAGCTTTCCCTTTTAGAGCCTTTTGGGAAAGGAAACGAAAAACCAGTATTTGCTTTGCGGGGCGTGGAGATAATAAAAGGGGATATTATTGGAAAGAACCAGAACGTTTTAAAAGGCATTATAAAAGATGGAAAAGGAGATAAAATAGACTTTATTTCCTTCCAGAATGTTGAGGAATTGCAAGAAAAAAGTAAAGGAAATAAGATGAATATTACCTACTACCCTCAAGTGAATGAATATAATGGATATAAAACTCTTCAAATAGTGATTACAAACTATAGAATTGTTTGAAAAACCCAGGAAACAATGATATACTTCTTTTATCTAAAAAATGAGAAAAGAGTTGGAGTTTAGAAAATGAAAATAGAAGATTATGTATTGAGCATTCCCGATTTTCCAGAACCGGGAATTGTCTTTCGGGATGTGACAAGTATATTACAGGATGCCGATGGCTTACATTTGGCAGTTGATTTAATGCAAGAGAAGTTAGAAGGGATTGACTTTGATTTGGTTGTAGGACCGGAATCCAGAGGCTTTATTTTTGGTGTTCCGATTGCTTATAATATGCACAAACCTTTTATCCCAGTGCGTAAGGAAGGTAAGCTTCCAAGAGAAACGGTATCCGTAGAATATGAATTGGAATATGGTACTGGAGTTTTGGAAATACATAAAGATGCAATAAAGCCAGGACAAAGAGTGGTTATTATAGATGATTTAATGGCAACGGGAGGTACAAATCAGGCAATTATAAACTTAGTTGAAAGTCTGGGAGCCACTGTCGTGAAGACAGTATTTTTAATGGAACTTAAGGGTCTAAAGGGAAGAGATAAATTAGTAGGCTATGATGTGGAATCGATTATCGCCTACGAAGGTAAATAGTCATCGTGAAAAAGCAGAAAGGGGGAGTGTATATGTCAAACAAAACAACGTATGAATCAATTGATGGGAAAGTGGCACCGGAATTTTTGACCAATGATAATGCATTAGGCTTGGAGATTGTAGATGGGCATGCCGTAAAAGCACCAGTTGATTATGAAGAACCACAGAAGCTTTTTGATTTGTTAGTGGAACGTATCCAAAAATATCATCCTTCTGCAGATATAACGATGATACAAAGGGCTTATAATCTGGCACAAAAGGCTCATGGGCCTCAAGTACGTAAATCCGGCGAACCATACATTGTACATCCTTTATGGGTAGCAATTATTCTGGCTGATCTTGAAATGGATAAGGAAACCATAGCGGCAGGTATTCTTCATGATGTAGTTGAAGATACAACCATTACGATACAACAGGTGATGGAAGAGTTTGGAGAAGAGGTTGCTCTTCTCGTAGATGGTGTTACAAAGCTTGGACGGTTAAGCTACTCCAGAGATAAGCTGGATGAGCAAGCAGAAAACCTGCGGAAAATGTTCCTTGCCATGGCAAAGGATATTCGTGTCATTATCATAAAGCTGGCTGACCGCCTTCATAATATGCGAACCTTGGAGTTTATGACTCCTGAGAAGCAAAAGGAGAAAGCAAGAGAAACTCTGGATATCTATGCTCCAATTGCCCAAAGACTTGGTATATCAAAGATTAAGACAGAGCTAGATGATCTTTCTTTGAAATATTCCAATCCGGAAGTCTTTTTTGATTTGGTGAAACAATTAAATGACCGCAAAATGGAACGAGAAGAATTCGTTCAGCAGATTGTGGCAGATGTTTCCACGGAAATGGAGAAATCGGGGATTAAGGCAGAGGTCAATGGGCGTGTAAAGCACTTTTTTAGTATCTATAAAAAAATGGTAAACCAAGATAAATCAATGGATCAGATTTATGATTTGTTTGCCATTCGGATTATTGTGGATTCAGTAAAAGATTGTTATGCAGCATTAGGAGTCATTCACGAACAATATACTCCAATACCCGGCCGGTTTAAAGATTACATTGCAATGCCCAAGGCAAATATGTATCAGTCTTTGCATACCACACTTATGAGTTCGGTAGGACAACCCTTTGAAATACAGATTCGTACGAAGGAGATGCATAAAACAGCGGAATATGGTATTGCAGCACATTGGAAATATAAGGAATCCGGAGATGGCAAAAAGAGCGTTAAAAACCAGGAAGAGGAGAAACTGACCTGGCTTAGACAGATTTTAGAGTGGCAGCAAGATATGGCAGATAACCAGGAATTTTTGAGCCTGCTAAAAGGAGATTTGGATCTTTTTGCAGAGGATGTCTACTGCTTTACACCTCAAGGAGATGTCATTAACCTGCCGACTGGTTCCACGCCAGTTGACTTTGCTTATGCAATTCATAGTGCTGTTGGAAACAAGATGGTAGGGGCAAGAGTAAATGGAAGACTCGTAAATATTGATTATCAGATACAAAATGGTGATCGAATTGAAGTGTTGACTTCTCAAAATTCTAAAGGTCCCAGCCGGGATTGGTTAAATATCGTTAAAAGCACTCAAGCGAAGAATAAGATTAATCAATGGTTTAAAAAGCAGAACAAAGAAAGCAATATATCCAAAGGAAAAGAAATGCTTTCAGCTTACTTCAAAACAAAAAGCTTAACGGCTGCAGACTTGGTTCAGACAAAATACCAACAAAGCATCCAACAAAAGTATGGTTTCAGAGATTGGAATTCTGTTCTGGCGGCGATTGGCCATGGAGGCTTAAAAGAAGGTCAGGTGGCAAACCGGTTAGTAGAGGAGTACAACAAAGATCATAAACAGATTGTTACCAATGAAGCTGTTCTTGAAAAGGTGGCAGAAGCATCGAAGAACCGCATACATATCGCAAAATCTAAAAGCGGTATTGTTGTAAAGGGCATTGATGACATGGCAGTACGCTTTTCAAGATGCTGCAGCCCGGTACCAGGGGACGAGATTGTTGGCTTTGTAACAAGAGGAAGAGGACTTTCTATACATCGTACAGATTGTGTAAATATGCTTCACTTATCCGATACAGAAAGAGCCAGACTCATTGATGCGGAGTGGGAAAGTGATGTAACAGAAAAAGAAAGCGGTAACTATCTGGCGGAAATCAAAATGTATGCCAGAGACAAGCAAGGGCTTCTTATGGAAATTTCAAAGGAATTTATAGAAGAAACTATTGATGTAAAGTCTATGAATGTACGTACCAGTAACAAGGGAACGGCAACCATTGAAGTGGGATTTATTGTACATGGAAGAGATGAGCTTGGCAGAATCATCAATAAGCTGCGTCAGTTAGAGGGCGTTATTGATATAGAAAGGACAACTGGTTAGAATGAAAATAGAAAGTTTTTCAGTTGGATTAGTGGGTGCCAACTGTTATGTGATTTGTAATGAGGAGACAAAAGAAGGGGTAGTCATTGATCCCGGCGGAACCTCAAAGAGTTTGTTGGATTACTTAAAACAAGACATTAGCACAGTAAAGGCAATACTGCTGACTCATGGACATTTTGACCATATTATGGGCATTGATAAGATTCGCGAAATCTATCCCGCTGATGTGTATGTCTATGAGGCAGAACAAGATTTTTTAAAGGATGCTAATCAAAATGGTTCCATGCCATTTGTCAATAGTGGATATACTTACCATGAAGCAATCAGCTTAAATGAAGAGGAAGATTTTGAAGTGATTGGACTGTGCTTTCAAATACTTCATACGCCAGGGCATACACCGGGCAGCTGTTGCTTTTATGAGGAAAACGAAGGCATACTATTTACGGGAGATACCCTTTTCCTGGAGTCCATAGGAAGAACAGATTTGGCAGGAGGGAGCCCGGAGATTTTTCCTTCAATAAAAAAGAAGCTGCTGACTCTTCCAGAAGAAACCGTGGTGTATCCAGGGCATATGGGAGCAACCACAATTGGACACGAAAAAAAGTATAATCACTTTTTAAGGTAAAGAATATGATCGAAATAATCGTACAGAAAGAAAAGATGCTCTATAATGTATACCATTTAGTAAAGGCTTTTTATCCATCCGAAGAACTGCAAACAAGGGTGGAAGAAAAAGCCTCTACTTTTGTTGGAGTTTTCTTTGAAGAAGGAGCCTCCTTTTTATCAGATACAGAAGTTAAGAAGGACTTAGACCAAGAACTCTATCAATTTTTGTCGGATAAAACGAAAAGGGTTTTGGATTGGGGAGTGCTTCAAGGAGTGCGTCCCAGCAAGCTTGCTATGAAAAAAGTGGAAGAAGGAATGGAAAAGTCTGATTTTATTACCCATATTGGAGAAGAAAGGCTTGTAAGCAAACAGAAGGCAGAGCTCATTTATGAGATAGCAAAACGTGAAAGACAGATAATGAAACCTCTTGACTTGCAAAGAGGGTGGAGTCTCTATGTGGGAATTCCATTTTGTCCAAGTGTCTGCACCTATTGTTCCTTTAGTTCGGGATCGGTGAAGGAGTATGAAGCATATATCGAGGATTACGTGGATGCTCTTTGTATGGAAATCCGTTCCTTGAAAGAGGTTGTTAAAGAACGGAAGCTAAATACGATATACATAGGAGGAGGCACCCCTACTTCTTTAACGGCAGAACAGCTAGAGAAGCTGTGTCGTTGTATTGAGGATACTTTTTCCTTTGAAGATTTATTAGAATATACAGTAGAGGCAGGGAGACCAGACAGTATTACCAAGGCAAAGCTGGAAGTTTTAAAGAGATTTAAGGTGAGTCGTATTTCGATAAACCCTCAGTCTATGCAGCAAAAAACTTTGGATATAATTGGTCGAAACCATTCAATCGAATCCGTTAACGAAACATTTTATTTGGCAAGGGAAGTAGGATTTGATAACATAAATATGGATTTAATCATGGGACTTCCAGGAGAAGGAGTGGAAGAGGCCCGGGATACTCTTGAGAAAATCAAGACCCTCGGTCCAGAGAGCCTGACAATCCACTCTTTGGCCATTAAGCGGGTGGCGCAACTGACAAAACAAGAAATAGATGGGAAGACTGTGGAGAAAATGTTAGAATTAGGAAGAGAGTATGCTTCCGTAATGGGGCTGCGGCCCTATTATCTCTATCGACAGAAAAACATAGCCGGCAATTTTGAAAATACCGGATATGCAAAGGTTGACAAAGAAGGATTATACAATATACTAATTATGGAAGAGAAACAAACCATATTGGCCTGTGGGGCAGGAGCAACCTCAAAGATTGTTTTAGAAAAAGAAAAGGACAATCTAATTCGGATAGGAAATGTGAAAAATATACGAGAATATATTACCAGAATAGAGCAAATCGTGAAGGGGAAGGGAGATATACAATGGCATTAAAGAAAAAGCCGGTAACAGGGATGAAAGACATCATGCCAAAGGAAATGGAGATACGAGATTATTTAATCTCATTGATTAAGGAAACTTATAAGTCATATGGATTTATTTCAATGGAGACACCTTGTGTGGAGCACATTGAAAACCTTACCAGTAAGCAAGGCGGAGATAATGAAAAGCTTATTTTTAAGATTCTGAAAAGAGGGGAGAAGCTTAAGCTGGATGTGGCAAAGGAAGAAAGTGATTTAGTAGACGGTGGATTGCGCTATGATTTAACCCTTCCTCTAGCCAGATATTATGCAAACCATATGAATGAACTTCCTTCTCCTTTTAAGGCTACACAGATTGGAAGCGTATGGAGAGCAGACCGCCCTCAGAAGGGAAGGTTCCGTCAATTTACCCAGTGTGACATTGATATTTTGGGAGAGGGAAGTATTCTTTCTGAAATTGAGCTGATTTTAGCAACGACAACAATGCTTGGTAAAATTGGATTTTCAAATTTTACGGTTAATATTAATGACCGCAATATTTTAAAGGCTATGGCGGTTTATAGTGGCTTCAAGGATGAAGACTTTGATGATGTGTGTATCATTTTGGATAAGCTGGATAAAATCGGTGAGGAAAAGGTGGCAGAGGAGCTTTGCGATCTGGGGTATTCTACAAAAGAATCGGATACCTACCTGTCTTTGTTTAAAGAAGTTACGAGAGATATCACAGGAATTCGATTCTTGAAAACAAAGCTTGCCGGTTTTTTAGATGAAAAAACAGCAGATAATTTAGAGATGATTATCGACAGTGTGGAAAGAGCAAAAGAAGCAGAGTTTAGTGTGGCATTTGATCCAACGATGGTACGGGGACAATCTTACTATACAGGAACAATCTTCGAAATTGCAATTGAAGGCTTTGGTGGCTCAGTAGCAGGTGGCGGCAGATATGATAAAATGATTGGAAAGTTCACAGGACAAGATACTCCTGCGTGTGGATTTTCTATTGGGTTTGAAAGAATCGTAATGATTCTGTTAGAGTCGGGATATGAAATACCTACAAAGAAGGAAAAGGTTGCATATCTTTTAGAAAAAGGACTTTCAGACCAAGAGATTATCACTGTTCTAAATCGAGGCAAAGCAGATCGTGAGGCTGGAAAGCAAGTTCTGATTGTGTATATGAAGAAAAATAAGCGTTTCCAAAAGGAACAGCTTGCTGAGGAAGGTTACGAAAAAATTATAGATTGTTATAAGGAGAATTAGGATGACAGAATCAATGAAGGGTCTAAAAAGAACACATAGATGCGGGGAAATATCATTAGAGCAAGTAGGCACAGAAGTAACCATCATGGGATGGGTACAGAAAAACAGAAACAAAGGTGGTCTTATTTTTGTGGATGTAAGAGATCGAAGTGGAATTATACAGGTGGTATTCCAGGAAGATTGCATGGAAGGTGAACTTCTTGAAAAGGCTGCTTCACTCCGTCAGGAAGATGTTGTTGCAATACGGGGAAGGGTAAAAGGAAGAGATGGGGATGCCAATGTAAACATTAAAACAGGAGCCATTGAGGTGGCACCTTGCGAGCTGCGTATTTTATCGAAATCTCAGACGCCGCCATTTCCAATTGAAGAGAATATTAAGACAAAGGAAGATTTGCGGTTAAAATATAGATATCTGGATTTACGCAGACCAGACCTTCAGAAGAATCTTATTATGAGAAGCAAGGTAGCGACTTTGACGAGACAATTTTTAGCAGATGAAGGCTTTCTGGAAATTGAAACTCCTGTTTTGGTAAATAGTTCACCAGAGGGAGCAAGAGATTATTTGGTACCCAGTCGTGTGCATCCAGGAGAGTTCTATGCTTTGCCACAGTCACCACAGCTATTGAAGCAGCTCTTAATGTGTTCCGGCTATGACCGCTATTTTCAAATAGCAAAATGTTTTCGGGATGAAGATTTAAGAGCAGACAGGCAGCCGGAGTTTACTCAAATAGATATGGAATTATCCTTTGTGGATGTAGAGGATGTTTTGGAAGTGAATGAACGTCTGCTATCCTTCTTATTCAAAGAGGTTTTAGAAATAGACGTGGAGTTACCAATTCAGCGTATGACCTGGTTAGAAGCTATGAATCGATATGGTTCAGATAAACCAGATACAAGATTCGGAATGGAACTGCAGGATGTATCTGAGATTGTGAAGGATACGGAATTTGTAGTGTTCCAGAATGCCCTGAAGGATGGAGGAAGTGTACGAGGTATTAATGCAAAAACCAAAGGCAGCCTTGGAAGAAAGCAAATCGATAAATTGGTAGATTATGCAAAAGATTTTGGTGCCAAAGGACTTGCCTATATTGCAATTGGTGAAGATGGAAATATTCGCTCCTCCTTTGCGAAATTCCTGACGGAGGATACCATGAAAGCATTGGTTGAGGCAATGAAGGGTGAAAATGGAGACCTGCTTCTTTTTGCAGCAGATAAAAATAAGGTAGTATGGGATGTTCTTGGAAATCTTAGATTAGAGCTTGCCAGACAAATGGAATTACTCGATAAGAATGAATATAAGTTTTTGTGGGTTACGGAATTTCCGCTTTTGGAATACAGTGAAGAGCAAGGACGTTTTGTTGCGATGCATCATCCTTTTACTATGCCAATGGAGGAAGATTTGGAGTTTCTTGATACAGATCCAGGACGTGTACGAGCGAAAGCCTATGATATTGTATTAAATGGAAATGAAATTGGAGGCGGAAGCGTCCGGATTTTCCAAAACAACATACAGGAAAAAATGTTTGAACTCTTAGGTTTTACAAAAGAAGAGGCAATGAATCAATTTGGCTTCTTGCTAGAGGCTTTCCAATATGGAGTACCGCCTCATGCAGGATTGGCTTATGGGCTGGATCGTTTGGTTATGCTTATGGCCAAAGAAGATAGCATAAGAGATGTCATTGCATTTCCAAAGATGAAAGATGCTTCGGATTTAATGTTAGAAGCTCCAAGTGTCGTAGATGAAAAGCAGCTTCAGGAGCTTTGCCTTGAAATTACGAAGATAGACAAAAACGAGGAATAATATGAAAAAAAGCGGGACAGTACTGATTACGAATATGTATCTCCAAAGGTACAGTGGTTCAGAATTACATACACTAAGCATTGCAAAGGGCTTTCAGGAAAAGGGTTATGACGTGATTATTGGGGTAAGTTCAAAAACTTATCCCTTGTTGAAGGAGACAAAAAAATTCCAGGTAATCAATGTTTTGGAGGAAGAGCTGCCAGTTACACATTTTGACATCTTGTTTCTTCAGCATTTTCCTGTGTTTGACTATTTGTGTACGAAGTATAACATCACATATAACAAAATGATTATTTCGAAACTGGGTCCCACTCATCCATTAGAGCATTTGCCCAGTTTTGCGAACAAGGCCGATTTAGTTGTGTGTGTCAGCGAAGAAATTCGAGAACAGATTCGAGAGGATGTGGATTCTTCTGTCCCGATTATGGTTTTTCCGAATTATGCCACGCCGGAATACTTTGCTGGATACGAAGCAGATAAATCTATAGATAAGCTTCAAAGGATTGCTGTGATTTCAAACCATGTACCGAAAGAGCTCAAGGAATTGAAGATGCAGTTGGAGTTGGTGGAAATGGATTTTATTGGTGAGGAGTTTACTCCGAAGCTGGTGGATGCTTCACTGCTAAAGGAATATGATTTGATTATTACAATTGGAAAAACAGTCCAATACTGTATGGCAATCGGAATTCCAGTATACGTCTATGACCATTTTGGGGGACCTGGATATTTAACGGAAGACAATTTTGAACATGCCGAAAAGCATGTATTTTCTGGACGGGGATTTGCTAAGAAAGATGTCCGGGAGCTAAGAGAGGATATATGCAACCATTACCTTTCCGCTGTTGAAAGACTGCCATGGTTAAATGAGCGGGCGAGAAGGCGCTATAATTTCGACGTTCTTTTTGATCAGGCTCTTTCACTTATAGGTGAAATGAATGAAGATAATAAGCCGGCAGAATTCTATAATCTATTTGAGAAGAAAAATATAAATTTCTACAGCTCCTTGGTTCCAGTTGTGTTCAGTGTACATGAAGTGTGTACCTCTAAAGTGTATTTTGAATTCGACAATGGATTTGAAGAAGAAAAGTCGAAGAAATGGGATATCAGATACAATTATAAAATCAAAAAGAAGCTTGAAGTTCTAGCAGGAACGAAGCAAATTCGTTTTGATCCCAGCGAAGAAATGTGTAAATGTGTTATTGAGCGTGTCGATGCACCGATGAATGTAAGGGTTATTGGAGTGAATCACATACCAAACCGAAGAGATATGGATGTGTTTTTAACAAATGATGCACAATATATTCTGGAATTAGATGAAGCTGTAAAAGAGGACTGTGAAATCTTTATTACTTATTATTGTGAAAAAATCAATGTTTTAGAAATTGAGGATATTTTCCGTAACTATAAGCATACAATTGAAGGTTTAATGGAAAAAAACAGAGATCTTAATGAGCAGATGAACAGCAGCTTATTCGGAAAAATAAAAAAATGCATAAAATACTTAAAAAAGGATTGACTTATAGCGAGCCCTATAGTATTATATTAAATGTTCGTAAGAACATGTGCGACAGTGGCTCAGCTGGTAGAGTACGACCTTGCCAAGGTCGGGGTCGCGGGTTCGAACCCCGTCTGTCGCTTAAAAAGAGAGATTCTCACATTGGAGGGGCTCTTTTTTTATACAAAAAAGAGTGCACAACAGTGGAAAAGAGGAATTAAGTTGGGGAATCGATTAGAGACAGAAAAAATAGGGAAATTAATGGCAAAATTTGCAATCCCAGCCATTATCAGTATGTTAGTAGGATCTCTTTATAATATTGTGGATCAGATTTTTATTGGACAAGGAGTGGGAATATTAGGAAATGCGGCAACGAACGTAGCGTTTCCCATTACAACCTTTTGCGTTGCCACAGCCCTTTTGTTTGGAGTAGGAGGGGCCTCGAACTTTAATCTGGCGGCAGGAGCAGGAGACGAAGAGAAGTCGCATCAATTTATGGGAAATGCACTTATGCTGCTTATTCTTGGAGGCCTGATCATTGCTTTAATTGTACTGCTATTTCTCAATCCATTGCTGGATTTATTTGGTGTAACGGAAAAGGTCTTGCCATATGCAATTGATTATACTGGAATAACAGCCTTTGGAATACCGTTTTTAGTGGTGACCACAGGAGCGAGTCACTTAATGCGTGCAGATGGAAGTCCCACATTGTCAATGGCTTGTACATTAGCAGGAGCTATCACAAACACAATCTTAGATCCTCTTTTTATTTTTGGTTTTGGATGGGGGATTAAGGGGGCAGCATGGGCTACAGTAATCGGTCAGGTTGCTTCAGGTGTACTGGTGTTTTTCTATTTCACTAAGAAATCCAATATACAATTTAAAAAGAAGATGTTCCGGATTCAAAAAGATATTGCCAAAGAAATATGGGAATTAGGAATGGCATCTTTCATTAATCAAATTGCCATGGCATTTGTGCAGATTATTATGAACAACACACTTCGTCACTACGGAGCAAAATCGGATTACGGAGCAGAAATACCTTTGGCAGTAGTTGGAATCATTTCAAAAGTAAATATGGTCTTTATGGCAGTCTGTATTGGAGTGAGTCAGGGATGTCAGCCAATATGGGGATTTAACTATGGAGCAAAGAACTATAAACGAGTAGAAGAGACCTATAAAAGAGCGGCTACGATTTGTGTGGCGGTGGGTGTGGCGTTTTTCCTGTTGTTTCAGCTTTCCCCCAGAACAGTTATCAATCTTTTCGGAGACGGAAGTGAGATCTATTACCGTTTTGCGGAAAGATATTTAAGAATCTTTATGTTTTTTACCTTTATTAACGCAATACAGCCAATGAGTGCAGGGTTCTTCACCTCCATGGGGAAAGCAAAGCTTGGTGCCACAGTATCTCTTACGAGACAGGTACTGTTTTTACTGCCGTTGATTATTATTTTCCCGCTGATTATGGGAATTGATGGAGTTATGTATGCAGGCCCAATTGCTGATTTTTCAGCAGCAGTATTGTCAATTGTATTTGTGATTCGGGAAATCAGATGGATGAGAAGTCAAAGATGAGTGATTTAACATTAGGAGCTACAATAAAAAGAATTAACAACATATATGAAAAAGAATTTAATATGCAGCTGAAAAGCATAGGGATTACAGCATCTCAGTGTGCTGTATTGGATTACCTGTTTTGTACACAGAAGGAATCAATCAGGCAAAAGGATGTAGAGGAGGCTTTAAGTCTTCAAAATCCTACTGTCACAGGACTTTTGAAACGATTGGACGAGAAAGGCTACATACTAAGTGTACAGAGTGAGCAGGATAAAAGGTGCCGGAATATATATTTGACAGAAAAGGCCTATGACATTCGAAAGAGGGTAGAGGAAGGTCGAAAAGAGATTGACAAAAGGCTAACCTTAGGACTTACAAAGAAGGAAGCAAATGCATTACAAAGAAGCTTAGAAAAAGTGCTTTATAACATATCGTAGACAGAAAACAAGAGGAATAAAAAAACCTCTTGTTTTTTTTGTTGTATCGGCGATAAAATAAACCACTTGCTATGCGAGTGGTTCCCCTCCTGCTTT
>NZ_JAMXOD010000029.1 GCF_024721305.1 Aequitasia blattaphilus | reverse complement strand
TCTAAAATTTCCCTTATTGTTAACATACGTTTTCCTTTCCAGTTTTTTTACTATCATTATTCTATCATGGGGTCTTATAAACAACAACAAAATAGAACTTGCACCTGGCAAATTCTATTTTGTACAAATATCTGATATTCTTTTTAACTCTTTATTTCCCTAACAATCTACGTAAAGTTTCTTTCGCTCCCACCTCATGCAGGGAATCCAATGCCCACAAGTATTCTTTCGTAAATTCTGGCTCATTCACCAAATTTCCAAAAAACTCTTCTTGCCGCAAAAATGCCAATGAATCTTCTTCTTGTTTCGCTGCCGCTGCCATTACTTGCTCTTTGGCATTATCTACAACGTCAATTGGATTTCCCTGTTCGTCAACACCTTCTGCGTATCTTGCCCAGGAAGCTACCATTGCCGCTGCATACTTAATATCTCCACCCTTACTTAATTGATGAGAAATAACAGGCATCAGCCATTTCGGAATTCGATCTGAACTTTCAGCCGCAAGACGCGCCACTGTATCACATACTTCCGAATTTGAAAACCGCTCAATCAATGACTTTTTGTATTCATCCAGATTAATTCCCGGAACAGGAGAAAGAGTTGGTGTAGCATCTTCGTTCATATATGCCATTAAGTAATCTGCAATTAGAGGATCCCTTGCCCCATCATGAACATAACGGTAGCCCATTAACCATGAAAAATACGCCAACCCTTGGTGACTAAGATTCAGTAATCTAAGCTTCATCAATTCGTAGGGCTCTACATCCTCAACTAACTGTACTCCTGCCAGCTCATATTCAGGGCGTCCACAATTAAACTGATCCTCCAATACCCACTGAAAAAACGGTTCTGTTACCACCGGCCAATTATCTTTGAACCCATATCGTTCTGAAACAGACTGAATATCTTCCTGTTCCGTTCGTGGTGTAATTCTGTCTACCATAGAGGATGGGAACTTCACATGTGCTTTTATCCAATCCGCCATCTCACCGTCTTTCAACCCTGCAAAGGCCAAAATCGCCTTCTTTGCAGCAATACCATTTCCCTGTATGTTGTCACAGCTCATCACGGTAAAAGGTCTTATGCCCCTCTCTTTTCTGAGCTTTAATGCCTCATATACGTAGCCAAAAACCGTGCCGGGAAGAGCACCTTCTTCCAAGTCCTTCTGGACAGCCGGATTGCTGGCAATAAACTCTCCGGTAATCTGATCGAAATTATAACCACCTTCCGTAATCGTCATAGATACGATTCTAATATTGGGATCTGCCATTTGCTCCACTAATGCTCTTGGATCATCTGGACCATACATATAACCTATGATAGAGCCAATCACTCGCGAGTCCCAGCTTCCCTTCGCGTTTTTTGATACCAAGGTATAAAGATAATCTTGAGAAGAAAGTGCATCCCTCATTGCCAAATCATTGGGCAATAAACCAGCACCTATAATTCCCCAGTCCATGCTTTTCCCCATGTTCATTAACTGATCCAAATAATAAGCTTGATGAGCTCTATGAAATCCGCCTACACCAAAATGAACAATACCCGGGCTAACTTCCTTACGGTTATATTGAGGTGTCTTTACCTCTTCATTCAAAGTTCCTATTGATGCATTGCTTAGTGTAACCACTAAATTATTATTCTTTTCCATAACGATACACCTTCTCCTTTTGCTTTGCGTTAAATCATTTTGCAAAATCATTTTATTTAATATATTTGTATAATATGCTACTTGGCTTAAACTGTCAATACAAGAATATCTACAAATCTAGTATTGACTTTTTGTATATCCTGTCCAACATAAGAGTTTGCAAACCCTTGCGCATATGCTATAATCATTTGATAAATTGACTTTCTAAAAGGTGGTTCATATGGATAAATTTTCTTTAGTGGATATCAAAAAAATTAATTATTCCGATGTTTATCATTATATTTATAATAACGCAGGCAGCTCGAAGCAGGCCATTGCTTCGGCACTTGGAATGAGTCTTCCAACAGTGACCCAGCATCTTAATTCTCTTCTGTCTGAGGAATTGATTCAAAAATGCGGCCAGCTAAATTCTAATATTGGGCGTAAAGCAATAGCTTATTCTATTCTTCCAAATGCTCGTATCTCCTTGGGAATTGAAATCTTGGAGAATTACATTGCAATCCTTGCAATTAATCTGAGGGGCGAGGCGATTGCCAAACGAATTGTAGACATCCATTTTGAAAAGAGCGAGACTTATACCAGACAAGTAAGCGAGGAAATCAACCTGTTTATCAAGGATGAAATCCATACATCCCCGCATATATTAGGGATTGGATTTGGTATGCAAGGTCTTGTTTCAAGTGATGGCAAAGAAGTAGTTTATGGTCAAATATTAGATTATACCGGACTAACAATTGATAGTTTTTCCAAGTACTTAAACTACCCATGCCGGTTCGTTCACGACTCGGAGTGCGCAGCTTCCAGTGATTTATGGAATCACAAAGAGGCTACGGATATCTTTTATCTTTCTCTTAGTCACCATCTGGGCGGGGCAGTTATCCTACAAGGAAACATCCATCCCGGCTATTCCGGTACCAGTGGTGTAATCGAACATATGACACTTTTTCCTGGAGGCAAAGAATGCTACTGTGGCAAAAAGGGATGTGCCGATGCTTACTGTGCTGTCAGTGCATTATTATATGAAGATGAAACTTTAGAGGATTTCTTTACAAACAAGACTGCAAAGAGCAAAGAACATCTGAAACGTTTTGATAAATATTTAGATAATTTGGCTATTGTCATCAATAATATTCACATGGTTATAAACCTGCCTGTGATGTTAGGCGGACACATGTCACCTTATTTGGAAGATTCTGACACAGAAACACTCTTTCAAAAGGTTTGTGCCCTTTCTGCTTTTCCTGAGACAGAATCTTTTATTTCCCTTGGTACCAGAGAGAAATCTGCTATTGCCATAGGTGCCGGGCTACCTTTTATTAAGGAGTATTTGGATAACTTGGCGCTATAATATATAGGCCGCCTATGTTATACTCCATATCTCTGCTCATACACTTCTTTGGGTATGGGAATTATACAGAAGGGATGTCCCGACACATCGAGCATAACCTTCCAGTCACTGGATAATTGGTTTTCGGCCATTGTCGCTCCGCACTCTATGGCGTAGGCAATCTTCGACTCAAATTCAGCCGCTTTCACATAAAAATCCAGATGAACCATTTGCTGTTGTTCTGTCTTAGTGGGTGACCACACTGGTTTTCTGTAATCAGGATTCTCCTGGAAAACTAACGGTGTTTCCGAAAAATCGTCTTTGATTACGGTAATCCATTTTTCACCGTCATGCATTTGAACATTCATCTTCCACCCTAATAACTTGGCATAAAAATCCGACAACGCATCAATGTTGTCACTATCTAATACGATTGCTCCTAATCTCATTTTGATTTTCTCCTTTTAATCACGTTCTGTAAAAGTAAGTACGTAGCCATCTACGTCGGTAATGGCAAACTCTTTCGCCCCATAAAAAGAAGTATGGAGTTCTGTGTAAATGGAATGCTTTGTTTTTAATTCATTATAAAGTGCCTCTAGGTTATCCACAACAATATACAGGCTAACCGATGGCTGCACCGCCGGTGTCTTCAGAACCGGGTATTCCTCAATAAAGTTGTCTTTTTCCTGCATCATTACCATTAGCTGATCTTTAGAAAGAATTGCAAATTGCAGCTCATTATTTTTGCCAGGCACAGATGCGACCTCCGAAAATCCCAGCACCTCTTTATAAAAGGCCATCGCCTTATCCACACTTTTCACCATTAGATTTGTTGTCATCGCTTTGTACATACTTTAGTTCCTCCTATTTTTTTCTTCATTCTACAAGGTCGCTAAGAAAACGTATTGTAAAAACGCGTCAAGATTGATACGTACGAATAAGCTCTAAGGGTGTTATCCCGATATTACTCTTAAAGTCCTTGATAAAATGAGGCTGGTCGTAGTATCCGGCCACATTCAAAATATCGGATGGTTTCGCTTTGGGAGAGGTGAGAATTTCCATACATTTATGAAAGCGGACAATGCTTAATGCCATCTTGGGCGTAATCCCGTAATGCAACTTGAATAATCGTTGGCATTGACGGGGGCTAAGGTGAAGCTCTTTACATAGCTCTCCCACCGTTGCCGGCGTTTTCTCTGAAAGTTGATGAAACAATAAGGTAAACTGATCTGGGGTATTGCCCTGGGTGCAGCTCATGAGAGCTTTCCTAAAATACGCTTTCGCCTGGGCAAACGGCAATGAGAAAAAGTATCCGCTATCAAAATCCGTAAACACGGTTTCTATTGGCAAGAAATTGTCCATGGCAGCAGTAGCCGGAAGTCCGGTCAGCTGATGAAACGCTCCGGGCATCATGCGAACCCCAAAGGAACGGCTTGGCAATTCAAGTTCAAAGTCAAACACCGTTCTGCTCATACCGGCAAAGCCGATGCTCTTTTCATCAAAGCTCGCCACCAAATCGATACAAGCATCCGTAGCGATAATGTTTGATGCGGATAGTTTCGTCTTTGTTAGCGGTTGCATTTCCCAGTAGCAGATTACAAACCCTCCGTATTCATCGGCAGATTCCTCGGTATACCTCATATTTTGCGAAAACTCCATGTTTAATAGATATGGTATTTGGATTGGATAATACATCTGGTCACCTACTTACAGATTATTGTGAATTTCGTTTCTAAAAGCCCATCTTTGAAAGCCAGACAGAAAGGACTTCCTCTCGGGCTTTCCAGTCTTGTTTTTCTGGATCGTACTTCTCCTGCGGATACTCACCGGCTATATGACCATCCATCATAAATAGCACCCGGTCCGCTCTAGCGGCTACTTTAGCGTCATGAGTAACTAACACGACGGTTGTCCCTGTAGCATTAATACTTGCCAAGATATCTAACACCTCTGCCGTAGCGGAAGAATTGAGGGCACCCGTAGGCTCGTCGCCAAAAAGGATATCCGGCCTATTAATAAGGGCTCGGCAGATAGCCGCACGCTGAAGCTGCCCGCCTGACGCCTGTGTAATGCTGTTTTTAGCGATGTTACTTATGCCTGTTTGCATCAGTAGTTCTTCCCCCCGACTACAGATCACGTCCTGGCTCTCCTTATTCGCCTTGTAACCAGGAAGTACAATATTGTCAAGGATACACAAATTTTTAAGCAGATTACTTTGCTGAAAGATAAAGCCCATTCGCCTTAGTCGAAGCGCTGCTAGCTCATCCTCGGATAGCGTCGTAAGTTCCTTTTCATCTAGTTGCACCAGCCCTGAAGTCGGGCGATCCATGCCACTGATAGCGTAGAGCAATGTAGTTTTTCCCGAACCTGACGGTCCCATAATAGCAACGAATTCACCGCGCTCGACTTGTAGCGATACGTCCTGTAGCACCTGGATATTGTTGTTCTTGTCCTGAGCATAGGTTTTATTGATGTTTCTTGCTTCTAAAATTGTCTTCATCATTTCCTCCGCGCCCTTGTGGGCGAGCTTTTATTCTATCACTAAATTTTGGATTTTGATACGCCCTGTCGTTCTGGTACTGGCAAGGGTGGTTAACGCTACCACGCCTGCCAGTATTAGTGGACAAATTAGATACACCACCATCGGTTGCACAACAAATCTAATACGGGAAGCCCCCATGCTGGCAAACATCAAGCCTGCTAGGTTCTGTCCTAAGGTGGCCGCTGCCAAAGTCCCAATTACTACCCCTACCACCAATACCAGCAGGGTGCGGAAGATATACTGTCTGGCAAGATCTTTTGGCTGGAAACCAAGAAAAGTCAAGATCGATAGTTCGTGAGCTTCTTTGGCTGTCAACATCCGCAAAAACAGGGCCGTAATAAGTACCGCCACCGCAGCGGAAAGCAATGCCGCCAGTACAACCACCAGCCTTAGCTGAGAAATGGTTGAGCCAAAGGTTTGGGCGATATAACTATCGATATGAGTAACCTTAGCCGGGGCAAAGGCCTCGGCGTACTCTGCCACCTTTTCTGTACGGTCAACCCCCTCATTCAAATCAAGGTAGACGAGATACCACTGCACATCTTCTGCCCTCCAGGGAAGAGACGCCTTTGCCGTACGCCCGCCGTTGGTTAAATCCTGATAAATCCCACTCACTGTAAGCGTCCGCGGACAATCTTCCACCAGTAGCGTCAGACTATCCCCGACTGCAACCTCCAAATCCTGGGCATTCAGCTGCGAAAGAGCAATATCATTCTCCGTCTGAGGTGCTTTGCCATCTAAATAATCAATGGCGTACTGGCCAAAATCACCAATCTGCACATTTCTTAAGGTACTTGTCTCTCCATCTGTTACGAGCGGATAAGCTGCCGTCACGTAGGGAGCAAAATGCTCCACATCCTCATCACTAGAAAGCGCCTTCAGCATTTCCGTATATCGCTGTTCGACGCCCTCTGTGCGCCGCAAGTCGATTTGCACATCGCTTTGTCCCATCCCCATATAATTGATAAAGTTAGGTGCTTGCACCGTGGTCAGTAAGTTAATAGGTACAATAAACAAGAAGACACACAGAATAAATACAAAGCACAAAAGCCCATAGCTCCCGAAGCTTCGCAAAACTTCACGCGCACCTAGACGTAGGTTGAGCCAACGCACAGGCCGTTTGTACAGAGGCCAGAATCCTACTCGCAACTTCCCATTAGCACTACCACCGGCCCGCAAAGCTTCCACTGCGGAGATACGGCGGAAACGCCGCAAAACAAGGCGGCAAAACATCATCACAATACCATAAACAGCCACTGTCCCTAGCACAGGCAGGATGATTGTTAAGGGGCTCATCTCCACTTTACCCATATAAAGAGTAATATTAGCCGTAAACACTTTCCCTAAGGGTAGAGAGAATACAAATCCCAGTAGGCAGGCCAGGGCCGCCATCACGCGATACTTGAGTAGATACAAGTCGCGAATGTCTTTGCTCTTAATACCAATCGCCTTCATAACGCCAATCTCACGGGTATCCTCTTCCATGTTCGCTAGCAATGTCAGTCGCAGACAAAGTAGAGCAACTGTGATAATTAGTAGGCTAACCAAGATAACTAACGCGGCTACAAGGCCGTCGGTTAGGGCATTCATTAGTTTTAACAATCCTGCCGTGATGGCCGTGTCCTTCTGTGGAAGTCCTGCTGACTGATACACTCGCTCAAACTCGCCCACGTCCACACCCTCTGCTAGCTGAAACTCAATCAAGTATTCTTCAGAGCCTGTATGTGCGCGCAACTCGGTAAAATCCGCTTCACTGACTACGAACCGCTTGGAACTAATCAAAGAAGGATTCATTTGGGCATCTCGTACAAAGGCGATAATACGAAACTCTTTTCGATACTGGCCATCTACTACTTCCAGAGTATCGCCAATGGCAAGATCATCACGCTGAAGATAATAGATAGGCACCGCGATTTCGCCATCCCTTGGTCTTACCACCTGATTATCTAGATCTAATAAAAAGTCAAACTCTTCATTCTGACGCACGAACCCATTTTCCATTACGCTATTCGTAGCCGGTTGGCGACCGGCAAAAGCAAGATTTGCATTGTCGATATTTAGCATTTCTACTGTCTGTTGAGATGTTACCATCGATGTTTGCTCTGCAAACCTATCAATAGCGCCTTGGTCATAATCGCCGGTGTGCATTTGTATGAAATCCGGTGCTGCTGCCTGGGAAAATAAAGCATCTACGGCACCCGTCATTTCTGTCACAATCCGTACCGCACCTGACACCAATAAGGACGCGATGAGAATAAAACAGAACAGGGTCAACGTCACAATTTTATTGCGGGCAAGGTCTTTACGTATAATTCTTCCAGTCATTTCATGCTCCTTTTAATATTCTTCAAGTCCCTTTACAGCTCTGCTTTGGTAGAGGACAAGTGCTGTAATACACAGCAAAAACCCAGCCAAAATAATCAGCAAACCCGTACCCCGACCGCTACCAACACCGATGATTTTGCCGATGCTACCGGTCAAAACACCACCCTCTACTAGCATTGGGGTAAACAGATAGTCAGCAAGTACGCCGCAAAGCATATAGGCTACCACGTAGCCAAGCTGTGAGACGATGCCAATGATACCCCAAGCACGTCCTTGCAGTGAATTATCAATATTGGTGCGCAGTAGATAATCTAGCGCCGTATTGGCAAAGGGCAGCATCGCAAAGAACAGAAAACCGGATACGGTAATCAAGAAGATATTTTCCTGTAAACCAAAACCAGCCATAAATATTCCTGCAAAGAACAAGGAAAGGGCGAGCATTTTTACATAGCCTTTTTTAAAGGTAACGATACCAATAAGTAGACTGGTAACAAGCATTCCTGATGCTGCAATGGACTCCAGCCTTCCTAAGGTAGCACTATCGGCAAAGGAAAGGATAAGCGGCGTAAAAAGCGTCTGTATAAAACCAATTGCAAAGGTGATTACCATGCTTAGTAACACCAATGACCGAACACCGTTATTTTGTGATACCGCCTCCCATCCCTTCTTAAGCTCACCGAAGAAGGTACCGCTTCTCTCCTGCTTCTTTGTGCTAATTTGTCTGCGCACAGCCAACGTAGTCACAACTGTCAGCAAAAGCGTACAGATATCAATGACCAATAACAGCTTTATATTTGTGATGGCGAGTAGATACCCGGCGATGAATGGTGAGAGCAAATACTTGGCAGAGCCTGCTATTTGGACAAGGCCACTTGCCTTACTATATTGCTCCTCGGTCAAAAGATCCGTCACTGTAGCCTTATATGCCGGATCTAGTAATGAGGAAAAGATTGAACTGATGGTAACGCCCACGCAGATTTGCCAAAGCTGTGCCCCACCATTTGCCATGCAAATAAGAATAAATACCAGGCCGATTGCCGAAAGCCCGTCGCCTGCCACCATCAATAGACGACGGTCGTAACGATCAGCCAGCACACCGGCCACAGGTGCCAGCAACAGCCCTGGCAGAAAAGCCAATAGGGTAACAAAAGCCATCTGTGAGGCCAGACCTGTTTGCTGATAAATATATACGCCCAAACCAAAAGAGGTTAGGCCGCTACCGATGGCCGCTACAAATTGCCCCGACCATAACAAAAGAAATTTACTAAATGCTTTATTCGTATTATCCACTTTATCCCTTTCTACATCGGCTTTAGATTCTTGTTTAACCGCTCGACCATCCAAGAAAGACGACTGGTGCGACCCGCCTCCGTCTTAGCATCAAGATATGCTCTTGTATACGTCTTTTGAACAGACGGAGACATGGCGCAGAAATTTGTATAGGCTACTTCGTACTCCTTTAGCAGTGCTGATACTGCCGCAATATCCTCCTCGGTAATTACCGGGGCTTTCGGCTTATCCCACTGTCCATTCTTCTTTGCATCCTCAATTTTCGCTCTGCCATAATCGGTCATTATTCCACGTTTTTCCAGCTTCTCGATTAAGGTTTTGTTTTTTTCTGACCATTTGCTATTTGGTCGGCGCTGAGAAAAGTACTTTATATATGTCTTCTCATCAAGACTTTTCATCTGTCCATCAATCCACCCAAAGCAAAGGGCTTCTTCGAGAGCCTCTGCTGCCTTCAGCGTCTTGGGACCGCCGGCTTTACCAAATAATATCCAGATACCATCACTTGTAGTTGCATTTGTATTTAACCATTCTCTAAATTCTTCTCGCGAAGCAAACTGTAGTTGCGTTGACAATCTATCCACCTCCTAATCCCTTATCCCTTCTGTCTGTTCATCCATATATCTTCTGATTTCACCAGACGTCAGCTTGCGCACCTGGGTGTTGTCATACTCTTGGTATTCTCCCCTAGTAAAGACTGGCGTCATATTCTTACACGTTTTTCCCGTGTTCTTTTTTAAATATAGTTCGAGCTCCTCGTTATTAGTAAAAATTTTATAGGATACTCGTCCCTTTTCGTTTCTTATTTCATATATTCCACATGCTCGCTTCGCTGTATAATCGGCCGTACGCAAATACAGTTTAGCTATTTCCTGTGTTTTAAAAGGAAAGTTCCACCGCTGTAAGTTTCGCTTGGGGTCACGTTCAATGCATATACATCTGCCACAACTACCACAAATATACTGGGTATGATTTTTCAAGCAATCCTCAGGATTTAATAGCGGTGTAATTCTACTTTTTTCAGCATAACACTCTTCACACATTTTCATTCACACCTTTCTCCTTACAAAAAATTGCAGCTGGTTATTGATATATGCACAACAGCAAATAACGCGGCGAAAGCAAATGCAAAGATATTCCTTTGCCGCCACGCCGTTAACAGGAAAAATGCCGATGGAAAGACCGCCATGCCGACAAGTGATATGCCATTAAAGTTCCCTGTAAAATACGCTATCCAGAGTACATAGTAAGCCAGCAACGAACAGATTGCCATTATTGTTACGACACGATTTCGTATTGGCGTATTCTTGTTGATGACACCACACAGAGCTATCATAAGCCCAAAACGTCCACTGTTCTCCAGAACATTCAAAACCGTAACACCAGCAGAATTGTCCCCCAAAACATCGTTTGGTGGTACACCAAACAGGTACATTAAATTGGGAAGCATAACGAGCACAACCGCAATCACTCCAACCCTTGATAAACCTAACCTATAATTTTTCATCATAATCTCCATTTTCCTTGTTTATATATTGGCGCCAATTAACAACAAAATACATATAACGGCTACAAAACGAAACCTCACATCCAACAGCAGCCATATAGAACTGATTAAAAGGTATATTAACATACTTATCGTAGACGTATTCACCCTCATTCCCCCTCAACAAATAGCGCTGGTGATAGCGAAACAAATTCTTATTCTCAGATACCCTCTTCTAAAGCTCCTGGATTTTTCCTTCTTGTATCGCCGGTAGCTTTTTCTGAATCTTCTCAAAAGGCCAGTCCCACCATTTGCTTTCTTCAAGCTTAGCAATCGTACTTTCGTTAAAGCGCTTGCAGATTTCCTTTGCTGGCACCCCACCAACAATCGTATAGGGCGGCACATCTTTCGTAACTACTGCTCGTGCTCCAATAATGGCGCCGTCACCAATATGTACACCGGATAGGATAACCGCCTCATACCCTATCCACACATCATTACCAATGACAATATCTCCCCTATTATCCCAAGCTGAGGCAACATCTTTTTTATCTAACTCCCATTCCTCATAGAAAAGAGGAAAGGTATAGGTGGAAAGAGAGTCCAGTGTATGATTGGCACTCGTAAAGATAAACTTCGAACCACAGGCAATTGAACAGAACTTACCGATTATGAGCCGGTCATTATTTATCGGATAGTGATAAAGAACGTTGTTCTTTTCAAACTGGGTAGGATCAGAGACAAAGTCATTGTATATTGTGTATTCACCTACGCTGATATTAGGGTTCTCAATTACACTTTGCAGATATATTGTTTGAAAATCATTGGTTCGGGGATAAATCTTTTTGTATGTATCCATTCGGACGTATTCTAGGTTTTGACATAACCATCCACGTAGAAATGCCAGCTGCTCAGCGGAGTGAAAGAAATGTTCGCTGTTTTCAAGAATCGTTAAGCTAGCATTACTCTTCTCTACAAAATCATTTATCACCTCGTACTCCGTCAATTCATCCTTAGAACCATAAAGAATTGCTGTAGGTTTGTGCCACTTTACCTGGTGTTGCAGTACATATTGATAATAATGCCAATAAAGATTATTGATGGGTGTAGCAACTTCACCTTCTCGCTCCAAGCGCTCCTTGCTTACCTCAAACCACTCCATCATATTCTCGATAAGACGCTTCATATCCACAATTGGTGATAAGAATAACGCCTTTTCGATAGACTCATCCTGATATGCCAGCATACTAAAATATGCACCTATGCTACAACCAAACAGACTGATATTATCAGATAAGGTACGAATGTACTGGATGATTTTCTTTAAATCTTCTACGCAGTTCTTAGCGTCACAGATGCGATTCTCATCTTTTCGTTCCCCGTGTTCTGGCAAATCAAAGCTAAGAACCTGATACCCTCTTTCTACTGCCAATTCAGCCACTAGGCTAATTACAACATCTGTTTTATGGGACTGATTTCCATGGACAGCAATCAATAAGTTGTCCCTTTTCGGCCCCCATAAAACAGCTGGAATATTTTCAATTGTTAAAATCTGCCTTCCCATTATGTCCTCGCTTTCAGTCTTAATTCCTACTCATTTGATGGCTTCTTGTAAAAGCCCTCTAATGTTCTGGAAACAGCGTTCGTTGCGCGCAACAACTACATCTGTTTTTGCCATTTTACCACAGTTTTCTTTTGGCATCAACTACAATTGTAGTTGATGTTCCATAAAAACTATGATAGAATGACAAAAAAATAGGCGTAGTCGTTCAAAGAACTGTTATGACGATTCCAGAGAAAAAACTATACCCACGTACAGGAAACCACGGTAGGATTCAGCAGGCACTGCAGCTAATTCAAAGTGGAATTTCAATAAATTATTCAATAAGGAGAATCAATTATGAATCAGAATTTAATTTGTCAAAGTTGCAGTATGGAAATTCGAGAAGAAAGCCACATCGGAACCAACCACGATGGCAGCAAGAATCAGGATTATTGCGTATTTTGCTATAAGGACGGCGCATTCCTTCAAGATGTCAGCATGGAGGAGTTCATTGAAAACAGTTTACAATTTGCCCCAGAGCTTGGCATGAGCCAAGAGGAAATGGAAGCATACTGCAAAGCGACCTTGCCGACACTAAAAAGATGGCATTGCACCTGTACGGAAGCGTGCGCAAGCGGCTACAATCCAGACTGCACTTGCACATCCAATGAGTGCCATTGCAGGGATGCCAATGAGTAGTCTTATGTCCACAACAATTGAATTTCCTCCGATTGATAGGTTAAAATGATTTGGAGTACAGTAGGAAAGGAAGAATGGTAGATGAAGATAGCGATTGTTGGTGATGAATTTGATATCTGAGTATATAGACTATCTATCCGCAACTATCCCCGAAAAGGATAGCCTGAAACTAGTGCGGGCGGAAGCGGAACAGTTTTACAAAACGCATTCTGCTGAGGAATGCCACAAGGCCATTATACCGCTCTATGAATCCAACAATTTTCAAATACAAGAAGTTGGTGTATTTCTATGCGGCTATATTGGCAGGGAATATCCCGATGCAATCCATTTCCTGCGGGACACGGTTAGCAAGCATGAAAGCTGGAAGGTGCAGGAAATACTTGCCATGGCCTTTGATATTCATTGCAAAGCGATTGGTTATGAGCATGCACTTCCTCTGATAGACGAATGGTTTGGAAGCAACACTGCCAATGTACGCAGGGCAGTTTCCGAGGGCTTGCGGGTTTGGACAAGCCGCCCTTATTTGAAGGATCACCCAAATATCGCTATCAACTTGTTAGCGGCGCATCGGAACGATGAAAGTGAATATGTCCGAAAGTCCATTGGCAACGCCCTGCGGGATATCAGCAAAAAAACATCTTGAGCTTGTAAAAAACGAACTGAACCAATGGGATTTATCATCAAATCAGGTGAAACAAGTACATAAGTTAGCCAGTAGGTGGATTTTGAAACAAAAATAACATTGCTATTTCACACAACGCAGAACAACCATGGAATTAACCGTATTCATTTCGACTTGGCTATAATACGTCTGCAAAATCTCGTTCAATTCTGCTTTTGTCCAGAATGGTGGAGTGAACCACCCACACCTTGCACACAAGTGACATTTTTCATCCCCTGAAAACGTTCTCGTGCTTGGTTCAGCATATCTGCAGAGTAGCCTAACGCAGTAATCTCCGCATTTTCCATCGTGAGATATTTGTCCGCAGTAAACAGTCCCGTTCCCGTTGGCACATCCAGTAGCTTTCCAGCAAAATCTTTCGGAATGTAGGAGAATAATTGTTCTCTCACAGCCCAGTCATCTACATTCCATAAAAATCCCATGTATATTTTCGCCCATAGTCCTTTACCGGATAAAGCAGTGTCATAAATGTTTTTTGAAGTGCGATAAGCCCCCACCATCTTCTTTTCTCGTGTTTTCATTGCATCCTCCTACCAATTTGGTTAGTCAGAGCTAATTATATTCCCAAAACTTTTTTGTGTCAAGAAATGTCCAGGTAATTACAGTGGGAGATGAGTACGCAAAAACCGCCTTTGCACGCAACAAAGAGCCACCATTTTGAGGTGTATCAAACCATTTGTCTCTATTGCTTGGATCTCATATCGTGAACGACTCACCACTTAATTTCACTCCATGAAATTTGAAGTGGGAGCTTCTGGGGTTCTTACGAACCCGTTTAAGAAGTTTGATTACTAGGGCAGGATGGGCGGGCAGACGGATAGCCTTGAAGTGGTACTTTCCCTTTGCCACAAATTCGCTTCTCTGCCAAAAAGTACGTTATATTCCCCCTCAAACAGCTATATGATTAAAACACACGTAATTGATAGGAAGATGGCATTAACTGTTATGCCTATCCAATATAGCATATTGTTTCTTTTCAAAGGTTCTTCATCCTTTGTCGGATACTTACATGTTTTTTTTATTTCTCTTTGCAATAACACCGACTGAATGATAGGAATCATTACTAAAATAAATAGTTCATATTTTCCTCCTAGTCGATCTATTTCTCCATGAAAGTTAAAATGTATTGGGATTTTTTTTGGCAAATATGTTAGCGCAACGACCGTTATTACCAACTGAATAACTGGTAATAACCACAAAATCATCTTTTTTTTATTCATAAACCCTCCATTTTTATCACTTATGACGACATCACAATTAAACATCGAGAAAGTTTCTATTAGTTTACAAGTTAAAAACAGTATATTGAATAGGCTACAATAAACTGGACAAATATTTGATTATGTCAATTGGTTTAATTGTCCTTCACTGGGTTATTTAACACCGGTGGAGCTTCGAAGAAATACCCTTAAAAAAGTTGTCTAGAAGTATCCCTTATCATATCTTCTGAATCTTTATATTCACAGTGAAATAATCTCAACAACAAAAAGTAACCTCCTCTATAGTTACACCGTTCTTTCTTGATAAAGCATTCTATTATATAGGCAAACGCTTCCTCATCCAAATATATCATAACCTCCCGACAAATTGTCGGGAGGTTATGCACTCTCTATATTCTCTCATCTCCAATCCTTTGATAGCCGTTTCAGTCTTCTCCAAATAGTTTTGAGCCACCTGATTACTTCTTGAATCCTCCGCTATATAGAGGAGCAAGCCCCGCATCTGCTCTTCGGCGTTATCGATTATCTGAATCATATGCATCCACTTCATCATTTACATATTCCGCAGCACATCAAACGCCTGATCGATTGGCTTAACCCTATCATTTCTGACATCATTCTCAGCTTCTGCCAATATTCTGTAAAGCTCTAATTCCACCTCCATCCGCATATATGATTGAAGTCGCAATATTGCGGTATCACCACGTCCATTCACAGTAATAATAATCGCCTCTTTACTCTCTTTACATTGTTTTGATATATCATTATAATGATTACGCAAATCTGATAATGGTCTGATGTCTGCTTGCATAAGTAACACCTCTTCCTTTTTACAATCATATTGTATCACAATTCGACTATTATCTCAATATTTCTTAACTTTAAGACACTTTTATAAACCTTTTTCAACAACTCCTTATATGCCACATAGGAAAACGTCCTGAGTGTGATATGGCTGTTGAAGATGCTACTGGCAGAGTTGGTGGTGAGTGGTTTGATACTCAGAAAACCCTGAATGCTTACTATCATGTATACCATCAGCTTTTAATCGATTACGTCATCCCTTACAAATTCTTTACGGATCGCCAAACTATATTTACCTATAAAAAGAAAAATTCCCCATCTCTCGATGAGGATACCTATACACATTTTACCGGCATTGACCACCAGTTTCGTCTCGAATTAGAATCCAGCAGTATCCCACAGGCCAAAGGTCGTGTAGAGCGCCTAAATCAAACTCTACCGCCACAACTCCCAATTCTGTTAAGACTTCTGGGAATCACAACCACCTTCACAATTGGTGTAAAAGTGGATGCGCTTGTCCGAAAACGTTATTAAGCATATAACTTCTGTCTCTATTTGCACCCACAGTTACTATTCTGTCACTCTCAATTAGCCCTTTTAAAATATCCTTCGTCCGGCTTTCTTTCAGGTTTAGTAGCTCGCAAAACTCTTGTAGCCCATATTCTTTCCCTGGCTCCACATAATTCAAGTTCCTCAAGGTCAGTATAAAAGAATCATTATCCAAATTAAATATTAGTTCCATATTGTCATTATATTGTGGTTATTTTTTATAATCACCGATTATTTTTTTGAATCCACTCCCTCTACGATCCATATATTTTAATCTGTTAAAAGCATCTGCAATCATAGGATTTCTTCTCCTTGAGGGCACTTGCATTAAATCTCTTTCCTGAACCTTTGTGCCGTCATACATTCCACTCGGAGAATATATCTCAACACGATCGTCAAACATATTTTTTTATCATATTCTGTAGCTTCACCGATAAGATCTTTTATATTCAAAAAAATTCATCGTATCACCCTCTCATAGACTATTTAGCCTGATTTCTCAAAATCCGAACCAAAATATAGCCTTTATTTTACCACAGCCACCCGCCCATACATAACAACCAAAAAGGGCTGCGCAGAAAAGAAGGTGGTACCCGTTTCTTTTTGTTCTTTTTGGTTTTCATGTAGAACCTCCTCATATTTTATGAGACCCTCATTATAAGCTAAAAAATGCCATCAACCCGATACTTGTCGTGTTAATAGCACTTTTTTGTGATTTTGTAATCCATGTGAAGACGTCTAGAATTCAAAAGATTATTCTTGTACCTTGATAATTACTTTCATTGTCGTTTCTCTATTTGCATCAATATACTCATATGCCTTTTGGTAATCCTGAAATGAAAATGTTTTGGATATCAATGGCGCCAACTGAACTTTCCCTTCATTAACCAGTTTAATTGCGTCAACATAATCCTCATGACGATACATCATTGTACTCTTAATGTCTAATTCATGATCATTTGCAACCGCTAAGTCTACTTGCGCCAATCCTGCGAACACCGCTACTAATACGATAACACTACCTTTTCTAGCATATTTAATTGCTTGACCCATGGTAATATTATTACCTGCACAGTCATATATAACATCCGCCTTATCAGGCCCAAATTCTTTTAATAACACCTCACCGAAATTCTTTTCTTTTGTATTGATGCATGCATCAATATTGCATTCTTTAGCTTTCTTTAATCGCAAATCGCTTACATCGGTAATCAAGACTTTTGCCGCTCCCATTCCCTTGGCCACCTGGGCAACAAGATTTCCTATTGGACCGGCTCCAATTACTGTAACATTCAGACCCTCAACACTTCCCATTTGTTTAATTCCATGAACTGCCACTGCTAACGGTTCTATCATTGCCCCTTCTTCAAAAGGCATATCTTTCGGGAGTGGGGTCACCTTAGACACATCAACAGCGAAATACTCTGACGCTGTACCGGTAGTTTGGAAACCCATTACCTTCAGTTCCTCACACAAATTGTACTTACCATTTCTACAAGGATAACACTTACCACAAAACTCTTGTGGCTCAATTGTAACTTTCTGACCTTTATGAAAGTTTTTGACCTCATCGCCTAATTCAACAATCTCACCTGACACTTCATGTCCTTGGGTTATCGGATATGATGTAAATGGATGTTCTCCATGATAAACATGGATGTCCGAACCACAAATACCAATGTCCATGACTTTCACTACTACCTGATTACTACTTGCCTTTGGTTTAACTACATTGCGGAACTCTATCTTTTTTGGCGCTACCATAATTTGTTGCAACATACTTTTATCTCCTTTTGTACAAGACTATATTTTATCATTATTTGTAATCAGCCACATTCTCTTTTGTAATTAACTGAAAATCAATAAAATATTCTCTATCCGTATCTTCTCCCTTAGCCGCAGAAACAGCAACCTCTAATGCCTTCTTTGCCTGTGCTCGCGCATCTTGAAACACTGTTGCTATAAGTCTATCTTCCTCAACTGCTGTCAAAGCATCCGCAATCGCATCAATACCAATTACTTTTATATCATCTTGCTTTCCTGCCGCCTCTATCGCTTTCTGTGCTCCAATTGCCATTTCATCATTTTGAGCCATAACACCAATAATATTCAGATTATCCTGCAGCTTATTTTCCATTAACTTCATAGCTTTTTCTCTATCCCAGTTAGCTGGTTCATCGACAACAATAGATATCTCCGAATATTCCTCAAGTACTGCATTTACACCTTCTGTTCTACCTACTTCTGCTGAATTTCCAATTGGACCACGTATCATCATGATATTTCCTTTTTCACCAATTGCTTCTGCAAGCTCTTTCATCGCAATTTCTCCTGCCACTTTATCATCCGATCCAACATAGGCCGTTGCTTGATCCATATTGTTAACAGTTGAGTTTACAATAACTAACGGTATACCTGCTTCTTTAGCTTTTGTAACCGCCGGCGCACAAGCGTCTTTATCGTAAGGTGCCATGACTATTGCATCTACTTTTTGAGAAATCAATTGCTCCATTTGTGACACCTGCTTCGCCGCATCTCCTTGCCCGTCCTGCTCTGCTAGTGTTATTCCCATTTCATCAGCGCTTTCTCTTGCAGCATCAAGCATTGCAACCTGGAATTCATTTGACAAATTAGTATTCATGAAACCTATCGTCAAACTATCCGCCTTGTCCTTATTCGACTTGTCTGTCTGACATCCAGTAATACAACCAACTAACAAAACACTTACTAAGATAATTCCTAATATTTTTTTCATAATTTATTTCACCCTTCTTTTTATCTGCTTAAGCCTTATTTTTCTTATCCAATAAAACTGCTCCTATAATAATAAATCCTTTTACAATCTGTTGATAATAGGAGGAAACTCCTAAAAGATCTAGCCCGTTACTTAAGACTCCCATTGTTAAAACACCAATAATTGTTCCAATGATGGTTCCCCTGCCGCCAGAAGTACTCGTACCTCCAATGATAACGGCAGCAATCGCATCTAGCTCATATCCCGTTCCAGCAATTACTGTAGCTGTTTCCACTCTTGCTGATAACACAATTCCTGAAAGTGCCGACAACACACCCATCAATGTATATACCATAATATAAATACTGTTTACACGGATGCCTGACACCTTTGCTGTTGTCTCATTTCCACCAATTGCGTAGACGTAACGCCCAAACCTTGTTTTATTCAACAAAAACCATCCTAGCAAAACAATTACACAAAAAACGATAACCGGAACAGGTATTCCTATTACACTTCCACCACCAATAAAATTAAACTGTGTTGACAAATCATTTATCGGCCTTCCGCCGTTAAACAATTGGGTCATCCCCCTTGCAATTGTCATTGTCCCAAGCGTGGCAATAAACGGTGCGACTTTTCCCTTCGCTATCACAATGCCATTAAAGAGTCCTAGCAATGCACCAATCAAAAGTGCTACTATAATTGGCACAAAGACTAGGTATTCATTCGGATGTGCAAAGCTACATGCTACAATTGATGCAAAGGCAAGCATGGATCCGACACTCAAATCAGTTCCACCAGTAATAATTACAAAAGTCATTCCAATTGCCATAATGCCGTTAATGGAAACCTGCCGCAAAATATTTAGCTGATTTCCAACTGTCAAAAAGGTAGAGGGTCGCAAGATTCCCATAACTGCAAAAAGCATTAAGAACGCTATTAAAATTCCGTATTTACTGATAAAATTACCAGATACTTTCACTCTTACAAATCCGTCTTTCCTTGTCTCCTGTTTGATATCCATACTTATAATTCCTCCTTTGACTTACCAGATGCACATGCCAATATATTTTCCTGGTCAAATTCACTCTTATCAAATACACCTTTAAGTCTTCCGTGAGAAAGCACATATATCCTGTCGCTCATTCCGAAGACCTCCGGCATTTCTGATGAAATCATGATAATACATTTACCCTGTTTGGCAAGTTCACACATCATCCGATAAATTTCAGATTTTGCACCAACGTCAATCCCTCTGGTTGGCTCATCCATGATAATAATGTCTGGATCACAAGATACCCACTTTGCCAAAATAACTTTTTGTTGGTTCCCACCGCTTAACTGCCCTACTTTCGTATTTATAGAAGGTGCTTTTACATTAAACTGTTTTGAATATTCCTGTGCCTTCTCCTTCTCCACTCTATTATTGATAATAAAGTTGCAGGCACAATATTTCTCTAGATTTGCAAGAGTAATATTATCCTTGATGGAACTAATTAAATTCAATCCTACTTCTTTACGATCTTCTGATACAAATGCAATCCCTTCTTTTATTCCGTCTGCTGGTGATTTTATTTTCACTGATTTACCCTTAACACAAATGTCTCCATTATCTGCAGGTTTAAAGCCGAAAATAGCCTCTGCCACCTCAGTCCGTCCTGCACCAACCAATCCAGCAAAGCCGACAATCTCTCCACGGCAGACTTTAAAAGATATATCTCTAAATTTATCTGTCTTACCGAGATTCTTAACCTCAAGCAAAACCTCACCTGGCTCTACCTTGACTTTGGGATACACTTCATTTAACTCTCTGCCGACCATCATTTTGATTAACTTTGTGTCGTCCAAATTTTTCGCCAAATCACTTCCTACAAGTTCGCCGTCTCGAAGCACCGTTATCTCATCCGAAATCTGAAAAATCTCATCCATTTTATGAGAAATGTAAATAATTGACTTTCCTTTTTCCGTCAACTCACGGATGAGCGCAAATAATTTTTCCACCTCTGTTTCAGTGATTGCAGACGTTGGTTCATCCATGATAATGATGTCAGCTCCTTGAGAAATTGCTTTGACAATTTCCACCATCTGCATTTGGGCGACATTAAGGTCTTTCATCTTTGTATTCGGATTGATATCCATTCCCACTTGGTTTTTCATCATTTCAGCAGCTTCTTTATTCATAAAATGACTGTTTACAATTGGAAATCGTCCCGTTATCTTCTCCCTTCCAAGGAAGATATTCTCGGCTATACTCATTTCCAATACCGGTGAAAGCTCTTGATGAATCATCGAAACACCAGCACTAATAGCATCCCTAACACTACCAATGACTGCTACTTTATCATTAATCCGAATCTCACCCTCATCATATCCTTGCACTCCAGCAAGTATTTTCATCAAAGTAGATTTTCCGGCTCCATTTTCACCCATCAGTGCATGTACCGTTCCGCGACGAAGCTTAAAATCAACTCCTCTCAATGCCTGTACACTGCCAAAACTCTTTTTAATCTGTTTCATCTCCAGACACACTTCACTGCTTCCTTTATCTTTCAAGCAAATCACTCCTTCCCATCGGTTGGGCTACTTCTAAACACAGGTATACGCGCCGTCGACGATCAAATCACATCCATTGGTGTATCCAGAACTATCACTAGCCAAATAGATTACCGCACCAATCAACTCTTCCGGCGTGCCCATTCGATGCGCCGGTATCAGTGGTATCCACGCATCTTTTAATTCCTGTGGTGTATCTGCAGACATTGGTGTCCCAATATATCCCGGACTTAAACAGTTCACTCGAATACCATAATCTACCCACTCAACTGCCAGTGATTTACTCAGATGTATTACACCTGCTTTTGATGCATTATATGAAGCTTGCCATTGTGGTATATTAACAATTCCGCCTGACATGGAGCCCATATTGATTATACTACCCTTAATCTTGTTCTCAATCATATACCGTCCAATACTACGGGCTACAATATAAATTCCCGTCAGATTCGTATTGAGTACTTCTTTCCACTCTGCGATACTAGCCTCTACTGTTCCCTTATGAATACATATTCCGGCATTATTAAACACAATATCTATCTTCCCCGATCTCTTCACCGTTTCCTTAACTGCAAGATCGACCTCTTCCTCCTTGGTAACATCAACACGTACCTGATAGGCTTTTCCGCCTTCGCTTTCTATCAATTCAACTGTTTTGCTAGCATCACTTCTTGCAAAAATAACAACTTCTGCTCCTGCTTTCGCAAGTCCAGTCGCGACTACTTGACCAATCCCACGACCTCCTCCAGTAACGACTGCAACCTTTCCCGTTAGCCCAAACATTTCTTCAACAAACATAAGCTTCTCCTTTTTCATCTCATAATCTTTGACAAAATTCTACTATTTCACCATTAGGTCCCTGAATCTTAAAAAAACGAACTCCATTTTCCCAAAATGGGAGAAACTCAATGTCTCCTACTATAGCGAATCCTAATTTTTGTACTTCTTGATAACTTTTTTCAATATTGCTACTATCCAGTGCTATATGATCTACCGCCCCAGCCTGTAATGTAGCTTGACCGTTTTCATACGTCTCTACAATTAAGTTCTCTAGCTGCAAAAACGCCACTCTTTCATCTGCGTTTATCGTTTGGTACATCACTTGAAATCCTAGCTTCTTATAGAATTCCAGTGTCTCTTTCATATTGTTTGACGGAATTCCCAAATGTTGAATCCCCGTCACATACAAATTATTCATAATTATTTCTTCACCTCCTCTCTTTATAATCCACTTTGACTCATCACTTTACTTAAAGCGCTTTAGTAAAGTGTAATTCCATCTTGCTTTTCTGTCAATATTTTTTGTTTATTTCGTCGCAATATACATATTTTTTGTTTATCTCTTGTTTATTATGTATATTACGTTTCTTCTTTCCCTTTTCTGAGAAAAGAACTTGCATTACTTCACGAACTATCTTAATATAAAGACAATATAGAAAGAGTTTTTCATACTTTCGCCTAATAACAGGAGATGGATTAATAAATGATTTACGAGAATATAATTAAAACAGAAAACAAACAATCGAACCGCAATCGCATTTATCAGCTAGTTTATTTACAGGGTAAAATATCGAAACCCGATATTGCCACCCAACTAGGTATCAGTCTGCCTACAGCACTCCAAAATGTTAAAGAACTCCAAGCCGAAGGCTTGTTACAGGAAGGATCCCCCTTACAATCAACTGGCGGACGACGAGCTGTGGCTGTGACCTGTACTAGCAATGCACGTTACTCGATAGGTATAGACATTACCCGTAATCACGTAAGGATTGTTATTATAAATTTGATGGCCGAGATTGTCTCTTCTCTGCGTATCCAGAAAATTTTTCAAAATACTACGGATTATTTTTCTGAATTGGGTAATTTAGTAGACGGATTAATCAAAGATTCAAAAATAAATCCCGAATTACTTTTAGGTGTGGGATTTTCTGTTCCTGGAGTGATAAGTTCTGACGGACTCCTACTGGTATACTCACACGTTTTGAACGTTTCTGGTTTACAGTGCAGTCAGATGAAAAGGTATCTACCTTTTCCCGCTATGTTGTGCAACGATGCGAATGCTGCTGGATATGCGGAAATGTGGTCAGACCGCAATAATAGCAACGCCCTCTATCTTGCTTTAAGCAACAGTGTCGGCGGTGCTATCATCTTAAATAATGATTTATATAGTGGCGAGAACCAGCGGGCTGGAGAATTTGGACATATGACTCTCGTGAGGGACGGACTGCCTTGTTATTGTGGTCGTAACGGTTGCATGGACTCCTATTGTTCCGCCCAAGTTCTGTCTCAGCATACGGATGGCAACTTAGACCTTTTCTTCCAAAAATTAAGAGATGGGGATATAAAAATACAGAATGTATGGAAAGAATATTTAGAATGGTTGGCGATGGCAATCAATAACCTCACTGTTTCCCTGGACTGCAAAGTAATCTTGGGCGGGTATCTAGGAAGCTATTTCGAAGAATATTTGAATGATTTACGTCGTTTGACTGCCGATATATCTACCTTTGACGCAGATTCAGAACATATCAATGTGTGTAAGTATAAACATGATGCAGCAGCTGTAGGTGCAGCCCTGCTGTTTGTGAGACCGTTCATCGAACAGATATAAATCGATTTTCTAAATCATACATTGGAATCCAGTTATTATCATCTTTCACCACGGTCTTGTAATTAAGGTTGCGGTAAGAGAGGCCATTATCGAAGTTCATAAGGAATTAGAATTAGAGAATAATAGCCTATCCAAGACCACGGAAAATAATTAAGCAACTATCCTCAACCATTGAAACGTTATTTCAAAGTTCTAATGATCTGTTCTCATCAAAACCCTCAATATAGACAGCAGAAAAGCCGTCATCGTCTGTTCAGACAATGACGGCTTTTCAACTATTGGATTTTATTAAGCAATGCACCCATGCTTTCCATAATATCCTCATAATCCATGCCAGTCGCATACGGATATTTTTTCTGGTATGATTTCCAAAGACTCTGTAAATGTGCATCTTCTCTGATTGTATCTAGAATTTTAAGGCTATCCATTTTTAGGTTTTCCGTTCCTCGCTTTTTGCATGTCCCTTCAAATGCTTTTTTCAGAATATCCTCATCGATGACTCGTTCATAAATAGAAAAAAGCATCCCAATATCGTAGATATCTCTCATACGTGTATTCAGAAGACCTCTTGAAAAAACAGTTTGAAGTTTTTCTGCCAGAATCGTTTCAAGATTATAGGATCATAAACTGATAGATCGTTCCTCTAAAAACAATTTGTATTGAAATTCAATCGCATGTGGTGTAATAACATCACCTGTCGAAATGTCTATTTTCATTGATGTAATTAGCTTTTCCATTATGGCATTCATTATAAATCGAATTCCCGAATACTCCATCTCATCCATAATATTGGAAATTTCCTTAATCTCAAAAGTTACACCATCCCCAATATCTATGTCCTTAATCTCATTTACAACTCGTCGAGCATCAACATCCGAAAGATTCTGATTCTTAATACTCGTATCGATATCCATCGTGGAGCAAAAAGCTACATCAACCATTGCCGTTACAAGTATTCCTCCCTTAATGATAAAGTTGTCTTTGTACTTAGAGTTTGAAATACGCTCAAGAAAACGCTCCATCATATAGATACGCATAACCATTCGAGCATCAGCCTTCTTCTCTTTAGCTACATTTCTTATTCGTCCCTTTACCTGCTCTGGTGTAAGCTGCATCTTATAATAATACCTCCATGTATCTACGGATTACATTATCAACTCTAAACAATTTTGCGTACTCCATTAGTCGATTCAGATTCTTATCTTTTCCGGAAACATATGTCTTAATCACAGAACTAAAATCCTGTGCCTCAATAGAATTCCGACTCCTCACTAAGTCACAAATAGTTCTTTCCAAATCATACATCGGAATCCGGTTGCCGCTATTGTCTTTCACCATGGTCTTGCCCACATCCAGCAATTCTTTTTTTACCGAATAAACCTTACAACTACCATCAGCTGTAAGTCGATGAGCATTATAGCCGCTATATATCGTAAATGTATGAACAAGAGGTTCTCTATCAGTCAAACCATGGTAATAAAAAGCTTCATCATGCGAAAAAACAGCTTTCGGACATCTTTGATGGAGCACATACAATTCATCCTTCCAATTATCTCCCGTGGAATAAACTCCGCGACTCACAGGCTCCAATCCGTTCTCATGGATATATTTGTAAAATTTAAATTTTGAAACCCCTGCCTTTTTTGCAATTCTCGGTATAAGATAATCATTATTTTGAACTATTTTTTTCATCTCATCCATACAACTACCATCCTTTCGTGCTTAAATTATAAATGATATTAGCACTATAGCCAATAAAAACTCATCCAGCACTACAACTAAAAAAGGCTCTATACTAAATGTTGGGGTGGATGATTTATAAAATCATCTGCGCCAGCATTTTCTTTATAAAAAATGCACTTATAACACAAAACTGCTAAAATGTTGTTG
>NZ_JAMXOD010000028.1 GCF_024721305.1 Aequitasia blattaphilus | reverse complement strand
GATTTCGCAACCGAATATTACATTGTGACTAAGATTCAATCACATTTGGTGGTAGTTTTATTGGTGTATCTAAAATAGGCATATGCCCATGAAACATTAAAAACGGCCCTATGTCTGAGCCAGAGCAGGATGCGTTAGCATCCCACCCCAACACTTGACATAAAGCCAAAAGCCACTTAAATATGCAAGTAGCTTTTACGTTGGAATAATTAAATTATCACTAAAAATGGCCAATTCGCGGCCCACCTTATTGGTTCCTGCACTATAGTTTATATCAATAATATCTTGCTGAAAATCCTCATATAAAATAGCAATTTCATCTACATGATCATATGTTGTTAGCCATCTATGATTCAACTGTACTATACTTTCTTTTAAATTAGTATGATCTTGAAAATCAAAAAAGTTTTTATATAATTGTTGCCCTTTTTTTACATAAGGGGGATCAAAATATACAAAAGTGTTATTGATAGGTAAATTTGCCAGGTTATCTTCAATGAATTCAAATACATCTAAATTAAAAACTTGTATTCGTTCACGCATTGCCGCAATTCTTTCTATTTTTCCTATTAAAGCTTTTCTGTTAAATCGGCAATCAATAGTATATTTACTCTGCTGTGCTCGTCCACCTATAATACCACCATTTAATATTCCAGACCTATTTGTACGGTTCAAAAAAAATGTTGAAAATCCCACTTCAAAAATAGTGTGTTCTTCTTGATGCAAATATATATCTTTTTGAATGTCCCATTCTTCAATTGTTACTTCAATTTCTCGTATCCTTTCACAAAATTCCTCCGAATTTTCCAGTATGGAATACCAAAAGGCATAAATTGCGTAATCATAGTCGTTTATAATTATGTTTCCGACTAATCCTTTTTGTAATAATCCAATTGCTAGACCACATCCACCAGCAAAGGGCTCGATATATGTTGAACCCAACAAATTATTTTGCTGAATAATTCTATTTATATACGGAAATAATTTCGCTTTCCCACCAGGGTAGCGTAATGGCGATGGTGATTGCATATACTTTTCCTCACTCTCCTATCGAATCAAGTAATTAAGAAACCCTGATAACCCGCGATTACTAAATGTATTTAACTCAATATTGGTAATTGTAACAACATTAGGGTGATGAATATTCAAATCTAAGTAATCCTTTATTGTCGAATCCCTATCAAAGAGAATCCCAAAAATCCTCAACTGTGTTTTATCTGTAAATAATACCTTTCTATTATTCCGACAATACACTAAGATTTCGCCTAATGCCGGATCTCCATTTGGATTCTTTCTTGTTGAACATAGTATACTCCAATGCCCTTGTTTATCCAAATAATATTTAAATACCTGTTCTATATATGCCCTTAACAGCATCCCCGTAGCAATAGGATAAGTAACATAATTTCCATTTGATGCCGCCTTTGAAAGCTTAATCAGTTCATTTCCTAATTTAATAATCCCATTACAAGTATTCGGGTCAACATGTGAATAAGCTAAATCTTCAAACAATTTCTTTCCACGTACATTGCCTTTATTAGCGCTCCTAGCCTCCTCTGTACTACCAGATTGATACTCTGCCTTTTCATTAACTGCTTTAGCTTCTTCGCCTCTATTCTCTTTAGCACTCTCTTTGCTCTTACTATTTTGAGAAATCGCCATTCTCTGGCTTTGCTCTTTCTTAGGCTCTTCATCAACACCTGACATGATATGTAATGACTTATACTGTTCATCTAATCTATCTATCCAATTCTGAATATCGGATACAGTATTTGTATTACGCGATGTAATACTTTTATTAACTAAATTATCAATTAGCAGACATATTTTTTCCGTTGTTTCATGAACATCATTTGAAAAACTAAGCTTTTCATCAACAATACCTAGACCATAGTAACTTTTTCCGACAGAAGAATCAACTATTCTTTTCAAAGTTGTTGTAAATCTCAAATTGTCAAATTGATATTGAGTATTGTCCCGTAAATAATTAACAATGTAATAAGAAATATTGGGCTCTGCTTGTTTTGTTCCTATTCTAAATCGATCTATGTCTAAAGCTCCCCAACCAACAAGACCTTCGCCCCCTAATTCACCTGCATGCCGTAAATAGGTCCAAAAATATGTATCTTCTTTTTCTTCATACATGGCACAATAGTAAGTATCGGGAATTCTAGTCAAATCATATTTATCCAAAAGCTTCTCAAACTTTTTATAATGTGATGTCTTACTAATAACAGAAATATTTTTAATGATCTTTAAGGCTGTTATGCGCCTATTACCTTCCATCACTACATACTCTGAACTTCCTTTTTCATATGGTACAATATTCGGCAGAATAGATGGATCTATCCCACCATTATCCAAAATACTTTTAGTTAAGTTATACACTTTACTCGGAAACCTATTTACCATTGTTTTTAATGCTTCAGCTTCATCTTTAACAGGATCAAAACGAAAATTATAAACATCTGGATGCAGTTTATCAATATGAACTTCTATATACTTACACTTACTCATGCTTATTCTCCTTTGTATCTATTCGGATTAAAAAGTAATCAATGGTAATGACTTTGCATCCAGTTTTTTATTTACTTCTCCTAAAAATTCCACCAAAAATTTTTGCATTATATCCTGATTATTTTTAGCAAAATAATTGACATATTGTTTAAACTTAGAATCCGATTTCGCCCAGTTTTTATATTTATCAACTTTATCTTTTTGCATTGCCTCAGCACTATAATCTTTTATTCCATAATGACTAAAATCGTTTGCGAAAGAAGCCTGTTCTGCTTTGAATTTTATAAAAAATCTATCGTCTCCAGGCAAATCATGAATGTATTTCACTATTTCCTTTTCTATTGGCATTCCATGAAAAGACGGCAAATGAAGGTAACTGACTTTTTTTGCTTTAAGGTCAGCCAAATCTACATCTGCGTCAAAAACCACTATTGAGTTTTCCAATAACTTTTCACCGTTTTTAATTAGTTTCTTGTAGGTAATATAACTTGTGCCTTTTCTATCAGAATCCATATCATGCAAAAAATCCAATTTCTTTAGTATTTCTCTTGAAGTCACTATCTTTTTCAAATAATCTACTGCAACTTCATCTTCGCAAAGTACATTCACTCGATATGCCTCTGCTAAACTATTCATACTTTCAAATGTCAACTCCTTATATGCCGTCTCATATGTCGGATTTTTTATAACATCGTAATTGTTATTTCTTACAAATGCTGTACTAATCATATTTACTACTAAACTATCCTTAGACGAAAATTCTTTTTGTTTCATTAAAGCATATTGAATCAAAAATAATGAATGAGTTGTTAAAACAACCTGTACTTTATGATGCTTCGACCAATTCAATATGTAATCCAGAAAATTCTTTTGCGCAATAGGATGTAAGGATGCTTCAATTTCATCTATACATAGTATTCCATTCAAACAATTATTATCACTTGCTCTATTCTTTACAAATGCATACATTTTATTCAGTATGTGCCCTATATTATCTTCTCCTGAAGAAATCGACATATAATCATAACTAGCATCTTCTGAAGGAGAAAATGTGTTTTTCCACTTTTTTTCTATGACTAATGATGGTTTTAAAAATTCTTCTTTTTGTATTACTCGACTATATCCATCAGCAACAAATTCTTGCAATCCTGTATCAGGCTCCTGCTTATCTTTCACTGCATTAGTTTCTACAATCGGATACAATCTCTTTAAATTCACGTAAGACGTATTTAAAAGAAAATTCCCCATTCCTGATTTATTATCCTTACCAACAGTTACCCTAAAACGCTTTTCTTTAACACGCGGATATACTCTTATAGGTTCTTCTAATTCTTCTCCCTCAATAGTCTCTGCCAACAGATTATAATGATAGGGTTCTACATCTTTATCTAAGCTAAGAAAAAAAACATCCTTCATATCTGTTTTTAAATCGTTTCCAAAAGAATCCTTAGCATGATTAGGTGATGAAAAAGGATGTGCAATAAGACCCAACATACATGATTTCATTGTTCCATTTTTGCCAGATATAATAGTCACCTGGCTTCCCAATTCAATTTTCTTATTTTCAATACTGCGGAATTTTTTAATATATATTCCGTTAATCTTTTTGAATTTAACATCCTTATTATTTGCGTACCCAAGTTCTCTTGCAGTCTTAAGTCCATCCATCTTTCTCTACTCCTATCGACAAATTAATACGAAAATAGTCTATCATAAATATGAAGATTTTGCCATATTTTTGTGTTAACACGGGATAAAATCCAAGATACATGAGTTACTTTGATACCAATATAGAAAGAGAGCATACCGAAGTACACTCTCCTCAACATCATTAGTTAAACAACCCGCCTGTAAGTAACACACAAACTTTGCCATCCACTTTCGTCAAAACTTTTTGACGAAACCACTGACGAATATTTGACAAAAATCGTCATGATATTCTGCACTATTTTATGATACTCTACATGTGTGCCAAAATCTTGCTGTCTGCTGATTTAACCAGCTCTCCCAGCCATTTTAACACTCTTGCTGAACTTAGCCTATTGTCCCCTCTGTTTTGCAAACTATTGTAACTGTGCTGCAACTTCTGCTGCAAAATCATCTTCCTTCTTTTCAATTCCTTCACCTGTTTCAAAACGGATGAAACGCTTGATTGAAAGGTTGGCATTATTTTCTTTTGCTACTTTTTCAACGTATTTTCCAACAGTCAAATCACTGTCTTGTACGTATACTTGATCTAATAAGCAGATTTCTTTTAATTCCTTGTTTAAACGTCCAATAATCATTTTTTCAATGATATTATCTGGCTTTTCAGGATTTTCTTCTTTTGCCTGAGCCAAAAGAATTTGCTTTTCATGTTCTTTGTATTCATCTGATACTTCCGCGTTTGAAACGTATTTTGGTCTCATAGCAGCAATTTGCATTGCCACATTTCTAAGAGCCGATCTGATTTCATCATTAACAACATCTGTATCTGCATCAACTAAAACACCAATTTTACCAACTCCATGAATATAGGAAACAATACATCCCTCTGATTCAATTCTGTCAAATCTTCTAATACTTAGATTTTCACCGATTACAGCAATCTTCTCTGTTTGAACTTCTTTAACAGTCTTTGAAGAATCTCCGTTCCATGGTTCTGCCATGAAGCCGTCCATATCTGTGCTCTTTGATGTAATAGCCTGAGAAACTACATCCTTAACAAATCCCTGGAACTCATCTGTTTGAGCTACAAAGTCTGTTTCAGAGTTTACTTCTGCGATAGCTGCTACCTTATCATCTTTTACTTCTGTCATAACAAGACCTTCTGCTGCAATTCTTCCAGCTTTCTTTTCTGCCTTTGCCTGACCATGCATTCTAAGATACTCTACTGCTGCATCTAAATTACCATCTGTTTCTGTCAATGCTTTTTTACAGTCCATCATTCCTGCGCCTGTAATTTCACGCAGTTCTTTTACCATGCTTGCTGTTATAGCCATTTTATTATCTCCCTTCGATTTCTTGATTATTCTGCTTCCACTGCCTCTTCTTCAGCAGCTTCTACGTATGCTTCTTCTCCTGTCGCACCTTGGTTTGCTTCAATAACAGCATCTGCCATCTTAGAAACAATCAATTTAACAGCACGAATTGCATCGTCATTACCTGGAATAACAAAATCAAGTTCTTCTGGATCACAGTTTGTATCCGCAATACCAATCAATGGGATTCCTAAAGTATGAGCTTCTTGAACACAAATCTTTTCTTTCTTAGGATCTACGATAAAGATTGCATCTGGAAGTCTCTTCATATCTTTGATTCCGCCTAAGTTTCTTTCAAGTTTATCCCATTCTTTTTTCAATTGGATAACTTCTTTCTTAGGTAATACGTCAAATGTTCCGTCTTCTGACATTCTTTCGATTTCTTTTAAGCGGTCTACTCTACTCTTAATTGTTTTAAAGTTTGTAAGCATTCCACCTAACCATCTCTCATTTACATAGTACATTCCACAACGCTCTGCTTCTGCTTTGATTGCATCTTGAGCTTGCTTTTTTGTACCAACAAAAAGAACGGTTCCACCATCTGCAACAACATCTGAAATTGCATTGTAAGCTTCATCTACTTTTCCTACTGATTTTTGAAGATCAATAATGTAGATTCCATTTCTTTCTGTGTAAATATAAGGAGCCATTTTAGGGTTCCATCTTCTTGTTTGGTGTCCAAAATGTACACCTGCTTCTAAAAGCTGTTTCATTGAAATAACACTCATGTTAATTTCCTCCATTTGGTTTTTCTTCCCCATAAATATCTTCCGAAAAAACCATGTACAGTCCTGTACAGGCACCCTTTTCGGTAAATTCATAGGTGTTTTTTTGCGACCTTTGAATAATACCATAAAAAACCCGTAAAGGCAAGTGTTTCTTGTCCTTACGGGTTATATTCCTTTTACCAATATCTTCGTACACCTAAAACAGTCTGATTATTCGATGCCGGTGAAGAAGTTTTAATTCCTCCTGCCGGATACGGTGCTGGATGAGAAGCATGTACAATTGTATTATTCCCAATGTATATAGCACAATGTCCCGGATAAACAATAATATCTCCTGGCAACATCTGTGAAAATTCTACTACCTGTCCACCATATAAAAAGGCATCCGATTGTCTCGGTGTAGAAATCCCTAACAATCCATAAACCAGGTGAATAAATCCCGAACAGTCCGTTCCCTCCGTTAGGCTATTTCCACCATATACATAGGGGCCACCAACATATTGCAGTGCTGTTGCTACGACTTCACCACCTCGTCCTGAATTCGTTGGTTGGGATGGTGTTGGCTCTGGAGTTGGCTCTGGCATCGGAGTTGGTTCAGGCTCCGGTGTCGGTACCACAGGTTCTGGTTCGGGCACCGGTGTGGGTACCGTTGGCGTAGGGCTTGGTGTTGATTCCTGTGCCGGTGTCGATGTTGAGGGTTGTGTCCCAGCCACAGTAGTACTGCTTGCAGTTGTACTATTGGTACTGTTGCTATTTGTATTACTTGCAACAACAGGTGTATATTGCGGCGTATTCGTAAGTTTTTCAACCGTTTTTTCCGCTTCTACGGTTGCCGCTTTTAGTTTTGTGTCAAAATCATGAATTTGGCTTCTCATAGAGGCTAAAGTTTTTTCGAGATTATCACTTTGCTCTTCCATAGTCCGTGACATATGCTCCATTTTACCTTTTTCAGCCTCCAACCCCACCATCAAGTCTTCAACTTGCTTTTTTGTTGCAATATACTCATTCAGCATATCCCGATCGTATTTATTCACCGAGGTTATATACTCTGTCTTATTCACAACCTCTGCAAAAGAGGCTCCACTTGCCCAAATTTCAAAAAAACTGACATCTTCCGTCTCATACATATAGCGTATGCGCAGCTTCATATCCTCGTACTGCTTCTTCTCATCTTTTTTTGCAGACTCCAATTCTTTTTTTGCTTTCTCAATCTGTTTGTCTTGGTTTTTAAGATCAATTTCCAGTGCCTTTTGTGACACCAAAAGATCAACCAGAGAGGCATTCACAGAGTTTGCTGAATTCTCCACTTCTTGCTTTTGTGCTTCAACTGAAGGTGCTGCAACTGCTGATGTACATAAAAAAGCACTCACCACAATAGAAGTGATGAGTGCACTTAGCATCCGTTTTTTCATAATCTCACCCTTCCTTATCAATTATTCATGTTAAAATCCCCATTTTAACACACGTCTCCCCACGTGATAAGGTAAGAGTACTATATTTTTCAGATAATTACAATACGTTTTATAGAATTTTTAGTTTTTACCAAAACCTTACAAATGTACCACCTCGTAAAGCACTAACTTTTACAACATCTCCTGGCATTGGAGCCTCGATCATCTGTCCTCCACCAATGTAGATTGCTACATGTCCTGGTGTCCATACGATATCTCCTGGCTGACCATCACTTACGATTTGTCCTGCCGCCATTTGTGCTTCTGAGTTTCTGGGAATACTAATTCCTGCGCAAGCATGTGCGTACTGAGTCAATCCTGAACAATCAAGTCCTGATCCCGGTGATGTTCCTCCCCATACGTAAGGCACACCCAACTGACTGTATGCTGCACTTACAATTGTTTGTGCTGCTGATGTATTTCCTGGAGTTTCTCCGGCCGGTTGACTCGGTGCTGGCGTTGACACACTTGGTGTCGATGTACTCGGTGTTGAATCATTAACCGAAGTGCTATTATTGTTATTATTTGCTGCTTGCTGAGCCGCTGCTGCTTCTGCAGCCGCTTGTCTTGCCGCTTCCTGTCTTGCAGCCTCTTCTGCCTGTCTTTGTCTTTCCTGTGCTTCTGCAATCGCAGAGTTTAAAGAAGAAACATCGCTTTGAGCTGAGTTCAGTGCTGCGTTTACACTTTCCTTTTCAGCATCAAACTGTACTTGTAATGCTTCTAAATTGTCCATCTCTGTTTCAAGAGTAGCCTTTAAGTTTTCTACTTCTTTCTTCGTATCAACATATTCTTGAAGCATTTTTCTATCATATTCATGCACGTTCTGTACATAGTCAGCCGCATTTACCAAATCAGAAAATTTTTCCGATTCAATGAAAGTAGCCCATACATCTAAATCTCCTTGTTCATACATGAACTTAATACGGAGTCTCATATCTTGATTTTGTTCTTCTTCTTTTTCTTGTGCAGCTTCTAAGTCTGCTTCTGCCTGTAAAACCTCTTCGCCTTTTGCGGTAAGGTCTTTCTCTAATTGTCCAATCTTAGTGATTAATTTTGATAAATCGCTTTCCAAGGAGTCTACTTGCGCTTCCTTTGCTTTCTTTTGTTCCTGTAAATCTGAAACGGATGGATCAGCAAATACAGGTGTAACGAGTAAGCTACTTACCATAACTGACGCTACTAAAGTTCGTACAATTTTTTTCATTTTTTTATCACCTATTCGTTTGTTTTTTACATGTCACTATGGAATAATTCCATATCCAAGGTTGATTATAGACTATAATTAATTGGATTGCAAGCTTTTTTAACATTTTCGTAACATTTGTAACATTTACTGTAAGATGATTTATTGTACAATCAGGTTTGTAAATCCCATTAAATCTGCATCTACCTCTTTTGCCACTTCCTGTCCTTCTCGAATTGCCCAGACTACCAGCGACTGACCCCTTCGCATGTCTCCAGCCACAAACACATTTTCACAATTTGTTCTATAAGAATTTTCTTGGGTGCTCACATTCGTTCTCTCATTTCTAGATACCTTAAATGATTTGGCCACATACTCCTCACTTCCCAGGAAACCTGCTGCTATCAAACACAGCTCAGCAGGCACTCTATACTCGCTCCCAGGTACTTCTGCCATCATTCTTCGTCCAGACTTTTTTTCTACTTCTGACTTTAGCTTTACTAAAACAACTTCTTTGAGCTGTCCTTTTTCATCTTTCACAAATTCCTTAACCGTTGTTTGATACTCTCTTGGGTCTTTCCCAAAAACTGCAATAGCCTCTTCCTGTCCATAATCAGTTTTAAGAACAAGAGGCCACTCCGGCCATGTATTATTTTCATTTCTTTCAAGACTAGGTTTTGGCATCATTTCTAGTTGCAAAACAGATTTTGCACCGTGTCTGATTGAAGTTCCCACACAATCATTTCCAGTATCTCCACCGCCAATAACCAATACATTTTTATTCTTTGCCGAAATATAAGTGCCTTCTTCCATATTTTTTGTAGTTGACTTTAGAAAATCAACAGCAAAATATATTCCCTTCGCTTCTCTCCCCTTCGCTTTGATATCTCTGGGGTTCGATGCGCCACAAGTCAAAACCACCCTGTCATACTCTTTTATTAAGGTTGCACCTTTTTTATCTTTGCCCACATTACAATTTAGAACAAACTCAATCCCTTCTTCTTCCATAATACGGATTTTCCGGTCAATCACCTTTTTCTCCAGCTTCATATTCGGTATTCCGTAACGAAGAAGCCCTCCAGGTTTATCTTCTCTTTCAAAAACGGTAACGCTGTGGCCTCTTCTATTCAACAGCTCCGCCGCTGCAAGTCCTGCCGGACCTGACCCAATGATTGCAATCCGTTTTCCTGTCCGCACCTTCACTGGTCTTGCTTTTGCATATCCTTCCTGATATGCATTTTCAATAATCGCATATTCATTTCCTTTAATCGAAACTGCTTCCTGGTTTAACCCACATGTACAAGCCGCTTCACAAGGAGCCGGACACACTCTTGAGGTAAACTCCGGAAAACAATTCGTCTTTTTCAGGCGCATATATGCTTCCTTCCAATTCCCTCTAAAAATCAAATCATTCCATTCCGGCACAAGATTATGCAAAGGACATCCACTTACCATCCCATTCATGATGGCACCAGATTGACAGAAAGGAACTCCACAAGCCATGCATCTTGCTCCTTGTTCCTCTTGTTCTCTTTTCGTCAGTGGCGTATGAAATTCACGATAATGCTTGATTCTATCTGTTGCTTTTTCTGCCTTCTTATTCATTCTTTCATATTCTAAAAAACCCATTATTTTACCCATGATTTGCCACCTCCTATTTTTGTCCTTTCAGAATACTAAAAGCCTCGATTTTCGCCTGATCCCGATTCAATCCTTGTTCTTCTAATTGCATGATTTTCGATAACATTCTTTCATAATCAACTGGTATAACTTTTTTAAATTTGGGCAAGTACTCCGTAAAATTATCTAAGACCTCTTTTCCCATTTCTGAATTCGTATTCTTTATATGTTCTTGAATCATTTTCTTAATTTGATCAATGTCATATTTTGAATGAACTCTTTCTATGTTTACCATTTCTTTATTTACATTTAAGTAAAATTCATTCTCTTTATCTAAAACGTAGGCAACTCCTCCACTCATTCCTGCGGCAAAGTTTTTCCCAGTTCCTCCCAGTACTACTACGATTCCACCGGTCATATATTCACATCCGTGATCTCCTACGCCCTCTACTACTGCATATGCACCAGAATTTCGGACAGCAAAACGTTCTCCTGCTATACCGTTAATATAGGCCTCGCCGCTGGTGGCACCATAAAGAGCTACGTTTCCTATTATAATGTTTTCGTTTGCTTTAAAGGATGCACTTTTTTGTGGATAAACAATTAATTTCCCACCTGACAAACCTTTTCCAAAGTAATCATTGCTATCACCTACTAATTCTAATGTCATTCCTTTTGGAATAAAGGCTCCAAAGGATTGTCCCCCTGCACCATTACATTTTATTACATAGCTGTCTTCTTCTAGTCCATCTGGATAGCGTTTTGTAATTTCAGACCCAAAGATTGTGCCCACAGTACGGTTTACATTTGTTACTTCTATTTCAATACTTCTTTTTTGCTTCTGCTCTAAATATGGAAGTAATTCCTTCACAAGAATTTTTTCGTCTACTGTCTTTTCAAGGGCAAAATCATAAGCCATTTTAGGATTAAAGGTTTCATTTTTATCTTCTGCTCCACAAATGATTTTTGATAAATCCAGGCTTTTTGACTTCTTTGAATAGGAAGACTCTTTCACTTTAAGAAGATCCACTCTTCCTACCATTTCATCAATTGTACGCACACCAAGCTTTGCCATATGCTCTCTCAGATTCTCAGCAATAAAGCGCATAAAATTTTCAACATACTCCGGTTTTCCAGTGAATCGTTTTCGCAGCTCAGGGTTCTGCGTTGCCACACCTACCGGACAAGTATCTAAGTTGCAGACCCGCATCATCACACAGCCAATGCTCACTAACGGCGCCGTTGCAAATCCAAACTCTTCTGCTCCTAAAAGAGCTGCAATTGCCACATCTCTTCCACTCATCAATTTTCCGTCTGTTTCCAAGCGAACTCGTTGTCTCAATCCATTTTGCATTAATGTCTGATGGGTTTCTGCCAGTCCTAACTCCCATGGCAGCCCTGCATTATGAATAGAACTCCTTGGAGCGGCTCCTGTTCCGCCATCATAACCTGAAATCAAAATCAGACCTGCTCCTGCCTTGGCCACACCTGCTGCGACTGTACCAACTCCGGCTTCCGAAACCAGCTTCACTGATATTCTTGCATCTTTATTGGCATTCTTACAATCATAAATTAACTGCGCCAAATCTTCTATTGAATAAATGTCATGGTGAGGTGGTGGTGAAATCAGGCTCACTCCTGGAGTAGAATGTCTTGTATTTGCAATCCAAGGATAAACCTTTGTTCCAGGTAAGTGTCCTCCTTCTCCTGGTTTTGCACCTTGTGCCATTTTAATTTGAATCTCTTTTGCATTTACTAAATACCGGCTGGTTACTCCAAAACGTCCGGAAGCAACTTGTTTAATGGCAGAGCATCTGTTGTCGCTTAAACGGTCAATCTCTTCTCCACCTTCTCCACTGTTTGATTTTCCCTGCAAACGATTCATGGCAATCGCCAAGGTTTCATGAGCCTCCTTCGAAATCGAACCGTAGGACATCGCACCCGTCTTAAAGCGTTTTACAATCTCTTCAACACTTTCGACCTGGCTAATATCAATACCTTTCTTCGGATACACAAAATCAAGCTGACCTCTTAAGTTGATTCCTTCCCCTTCTTTATCCACAAGCCCTGTATATACCTTAAATAAATCGTAATCTCCTTTTCTCGTTGCCTCTTGCAGCAAATGAATTGTCTGTGGATGGTATAAATGCTTTTCACCACCGCTTTTTGACTTATGCTGTCCGATACTATCCAAAGTAACATCTACTTCCAATCCAAGAGGATCAAAAGCTTTTTGATGATTTGTCATATAGTCGTCTGCAATTTCTTCAATTCCAATTCCACCCACACGACTCACAGTGTCCGTAAAGTATTTATCAATAAACTCCTGCTTTAATCCCACAGCTTCAAAGATTTTTGCTCCTTGATAGGATTGAATCGTTGAAATTCCCATTTTCGATGCAATCTTTACAATTCCATGAAGGATTGCATTATTGTAATCATTAACGGCTGCATAATAGTCCTTTTGAAGCATGTTTGTATCAATAAGCTGTTTAATGCTTTCATGAGCCAAATAGGGATTGATTGCACAGGCTCCATATCCCAGGAGAGTTGCAAAATGATGCACATCTCTTGGCTCTGCAGTCTCCACAATAATCGCCACCGAAGTACGCTTCTTTGTGCGGACAAGATGTTGTTGTAAACCTGAGACAGCAAGAAGTGCCGGAATCGCAATATGATATTCATCTACGCCTCGGTCAGACAGAATCAGAATACTTGCTTTTTCCCGTATTGCACGGTCTACTTCGATACACAATGCATCCATTGCCTTTTCCAAATTGGAATTTTTAAAGTAAACTGTCGAAATCTCTGCAACCTTTAGTTCATCCACTTTCATGCCTTTGATTTTCAACAAATCTGTACCTGTTAAAATCGGATTATTTACCCGAAGCATCTTACAGTTTTCTTCCTTTTCCTCCAGAAGATTTCCATCTGCTCCGATAAACACAGTGGTGGAGGTAATAATCTCTTCCCGAATACAGTCAATGGGTGGGTTCGTCACCTGGGCAAATAGCTGTTTGAAATAATTCGATAAATTCTGAGGATATCGGCTCAACACAGATAGCGGGGCATCCACACCCATGGCGGCTGTTGCCTCCACTCCATTTTGTGCCATGCTCAGGATAGAAGTTTTAACGTCTTCATAAGAGTACCCAAAAGCTTTTTGAAGTTGCGCCGTTTCCTTTTGTGAGTATGAAACAACTTTCTCATTTGGAATCTTAAGGTCTTTTAAATGAATTAAATTTGCATCCAGCCATTCACCGTATGGCTCTCGCTTCGCGTAAGTTTCTTTCAACTCATCATCCGCAATTAACCGCTTATTAATTGTATCTACGAGAAGCATTTTTCCTGGGTGAAGCCTTTCTTTTACAACAATTCTAGATGGCTCTATATCTAAAACACCCACCTCCGAAGATAGAATCAATGTATTGTCATCCGTAATATAATATCTTGATGGACGAAGTCCATTACGGTCTAAAACTGCTCCCATGTAGTCTCCATCACTGAACAAAATTGAGGCTGGACCATCCCATGGCTCCATCATCGTCGCAAAATACTGATAGAAGTCCTTTTTCTTCTGGGACATATTCTTTGTATTTACCCAAGGTTCCGGTATTGAAATCATCACACTTAAAGGCAAATCCATTCCGCTCATTACCATAAATTCAAGAGCATTGTCTAACATAGCTGAATCAGAACCTTGAATATTAATCGCAGGTAAAACCTTATGAATATCATTTTTCAAACATTCAGCTTCCATATTTTCTTCTCGGGCGCGCATCTTATCCGCATTTCCTCGAATCGTATTGATTTCACCGTTGTGTACAATAAATCGATTCGGATGCGCTCTTTCCCAGCTGGGATTCGTATTGGTACTAAACCGTGAATGCACCAAAGCAATCGCAGATTCATACGCTTCGTCTTGCAAATCGTGAAAGAATAGTCGTAACTGATCAACCAAAAACATCCCTTTATACACAATCGTTCGGCTAGACAGAGATGGAACATACGTATTATCACTAGACTGTTCAAAGATACGACGTACAACGTACAGCTTACGATCAAAATCCAGACCTCTCTTTACATTTTGTGGCCGTCTTATAAAGCCTTGAATAATACATGGCATACATTCTCTCGCTTTGCTTCCCAAAACATTAGGGTAGACTTCAACTTCTCTCCAACCCAAAAATTCCATTCCTTCTTTTTTAACAATTACCTCAAAGATCTTTTTGGCTTGATTTCTTTTCAGCTCATCTTGAGGAAAGAAAAACATACCCACACCGTAGTCCCGCTCTTCTCCCAAAAAAATACCGAGGGGATTTACGACCTTACTGAAGAACTTGTGCGAAATCTGTAACATGATTCCTACACCGTCTCCGGTCTTCCCCTCGGCGTCTTTGCCGGCTCTATGTTCTAATTTTTCTACAATGGTTAAAGCATCCGTCACCGTTTGGTGCGTCTTCATCCCATTGATATTCACCACTGCTCCAATACCGCAGTTGTCATGCTCATAGGACGAGCGATATAAATTACTCATATAAACAGTCCTTTCAAATTTGTATTTTCTAAAATACTACCTCATCTTTTTGAATTTGTAAATAAAAACTTTTCGCCGAATTGTCTGATAATTTGACAATTCGGCGAAAACGGGTTTATTGTTCTTCATTTTTCACAATTGTTTCTTGTTGTTCCTCAATATTGCGTATCCACAAAAATATAATTGCTGCCCCACCAGCCACCAAAACTGTTGAAATCATTACGAAAGTTATGTTTTGATAAATCACCTGATAAAATTTGAAATATGTCAACAAAACAGATGTCATATTCATAATAATATGTCCTGCAATTGGAGCCCATACGCTACCAAATTTTTCATACAAATAAGCAAGCAGAATTCCCACTACAAAGGCATATATCATTTGTACCATATTGCCATGGACTACACTAAAAATTAAACTGGAGAAAATTCCGGCTTGTAAAAAACCGCCACTCTCCCTTTCTCTTCGAAAGATCAAGCCTCGATAAATAAGTTCTTCGCAAATAGGATTTAGAATTCCCAAAACAAGAATCTGGACTCCGATGCCTTTTGCATATAAGGTTCTTTGTACTGCCTCGTAGCTCTCCACCTTAGTAGTTATCTCGGATAGATTAATAATATTCTGTAATACATAATGGCTACACAGGCAAAAAAGCAGTAAGGAAACATACATAAAAACAGGTGCTTTTTTGCTGTATACAACTCCTGCTGCTTTTCTCTTCGCTTCATCCTTACGAAACATATAGATAAAAATCGGAAGAAGACAAAGACAAGCAATTCCTGTTGTAATAACTACATTTTCGTTTGCTATTTTTAGCACTTCTTCCAAAACCTTTTCCATTACACTTCGGTCAACCAAAGCCTGTTCTGCCTGTTCCGGATTTTTTGAAAAGTACATAAAAATAAAGATAAATGCTGACACCATACTTGCTGCAATCAATCCAATTTGGTGAATAATTGCCGGCATCCATATATAAAAAAATCGGTTTGTTACTGTGTTTTGATTCATTTTCTACCTCGCTTTTTGATTACCTTATCTATTCTACTTCCTTCTCTCCTATTATGCAAGGAAAACAAAGAAGCCATTGACGTTAACCTCTTTTTCCCTCATAATTAACACAAAGCACGAGATGAAAGGATGGAATGATTGATGACCCAGGATAAACAAGCAATTTATGACGAACTTGACAAATTGAAAATTCAGTATGAAGCTGTAGATCACAAGCCAGTCTATACCATGGAGGATATGGATGAACTTGGCCTTCCCCAAAAAGGAACTCTTTGTAAAAATTTATTTTTAAGAGATTCGAAAGGCAAAAGACATTTTCTTATTACCTGTGATGAAAACAAGACCGTTGATTTAAAATCCCTCGGTAAAAAGATTGGCGGCGGCAACCTAAGTTTTGCCTCTGAAGAACGCTTAGAAAAGTACTTAGGCCTCACCCAAGGAAGTGTCACTCCCTTTGGACTGATTAACGATACGAATCATTCCGTAGAGTTCTTTATCGATAAAGATCTGACAAAAGCAAAAAGACTTGGTATTCACCCATTAACGAATACCGCGACCGTATTTATAACATATAAAGACTTAGAGAAATTTTTATGGGCTGTTGATGCTGATGTAATGAAAATAGCTCTATAGGATTCCATAAAATAACAGAGTTTGCAAACTGCAAACTCTGTTATTTTTACATTCTCTCAGGCGCTTCAAATCCCAGTACATCAATACAGGACTCTAAAACTCGTTTCGTCAATAAAAGAAGTGCAATGTAACTTTCCTTCTTTTCTTCAATCTCTTCTGCCAAAATTTTTGTTTCATGATAGAATTTATTAAAATTATTACTTATGTCATATATAAACCCACAAATCTTATGGGGCGCTTGCTCTACAAATGCCTGCTCCATTACCTCATTATACTTAAGAACCTCCATCATCAATTCTTTCTGGCCCTTACTGTCTGCCATCATGAGCTTTACACTTTCCAGATTTCCGCCTCCTTCAACGTAACGATTTAAGATGGATTTGATACGCACAATGGTATACAGTACATAAGGACCTGTATTTCCCTCAAAGGAAGTGAATCGTTCCATATCAAACACATAATCCTTTGCTGCCTGATTTGATAAGTCTCCATATTTAAGTGCTGCAATTCCAACTACCTGTGCTATCTCTCTTGCCTCTGTTTCGTCTATTACACGGTTTTCCGTAATCTTCTTAAACATTTCCTCCTGAATATCCGAGATTAAAGACTCAAGGCGCATAACACCTCCGTCTCGAGTTTTAAATGGTTTTCCATCCTTTCCATTCATCGTGCCAAAGCCCAAAAAGGTTAATTTCGTATCCTCTGGTACAATCTTTGTTTTCTTTGCTGCACGAAAAACCTGAAGAAAGTGAAGATCCTGCCTTTTATCTGCCAGATAAGTAATACTGTCTGGATTGTAATCCTTTTCTCTTTGAACCAGGGTTGCCAAATCTGTTGTACTATAAAGACTCGCTCCGTCCGACTTTAAAATAATACAAGGCGGAATCTCTTTTGTATCCGTCTCTTCTTTTACATCCACTACCAAAGCACCATCATCTTCATGTGCATATCCATCGTCCTTCATTTTCTGTACCATTGGCGGAATGTATTTTTGAGCATCGGATTCACCCATCCACAAATCAAAATGTACATTTAATTTTTCATAGTTCTTCTTTAAATCTGTAACGGAAACATTCATAATATGCTTCCAGAGAGCATAGTAGCCTTTATTCCCATTTTGCAATTGGAAAGTGGCATTTAATGCTTCCTCCCGATATTGAGCATCTTCCTTGGCTTTTCCACTTGCCGTTGGGTAGATTTCCTCCAATTCATTAATTGTAAACGGCGCTTCATCAGGATAAGCATACGTAAACTCAGCATCAAAATAAGGCAACTCCGGATGACGTATTTTCACCTCCGTAATAATAAGTCCCATCTGATAGCCCCAATCTCCCAAATGAATATCTCCTAGTACTTTATGTCCCATCTTACGGCCAATTCTTTTAATACTTTCTCCAATGACTGCCGAACGAAGATGTCCTACATGAAGAGGCTTTGCCACATTTGGACCGCCATAATCTACCATGATCATCTGTGGTTCTTTTGCCTCTTGGATTCCTAGATTCTCTTCCCCACTCATTCCGCTTAAATAATCACAGATAACCTTCTCATCAATTGATAGATTCAGAAATCCCGGTGCTACTGCTTCCACTTCTTTAAAGATATCATTCTCCTTCAGAATCGCCTCAACATCTTTTGCAATCATAATTGGTGCCTTTTTATATTTTTTCGCTCCTGCAAGCGCACCATTGCATTGGTATTCACATAGGTCAGGTCGGTTTGAAAGAACCACTTTTGCCAAAGCAGAATCATATCCGGCAGACTCGAATGCATTTCCCAATTCTTTATCTAAAATATCTATAAACTTTTCCATATTTTCCTCCTGAAATCACTTGTCATTCCCTTATTCTATCATAGGTTCAGCCACTATTCTATCACAGGTTCCCATCCCTTGCAAAAAAATTATCTTTATGTTATTTTTGATTCAACAATAAGCATTAAGGAGGTAAATATTTATGAACACAAAAGTTTTTCATCAGATATCCTATGGTCTTTATGTTATCACTACCTTGGATAAGAATCGTCCCACTGGCTGTGTCGCAAATAGTTCTATGCAGATTACATCTTCTCCTGCCACATTGGCACTTAGTATGAACCACGACAACTATACCAATCAGTGCATAAAAGAATCCGGCTATTTTGCCATCAATATTCTAGGCGAAAATACAGATAATACATTAATTGGAACCTTTGGTTTCAAAAGCGGAAAAGACATCGATAAGTTTGCTGGAATTGATTACGATACTAAAGAAGGTCTCCCCATCTTAAAAAACACTTGTGGGTATATTATTTGCAAGGTTATTGATAAGATGGAAACCTCTACTCATACCGTATTCTTAGGGGAGGTTCTTGATGGCGATGTTCTGTCTGAGGATAACCCCATGACCTATTCCTACTATCACAAAGTGATAAAAGGCAGGGCTCCTAAAAATGCACCTACCTACATTCCAAAAGAGGAACCTCAAACGAAAGAAACTTGGGTTTGCAGTGTATGCGGCTACGTATACGACCAACCAGAACCTTTTGAGTCCCTCCCTGATACTTGGACATGTCCAGTATGTGGTGTTCCCAAAAGTAAATTTGAAAAAAAATAATTTTCATATATCATTTTTCTTTAAAAGTCAGGCATTCGCTTGACTTTTTTTGTTTTTCGTATTATTGTATTATACATATAGTACAAGCTTTGAAAGGCGGGATAACACTATGACATGGAATTTAGATAATAGTCGTTCTATCTACTTACAGCTTATGGAAAAAATCGAAAAAGATATTATATCTGGTGTATATAAACCTGGTGACAAGCTTCCTTCGGTTCGTGATCTGGCAGTAGATGCTGCTGTAAACCCAAATACAATGCAAAAAGCATTGTCAGAATTAGAACGCAACAAACTGGTTTATTCCAGGCGTACAAGCGGAAGATTTATAACAGAGGATGAAACCTTAATTAAAAGCCTAAAAAAATCTTTGGCAACAAAAAACACCCAGGATTTTGTCGAGAACATGAAGCAGCTGGGCTTTTCGAAAGAAGAAATATTACACTTAATCGATGAACTAAAGGAGAATGAGGATGAATAAAATCTTAGAGTGCATTGAACTCACAAAAAAATATGCCAATAACTTCTGTGCAATCAATCAATTGAATTTAACACTTTACAGCGGACAGATCGTAGGATTATTAGGACCAAACGGAAGCGGAAAGACTACATTAATTAAAATGATTAATGACTGTCTCATTCCGACAGGGGGAATTATCTACGTAAACGGCAATCCCGTTGGGATTCACTCAAAAGAGGATATTTCCTATCTTCCTGATGTACTTAGTTTAGATGAACACCTTAAGGTAGAAGAACTCGTTACTTATTTTAATGACTTCTATAAAAATTTCAATCCTGTAAAGGCACACCAGATGATTCTTGATTTAGGCATCAACCCCTCAAGCCGTCTCCGTACCCTTTCAAAAGGAACCAAAGAAAAAGTTCAACTGATTTTAACCATGAGCCGGGATGCAAAGCTCTTTATTTTAGACGAACCAATTGGTGGCGTTGATCCCGCTTCCAGGGACTATATCCTTCATACAATTTTATCCAACTATAATCCAGATGCGACAGTGCTTATTTCTACTCATCTTATTGGTGAAATCGAAAATATCATTGACCGTGTACTCTTTTTGCAAAATGGTCAAATCATTTTAAACTCAACTGTCGATGAGGTAAGAGAGCAACACCACAAATCCGTAGACCAACTTTTCCGGGAGGTATTTCGATGCTAGGTAAATTAATAAAATACGACTTCAAAGCAATCAGTATCCCTTTACTGATTTTACATAGTGCACTTCTGCTATTTACAATCTTTTCCCGTTTTTTCGTTTTTAATCACATTGATTATAGCGAAAATAATCCTCTAAGCTTATTTACCTTTTTGTTTGTGTTGCTATTCTACATTGGTAACATTGCGATATCTCTGGGAACCTACGTTATTATCGCTCTTCGTTTTTACAAACATTTATTTACCGAGAAAGGTTATCTGGCGCGTACCTTACCCGTCTCTTCACTTTCTCATCTTCTATCGAAAACAATTGTGGGAATCGTCTGGGGATTTGTCAATACAATTCTCATTACCTTTTGTACTGCATTTGTAATTTTTACTCCATCCTTTTTTAAAGCAACTAACTTAATAGGAGGAATGAATGTATTTTTTCAAGTATTTGGATTTCATAATTCTTTCCAAGTCGCTTTCTTCCTAATTGCTACTGTTATTCTCACGTTGCTTAGCGTTATTTGCTCCATCGCATTGATTTATTTAGCAATTGCTTTAGGCTCTTTATTTAGCAATCACAAAATACTCGCTTCCATTGCCTTTTATTTTGTTCTTAATTTTGCCTATAGCATGATTAGCTCTATTGTAATGCTGCCACTCTTTGTAAAATCAACTTCTACTTTTGAAAGCATTCGCAATCTTCCACACCTTTTGTTTTCTACGTATGGAATTTTGTCAATTGTAATCATCATACTTTCGACACTATCGTATTTTGTCATACATTATCTTATGGATAAGAAAATCGATTTGTAAAAAAAGCTGTAAAACATCTTCTCTCTTGAAGTGTTTTACAGCTTTTTAAAATACCATCTGTACTAAAATCATATAGGAAATCGTTCCAACTCCAATGCTTAAAAGAGTGTTTCTCTTCCATACATGAAGTGCTCCTGTAATCAATACTCCTATTACTTCTGGCAATCCAAATGGATGGCTCGTCAGTGATACATTCCGCAGACAATAAATCACAAGAAGTCCTATAATAGAAGGTGTCAATACGTCTCCTAAGTACTTCACGGTCGGTGGAATTGGTTTGCCTTTTGGAAAAAGCAAAAACGGCGCTACTCTTGTTGCAAAAGTGGTCAGAGCGACTAAAAGAATAATGACAAACGATAAAAGTGCATTAACCCGCATACTCTTCTCCTCCCTTTACAAAAACTTTTTTCCCAGCCAGAAGAACGATAATAATACAAATCATCGTCGGAAAGACAAACCGATCTGCTCCAAACACACAGACTCCTAAAGCAGAAAGTGCAATACCCACAAGAGCAGGTCTTCTGTTTTTCGTCTCCATCCATTGTTCAATAAAAAGTACAACAAAAAGTGATGTCATCGCAAAATCAATTCCGGTAGAATCAAACTTAATATAAGTTCCTGCTAATCCTCCTAAAAAAGAACCAAATACCCAGTAAAACTGATCCAACAAAGCAATTGCAAAAAGAAACTTCTCCTCTTCCACTCCTTCTGGAGTTTTTGTTGTTGCCAAAAGAGAATAGGTCTCGTCTGTCAAGCCAAAAATCATATACCATCTCTTTTTTCCCATTTTATTAAACTTATCTAGTAATGATATTCCATAAAAAATATGTCGTACATTTACCATCAAGGTTAACAGCACAACTTGAATCAACGAAAAACCCGGCACAAAAAAATTAACCGCCAGATACTGTCCCGATCCTGCAAATACCAGTAAGCTCATAAGTATCGCCCACCAAAAAGAATAGCCCTTTTCAGCATACATCACGCCGAAGGCTATTCCAATAAATAAGTATCCGGTTAATACCGGAATCGTATATGGAAATGCTTTTTTAAATGCCTTTTTATACCCCATCTTCCTTCTCCTAAACACATCTGGGCGGATTCGAACCGCCGCTCCTGCCTCCGGAGGGCAGTGCTCTATCCCCTGAGCTACAGATGTAAATGTGACCTGTATTATTATATTGCTTTTCTATAAGAACTGTCAATACAAAGATTACTTTTTACTTTTTATTGATTCATTTCTAAAAAAAGGATAGAATAATAAAAAACGTAAAGGAGTCTTAATATGCTACCACAAGTCTCTGAAAAATCACTTTTAATATGTGAAGTCCTTCAAAAAGCCTCTCCAGCATCTCTTTCTGCCCTAGTGCGTATTGCCAAGCAGAAAAAAATCAAAAAAGGAAACCACCTTTTCTGGGATAAAGAGTCGGTGAAGTATTTATATTTTGTAATGGAAGGACAGATTTCCTTATATAAACAAAGCGCTAACGGCGAGAAAAAGGTTATTTTTGTCTATGGTTCAGGGAATATGTTGAATGAGGTTATGCTTCAAGACCTACCTGCTTCAATTAATTGTGAAGCCTTTTCCGACTCCTTAGTTCTCTATTTCCCAATTAAAGAATTCGAAAAAGTCCTGGAGAATGATTATCCCCTTTGCAAAGCTGTCATGGATTCTATGGCGACAAAAATACGTCGTCTTTATCGTCAAATGAAAAACACTACTGGCTCTTTGCGGGGAGACAAAAGAATTGCCGCAAAACTTTGGAAGCTTTCCCAAGACCACGGAACTCCTTGCCAGGAGGGAGTGCAGATAAATCTGGAGTTAACAATCACATACCTTGCAGATATGTTAGGTTCTAAAAGAGAGACTGTTTCACGACAGCTAAGACTCCTAAGTGATGAAGGACTACTCATTCAGAACGGTAAATATTTTATCATCCCCAATCGAAATAGGCTTATGGAATACTTTAAGGCTCCGTGATATAAATCACGGTAGAATCCTCCTTTGAATGTTATTATTTTGTCAATATAAAAATAGTAACATTTAAAGGAGGGATTTTTTTGTTTACAGATGATTTATTCGCTGCTGCAAACGCAGCAAAAAGCAAGGTGAGCTTTCTAAGAAACAATCCTATTGGTTATTTCTTAGCTGCTATGCTGGCTGGTGCCTACGTTGGCTTTGGAACCTTACTCATCTTTACAATCGGTGGTCTACTGGAGGGCGCACCGTACACCAAAATCGTTATGGGAGTATCCTTTGGAATTGCCTTGAGCTTAGTAGTCATTGCAGGCAGCGAACTTTTTACAGGAAATAATATGGTTCTGGCAATGGGAACACTGAGCAAAACTGTCACATTAGGAGATACTGTCAAGCTTTGGATTACCTGTTGGATCGGAAACTGGATTGGCTCCATTTTCCTTGCCCTGCTCTTCTGGCTTGCCGGATATGCGACTGGCGGAGTTGGTTCCTTTATTGCTTCCACCGCTGCAGCCAAAATGAGTATACCTTTCTTTCAGCTTCTACTTCGTGGTGTACTTTGTAATGCCTTAGTCTGTCTCGGTGTATGGTGTGGAATACGGTGTAAAAGCGAAAGCGGAAAGCTCATTATGATTTTCTGGTGCCTCTTTGCCTTTATCACCTCTGGCTTTGAACATAGTGTAGCCAATATGACTTTACTTACAATCTCCCTACTCTCACCTATGGGAGAAGCTGTTAGCCTGTCCGGATATCTTTACAACATATTTGTTGTCACACTTGGAAATATGATTGGTGGAATCTTTTTGATTGCTCTTCCATATCATATCATTGGAAAAAGAAAGGATGTGAAATAATGGGTTATCAATTCAACACAGAAACTTTCAACAAAGTTCTTCTGAAGCTCCAGCAGGAATATCGTATTTTTGCCCCAAAGCGTTTTGTTTTAGAAGGAGCATTTTCAGATACCGACTCAATTCGATACGATGAAGTATCTTCTCTGGAGGAAATGGAGCTGAAAGAAAAAAGTTCTCACTCATTTAAAGAAGCTCTTATCCCTGCCTCAGAGACCTTGTTTTACTTTACCGAAGATTACGTTCGCGAGGCAAACCCTACTAGTAAAAGCTCGATCCTATTCCTGCGAAGTTGTGATATCCATGCTCTAAAACGACTGGATGAAATTTATCTGCACAACGGCGGAGAGGATTACTTTTACAAAAGATTGCGGGAAAACCTCAAAATCTTTTTAATTGGATGTCCAAGTTCTTTTCAGAATTGCTTTTGTGTTGATATGGAATCCAATGTATCAACTGAATATGATGCCGCTATCAACTTCCACGAGGACAGTCTTTTAGTAGATTGTAAAAACCCTGATTGGATTCAAATAATGGAAGAAAATGCACTCGAAAAACTATCGGTTGAACCTGAATACGTAACGCAAAACCAGGTACATGTAACCATCCCTTCTGACTTGTCCTCATCTGTAGCAAAAAGCTCATTATGGAAGGAATACGATAGCCGTTGCATTGCCTGTGGAAGATGCAATTATAGCTGTCCTACTTGTACCTGCTTTACCATGCAGGATATCTTTTATACTGATAACGGAAAAGCAGGGGAAAGAAGGCGGGTTCAAGCTTCTTGTATGGTGGATGGATTTACAGATGTTGCCGGTGGGGGAAGCTATCGAAAAACTTACGGTGAACGTATGCGCTTTAAAGTATTACACAAGGTTTTAGATTACAAAGAACGCTTTGGATACCATATGTGTGTCGGGTGCGGAAGATGTGATGATGTCTGTCCTGAGTATATCAGCTTTTCCAACGCCATTAACAAATTAGATGAAATGACAAAGGAGGTGTCAGAACAATGATTACGAATGAATATATCCCCTTCTCCTCTCGTATTCTAGATATTACAAAACATACTGCTATCGAATATACCTTTCGCATGGAGTATGAAGGAAAGGTGAGACCTGGACAATTTTTCGAAGTCTCTATTCCCAAATATGGTGAAGCACCTATCTCCGTTTCTGGTATCGGCCAGGGATATGTGGAATTAACAATACGTCGAGTCGGGAAGGTAACAGAGGAAATCTTCGAACATTATAAAGGAGATTCTCTCCTTATGCGCGGTCCTTATGGAAATGGATTTAATCTCGATGATTATCGTGGAAAAGAGCTTGTTATTGTCGCTGGTGGTACTGGGTTATCTCCAGTTCGCGGAGTAATTGATTACTTTGCAACACACCCCCAAGAAGTAAAGAGTCTCACTGTAATTGCAGGTTTTAAGACCCCTGGCGATATTTTGTTTTTTCAGGATATCAGCAGATGGAAAAAAACCGCAAACGTTATTTTAACTGTAGATTGTGGAGAAGCTGATTTCGAGTGTCAAATAGGACTTGTTACAGAATATCTTCCCCAATTGACTTTCACAGATATTTCCAATACAGCAGCCATCGTTGTTGGACCTCCACCAATGATGAAATTTACATGTCTCGGTCTTTTGGATATTTCCATTCCAGAAGAAAACATCTGGATTAGCCAGGAACGAAAGATGTGTTGTGGAATTGGAAAATGCGGTCACTGTAAGATTAATGATGTGTACGTTTGTGTCGATGGTCCTGTATTCAATTATACAAAGGGCAAAACATTGATAGATTAGGAGGCTGAAAATGGATTTAAATACAAAAAAGCTTAAAAAGAATGCATTCCGGGTCACAAAAGTCCGCGGAAAAACTGCCAGCCGCATCCGGGTTCCAGGGGGACATTTAAATGCCCAGCTTCTCAGTCAAATCCAGGCAATTGCGGAAACTTATGGCAACGGAACTGTCCACATTACTTCCCGTCAAGGATTTGAGGTTCCAGGAATCGAATTTAAAGACATGGATAAGGTAAATGAACTTCTCCAACCCATCATTGAAGCCTTGGATATCAATCAAACTGTACCAAATTCAGGTTATCCTGCAGCCGGAACACGAAACGTCACTGCATGTATCGGAAACAGAGTCTGTCCCTATGCATGCTATGATACCTCCGGGTTTGCAAAACGAATTGAAAAAGCAATCTTCCCCAATGATTTGCATTTTAAAATTGCCCTGACAGGATGCCCAAACGATTGCGCCAAAGTTCGTATGCATGATTTTGGAATTATAGGAATGACCTCTCCCTCTTTTGACCCCAGTCGGTGTGTATCCTGTGGTGCTTGTGAAAAATATTGCCGTAAAAAATCCGTTCAGGCAATCGAAATGATTAACGAAAGACCGAGACGAAACGAAGAAAAATGTATTGGCTGTGGAGAATGTGTTATTAATTGTCCTATGCGTGCATGGACTCGCGGTGAAGGCGAAAACAAACGGTACCGTCTCACTCTTCTTGGCCGTACCGGGAAAAGAAATCCTCGTTTAGGTGAAGATTTCATAAAATGGATTGATGAAGAAAGTATAATTAAAATTATCTTAAATACCTACGATTATGTCAAAGAATATATTGCAAAAGACGCTCCTGGGGGCAAAGAACATGTCGGTTATATTGTAGACCGCACCGGATTTGAGGAATTTAAAAAATGGGCGTTAAAAGATGTACAGCTCCCCTCTGAGGCCATTGTCTATGATCCGATTTATTGGAAAGGACCTAAATATTAAGGACGTCATTAAGGACGGAATTGAAATTTGTTTATTTCAATTCCGTCCTTATTCCTATTCCTCTTCACTTGTTGAACGAACTATTATCCCCAGACGTTTTGCCAGCCCAACTGCCTGATACGTATTTACAATAGCTCCTTTTAACTCGATTGGCTTTTCCGAGAGCACAATTCCCTCTATTTCACAGGTTGGTGACATACTCCCACCACTTGAATGCTATCATTCTGAAGTGGGGGCTTCCTGTTCAATATTCCCAATGGAATAAGTATCTGCAGGCTATCCCCGTATGCCCTACGGTTTGT
>NZ_JAMXOD010000027.1 GCF_024721305.1 Aequitasia blattaphilus | reverse complement strand
GCTTAAGATATGGTCTGTAACCTCTACGGTTGCATGGGCAGTAGGAGTAGTTGAAATATTAGTGTTAAACATTTTTATGTAAATTATCGACTTGACTTAGAAAGCGGAGAAGGTGGGATTCGAACCCACGTGCCCAATGAAGGACAACCGCATTTCGAGTGCGGCTCGTTATGACCACTTCGATACTTCTCCAAAAAATTAATACTTTCTTATTATAATGATTTGTTGTAGATTGAACAAGGGGTAAAAGTGATTTTTACCCCTTTTGAGTATACTTTTTTAATAAAAGAGTCAATGCCCTTTGATCAGCCTGGGTCTTAAAATCATTAATAATATACAAATCTTTAAAAGAATATAAGTTAGTAGAAAACTCAGAATCAGAAATCAGAATGTCGTATTTACGTCCTGTTTCGGCTCTTTCTGAGTGAATGGAAAACTTATTGCTAAAATCCTTATCAATACTTTCCAGCATGATATTGGTTTGAAAGTTATTTCGATTGCACAAAATCCCAATTGAAATACGGGCCTGGGAGAAAAGGCGCATCTGACTGATAAAATAGGAGTGAATAGAGACCAACCAGGTTCTGGCTGCTTTCGGTAAAGAAAACCCAAGTATATCTTCAGTGCCCTGTAAAATACTATCTGTAAGAGAACTATTTTTGGAAAGATTATTTTCCTCCCTTAAACGATCAAATAAGATTTTATCGTCAAAAAATGTAATATTTCCTTTAAAGAAAAGAATTGTACTGTGGAGCTGTGTTAATAAGTACTTCCAATTGCGGACAAACTCAGGGTCAACTTCATGGACATCAATGTGATACTTTGCTTTCACTGCCTGGACAACGTTTTCATTCAGTTGAATTACTTGAGGGTTGAAGGTACCCCAATAAGTGGAGTCTAAAAGCAGATTATTCTCCGGCTGTAAAATGAACAAAGCAGATACAAATAAGTACAGATATGCAACCTTATACTCAAAGCATGGGGAAGAATGATTGGCCGATAAGAAATAGACATCTCGGACAACCTGATAAATAGGGTCGTTTATCTGTTCATGGCAAATCTTATTGAGAACCCATTTTGATTCAATTGGGTTTTCTTTTTTGGTACGAGTTTTTAAAATCTTTATCCATAAACATAACTTTGCCTTTGTAGTTGCGGTAAAATTCTGTGAAAGTCTCTTCTCTAACAGTTCTATGAAAAGCAGGCTGCTCTCATCATTTTCCAACGCATCAATCTTGTTTAAAGGAATTGAATTCCAAAACAATTTGAAGAAAAAGTAAGACACCTGGAGTTCATCTCCATAGATTTTTCCACCCCGTATTTTAATATCAAACTCCTCAAGATAAGTATTGAGCCGGGCAATGCATCGATAAATGGATGCTTCACTCAAGGAAAGGGCTTGGGATAACTCATAGATGGAATAGTTGGGATGTTGATATAAATAGGTAAAAAGTTTATAGTCTGTGGATTGTTTCAAATAGTAATAGTAAAGCATATTTAAATTGGTATGATTTGATTTTTTTAAAGAAATACTATTTGCTTCAGGCCGCACCGTTATTTCTAAGTCTAGTTCTAAATGAGACAAAACAAGAGAGAGCTCATTTAAACTATCATAAAATCGAAAGGGCGTAACCTCAAGATGATTCATTAAATCCGTAATATTCGCATGCATATCCACATCTAAAAGATAGCGGATAATCGAAATTTGAAGGCGATCCTTCTTCTCAATTAAATTAAAAAGTTCCATAATTATATACCATCACTTTTCTCTATTTCCATACATTATAGTAACTGATTTCCCTTAAAACAAGAAAATAAGAATAATACTATAAAATTCTCAAAAATTTAATGAAATACAGAAAAAACTGATAAAAATAGAGAAGGAGAGATAGATATAATGAAGCCATATACAAAATGATATTTTAAATGAAGGAGTAAGCGTTATGCATATCGAATTAGATGAGTTGATGGGGCTAAGATTTGGTCAATTAGAGGTAATATCTGCTTATCGAGATGAGAAAAAAAGAATAAAATGTAAGGTAAAGTGTGAGTGTGGAAAAGAAAAAGAATGTTTCTACACAAATTTAAAAAATGGAAGAACAAAAAGCTGCGGACATTTGGAACGGGAAAACCGAAAGACCTATATTGATTTAGCAGGACAAACATATGGCGAGCTAAGGGTGATTCAAAAAACAGAGGAACGAAAAGAAGGCTGTGTAGTGTGGGAATGCCAATGCAGTTGTGGAGAGACGGTTTATGCATCCCGGAGACAATTGGCCCGGGGATATGTCACTCAATGTCATAATCATAAGGAAAAGCAATTGATTGGAAGTGTCTTTGAGTCTTTGACTGTTCAGGATTATAGTGATGAAAGAAAGGCTTTTCTTTGTCAATGCTCTTGTGGAAAAGAAATATGGGCCAGTAAAAAGAACTTATTAAGTGGTCACACAAAAAGCTGTGGACACTTGCGGCACGAAGACTCCCTTACGCGAATAGAGGGCGTTGCAGTCAGCACTCTAAGAAGAAAAAAACCAAGGAACAATACCAGTGGAATTGTTGGTGTTAGTAAAAACAAAAAGCAGAAGTGGGTATCTTACATCACCTTCAAGGGAAAACGCTATACGCTGGGAGAATTTGAAGACAAACGAATCGCAATTGCAGAACGGAAAAAGGCAGAAAGTAAGTATTTTGAACCGTATTTAAGAATGGAAAAAGAATTAAAAATTTAAAGGAGAGCACAGAGGTTAAGCTGTGCTCTCCTGATTTAGTTCTTTCCTGAAATGGAAAGCAACTCTGAGTGTATCACTTGTATTGTGCCGGATTCTACCAGTTCGATGAAAACAGGTGCTAATTCAGGATCAAACTGCTTACCGGATTCTTCCCTCATAATCCTAAGGGCACGTTCCAAAGGCATAGACTGTTTATAGGAGCGTTTGGATATCATTGCATCGAAGCTGTCAGCAATGCACAAAATTCTGGCAGAAAGTGGAATGTCCTCCCCGCCAATTCTTCGGGGATATCCTCTGCCATCATAACGCTCGTGGTGTCCGATAACAGCAGGGATTACATAATCAAGAGAAGGAAGATGCTTAATAATTCCGATGGAATTTTCTACGTGTCCCTTCATAATCTCATACTCTTCCGACGTAAGCTTTCCAGGTTTATTTAAAATATCCTCAGGAATTCCAATTTTGCCAATGTCATGAAGAAGTCCAGCCTCACGAATGATTTCCACGTGATCGCTATCTAAATGAAGCCCCTTTGCCAGCTCAGCTGCATAATAGGCCACGTTTTTTGAATGACCAAAGGTGTAGTGATCCTTCGTATCAATTGCAGCAGTTAAGGCGTAGATTGTAGGTGCATATTCACTGTAGGCCTGACTATTATACAGACTGCTTTGGGATTGGCCGTCGGTCTGGGTATTCTCATCACTGACAGAATACACCTTGATGGTATTTTTGCCAGAGCGTTTTGCATTATAGACGGAGAGCTCTGCATTGTATAATAACTCCTGTGCATTGGAAGCGGTGTAGGGAATTCCGCAAATTCCACCACTTAAGGTCAATACCTTCAGCCGATAATTGTCTGCAGTTGAATTAATATCTTTTACCTGCTCACAAATTTTATCTACAGTCATTTTAGCTCTGTAAATATCATATTCCGGCATAATAAGAGAAAACACTTTTCCTTTGTATCTGGCAGCAAAACCATCCTCTCCCAAGGTGGATTCGATGATGCGGGCAATCTTTTGCAGAGCAATATCCCCTTCTTTTGCACCGTATAACTGATTGTAAAGCGTAAAATCATCAATACTCAAAATGGCAAGAGCCAAGGATTTATCCTTATATTTTTCAACAAGAACATCCAAAGTGCCAAAGAAACACTTTCGATTAAACAGACCGGTTAATTCATCCCGCCGAGCCTCCTCAAAGGCCTTTTCATAGAGCTTTGAATTTTTTACGGCAATCGAGCTAACCGAGCTAATGGATACCAGAAAATCAATATCCTCATGGGTGTACTCACTTTTACCTTTTGCAGACAAAAGAACAATACCAACAAGATCCTCCTCAGTTTTTAGAGGGAGAAGATATTCAATACCCCAATCGTTAAAGAGTCTTTTTTCCTGTTCCCACATAGACTTATAACTTTGAGTCCTTTTAAAGCGCCGGTAACTGATGCAGCCATCATTTTTCTTTAAGAAAGAAAGGATGGGGTGAGACTTTGTTAATACGAAAGAACTGTAACCAAGAGAAGTAGCACTGTGCTGCATAGTATAGTTCCCTTCGTTATCTGTCACACAAATGTATACATTTTTAGCCTTGACGGTTTGCTGAATTACACTTGCCAGCTGTTCCAATATTTCCTGCACGTTTAAAGTCTTTGTGACGCTATGGGTAAACTCTTTTAAGTTCTCCGATTTTCGCAACTCTTCACGTATAAAGATTGCACTGAGAAATTTCTTTACTAATTGATAAATTATCATGGTGCTAATCAAAATCAGGAAAACAAAAACCATCATAATTTTAATGCTTGAGGATTTGTCATGGGAGCTGGGGAAGTAATCAATCCCGCTCACAATAAAGTATGAAAAAAACAGCACAATTAAACCAGTGATGGAGTAGCAAGAGGTTCGTGAAGCAAGAAGCTGTAACCGAAACAACTTTCTCTTGGATAGTGCATAAATCATACAAATAGCATTGAAGAATCCGGAGAGCAAATCAGTAGGAAATCCTCGAAAAAGAGGAAACAATAAAAAGACATGTCCCAGAAACATTATGAAAATACCAATTTCAATCGGAACGAGCTGTTTCCGATAATGCTTATCTTTTTTAGCGGCAATCAATATAAGACCAAGCATATGAAGCAGAACCAAAGAAAATACGATAAATGCCAAAGACACCATCCAATTGAAATCATAGATAAAGCGAATTTGTGTTCCTCCAATTTGCTCAATCCGTGGTGCGGGAATTACTTTCTCGGTTACGACATTGAAAACGTACAACACGCCAAGGAGAAGAAACCAAATCAAATTTCCCTTTCGGTTCTTGTGATTGACATATTCCTGTATGAATAAAAGAAATGCATAAGGAAGTATAAACAGTCCTAGAATCGATGTGTGAAACCAAAAATCAATCGAAGGGAATAGTTGAAGGCGCATACAATAAGAACCACCGGTCCAAAGAAGCATGGCGAGAAGTATTCCTAAGAAAGAGCGCACCATCCTATTTCCAATAGCTGGAATAAAAGTCATTAATAAACATGTATAGCAGAACACGCATAGTATTGAGACCCATTCGTAATTATTCATTTAAACCTCCTGTCTTCTCGAATGCCTGATAGAATACGAAGAAAATGATTCATTTCTGAAAGGGGTGGATTTACTTTTCGGCTAAAAGAATCTCCCTCCGTTTCAAACTGTTCAAAAGTCCCATGTTTTACAAGGGTTATTTTTAATGGATCCATCCCCAAAATGATATTTAAATCCTTATAGTCATGATCCAGATAGCGGAAATAAATACTGAGATGCTCTTTAATAATCTGTTGACTCATTCCAGTTGTAACCATAGAGTCTTTATGCATTTCTACAAAAATGTGCAAAAGAGGTCTCTTTTCATCCAGGTACTCCTTACGTGCCACCCAGTTTTGAATATTTAAGCCAGATAAATCCATGGCTGTTTCAATGGAGGTCTCTGTAATTCTTGTAAAACCAGCAATATCAATTATTGTAGGGATTCGGTCAACGTATTGAAATCTGGGAATAAATGTTTCATCTTCTTTGTTGGTTTTTCCGACACAGCGGTACATATCACCAACCCGGTATCTTACGAAGGCGCCACCCTTTAAAACAGTTAAAACAATTTCATATTTTTCTCCGGGAACAACTTCATCCATTAAAAGAGTTTTGGGCTGATAAGACGGGTCTGCCAAACTCTTCTCCATTTCGTCATCTGGAATAAATTCATAAAAGCATGCGTCAGGAAAGAAATACATCCCTGACCTGGTCCAGGTTTCTGTACCAATAATGGTAGGCTCTGTTCCAGCAAAAAGCTCCATGGGGCGAATACCCCAAAGGTCTTCTAAATCATCCTTATAGTATTGGTTGTCCGTTCCGGCACACATAAAGCCTTTTAATTGAAAGAGATCTTTGGGAGCCATCGAGGTTCCGTTTTTCTTGCAGTTTCTTTGAGTTTTCACGTATTTCAGCAGACGATCCAAAGAAACCCCTGTTAAGGTTTGCTTTAGAGACCCACCCTTTTGTCCGCCGCCACTTAAAGAAGCAAAGCTTTTGCTTACGTAATAAGTTACGCTTCCCAGACCAAAGAAGAATTCGATGCCTTGCTTTAGCCCCAGTTTGAACCCTTTTTTATTGCGTTCACTAAAAGAAAGATTTTGAGCCTCCTCCACAGGCGGAAGGAATTTGATGTCAATCTCTTCCTTTAATAACACGGGAAGGATGCCGGTAGCAAAGGGAAGGGGTGCTAAAGCGTATAGGATATGATCCTTTGCAGAGATATCGAAATCCCCTTTCTTTTCGCTGGTGGATAAAAGAAAGCATGCCATCATATTCTTTTTATAAGTCTCCAGCATACTTTTGGTATAAGGTGCAACTTTAACGGGATTTGTGCCTCCTTCCCAGGTGGTTTGAATCCACAAAACAGGATCCTGGGGAAGCATATCCTTATTCTTTTGTAAAAGAACATCACTGTAATCCCGATAAGTGGTGATGGGAATTGTGTTTCGAAAATCCTCGATATCACTAACGGTTTTTTCCTTTAAAAATTTTTGCCCCAGTCTGCTCTTAGACCAAAGATCAATCTGTTCTAGCAGAAGCCTTTTTTGTATCGTCATATAATCTTCCATAGATAGATCCAGAAAACCACAGTACTCATCCCAAATCTCCTGCTTGTTACCCTCATTAAGTTTTTCCTCAAACTTCATATTTATACTCCCTCCTAAACCCTCCTTGTAATAGTTCTAAGACATTTTCGAATACTGGATAAACTCGGTACTAGAAAAGGGGTCTGATTTTTATAGGTTTGATAATCTTTAAACTGTCTTGGAAATACGTAAATATCCTGCAAACAAATATAAAAAAAGTTGCAGGCACTTAAGAAGAGTCCAAAGTATATAAAATACGAGGCTCTAAGTGTTAGACCTAAAAATAGGTACAAGAAAAGAAACCAAAGAAACCCGGGATGGCGGCAGAGAGCATAAACACCAGAGTCACACACGCTAGGAATCTCGGCATGATCGCGATAAGTTTTTTGAAATGGCAGTGCAAAAAATAGAGTGTATATCAAGAGGAGAAAAAAGCAGAGAGAGAAAACAAACATCAAAAAGACCCTCTCTGAGAATCCAGCTTCTCCATAGGTAGTTGTATAAGAATAGAGGGATGAAAGGATAACAATTATTGAACCCAAAAAGAAAAAAGAGAAAAACACCTTCTTTTTCCAAATTATAGCGTTTATATCATAAATAATGTAACAAATAAACCCAATTAGGCCAAATATTATACCGAACATAGCAATTTCCCCGCAAAATTCATAATTATTTGAATTGTACATACTGTATTGCTATTGTACTAAAAAGTTCTGTGAATTACAAGGTTTATTCGGATTATTCTTCACAAATGACACATTTAGCACGATTGTTTTGTTTATACCACAAATTGTAGTGTTTTGTAATGAATTTTTTCGTAAAAAAGGGTAACAGGTGTCTGGCTTAAGAAAGGGACACCTGTTACCTCGGAAACTGTTTAGTAAGGGGAAATCGTTGTGTATGTTGTTAAGTTGGTTTCAAGAAGGTTACCATCGGTAAAGTTATTCCAATAGAACATACGGTTACGTAATTGTGCCTCTTTTGCAGTAATCCAAAAGCTTGCAGTAGACTTTCCATAAGAAAACTTCATCTGGGAATAGGGGATATAGCACTCATTTTCGGCACTGGATTTCAGAAAACCAAGGCCATTTTCATAGACCAGAATGGTATCAAAGGTTTGCTTTGAAAATAGTGTAATTAGTGTCCCGGTACACATGGGTATAAAAATAATCCATAACCCATTCACGAAGAAATTGACCGTGGATGTAACCCATGGAACATTCATCTTTAAGGCGAAGTTAATTAAAGTCTTTTGTAAAGGCGGGTATTTGGAAAGGGCAAATATTGCCAGAAAGATAACCCACCCGATTATGATTGTTTTTATCCTCCCTCGAATTGTAAAATCACTGGTTAATGTGTGTGTTGAAAGAATTATTCCTTTATTCATTGTTTTTTCACTCCTTTATTGAAATATAGTTCAATATATCAGATTAATTTTAAAATTACAAAGATATGTTGGAAGAAATTATTTAAATTGTGACAGGATCAATAAATCAATATGGAAAAAGCATAGAGGAATCACAAAAAACACAAAGCAAACAAAGGTGTTCGAAATGTGTTTGAATTCGTAAAATATGTTTGATAATATGAGATTGTGTCAATCGTGTGAAAAGAGGTAAACGATAATAAAAATTGGGGTGTTCCAGTGGGGAAGGAAAGATGTTAGAATGTGATTGGGGATATTACTATATGGAGGCAATAGAAATGACAAGTAGAATTTTGTTGGTTGAAGATAATGATCATTATGCGAACAACCTAAAAAGCGAGATTGAGAAAAAAGGTTACGAGGTAACTTATGTATCGAGTCCAGTTGAGGCTGTGGCATCATACGTGAAAGCGCCATATGATTTGGTTGTTTCGGATTATCGTATGGATGAGATGGATGGAATTAAGATGCTGTCTATTTTAAAAGGAATTAATCCAGCAATACGAAGCATCATTTTAACGGCTTTTCCGGAAGAGGACATTGAGCTGCAGGCGTTGGAAGTAAGTGTTGACCACTACCTTAGTAAAGACAAAAGCTTGAATATAACCGTTAAATATATAGAGGATTTATTAGGAAAAGAAATTGTACAAAAGGGATCAGTGGGAAGCAAGCTGATATCCCAAGAAGAAAATCTTGTAATTGATACACAGAAGCGACAGGTTTATAAGGACAATGAGCTGGTGGAGGTTACAAGAAAAGAATACGAGCTGCTGGTGCTGTTCTTAGAGAACAAAGGCGTAGCTTTAAGCCGTGAAGAAATAGCAGAAAAGCTTTGGACGATAGAAATTGAAAATGTAGAATTAAGGGTGATTGATGGTCATGTAAAGCGTCTCCGTGCAAAGATGGGGCTGTTTAGTATTTCATCAGTCAGAGGATTTGGGTATAAATGGAATGAGTAGTAAGAGGTATAGTAGACAGCTGTTAGTTATCTCGATTATATGCTACGCGCTGATTGTATGGCTTATTATAAGTAGTGTTGTGAATTTTAGAGAAAAGTACCGAGGTGAAGAACGGAGTTATATCTCAAACTTACAGGAGAACATTCTGGAATGTGTATATTCTGATGATATGGCAAAGGAGCTCGATCAACTTGTAGCCCAGTATGCTATTGAGGTCATGATATATGATGAAAACGATAATAAAATCTATGGAACCTTAGATTTAGAAGCAGGTACAAAGCTTCATGGAATTGTAAATGATAATGCAAAGGTCTTGGAAAAATCAGAAAAAGTAGAAATCAATGGAAAGCAATGCCGGTTGTGGTATGTGATTTACCAAATTCCTTTTGTTAAAATAATGGAAGGATTTCTATTTGAAATTAATGTTGTTGTGGTCGTTGTATATTTGATTTTTCTGGTTCTGATCATCTGGTTTGAGTTTCGGCTCTTGATTCCCCTTCAGCGAATTGCAAAATCGATTGAAAAGGCAGAAAACAATGAGATTGATGACGGGCATTCAGAAAATCATAGTGATGTTTTAAATGCACGATTAACGAATTTCTTTTTAAAACAAAGAAAGACTTTGAGTGCGGTAAGAACAAAAAACACAGTCCTTGAAATGGATTTGGCATTGGAAAGAGAGCATCTGGAAAATACCATCCAACTATCAAGGGCTTTGGTTCATGACCTAAAGAGTCCTATTTATAATGTTAAGACGGACAATGAGATACAGCTGGAGACAGAGCAGGACAAGCATAAAAGAGCGATGCTCAAAAGAAATATTGATATATCGGTTGAAATTCTAACGGAAATTAATGGCATCCTAAAGGTTCTTCGGGAGGATGTTTACAGTCTGGATAAAACGGTTGAGAAGATTGACGGTGTAAAAGTAGTATACGCAACCCAAAAGCATCATGTAGCTGAGATGCGAAGAAAGAAAATGAGTTTCTTTTTTGAAGGAGCCGAGGAAGAATGGTTTTCACAGAATAAAGTAGGAGTTCAGCTGTTGTTTCACAATATTTTTTCGAATATGGTTCTGTATTCATTAGAAGAATCCTCAATTGAAGTTACAATGGAACGAAGAGGAAATCAGATTGTAATTCTTTCTTATAATAATACAGATGAAAAGAATATACAAAGAATTCAGATTGGTATGAAGTATGATATGGTAAGTGAGGCCTACGTTTCCGACTCGGGAAATGTACACAGTAGTGGGAATGGATTATATCTCATTCGCCAATTGGCCAAATATCTTGGGGGAGAATGTAGTTATCGGTTTGACGATCATACGGTTATAACAGAGCTTATTCTTCCTGACAAGGGGTGTTAAAGTGGGAAAGATAAGATTTTTTACGGTGGCAGTATTGGCAGTTTTTTTGACTTGCTTCTTTGAGGTAAAAGCAGAGGAAGAGGTTGTGGCACCGGGCACTTATATTATTAATGCTATTGCAATGGATGGAGAAACCAAAATTGTTGAGCCGGTTAAAGTAACGGTTATTGACCAAAAAACCATTCTTAACAAGAAGGTAAAGGAAGGGATTAACGGTTATGATTTCGAGCACACAGAAGAAGATATAAAATCTCTGACGGTTGAAGAATTGGTGAAGACGGCAGGTGTACAGGCCTGGTCTCTGGAAGATGGCAGCGAGGTGGCAGTTACCGAAGTGGAAGTTCAGGAGCTGGACAGTATAGAGCGCCATGTAACCTTTAAAACAGCAAAGGGAACCAAGCTGATGGTTTGTGCTTTTGCCAACGGAACAGAGATTTTTGGTCAGAAGGATTACGTAAATATTACGGGAGAATTTGAAGAGCGGAACTGGGAAATTCAATATCGAACTATATTCTCTGTTGTCTTTTTACTTTTAATGATGGCACCGGTTTTGTTGACTATAGCCATTGGAATATTAATGGGAAGAGAGAGAACGGAGCTGGAACGGGTATTAAAGGATACGGGAGAGACAAAAAAGAAGAAGAGAAAGAAAAAGTGGTTTCTTCCTTTTCTGATTCTGAGTGTTTTAGTAACAGGAATATCTGCAACAGCCAAAGAGGCTGGAGGAGAGTATTCAACATCATCGCGGGAAGTGGTTGTAAATGTTAGGGACTATCTGGAGTTACTTGAAGAAAATAAGCTGGAAGACTATATTCGAAGTGTTGCCAATATTCGTATCGCAAAGAATGAAGGAAATGCTCAAGTAGAGCTGCCCTATAGGATTGATTTTGAAGGTGGGGAGCTTCTTACTCAAGTGGATAATGAGGCTGAGAAGAACTTAGTGTCAGAGGCAAAAAATAAGAGCAATAACTTTAAAAAGGAACCCTATGTAACACGGAAGCTAAAGATAGGAGACCATGGGTCGCTTATTCCAATAGGAGTGGGAGTGTTTTTAATATTGACAGGGATACCCCTGGTGTATATTTGGAGAAGTAGAAGAAGATAATAAGGATTAGGAAAGAGAGCGCTTTGGAAAGGCGTTCTTTTTTTGATGCCAATAGAACACAAAAGACACAAAAAGCTCTTAGTGGGCGCATATATAACAAAAAGAATTAATTGCACTACCATGTGTTTGTATTGCAAATGGGGCATTTGATACACTTTAATAGATGCTATGGCTATGGTCATTTGCATCATTACCTTTATTAAAAGGAAGCTTCGCGTAAGCGAATATATACAACAGGCGGGGGCTTGAGAAAGGAAGGAAAATGTATGAGAAAAAAGAAAGGACTAAGTTCTTTTCTGGCATGGTTGTTAGTCGTGACAATGCTTATTCCGAGTCAAATGATTGCGTTGGCTCAGGAGCCAGAAGAGGACGAGAGACCTTCAGAAACTGTGTATACCGTCCAATTTGTTGATGCAGATGGGAACGAATTAAAAGCAGTAGACATCACAGAAGGTCAAGAATTTCCAAGTGAGGAACTTCCTGATTTAGGAGAAGTGCCGGAAGGAAAGGAATTCTGGGGATGGTACACAGAGGCTGAAAGTGAAAAGGCCAATGAAGACATCACGAAACGAGCTACAGAAGTAGACGAGGCATTAGCTACATATAATGCTCTTTCGGATGAGGATAAGGCAGCATTTGATTGCGGAAGCCTATCCAACGAACTCAAAAAAGAGGAAACAGAGGCAACAGAATATGATATTGCCGAGGGGGTAGTGGAAAATATAGTACTTACTCCAATCTATGGAAATGTACAGAAGGAGCTGCCAACCAATCCAGAGCCAGTTGCAATGGCGCCAATGGCAAGTTTTTCAGGTGACAAAATTGAGTTGGAAAATGGAGATGTATTAACTCTTAATGGAACCTCTTTTGATGTGGCAGGTACAAATCCGATATCAGGAGGAACAATTACACCAGGAGTAACTTATGTAGAGATACAGGACGGTGCAACGGTAACGATTGATACAATTGCGGATACAACCATTAAATATGTATATGGTGATAAAGCGACGGCGACCTTTACAGGTGCAGGGAAACTTATTACTGATAATGGATATAGTGATCAGAGTCAAGAAGTAAACCTGAATACTCCCAATATTTCAATCCTGATAACCGGTGCCGGGCTGCGTATGGAATCGACTGTTGCTGGTGTTGCAGTTGAGAGAGTAATAGTTGATGGAGCGAATGTTGACTTTCGAGGAGATTATATAGGACTTTTCGCGAGGGATATTGAAATAATCAACGGAGCTACGTTTTATGCTGAATGCTATGATAGAGATATGCTTGTCAGTACTACGTATAGACCAGTTACAGAGAAGTCGAAGTCAGTATATGGAACAAGAAGTATTCAGATTTTATCAGGAGCAGAGGCAACTTCTATAGGTTATCAGACAGGGTTTTTCTCATATGGTGATTTGCTTATTGATAATGCTACAGTTACAGGAACGGCAGATGGAGCCGGAACGCTAGGAGGAATCTGTGCTAAAGGAGATATGACAATCACAGGCGGTGCACACGTGGAAGGTTACACGAATTCGGATGGAATAGAGCCGCACTATTATACAGCAGGGATTGCAACTCAAGGCACTCTGACAATAACAGGAAGTACAACGTATGTGTATGGCGCTGCGACAAATTCACAAGAATACAGACCTATGTTTGGAATTTGGGCAACGGGGTATAATAGCGATAAAACTATTGAAAAAGATGATCATGATGTTTTAGTTGTTGATAGTGCAACGGTTATCGGACAAGGAGGAGCGGCTGGGATTTGTGTGGGTAGCCGTACATCACATGATATTGGAGCTGTTACTCGTATAACTAATGGAGCTAAGGTTACCGGAGAAGGGTACGGAGCAAATGGAAACTGTGATGGATTTTCATCACTTTCACAGTATTACAGAGGAAAAGTGTTTGTATCTGATTCGGAATTGACAGCAACATCGGTAGGGTTATCGAATGATAGTAATCATTATGCGAATGGTCTTTCAGCAGGTTATCTAACATTGGATAATGCTGTATTAACAGCAACAAGTGCCTCGGTTGGGGGACATGGTATCTATTTGTCATATGATTACAAAAGTACAAATAGTACAGTTGTCTCAACGGTATCAGCAGAAAATCTTCCTCCGGAAGCATATGATAGTAGACCGAGATGTTCATTCGCATCAGTATTTGGGAAATACGAACAGATAAATGGCACGTATACAGGTGAAGGTGGTATTTCTTGTACTGATTCCACAAATGGTCATGTGTTATTAAGTACCACTGGAACAATTGATATTTCGTCTGATGAGACAGGTGTTATAGCTGGAGGGAATCTTTCGGTGAATGATACAAATTCAGACATTACAATTATAGGAAGAACAGCACCAGAAAACAATCTTGTCGGTGTTAACGCAGGAGGAACGGTATCAGTAGATAAAGGAACCTTAACAGCAGTTAAGGCAAAAGATGCCGGAATCATTGCAAAAGGTGATATCTCAGCAACCACTGGTGGAACTATTAGTGGTGCGTGTACAGATTTGGCATCAACAGCAGATGATAAAGGCGGTGTGCTAAGTATAGAAGGAGATATTACTGCAGATAATGGAACGATAAACGGTACTACAGTACATCCATACAGCAGAGAGGCTGGAGATGCTCACGCAGCAGTTCATCCATGCACAGATGGCAAAAAAATAATTTCAAAAAACAATGGGATTGTAAATGAATATTATTCTAATAAATTCCAAAAAATTTATAAGACAGGCTGGCAAACAGCATACGCAGAATTAGGTCTTACAATTCAGGATTCGGAATTTAAAGAGTATACATGGACATCACATGGTGCCACCAACTGGACAGATGGAGCGAATGGTAATATTGAAGTCAATTCTGGTGGAACTGGGCTAAAGGCGACAGCCATTGAGCCAACAGAGTATTTAGTTGCAAACTCAAAAACACCAGCTGCCACAACAGCCAAAGTAACGAAAGATGGAACCAGTGCTCATAATGTAAACTTTATTGTAACATTAGCAGATTCAACCTCAGCAACCCTTAAAAAGCAGGTTAAAAAGGGAGATGCAGCAGGGGATTTCACTGATGATGTTACGGTGAAAGAAGTAAAGAAGGATGATATTTACACTTATAGGGTGGAGATGCATCTTCCAACGACTGGTACAGCTGGATACAACAAGATTGAAATCACTGACACACTTCCGACTGAGCTGACATTATCAGGAACATCTCCTAAGTCAGTAACCGTAAAAGTAGGATCAACCAATCTGACCTTGAATGGTAATGATGTTGAAAATTCTGGAACAAAAGTAGGTGAATTGACATTTACATCAGGAAAGCTGACACTGACCTTGAACGCAGAAGGAGTGAAACTTTTACCAGATGCGGATGCAAAGGTGACGATGGATATTACCGTTAAAGCACTTGCAGATGTGGCAGAAGGAACAACGATTACCAATAAAGCAACCATTGTTGTCAATAATGATGAAAGTACAAAAGATGATAGCAATGATTCGAAAATAGTTGTGATCGAACAACCTAAGGATTTAAAGAAGCAGGTTAAAAATGATTCAAATGTATATGTAGATACAATTACAATCAATAAAGGAACAGAAAAGATTCTTGATTACAAGATTTCCTTTAAGATGCCCTCTACGTTCGCAGGATATACAGACATGATTATAGTAGATGAAGCACCAGCAGGAACAACATTTGAAGCAGGAACAACCTTCAAGGTAGATGGAACAGACATAGGAACAATATCTACAAATAGTGACAATAAGTTGATTAAGGTGGAATTAACGGCTGCCCAGCTTACGGGTTACACAGGCAAAGATGCAGTTCTTAATGTTAAGGTAAAGGTTCCAAGCGACTATTCGGGAGATGCTAAAGACGGGATTGTCAATACTGCTTCCTATTGGATTAATCCAGCAGAAAAGGGTGGTACTGGAACGAATGCATCAAAGCCAGGTGGAACTCCAGATGGCACAACTTCGAATACGGTAAGTATGAATGATGCTTTCAGTGTAACTTATGATGCAAATGGTGCCGCAACAGGAACAGTACCTGTAGACAATGATGACCACACAATTGGTTCAAGAGTCACGGTTAAAGATAATACAGGATCTCTTGCAATACCGGATTACAAATTTACAGGCTGGAATACCAAAGCGGATGGTAGTGGAACCTTCTATGATCCAAAATCATCAGATCAAGATAAAAATTCATTCTTAATGCCAGATGAAAATGTGACGCTCTATGCCCAATGGGAAGTAAGTAAGGACATAGGGATTCTAAAACTGAATGGCAGTGATGGTAATAGCCCAATGAATGGGGTAGAGTTTGAACTTAAGGAAGGTCTTACATCAAAGGGTACTAAGACATCCAATCCTTCAGGCGAGCTTGATTTTACTGGATTAGCAGCAGGAACCTATAAGCTTTATGAGACAAAGACTTTGGCAGGATATCAATTACCATACGGTCATTGGGAAATTACAATATCGGAAGACACTACAACAACTCCCAAGAGTGTAAAGGTAGAATTTGCTGCTAAGAAAGCGTTAAATGGTGGAACGCCTCCAGCAGTTGAATTGGATACGGCAAAGAATAGATACGTAATTTATAATTACAAAACTTATGATTTACCAAAGACAGGATCAACGATTACAGCAGTAATGATTATGCTTATGGGACTTATGATCTTAGGCTTTACAGGTATGGTTTATATAAAAAAAAGGAAGAATAGAGGAGTGTAAAAATATGAAAAAGTTAAAAAGCGTACTTTCACTATTAATGGTTGCCATGCTGGTTTTGACATCTGGCATTAATGTAAAGGCGGCACCGATTGACACAACAAAAGATGTTACATTTACCATTCACAAGTATGATAGTACAGTGATAAAGGATAATGGAAATGGACAGGCATTGAATCCTGCAACAGATTTGGCAGGCGCAAAACCATTAGAAAATGTTGAGTTTAAGATTTATAAAACCAATATTGAACAGTCACCAGGGGAAGAAAAGGCTTGGCCAATAGCAAAGGATGTTTTAGAAAACAAAGGAACTTATGGAATCGTAGATGCAGATGCTGTAACGATGAAGACCAATTCAAGTGGAGAGGCAACTACAACGATTTCAGCAGCAAACCAAGGAATCTATTTAGTAGAAGAAATCAACAACCCTGCACTTGATAACGGGGATACAAGTGCGGTAGCAAATAAGTTAGGTGAACCATTCCTTATCTCTTTGCCAATGACAAATGCAGATGGAACAGACTGGAATTATGCGGTACATGCATATCCAAAAAATAAAGTAAAAGATGGACCAGAAGTTGAAAAAGAGATTGAAAAAGCAGGACAGACAAGCCAGGGAGCAAATGTTGGAGATGATGTAACATGGAGAATCGTAAGTGAGATTCCTTCCGATTTATGCTATTTGGCAGATGATGGAACGACTAAGATTTATGCAAAAGAATATAAAATTACAGATGCTTTGTCAGCAGGACTTACTTATAAGAGTGTTTCCTTTAAAACAATTAAAGGGGCAGCAGAGACAGCATTGGCATTAACAACACCTGGAGACTATACAGTAAGTCCTTCTGGAGTAGAAGATGGACCAGTAACAGTTGTTGTAACTCTAACAAATGCAGGTAAAGAAAAGGTACAAAATACGAAGGCAGACAAATTAGTAGTAGGAATTACAACAACAGTAAATAAAGCGGCAATATCAGTAGATTCCATTACAAACGTAGCAACTCTTAACTATACAAACAGTTTGAATTATTCTTATGAAAAGAATACACAAGATGGTAGCAATCCTAATAAACCAAAACCGGATGTACATACAGGTTCAACAGGTCTTACAAAGGTAAAGGGAAGCAATGGTACAGTATTAGGTGGTGCAAAGTTTGCAATCTCTGATACAGCAGCTAACGCAAAAGCAGGAAAATATATTAAGAGAAACGCAACAACTGGAAAAATCACTCTTCCAGGAGCTTCTGATTATTCCTCAACATCTGACCCAATATACGAAGTAGAATCAGATGCAACAACAGGTTATGTACAATTTGAAGGTCTTGCATATGGACCATTAGCTACGGATACAACAGACTATTATGTTATGGAGACTTTTGCACCATCAGGATATCAATTACTGAAAAATCCTGTAATTGTAAAAGTAGGACAGAAATCTAGTTTAACAACAATAACAGATGCTACTAAAGTACATAACAACGAGAAATTTATACTTCCAAAAACAGGTGGAATGGGAACAATCCTTTTCACAGGAGCTGGAATTCTCCTAATGGGAGCAGCGATTCTCATTATTAGAAAATCAAAAAAAAATAATGCATAAGCAAAAATAAATTATGGATTGAACGGCTTTTTGGCCGTTCAATTCTCGTTAAGGATGAACGTGATGAAAAGTAAAAAATGGTTGGTAGGAATCCTCTTTCTAATTGGATTAGGCCTGTTAATGTATCCGGTTATATCCGGCATATTGGCTTCTATGCAGGAAGAAAAAGTGATTGCTGTTTATGAAAACAATCTGGACAAATATACGGAAGAAGAAGTAGAAAAAGAGTTGGCGCTTGCGAAGGAATACAATGCGAGTATATCGGGAGAACACATTAAGGACCCTTTTATTCAAGATAGTGGAATGGTTCTTCCTGACAACTATTCTCAGATTTTAGATTTTAATGGGGTGATGGGCTCCATAGAGATTCCCAAAATAAAGGTCAATCTTCCCATCTATCATGGAACCAGTGAAGAAGTACTTGAGAAGGGCGCAGGACATCTGCTTCAGTCCTCATTTCCAGTAGGAGGAGATGGAACACACTCTGTTATCAGTGGCCACAGAGGCCTTCCAAAAGCAAAGCTCTTCACAGATTTGGTTGACCTGGAAGAAGGGGATATTTTCTATATACATATATTAAATGATGTATTAAAATATGAAGTAGACCGTATCGAGACAGTGGAGCCCTATGAGACAGAAAATCTATTACCTGTCCCAGGAGAAGATTACGTTACCTTGGTAACCTGTACACCTTATGGGGTGAATTCACATCGTTTATTGGTTCGGGGAACGAGAGTTCCTTATGATGTAGAACATACCCAGACAATAGATAACAGCAGAAGTATTCGTGCAGCAGTCTGGTGGCCGTATATTGCAGCTGCAGCAGCTTTAGTAATTCTAGGGATTCTAATATTCTTTGGAAGACGAAGGAGTAAGGGAAATGGGCGAAAGAAGAGGTAGGCATGAAAGGGGACGAAGAATTCCCCTTATCATAGGGATATTGATTTTTGTCGTTGGGTTCGGTATTCTATTGTACCCTCATATTATGCAAAAGCATTACGAACAAAAAGCTGGAAAAGCAATCCAATTGTTTGATAAGAAATATCAGGAGCAGGAAGATAACCCTCAGATAGAGGCCCTATATCAAGCTCTTCTAAAGTATAATCAGGAACTGTATGAGACAGGACAAAATCAGCTAAAGGATCCATTTGCCTTTGCTCAGAAAGGATTTGATTTAGCACCCTATGGTATTGATGATAATATAATCGGACATTTACATATTCCCTCAGCAGAGATAGAGCTGCCTATATATTTGGGAGCAAGTGATGAAAATATGAAATTAGGGGCAACCCTTCTTACCCATACTTCTATGCCAATAGGAGGAGAGAATACCAATGCAGTAATTGCAGCTCATCGCGGATATTATAAGGCGAAAATGTTTAAGGATATTGATAAGATTCAAGTAGGAGATGAGATATATCTTCGGAATTTTAAAGAAGAGCTGACCTATGTAGTGAGTGAAACAGTTGTGATTAATCCCACAGAAATAGATAAGGTGCTGATTCAGCCTGGAAAGGACATGCTTACTTTACTAACCTGTCATCCCTATGGGGAAAGTACTTATCGCTATTTGGTTTATGCAGAACGGAAATAATAAAGAACAGACCCTCCATTGGAAGGTCTGTTCTTTATTTAAGCTTACACCATCTGAGTGCATCCACACTGTCATCGAATATCTGTATTTCCTCGTCTCTTGTATCATATGCATAGTAGAGATTCTTGTCCTGGATTGAGTTATATCTTTCAAAAAAGAAAGCTCCAAAGTTATGATACTCTTGATCATCGGAAGTCATAATATTCATCCCGAGCTCTGTGGATACTTCATATAATTTCTCTGTCAATGGCGTTTTTTGAATTGCACTTACTGTCATTTCCTTATAAGCCCCCTTATGCTGTAACTGTCGTTTGTGTATGGTTAAAGTATAGCAAATGCGTTATTTGCAATACAAACGCAAGGGAGCGCAAATAAAGAAAATTATCCGGTATGAGCAGAAGGGGAGAAAATTGTGCGGATTGTGTCAAAATTCCGAGAATGCATTAAAAAAAGAGAGAAATTTCTCTCTTTTTTCTGCTTCTATATTACCACAAAATCACCTTTTTTTCAAGACTTGTAAGAGGGTGGAAACAGAGGTATACTGTCTAAACCTTAGGAGGTGTGCCAATGGAGATAAAAGATTTAACGGGGTTATCACTTGTTACGAAGAAGAAGGAAGTACATGATTTAATGGAACGAAATGCAGACACAGGAAGATTTCAGCTTGTATTATCTGAGAAGGAGGCATTGCAGCTTGTTGAAAGCAAGAATCAAACACTAAGGATGTATAAGCGGATAGAGCTGGGAGAGAGCATATTAGGGAGTTTAGTAGAGGCATTTTGCGATTCTCAGTACATCAATCAGAGCAGCTATCTGGAAACCTTAACGGAGCTCCAGGAGTTATTTTACCTCTATAAAAATGAGTGTATGGATCAAATCAGTGATGAGGAGCTGCTTTGTTTTATGAGAGAACAATATGACGAAATTTGCTGTGGGGATCTGGACTATTTAGGGGGAACGTGTTTGGCAAGGTTTGCAGAAGCAGTTAAAGCAGGATGGAAAGAGAGTGATGAAACCAGAAGGGAGAAATACGAAAAACTTAGTACGGAGAAAAGATGGGATAAGGATGTTTATTTGTCGGTGGTAAAAGAGTTGTTTTGGTAGGAGGTATTTATGGAGTATAGCGAAGAAGAGTTACTGGAGCTTTTAAATCAGGTGATACATAAAAATGTATCTTATGAAAGTACGTCTGTTACTTATGAAAAGGCTCAGGTTTTAATGGATGGAATCTTATACCATGTAGAAGAGTGTTTCACAGAAAAGGAGAAGCTGTGGACGAAGACAACACCTTTGGAAGTACTGTATCACCAGGGGATTGAAATGACAAAGGAGAAAGTTTATCAGGCAAAAGAAATCTATTTGAAAGTCCTAGAGGATTTTCAAGATTATCATGTAAGGAATTACAGGGATACTGTAGTAAAAGGGATGCCGGGATTTTTTGTCCGGTATGATTTAATCTACGAGCCTCAAAATCATATTTTGACCCTGGACTATCCTGTGTTATTCCCAACACAGGAAAAAAGAGGAGTGGATTTGATTCTTGATTATATGGAGAATATTCAAATAGAAAAGGAGTTTCTGGAGCATTTTCCGCCTGAGGCAGTAATGCAGGTTTTAGAGGAAACGGTAAGAGATTATAAGAATAATTACATGGACAATATTACGTATGCTGTATTAAGACAGGCTTTGTTTTGCATGATTGCAGGAAAAAGTGTAGAGGCTCTTCAAATAACGGAAGGAGATAAAGAGGAGGTACAGGAATTCTTTTTAGAAGATGGAAAGGAGAAGGGGATTTTCAAGGCTGTGAAGCTTCTTGAGATTATGGAGCAAAGGATGAGCCTGAAAGAAGGCTATTTTACATCCTATGCTCCGGAATTCTATTTCCGCTTACTTTCATAAAAGAAGAAAAGCAGACACATAATTAATGACAGTAAGGTAGACGCAGGAGCTGCCCAGCCAATGGAAAAAAGGCTGGCATTGGGAAGCCGGCTTAAAATAAAAGCAAAGGGAACCCGGACTAAAAAGGTAGTGATTAAGCTGTGGAGCAAGCTAAACCAGGACTTCCCAAGGCTATTAAAGTATCCATTCATACAGAAGACAAAGCTTACCAGTAAGATATCAAAAATATAAGAGTGCAAATAGTTGGTGGCTTTTTTTACAACTTCCATATCGCCGGTTAAGATACCAGTTAGTAAGTCTCCCCGAAGCTGACAGATGATGACAATTATCACAGCAGGGATTAGGGCCATTAAAATGCCCCACCACATACTCTTTTGTGCTCGTTTCTTTTGCTTTGAGCCAAGATTCTGAGAGGAGGCGGTTCCAACGGCTGTGCCCATGGATGTAGCAGGTACGAATAAAAAGGTGATCAGCTTTTCCACAACTCCAACGGCAGCAGAGGCAATCAGTCCCATCTGGTTTATAATTGCGGTTACAAACAGAAAGGAAAGAGTAACCATCAAATTTTGAATGGCTACTGGTGAGCCGATTTTGGTTATATGTCCAATGTAAACCTTGTTAAAGCGGATATCTTCTTTTTTGAGGGAAAATCCAAGGCCTTTTTTACGAAGGAAAAAAAGGGAAAAGGCAAAGCTACCTGCTTGAGCGACTGTGGTTGCAATAGCGGCACCAAGAGCTCCCATTTGTACATATTTGACTAATATTACATCAAGGACTATGTTGATAAAGCAAGCAACTGCGACAAATAAAAAAGGAGTCTTGGAGTCACCAATGCCAGTTAATATACTGGTGATTACGTTATAACCTACAATAAAAGGGATTCCAATAGCACATGCTAAAAGGTAACTCCTTGTGGCTTCTATGGCTTCAAAAGGTGTCTGCATCACAGACACGAAGAGTGCATGAAAGGCTAAGTATATGGTCATCAATACCAGTGCCGATACACTAAAAAGTAAAATAGCACTTCCAGTGGTTTTGGAAAGACTTCTTTGGTCATTGGCTCCAAAAGAAATGCCAATTCGCATAGTAATTCCGGTAGCAAATCCAATAATCAGCTGGGTGACAATGGACATAAGCTGACTTCCAATGGTGACAGCCGATACATCTGCAGTTGTGGCGTAGTGACCCACAACAAACAAGTCTACAGCCCCGTACAGATTTTGAAGTAAGATGCCAAGCATATAGGGACCAACGAATATCAGCATGGCTTTTGGAATACTTCCAGAAGTAAAGGTGATTTCTCTTTGTTTCATTTTTGTAACTCCTATTTCTATATTTCTCGTCAAAAAAAGGATAAGACTGCAGCATCCCTGCCATCTTATCCAGCATATGTAAATATACCCTCCGACTAGTGGCAGTATAGCATAGTAAAAAAAGAAAGTCAAAAAAAGTTTGACAAAGAAAAGGGTCTGTGATAGGATAAAGAAGTATTTTGGATGAGACTTTGATTCACGTGTTTTGTAGATCATGTTTTAAGATTTGCGAAATGCGTGTTTTTTTTCGTTTACCATGAAATATAATATAAAAAAGGAGGTATCTTTTCAATGAATAAAGGTACAGTAAAATGGTTTAATGCAACTAAAGGATTTGGTTTTATCACCAACGAAGAAACAAATGAGGAAGTATTCGTACACTTCTCAGGTCTTGCAATGGACGGATTCAAGACATTAGAAGAAGGACAGTCTGTAACATTTGATGTAACAGAAGGAAATCGTGGACCTCAGGCAGTTAACGTTTGTGTTGCTTAATTAAACGATGAAAAAGAAGCGCCGCTGATTAGTGGGGCTTCTTTTTTTCTGCTTTTATATGGAGGTGGAAATAATTGTAATGGATTTTGCATCAAAAGTAATGATCCCTCCATCCCTCATTTTTGCCAATTCTCTGGAAAGAGACGTTCTTTGTATCCCTAAGCGTTCCGCTAATTCTTTTTTGGAAAGAGTCATATAAATTGTTTGGCTTTTTTGCTTTTTTCGCTCCGTTCTTAAATAATCAATTATCTTATCCCGTATACTTTTCCCAACCAAATAGTGAACCTTTTCTCCCAGAGATACTGCATGATTTGAGATGCGCTTTAAAAAAGCAGAAAGAAACTCTGGATTTTCACATAACAATGGAAGTAAATCTTCCTTTTTAATTGTCAAAGTGGTAAGCTTTGTTTTCGCACGTACTGACAGGGGGTAAAAGGGGGAATCAGAGAACAGCAGGTTTCCGCCAACGATGTCATGAAGAGAAAACTCATTTACGGTGAATACATTTCCATCCTTGTCATACCGTTCCACGGCAATAATTCCATCTAAAATAATATCCAGACTTACACAAGGATCCCCTTCAAAATGAATCATACAATCCGGTTTATATTCTTGGGTGATAAAGCTCCCGTTTTTCAGGAGATTATTAAGTAAGTCTAAAGATAGTTTCCCCAGTATATCATTTTTATTAATCAAGTCTAAAGCTTTCATAAAACCTCCGTTTTCGTTACATTGGTCACACATTCTTCTTGAGTATAAAGCTATAATGCAAATAAATCAACGAAATCAAAGCACATAGGAGGAAAAATATTATGAGTATGTTTTGTTATCAATGTCAGGAAACAGCAATGGGAACAGGCTGTACAGTCAGAGGTGTCTGTGGAAAAACAGAAGAGATTGCAAAGCTGCAGGATCTTTTAATCTATTCCTTAAAAGGAGTTGCAGAAGTTGTTGTTGCAAACAAAATTGATGTAAGTGAGATTGGTGAAGTAAACCATGCTCTGATAAATTCTTTGTTTACGACAATTACCAATGCGAACTTTGATGGAGATGCAATTGCAAAGCAGATAAGCGCAATCTTAGAGCTAAGAGATAATCTGAAAAAGAAGTATGGAAATGTTCCGGTAAAGGACAGTGCAGTTTTTACTGTCGAGACGAAAGAAGAGATGATTCAAAAGGCTGGGGAGGTAGGAGTTTTAGCTACGGAAAATGAGGATATTCGTTCGTTACGTCAGTTTATCACCTACGGACTGAAAGGGATGGCAGCTTATACAGAGCATGCTCTTAATATCGGAAAAGAGAATCTGGAAATCTATAAATTTATGTATCACGCACTGGCAGAAATTGAAGATGACTCTCTTACAGCGGATGATTTAGTGAAGCTGGTTTTAGAAACAGGTGAAATGGGAGTACAGTCTATGGCATTATTAGACGGGGCAAACACTTCAAAATATGGAAATCCAGTCATTACAAAGGTAAACATAGGAGTTCGCAGCAATCCTGCCATTTTAATATCTGGACATGACTTGACAGATTTAGAACAATTGTTAGAACAGACCAAGGGAACAGGGGTAGATGTATATACCCATAGTGAGATGCTTCCTGCCCACTATTATCCGTATTTCAAAAAATATGATAATCTTGTTGGAAATTACGGAAATGCATGGTGGAAGCAGCTGACAGAGTTTGAATCCTTTAACGGACCGATTCTTTTCACAACCAACTGTATTGTTCCACCAAGAAAAGAAGAAATCAGAGAAAGAATTTTCACTACAAATGCTACAGGATATCCGGGATGTCCTCATATTGTTCCTGATGAAAAGGGGTATAAGGATTTTTCGCCAATAATCGAAATGGCAAAGAAGCTGCCGGCACCGACTCAGATTGAAGAAGGAGAAATTATTGGTGGATTTGCTCATAATCAGGTGTTTGAACTGGCAGATCAGATTGTAGAAGCAATTAAGACTGGGGCAATTAAGAAGTTCTTTGTGATGAGTGGCTGTGATGGAAGAATGAAATCCAGAGAATATTACACAGAGTTTGCCAAACAGCTGCCAAAGGATACTGTGATTCTCACATCTGGCTGTGCCAAATATCGCTATAACAAATTGGGATTGGGAGACATCGGTGGTATTCCAAGAGTATTGGATGCAGGTCAATGTAATGATTCCTACTCATGGGCAGTAGTGGCTTTAAAGCTGAAAGAAATATTTGAGCTTGCAGATATTAATGATCTTCCGATTGAGTTTAATATTGCATGGTACGAGCAAAAGGCAGTTATAGTCCTAATGGCTCTTCTCTCCATGGGATTCAAAAATATTCATATTGGGCCAACACTGCCAGGATTCTTATCTCCTAATGTGGTGGATGTTGTTGTAGATAAGTTTGGACTTGCAAAGAGTCAAACAGTAGAAGAAGATATGAAATTGTTTCTATAAATATAAAAAGGATGCTTTTTGGCATCCTTTTTATATTTATGGCAGAAAGAAGAAGCCGATATTTGAGAAATATGGTATGATAAAAACAATAAGAATAGGAGGATTAAGAGTATGGTATTAATAATTGTTTTAGTAATTCTTGCACTGCTGGTAGTTTTTGTGATTAGTGCATACAACAAGTTGGTAAGAAGTAAGAATAAGGTAAAGACGAATTGGTCACAAATTGATGTGGTTCTAAAACGGAGAGCTGATTTAATTCCCAATTTAGTTGAAACAGTTAAGGGATATGCGGCACATGAAAAGGATACCTTAGAGGCAACCATTGCTGCAAGAAACAAGTATCTAAGTGCAGGTAATCAAAGTGAGCAGATGGAAGCTTCAGGGGAATTAAGTAGTGCGTTGAACCGTATTATGATGCTGGGAGAGGCATATCCACAGTTAAAGGCAGATACATCCTTTAATAATCTGCAAAAGAACTTGGAAGAGACGGAAAACAAGATTCAATTTGCAAGACAATTTTATAATGATTCGGTGTACAGCTACATGAACTTGAAGGAAACCTTCCCATCTTCCATTATAGCGGGAATGTTTAATTTTCAGTCATTTGAGTTGTTTACAGTTGCAGAAGGTGATAGAGAGGTGCCCAAAGTTGATTTCAACAAGTAAAAAAATTATAACCGGAATTTTTCTGCTCCTTGTGTGTTGTCTATTGCCAGGCATAACCGGAAAGGCAGAAGGTAATACCCTTTATAGTATTCACATGGAAATCAACATAGAAGAAGATGGAAGTGCAGAGATTCAAGAGGTGTGGGACATTGATGTAGAAGAAGGAACTGAGATTTATAAAGAAATGCAAGGAATGGAAGGATCTCCAATTACTGATCTGAAGGTTCAGGAGGGAGATGAAATCTTTGAATCTCAGGGGTCTTGGGATACAACTGTATCTTTTGAAGAGAAGGCACACAAATCAGGAATTCTTCAAAGAGGAGATGACTATGAGCTTTGTTTTGGAGTGGGAAGCTATGGCCGGCATACCTTTACGATGACTTATCAGATTGAGAACTTTGTAGATCAGTATGAGGACATGAGCGGTATGAATTACCGCTTGCTAAATGAGGGCATGAGTGTTATGCCAGAGGATTTTTCTCTTCGAATAAACTGCATCCTTTTTAGAGAAGAGACGAAGGTGTATGCTTTTGGGTTTGAAGGAGAAATTCAGGTAAAACAGAACGAAGATGCGAGTTACTATATAGAGGCCAGTAACAAGAATAGTGAAGGAGAACAGGGGAGAATACAGTATGTCAATGTTCTTGCCGGATTTCAAGGAGCTGAGTTTAGTGGTGGAAATGAAAGACACTCAGACAGGAACTTTCAAGATATGGTCGATGAAGCAAAAGAAGGAAGTGACTACGGAGATGGCGGAGTGAATGTGGGGAGAATTATTCGCATTCTAATTTGCTTTATCTTTACAGCAGTTATCTTTCTCCGTGCCTATTTCAAGAGTCCGAAAAATAAGCTGGCGGCCCTTGAGTTTTCAGATGGGACGAAAGGACTTCCGAAGGAAAGCGAGGTAAACTATTTTCGTGACATTCCAGCTGAAAAGGATTTATTCCTCTTCTATTACATTATCAGAACGGGGAATGTTGTATCGGAAAAGGAAGCCCAGTCAGGTCTTTTAACAGCCCTTTTACTAAACTGGATTCGCCAGAAGAAGGTGGAGTTTGTAAAAGAAGAGGTTCAGGGATTCATTAAAAAGAAGGAGAGCTATGAAATTCATTTTTTAAGTGATGGATCGGATTTTCTTACGCCTATGGAAAGGGAACTATATGACTATTTCAAAAAGGCAGCAGGAAGCAATGGAATATTAGAAAATAAAGAGTTTGAAAAATGGTGCAGGAAAAACTATACGAAAATGGAAGCTTGGTTTGATAATGCAATTTCTACGGTGGAGGGAACTTTAGAAGGAAGAGGATACGCCTTGAGCCGTCAGGAAGAGGATAAGTTTTTGGGACTATTTAAATATACCAGAAACAAAAGACTTTTCACTCCTGCATTTAAAGAATTGGTTCTTCAAAGTGTTGGTTTTAAAAAATTCCTGAAGGAATTTTCAAGTCTTGGAGAGAAACAAGTAAAGGAAATCGTTCTATGGGAAGATTACCTTGTATTTGCCTCTGTTCTTGGAATGGCAGATCAAGTTGAAAAGGAAATTGGCAGACTGTATCCAGAATTCAATCAGTATTCAGAGATTGATCCTTATTATACGATGATGGCAACCAGATCCTTTGCCATAGGAGGAGTGACCAGAATGCATGCTGCCAGTGAAGCGGCAAGATCCAGCGGAGGTGGGGGATCCAGCTCCTTTGGTGGTGGAGGAGGATCCTTCTCCGGAGGCGGAGGCGGAGGAGTGCGCTAGCTCAGTGTACTTCGTGCCTCTAAGGCTTCTAACAAAGAATCAATCTGATCTTTTGTTGTTGCCCAAGAGGTACAGATGCGAATCATGGAAGTACTTTCATACTCTTCCCAGAGATCAAAGGAAAAATCCATGCTTAAGGCATCCAAGGTTTCATTTTTAACAAAAACATCAAGAATTCTCCTTCCTCTATAGGGAGTGAGATGAATTGATTTACTTGCCTGTCGGCAATGAAAAGGATTTTGACTGAAATCTAATTTCGGAAATATCTTGGTGTAGCTACCATAAACTACTACAAAAAATAATACAAAAACGACACC
>NZ_JAMXOD010000026.1 GCF_024721305.1 Aequitasia blattaphilus | reverse complement strand
TCCCCTCATGAATGAGGGGTCAGGGGAGTTGAAGTGTCGCAGACACTATTTTTATGTGGGAGCCGGCAGTGGAAAGGATCATAGCTGAATTGCATTAGGTGATATAGGGCTTATATTAATTGATGATATGAATTTTTGACAATAGTATGATAAAATATGATGCGAGGGTCAAATAAAGAAGGCAGAGTGTGGAAAGTAAATTGGTTTCAACAGAGCGTCTAATTAATAAATGCAAAATAAGGATTGTTAGATAGAGGGAAATGAAGATGAATGGTGATATTGTTAAAAATATATTTAATGGAGTGGAAAAAGCCTTTATAAATTATGAAGGAAGTTCTAATTTAGCTTATAAGCCACAGTTTATCTCAAATGATGAGAAGAGTGGGCGAAAGGTTCTTACAATAATAGAAAATGAGCTACGTAATTGTTCGGAATTCAAAATTAGTGTAGCGTTCATAACAGAAAGTGGTATAGTGCCACTGCTTATGATCCTACGAGAATTGGAGAAGAAGAATATTCCAGGTCAAATTTTGACAACGGACTACCTAGAGTTTAGTGAACCAAAAGCATTATTAAAGCTGAATGAATTGAAAAATATTGAACTGAGAATGTATTGTACAAATGAAGAAAAACATAGTGGATTTCATACTAAAGGGTACATGTTTAAAAATGATGAAAGCTATAGTTTGATTATAGGTAGTTCAAATATGACATTGAAAGCATTGACGGTTAATAAAGAATGGAACACTAAGTTGGTGAGTACATCTCAAGGTGAGTTCGCGATAGATATGCTTGATGAGTTTGAACGATTGTGGGAGTCATCAATAGAGATTGCAGATGTAATTGATACATATAGGGAAATTTATAATTCAAAGAAAGAGACTTTACGTTTAACAAAGATACCAACAATAAAGCAATATAAACTTGAGCCAAATACAATGCAGGTTGAGTTTATTAAGAATTTGAAAGAAATTCGAAAAAATGGACAAGATAAGGCATTGCTTATCTCGGCAACAGGAACAGGAAAAACATATGCATCTGCATTTGCTCTACGCGAAGAAAAACCTAAAAAAGCACTTTTCTTAGTACATCGAGAACAAATTGCTAAGCAGGCTATAAAAAGCTATAGAGATGTTTTTGGAAATACGGTTTCGCTTGGACTTCTATCAGGAACTCATAAAGACTATGATGCTGAATACCTATTTTCAACTATGCAAATGATGGCAAAAGAAGAGGTTCGAGAACGATTTGCATCAGATGAATTTCAAATTATTGTAGTTGATGAGGTTCATCGAGCGGGGGCTGATAGTTACCAAAAAATCATGAAGTATTTTAATCCGTCCTTATGGTTAGGAATGACGGCGAGCCCGGAGAGGCCGGACGGTTTTGATATTTACAAACTTTTCAATCATAATATTGCATATGAAATACGTCTGCAAAAAGCATTAGAGAGCGGGTTATTGTGTCCTTTTCAATATTTTGGAATTACAGATATTTCTATTAATGGAGAGACATTTGACGATGAGTCTAGTGTAAAAGATTTTAATTTATTGGTCGCAGATGAAAGAGTAGAATATATTATTGAACAAGCGACTTATTATGGTTATAGTGGCAATAGAGTAAAAGGTTTAGTTTTTTGTAGTACAAAAAAGGAGGCAAAATTTTTATCAGACAAATTCAATGAAAGGGAATATGAAGGGCGCACTTATAGAACGTTATCGCTAAGCGGAGATGACTCACAAGATAAAAGAGAAGAGGCTATAGAACTTTTGGCCAATGATTATAATGAAGATGGGGAGTTTTTAGATTACATTTTTACGGTGGATATTTTTAATGAAGGGGTCGATATACCTGAAATTAATCAAATAATTATGTTAAGGCCTACTCAGTCTCCCATAGTGTTTGTTCAACAGTTGGGGCGTGGATTGCGTAAGGCAGATGGAAAAGAATTTGTTGTGGTACTCGATTTTATAGGAAATTATACTAATAATTTTATGATTCCAATTGCTTTATTTGGTGAGCGAACATATAACAAGGATAACATGAGAAGGTGTGTGATTGAAGGGAATAGAATCATGCCTGGAAGCGCATCTATTCATTTTGATGAAATTGCAAAAGATAAAATTCTTAAGTCTATAGACAATGTGACGACAAAACTCAAATTATTATCAGAAAAATATATTCAGCTAAAAAATAAACTGGGAAAGATACCAACGCTTATGGAATTTCAAGAATATGGAGAGGTAGATCCATTACTATTTATTGAGTATTCAGGAACGTATCATGCCTTTTTGCAAAAAGTAGATAAGGAATATAAAGTTGTTCTTGAGGATGATGAGAATATAACATTAGAGTTTATTTCAAAACTCATAGGAAATGGTAAGAGGTTAGAAGAGCTAATTATATTGAAGCATTTATTGCATCATAAAGAATTTGAAATTGAAGAAATTGCAGATATTCTAAAAAACAAATACAACAGAGAGGCGTCACCTGAGTCGCTGGAATCAGCTATTCGCATGATAAGTGGAAAGTTTCTGAACAGTCCAAGTGATAAAAGAAAATATGCTAAGGTAAATATCATAACAGACCATAAAAAGGAAGGTTACCGAAGAGCCTACAATTATTACAAAAGATTGTTGCACAATGATTTTTTTAAACATGTCAAAGATATACTGAATTTTGCAATAAGTAGACATAAAGCGACTTATGAGAACAGCATTGATGAAAGTGGACTAGCATTGTATGAAAAATATTCACGTAAAGATGTATGCCGAATTCTCAATTGGGAAAAAGATGAGAGTTCAACCATTTATGGATATCGAATCAAACATGAGACTTGCCCAATATTTGTTACTTATCATAAGCAGGAGTTTATTTCTGAGAGTACGAAATATGAAGACGAGTTTATCAACAATAAAGAATTCAGTTGGATGACACGAAGTACTGGAAATTGGAGAGAAGAAGCTCAGAGGATAATGGATTATAGGAAAAACGGATTGAAAGTTTATTTGTTTATAAAAAAAAGTGATGGTGAAGGTAGTGATTTCTACTATTTAGGAAAATGCATGCCAACAAAGGCAAAAGAAACGAGTAATACAAACGGGGCTCCAATTATGAATATTAAGTTGGAACTAGAGCATTCTGTTCGTGATGATTTATATGACTATTTATCAAAATAGGGAGGAATAATATATATGAAATCAATTGAAGTAGTTGCAGCCATAATAAAAAAGAATGGCAGAATATTTGCAACCCAGCGTGGTTATGGAGAATTTAAAGGGGGATGGGAGTTCCCAGGTGGAAAGATTGAATCAGGTGAAAGTGCAGAAGATGCACTTGTGCGGGAAATTAAGGAAGAGCTTGAGACAGAAGTAAAAGTTGAGGAGCTCGTACATACTGTAGAATACGATTATCCGCAATTCCATTTAACGATGCATTGTTATTTGTGTACTATTGTTGAAGGAGAACTTACATTAACGGAGCATGAAGCATCGAGGTGGCTTGCGAAGGCCGAAATAAATAGTGTAGATTGGTTGCCGGCGGATATAGAAGTTGTCAATATTCTTAAAAATCAGTATTTGAATTATGAATAGAGGGGGAAAAATATGCTGCAAATTCTTTGTGGGTTTGCCGTTCTGGCAAGTAGTATCTTGATGGCTTACACAACATACAAATTTAACACCATCTTTAAAAAAATCGATGAATATCTTATTGACAATCATCCTTATCTTAAAAGAAATAGGACAATCGTGTTTGTTATGCTGATTTTCTTTGTAATTGGCTATATTATTAGTGGGGTAGACATTTTAGTGGGAGCTGCAGAGCCCTTCTTATATTTTGTTAGCACTGTTTTTATATTGGGAAGTTTTTTTGTGTTTTTTATGATGCAATACATGGAACATATGACAAATTCTCTCAAAGAGCAAGGTGATAAAATACTGGAGCAAAATAAAAATCTTCAATCTGATGTGGAGAAACAAGTTGAAGAAGTATTGCGTCATGATCAAATGCTGCGTGCATCGAATGAGATGGCTTCTCGACTACTAGCATCGAGGGTAGAAGATTTTGATCTTGTATTGCATGAGTGTATGGGACTTCTGGCAAAAAGCGTAGATGCAGACCGCATGTATATTTGGCAGAATCATGTAAAAAACGAGAAACTCCACTGTACCCAGATAATTGAGTGGTCGGAAGAAGTAGAGCCTCAACAGAATAAGGATTTAGCGGTGGATATTCCTTATGATGAAAATATTCCGGGATGGGAAGAAGCATTTAAGCAAGGAAAAAGCATCAATGGATTGGTGCGAAATCTGTCTCAGGCAGAACAGGATCAATTGTCACCACAAGGAATCCTCTCAATCCTGGTGGTTCCGGTATATTATAAAGGAGAATTTTGGGGATTTATTGGGTTTGATGACTGTCATAGCGAGCGTGAGTTTGCCGAAGCGCAAGAAGGAATCTTACGGGCAGCAGGTTTGTTGATTGCTACGGCGCTCTTGCGAAATGAAATGACTGTGGAGCTAATACGTGTGCAGGATGCTGCCTTGGAAGGAACAAAGGCAAAGAGTAATTTTCTTGCGACAATGAGTCATGAGATACGCACGCCGATTAATGCAATCACTGGAATGGTTGCAATAGCACAGGATACAAAAGAGATTAATCAAGTTCACAATTATCTGGATAAAATTGATGCAGTAACGCGGCAATTGTTAGGAGTTATTAATGATATTTTAGATATGAGTAAGATTGAAGCGGGGAAAATGGAGCTGGTATGTGAGCTCTTTGATTCCTGTGAAATGTTGGATAACATTAAAAATATTATTGGTGTACGTACTGGGGAAAAGAAACAAACACTCAATGTTACGATTGACGATGATGTGCCTCGCTATGTAGAAGGGGATGAGCTGCGGTTGACACAAATTATGTTGAATTTGTTGTCAAACGCAACGAAATTTACGCCGGAAAATGGAAAGATAGAGGTTCGTGTCTCTTGTATAGACCGTGCAGAAGAATGGGTTAATCTACAGATTGTTGTAACAGATAATGGGATTGGAATACCGAAGGAGCAACAAGGAAATATATTCAAATCCTTTGAACAAGCAGAAAAATCAACGGCCCGCATCTATGGAGGAACCGGACTGGGATTGGTAATCAGCAAGCATATTGCAAAAATGATGAATGGTGATATTACCTTGGTGAGTGAACCGGGGAGAGGCAGTCAGTTTACAGTGATTGTTCAGCTGAAAAAAGGAGATTCACCGAAGGAGAACAAAGCCAATAGGCTTGTAGAGAGTATTGACCTTAATTTAAAGGGCAAAACAGTTCTTTTGGCGGAAGATATAAAAATAAACCAAGAGATTATTGTTACCTTGCTGTCACGGAAAGGGGCTGCTGTTCATTGTGGAGAAAATGGAAAAGAGGCGCTTTCTATGTTTCGGAAAAACGCTTTAACGTATGATATAATTCTAATGGACATACAAATGCCGGTGATGGATGGATATGAGGCGACTCGGGAGATTCGTAATTCGGATACAGCGAATGCAGAGACGATTCCTATTATTGCCATGACAGCAAATGCTTTTGCAGAAGATGTACAGAAGTGTTTAGAGGCAGGAATGAACGGACACATTCCAAAGCCAATTGATATAAATGTGTTGTATCAGACAATCCATCAGCACTTATATCAGTAGTTATCAAAGGAGAGACAATGAAAAAGGATACTTTGGAACAATTGAAAAGAACTAGACTTAATGCATTATCTTTAGTAGGGGAAGGAATATTAGTAGGGGCGATTGCCGGAGGAGTCGTAACATTATATCGGTTAGCTTTGGAGCATGTAAATGAAATTAGAGATTTGATTATTTATCAGGCGAAAAACAATCTGGTTGGTATGATTTTATGGTTTGTGATATTAGCTGTTTTAGCTATATTAGTGTATCTATTGGTAAAGTTTGAACCCTTGATTTCAGGGAGCGGAATCCCACAACTAGAGGGAGAAATAGTAGGGGCGATAGAGCAATCCTGGTGGCGTGTATTATTTGCAAAATTTACGGGAGGTTTGTTGGCTCTATTTGGAGGTTTAGCCTTGGGACGGGAAGGCCCATCCATTCAATTAGGTGCCATGATGGGGAAGGCAACGGGTAAAATTCTTGGAAGTGGGCAGTCAAGGCAGCGATTCTTACTAACATGTGGAGCCAGTGCAGGCTTGTCGGCAGCCTTTCACGCACCGCTGGCAGGTGTTCTTTTCTCACTGGAAGAAGTGCATAAAAATTTTTCAGTGTCGTTGTTGATAGGTGTCATGTCCTCTTCACTTACAGCAGATTTTTTGGCTTCTTTGCTATTAGGAGAAAATGTGGTGTTTCAGATCCCTTTGACCCAGACGATTTCCCATCAGGAGTATGGCTACATTGTTCTGCTGGGTATTGTCTTAGGCCTAGGAGGTGTTTTTTACAATTGGTTTACTTTGAAAATGCAGGATTTTTATAAACGGCTGACCTTTTTGCCAGGAGTTATGAAAATGATGATACCCTTTGGAATAGCAGGTGTTCTGGCATTTACTGCACCGGAATTATTGGGAAGTGGCCACAATTTAATTGATACACTGACCAGTGAAAAGATGATGCTTGGGACAATGCTTTTTATTTTACTTGGCCGTTTTATTTTTTCCGGATTCAGTTTTGGAGCAGGAGTCCCGGGAGGGATTTTCTTTCCTCTTTTAGTAATTGGTGGTTACATTGGCGGTGTATTCGCACAGGTGGCTAGTACAACAATTGGCTTGGATTCAATTTATCTCAATAATTTTGTTGTGCTTGCTATGGCAGGATATTTTGCTGCAATTGTGCGGGCGCCTTTAACAGGAATTATTCTCCTATTTGAAATGACGGGATCATTAAACCAAATGCTTTCCCTGGCGGTAGTGTCTATTGTAGCTTATGTGGTTGCAACCTTATTAGGCAGCGAACCGATTTATGAAAGTCTTTTAGGAAGGCTTCTACATAAGCGAGGAGATAAAGAACTTCAGCCAATGGCAAAGCCGGGAGAGAAGATATTAAGTTCCTATGCAGTGGAAGCGGAGTCGGCTCTTGACGGCGTTACCATTAAGAAAATTGGCTGGCCAGAGAACTGTTTGGTAGTTTCCATACAGCGTGGAACGAACGATATTATTCCGAGTGGAGATACGCTGGTGGTTGTTGGAGATTTAGTTGTTGTGATGATGACCCGAGGAGAGCAATTAATAGTGGATCAACAGATGCGAAAGCTCTGTCAGGAAAGAAAGGGAAAACAAAAATGAAAAACGAATATATAGGACATGAATCCCAGATGGTTCGAGTAGAGGAACATCGTTTAATAGGTGGAAGAGGGGACGGCTTAAGACTTCTTGAAATAGAGAATGGGAAAGGATTGCATCTAACGTTGAATTTAGATAAGTGTGGAGATATCAGCCGTCTGAGCTGTAAAGGTGTAAATCTTGGCTATTTCTCTCCTTGTGGCTATGTCCATCCATCGTACTATGATTCACGTGGTACAGAGTTTTTAAAAAGCTTTACAGCAGGCTTTTTAACCACATGCGGTCTGCAAAATGTTGGATGTGCATGTGTTGATGAAGGTATAGAATATGGTTTACATGGAAGCATTAGCAATACACCATCTCACTATCATGCCTATAAGTGTATGGACGATAAAATAGAAATTCAGGCAGTGATGGAGGATGCAGTGCTCTTTGGAACGAAGCTGCGTCTGAACAGAACCTATGTAGTTAGTTTAGTGGATAATACATTTACATTAACGGATGAGGTGGAAAATCGAGGCACGACGGATGTTCCAATACAGCTTCTTTATCATTTGAATATGGGATATCCTCTACTGGATGAAGATAGTATAGTGGAGGTGTCATCTGAAAGTGTAGAGCCTCGGGATGAGCGGGCAAGAGAAGGGTATGAGAACTGGATGAAGATGGAAAAACCCCAGGTCGATTTTACGGAACAATGTTACTTCCATACTTGCAAGGAAAAGGGGGAGGCAAGTATTTTTCAACCCAAGCTGGATACAAAAGTAAGGATTGCCTTTGACCTAAGTACGTTGGACTCGTTTACAGAATGGAAGATGATGGGAGTAAATGATTACGTTCTTGGTTTGGAATGTGGAAATTGTTATCCGATAGGACGTGAGGCATCCCGGGCAGAGGGAAGCTTGAAATACATAAAAGCTGGGGAAAAGATTCGTTACCAGGTTGAATTTGCAATTACACATCCAAACATGAACAATGGTTAATGTTTAAAAGCAATATTTAACAGTGACTCAGTTGTGGAAAAACTTCGTGTTTGATATGATGGCTATGAAAAGGAGCTGAGTGCATGAGACTAGGAAAAGTAATTCGAAAATATAGAAAAAGTAAAGATATGACACAAGAAGAAATGGCGAAACGTCTGGGAGTAACGGCTCCGGCAGTAAATAAGTGGGAAAATGACAATTCATTTCCAGATATCACACTGTTGGCACCGATTGCCAGATTGTTAGAGGTTTCATTAGACACATTACTATCTTTTCAAGAAGACTTAACGGATGAGGAAATAAACGAGATTATTCAAGAAGCAGATATTAAATTTAAGGAAGAACCATACGAAGAGGTTTTCCTCTGGGTGAAGAAAAAAATAGAGGAGTATCCAAATTGTGAAGTGCTTATTATGCAAATGGCAGAGCTTCTTGATGCACAACGAATTATGCAGGAAGTACCGAACGCTGAGAGGTATGATGATTATATATGTGATCTTTTCATTCAGGGACTGAAAAGCGGACGTGAAGCGATTCGAATTGAATCAGCTCATGCATTGATTCGATTTCACCTAATCAAAAAGGAATATGGTAAAGCAGAGGAATATTTGGAATACCTATCACAACAAAATCCACAGAAAAAAGAGATACAGGCACATATTTATGCGGAGACAGAGCGGGTAGAAGAGGCTTGGAGAGCCTACGAGGAGTTGCTCTACTCCAGTTACCAGCAGGCAAGTACTTCTCTTCAAGGAATGTATAGGCTTTCCCTTAAGAACGAGGATATGGAAAAAGCACATCAACTTGTTGAAAAACAAGAAGCACTTGCCAGGTGTTTTGAAATGGGTAAATATCATGAAATATCCTGCGGACTTGAAGTTGCTACAATTGAAAAGGATAAGGAGAGCCTGTTAGCGATAATGGAAGGAATGCTTTCCAGCGTGGAGCAAATTGATGGTTTTACCGATTCATTTCTTTATGAGCATATGAACCTTCAGAAGGTTGGAAGGGATTTTCTGGAAAAGCTGAAAGCGGATTTGTTAGGTTGCTTTCGAGATGAAGAACACTATGGCTTCTTGAAAAATGATGAGAGATGGAAGAAATTAAAAGAATAGAATTTTGAGGGAAAGGCAGAGTTGTCTTTCCTTTTTTGTGCGAATAGTTATTTTAAATGAGTGAATAGAATTATTTTGGATATATGAGATATAATGCACTAAATAGTAGAAAAATATGGTCTAAAGCTTGATGGTGAAATGAACACTTGATATAATGTGTGGAAGGAGTTTAGTACGATATTTCTGAGTGGCATACACAGTGTATAGAATGAAAAGGAGCGAACTATGAGTGGAAAATTCCAGTGGAAAAAGTTTTATGAGATCAACTTACTAGATTCTTTTTTTGATCCATTAAAAAGTGATTATCCAGAGTTTAGCGATTGGTTTCAAATGAAATGTCAGAAAGGTGAAGAAACCCTAGTATATAATGATGATACGGGAATTGGTGCGTTTTTGTATTTGAAAAGAGAGAACGAATCTATTCAGTTAGAGAATAAAATGTTGCCTTTTTGTAATCGCGTGAAAATAGGAACATTGCGTTTATCTGAACGGCAGAGGGGGATAAGACTGGGGGAAGGGGCTATTGGTGTTGCTCTATGGAAGTGGCAGGAGAGCCAAGCCGAAGAGATATATGTAACAGTATTTGAAAAGCATTTAGAATTAATCAACTTAATTGAACGATTTGGGTTTCAATGTGAAGGAAAAATTTGAGAGGCGAATGTGTTTATGTGAAGAAAAGAAGTTGTATTGATTATTCAACCCCTTATTCAGCCTTTCCCTTTATCAAGCTGAATTTTTTTAAGGCTGGTTTAATTCCTATTTATGAGTCTTTTCATGACCGCCTATTTCCCTATTCAGAGCTAATGGGAAATAATAAGCGGATTGAAGAGGTAACCGCCGGAAATGGTGTTACAAAAATATATATAGGAACTCCATATAGTACAACTCATTATGAAGTTGGGGAGCCTGTTGGGATATATCGTATATACGAGGGGGTTACAGGGAAAACATATAAATCAGTGGTAACGTCTTTTGGAACCATAACAAAGATTGTAAGAATAAAGCAATTTGGACGTGAAATAATATCGCTACAAGACTATCTGAAATTAGCGGGTAATAAAACTGTATTTTCACAAGATGAGTTGATGACTATTTTTTTGAATAATAAGAATGTGGAAATGATAGAGCTTGTTTATAACGGTTTTTTTGGAAAAGGAAATAATGTGAATCATAAATCATTAAAGGACGTTGAACTATTTCCAACACATCCCTATAATATAGATTATACTAAAAATGAGTTTATTAAAATATTAGAAATGGGTGGAATAAATGTGCAAAATATTATTATCGATTAATCCGCAACACGTTGAAAATATAGTTCACGGGACGAAGTGCTATGAGTATAGAAAGAGAATATGTAAAAGAAAGGTGGATAAAATTGTTATTTATTCAACATGCCCAGTCAAACGAGTGATTGGTGAAGTTGAGGTGTTAGAGACGCTGGAAATGGATAAGGAACAATTGTGGGAAGTGACAAAAAAGGAGTCTGGAATTACGAAAAAATTTTATGATGACTATTTTAAAGAAAAAAAGAAAGCAATAGCGTATAGACTAGGAGAAGTATTAAAATATGAAACTCCTCAATTATTATCTGATATTGGAGTTAAAGTCGCACCTCAATCATTTATGTATTTATCAGAAAACGCAATGTAAATATGCTATAATGGAACAGCAAAGATAAAAACGCAATGTATGTTTGAAATATACTAGAGCCGGAAGGTAGCCCGGCCGTCCCGCAAGAATAAGCGGGGTAAGTAACCTGCCCCTCCGGGTTGTCCATTCTTTGTTCATAATACTTTATAAGGAGGGAACAATTATGGACAAAGCAAATGTAAAACTGACCGTGTATTTTGAGGAACCGTTCTGGATTGGTGTTTTTGAACGTTTAGCAGAAGAGAAGTTATCTGTATGTAAGGTGACATTTGGTGTGGAACCAAAGGATTATGAGGTATATGATTTTATAACAAAAAATTATACCAACTTAAAATTTAGTCCTGCTATCAAAACGGAAATAAAGCAAACTGCAATTAATCCGAAGCGCAGATTACGGGAAGCAAAAAAGCAGACCCAAAATGTCGGCATCGGAACGAAGTCACAGCAAGCGCTACAGCTTCAAAGAGAAGAGATGAAGACCGTACGAAAGCAGACGAGCAGGGAGCAAAGAGAAGCCGAAAAGCAGCGTCAGTTTGATTTGAAGCAACAAAAAAGAAAAGAAAAACACAAGGGACATTAAGGGGGTATTAGGAAATTGAAGAAATTTTTCAAGTGGGTATTGGCAATTATTCTGATTATTTTGATTACAATAGCTGTGCTGATGGTTGGTTCAAAAAAATATAATTTCTTTGAAAGCAAGACAATAGAAATCGGATTTGAGGATATTGGTGAGTTGGTCACACAATCAGCCTACTGTACAGAAGTAAGTGTTTCAGAGAACTCAAGACAATTGTTTGGAGCTACCATACCATTTACAAAAAGCAAGCAAATGTATAGTTATGATGTGGTAATAAAGGCAGGCTATGATTTCAACGAGATTACATGGAAAGCAAATGAATCGACTATCGAAGTGAAGTTACCTGAACCAAAAGTAATGAGCAATGAGATTGATATGGAGTCATTCAAGGTATATCATGAAGATGAAAGTATTTTCAGTCCAATCACCTTAGATGATAATAATGATGCATTAAAAGAGCTAAAAGAAACGGCCCAAAAAGATGCAATCGAAAAAGGCTTACTTGAAAATGCACGCAGTAATGCAGAGAAGATACTGACAAGCTTTTTTGGAAATACATATGATCTAAAGAAATACCAAATCGTCTTTACAGATAAATAACAAGGAGAGCCTATGAAAAAGAAAATTTTATACGCACTTGGAATTATAGTCCTGGCAATCATAATATTTTACGCCATTCTATACATAACAAGATGAAATTTCAGCAATTTCCCTATAACGTAAAGTTGTGGGACACCCCCCAAAAAAAATAACAACCTCTCTGGAGCCTGCAACGCCTAAGATCTAGAGAGGTTGTTATTTTTGTCCCTACAACTCTATGAGGTCATGGGTAAACCTCACCATATTTTCATACCCATCTTCCGTAATTAAAAGCTGGTCTTCAATCCGGACACCGCCCCAATTAGGAATATAAATCCCAGGCTCAATAGTACGTACATTACCGACTGGAAAGGGAGTCAAGTCTTGCTCGGAAGAGAAGGGACCCTCATGTACAAAAAGACCAATACCGTGTCCGATGTTATTGTATTGATAACCCATGTAAGGCGTATCTTTAAGAGGGCCTAGAGAAGCAATGTAAATATCTTTTCCGGTAACGCCGGCCTTATGAATGGCAGTGGATTCTTCTAACATTCTTTTTTCAATCTCGTAAACCTCCTTTTGCTTGTCCGTAGCTTTTCCAACGACAAAGGTTCGCGTCATATCAGACATATAGCCATGAACCTGGCAACCGAAATCAATCAAAACAAAGTCTCCATACTCAATACTCTTTTCGGAAGGAATACCGTGTAATAAGGAGGTTTTTTTGCCGGAGATAAGGATATTCCCATAAGGCATTGTATCAGCGCCTTCTTCCACCATAAAGAGAGAAAGATTAGCGGCCAACTCCTTTTCTGTAATTCCTGGTTTAATCATAGGCATCAACTGTTCCAAAGCACGACAAGAGATTTCACATGCAGCACGCATGTATTGAATCTCTTCCGGCGTCTTTATCTGGCGAAAGGTCTCGATAACACCGGAGTAAGGTTTGAGATTGGCATCTACCTTCTCGTCAAATAATTGGAAATCATTATAGCTTAAGACATCTGATTCAAATGCCACAGATGTGAGCTTGTGTTCCCGAGCCAGATCTCCTACCATGTCAGCTTTGGTTCGCCCGGGAGTGCGCCAATTTTTAATCGTGTACTCAGGGCACTCTAGTTGAGCTTGCTCTGTATAACGAGAATCTGTGATGAAGAAGTACTCATTCGATGTAATAAGGAGTGCACTGTCATCACCGGTATAGCCACTGATAAAGCGAACATTTTCCTTCTTCGATATGTAAAATGCATCGAGATGATTTTCTTTCATGTGGGAAAGAAGTTTTGGTTCATTCATAGTGTTTCCTCCGTTTCTTAGGTTGGTTCGTATCCTTTATATAAGTCAAAGGTAACAATTCAAATTGAACATGTCAAGCTTGAGCGTATGATTGCGATTAATAATTGACAATCATCCTAATAATGATATAATAATCATTATAATGATTAGATGATTATTAGAAAGAATGGGATAGATTAATATGGATGAAAATAGAACGATTGAGTTCAAAAGAGAATATACAGAAGACATCAAGAAGACAGTGGTGGCATTTGCAAATTCTGATGGCGGGACGATTTATGTGGGAATTGAAGATGATGGAACGGTGATTGGCGTGTCGGATGCGGATGAAATTATTTTGCAGCTGACAAATTCCATTCGAGATGGGATTCGTCCGGATGTAACCTTGTTTGTAGAAGGCAGCATCGAAATGATGGAAGGGAAAAAAGTGGTAATTGCTACGGTGCAGCGAGGTACGGCTTGTCCTTATTATATTGGGAAGAAAGGTCTGCGCCCGGAAGGTGTGTATGTCAGACAAGGAGCATCAACAGTTCCGGCAACAGAGACAGCAATCAGGAATATGATTAAAGAAACAAGTGGAGACTGTTTTGAAACAGCGAGAGCACTGGAACAACAGCTTACATTTGAGACAATTGAAGAGTATTTTAGGAATAGGAAGGTTGAGTTTGGTGAGAAACAAAAGGTATCCTTAGGGTTAGTAGGGCTGGATGGGACGTATACGAATTTGGCATTGCTCTTATCAGATCAATGTCAGCATACTATTAAACTGGCCATGTTTGAAGGAAGTAAGAAGACTGTTTTTAAAGAGAGAAAAGAATTTACTGGTTCGTTGATTAGACAAGTAGAAGAAGCGTATGAGTATATAGAACATTATAACCGTACGCGAGCTGAATTTAAGGGTCTCGAAAGAATTGATCGAAAGGACTATCCGGTGGAAGCAATCCGAGAGGCACTGCTGAATGCAATTGTGCACAGAGATTACTCCTATAGTGCAAGCGTACTAATTAGTATTTTTGAGGACAGAATTGAATTTGTTACAGTGGGTGGACTGGTAAAAGGTATGATAATAGATGATATTTTGTTAGGAGTTTCGGTTTTACGGAATCAGAATCTGGGGAATATTTTTTATCGATTAAAGTTAATAGAAGCATATGGAACAGGAATTCCGAAAATAATGGAGAGCTATGAAGGCGAAATATGTAAACCCCGATTAGATGTGACGAACAACGCCTTTAAGATAACACTGCCAAACAGAAATCAAGGAGATTCCCTGGGAGCATGTGAAACAGCAAATCAGATTACAGAGAGAGAAAAGCATGTACTTCGTATTCTGGCATATAAGAAGTTTATTGTACGAAAAGACGTGGAAGAAGAAATCGGTGTTTCCCAAGCAACGGCAATCCTTTTGCTGCGGGAGATGACGCGAAAAGGATTACTCACAAAGGTTGGGAGTGGCCGATTGGTAAAGTATAAAACAGATAAGATATAAATTTTTTCTGGATGCCCCTATTGTATAAAAGAATTACGGCCGATAATCATTTGTAGAGATGAATTATACACTAGGAGGAAATCAAATGAAGAAATCAATTGTAAAGCAAATCATGGTGTTTACCATAGGCATGCTCATCGCTTGTGCGATAGGAATTGGGGCAGCCGGTTACTTTGTGTTTCGAAGTACTGCAATTAAAGATAATGCAGAAAGAGCACAAAATATTGCGCAAGCAGCCGCTGCAGTTATTGATGGTGATGCTTTTGAAAAATCCCTTGAAACTGGAGAAAAGGATGCGGCCTATCATTCGGCAAAAGCAGGACTTGATCATATTAAGAAAGAAACAAAGGTCTTATATCTATATGCATTGGATGCACACATTGATGAGGAAATCACTTATTATGCAGAAGGATTTGCAGGTGAAGCAGATGAAGATCCAGCCTTTGATCTAGGTGAAACAGAAGATGCAGCACACTTTGATGAGAAAATGCATGAAACTGTTGAAACAGGGAATGCAACCACTTCAAAGGTATATAAATCCGGAGAGTTTGGAAGGATGGTTACAGGATTTGCACCAATTAGATCTTCAGATGGCAGGATTGTCGGTGTGATCGGTGCGGATATAAGCTTGGAAGAAATCAGTAAGACGGTAAACCGATTTGGTTTAAGTATTGTAGGAATTATCGTATTTTGCGGAATCCTTTTTGGAACAATTATTATCCGCCTTATGCAGCGCATTTTAGGAAAACCAATTGTAAAGCTGACTCAAATGTCGGATCAACTGGCAGAAGGAAATGTAGATGTGGAAATTGAAAGAGATCGTGAGGATGAGATTGGAGACTTGTTTGATGCATTTAAAAGAATGACTGATAATACAAAAGAGCAAGTTAGAATGATGGAGGCCTTAGCAGCAGGAAATCTGGATATTCATCCAAGTATTCGCAGTGACAAGGATACAATGAACATTGCAATTAATCAAACAGTAGATCAGCTGAATGATCTTTTCAGAGATGTCATTCGCGGAGCAGAGCAGGTATCAGCTGCAGCAGAGCAGATTTCAGCAACAGCACAATCCCTTGCTTCAAGTACAAATGAACAGGCAGCTACGGTGGAACAATTTAGAGATGTGGTGGGTCAAGTTCACAAAAAAGGTGAAGAAAGTACAGAGCAAGCAATTGAAGCGCAGGAAAGTGCACGAAAAACCAATAGGGTCATTGTACATAGCGGAGACAAGATGGAAGAGTTAACGATGGCAATGTCAGAAATTGATCAAAGCTCTCAAGAGATTTCCCGTATTATAAAAACGATAGATGATATTGCATTCCAGACAAACATATTAGCCTTGAATGCAGCAGTGGAAGCAGCGCGTGCAGGACAACATGGAAAAGGGTTTGCAGTGGTAGCGGATGAAGTTCGTAATCTGGCGGCTAAATCAGCGGAGGCAGCGAAAGAGACATCCCAGTTAATTGCAAGCAGCATGGAAAAAGTATCTGGAGGAAATGAACTGACAGAAGTAACAAGAGATGGTTTAGGTGAAGTGAAAACAATCGTAACTGAGACCACACAATCCATGGACAGGATTAAAGAAGCAGCAATTGAACAGAAACGAGCACTGCAGGAAATCAATCAGGCAGTAGAGCAGATCACAATTACGGTTCAGAGCAATTCAGCAAATGCACAGGAGTCAGCTGCTACAGCAGAAGAGCTTGCGGCACAGGCAAGTGCGTTGAAAGACATTGTAAATCATTTCCAATTAAAAAAAGAAGGACATGAGCTTTCTGCATAAAATGAGTTCACACTTAAGAGATGCCCCACTGGAAAGAGTGGGGCATCTCTTATTTAGAGTTGATACGTTTTTGGACCTTCATTAAAACGGCTCTATACTAAATGTTTCGATTTCATCTACATCGATATAGAAATCAGTGCCTTTTCCATTTTCGCTCTCAGCAAAAATACGAATGTTGTGTAGTACAGCAATCTGTTTTGCAATTGTTAATCCGATTCCGGTACCTCCTTCGTTTTTCTTTGTCTTGTTTTTATAAAACCGGTCAAAGATGTGAGGGATATCCTCTTCGCTAATACCGAATCCGTTGTCGTGTATCTTAATCGAGTATTGTGAGGTATTTTTTTGTATGGAAATGGATACGGTTTCACTTTCAGGAGAAAACTTGATTGCATTATCCAATACAATCAAAAACATTTGTCGAAGCTTTTCGTAGTTCCCTTGAATTTCAATTAAAGAGAAGGGATTGTTGTATTCCAGGTGTATCTTCTTTTTTTCGCTAACCCGCCGCATACTGCGTACGGCATCTGATAATATATCGGAAAGGTTAAGGAGTTCAGTCTGAATAGTGAATTCGGGATTCTTTAGTTTTGAGTAATCCAGTAAATCGTTCACCATATTTTGTATGTAAGATGTCTCTGCAAGCATGTGGGAATAATACTCTTGCTGTTTCTTAGAATCCTGGATTTTTCCGTCTTGTAGTGATTCCAAAGAACCACGTATTACTGTGACGGGAGTTCGCAGTTCATGGGAAATATCAGTATAAAAGTCTCGTTTTTCTTTTTCCAGCTGTTCACTTTGATTCTTGGACATCAGCAATCTTAAAGATAATTCATCAACGGTCTCGGCAAGCTGACCAATTTCGTCGTTTTGACGAACGCTGGTCTTTTGAGAGTAATCTCCAGCTGCGAGTTTTTGGGCGGTAATGTTTATTGCCTTTATTGGACGAATAAATCGCTTTGAGAGAAGCATAGCCATTAAACTAGATAAAAGTAAGGCAATGCCGACGCTTAGCATTAAAATCCAAAGGCCGCTTGTAATGGACTCTTCCATACTTTCAACTGGTGCATGAAGTAGTACTGCGGCTAGTATTTTTCCATCCAAACCGTAAGCAGGCACACAAACAGTAATGGATTTGACTCCCACAAGCTCGCTGAAAGATTCGCTATACCCAATTTCACCAATCAGTGCATTTTGAATTAATACCTCACCATCTTGAGGAAATTCTTCATAGGAAATGTCGGGGTTATGGTCACTATTCGTAATTAGGTTCACATCCTTATCTACTAGCCATACCTCTCCCATAGCCATATCATCAGCCAGCTTTAGAAATGCGCCAAAACCATTTTGTCCATTTCCGTGAGAGGAGGATTTTCCTTTGTGTTCGGAAGGTAAATTTGCATCTAAAAATTCTGATAATGTACTTGCAATCGTATTTGCCCGATTGGTAAGATCGTTTTTGTTGTGTTGCATCATATTCTTTGTAAATAGAGAAGAGAACAGTAAACCAATGATTACGGCAAACACAAGGAGTGTTGCGGTAAAATAGAGTAACAGTCTCTTTGTTATACCACTTTTCATTTTTTTACCTCAAATTTATAGCCCATTCCCCATACTGTTGTGATGTTCCAGTGGGGATGGTCGTATTCCTCGAGCTTAGCTCGTAACCTTTTGATATGGGAATCTACGGTGCGTGTGTCACCATAATACTCATAGCCCCAAACATGATCAAGAAGATTATCTCTTGTGAAGACCTTGTTTGGATATTCCATAAGAATGTAAAGGATTTCGATTTCCTTCTTTGTAAGAGGAACAGGGATATCGGCAATCGTTGCTGAGAAAGTATCCAGGTTTACAGATAAATTGTCGAAGTCTCTTGCTTGTTCGTTTAATTTTGCATCAAATTTCCGGTCGATACGGCGGAGAATTGCTTTGATTCGTGCCATAACTTCAATAGGTGCAAAAGGTTTGACAATATAGTCATCTGCACCGATCTCCAGTCCCATGATACGCTCATAATCTTCACCTCGGGCGGTCACCATAATAATAGGAACCATAGAGGTTTCTCTAATCTTTCGACAGACTGTAAAGCCATCCATTTCCGGCATCATAACATCTAATAGAATCATGGCGAAATCGTGTTGCGTAAATAAATCATAGGTTTCTCGACCGTTGTAGGCGGTATAAACTGTAAAACCTTCATCTTCGGCGTACTGTTTTAGAATATCTGTAATCTGTCGATTATCATCAGCGATTAGTATTTTTTTCATATGCGATCCTTTCTTTTGGGTTCATTATAGCAGATGTTTATGTTTTTTTCATGGCAGAGAGAGTTAAAGAGCAATAAATTGTACCAAAAAAGACATGGTTTTGCCATAAGCTTTGTGTAGGATAAGCTTGTAAAGAGAAAAAAACAATATGGATGAAAGAGAGGATTAGATAAGATGAAAAGAAAAAAACTGATTGGTGCAATTACGGTTATGATTATCACGGTTTCAATGTTTGCAATGCCTGTATCGGCGGCACCCAATAGGACACCTGTGAAAGGGGCGAGAACGAAACAAGAATGTCCCAGGGATAGAAAGGAGAATTGTGTGAAAGTGAATCCGGGTCAATGTGATGGTACAGGTAGTGGGACGGAAAAGGGAAAAGGTTTGCGAGATGGCTCTTGCATTCGATAACATTTAAAAATAATTAATTTGAAGTCCTCCTAAAGTCTATGTATAATGGAAGATAGCAAGGATACAAGTCTGGAGGCGGAGCAAATGATGCACGAGCGGAGAAGAAAGATAGAAGAGCTTCTAAATGAAAAAGAAGTAATTAAGGTCAGTGAGTTGGTAGAGATGTTTGATGTTTCGATTGAGACCATTCGAAGAGACCTTGAATATATGGAAGAACAAGAACTGTTAAAAAGGGTATATGGCGGAGCGGTTTTGCCCCAGCCAAAAGCCTTGGAACCATCTTATGAAAGCCGGGAAGATAAGAATTATAAAGAAAAGAGAGCAATCGGTCATGCAGCGCTTCAATATGTACAAGACAATGATGTGATTGCGATTGACATCGGGACAACGACTCTGGAGTTTGCCAAAGCATTAGTAGGACGCAGAAAAGTAACAGTACTGACAAATTCGATGAAAATCGCAATGGTATTATCAGAAGATAGTAATATTCGTGTACTGATGCTGGGTGGAGAGGTACGGTATGGAGATTATTCGGTATCCGGTTTTTTGACCGTCAACAATATGAAAGGATTTAATACGGAAAAGTTATTTCTGGGTATTGGTGGATTAAGCGTTTCAAAAGGCGCAACAGACTATCATATGGAAGAATCTAATTGGCGGCGTGTGGCAATTGAAGGAACACAGAAGGTAATTGTTTTGGCGGATCACAGTAAAATTGGTGTGGCAGCGATGAACAAGGTTTGTCCTATGAGTGACTTAGATGTAATTATTACAGATTCACAGGCAGATGAACAATTTGTACACAGAGTCCGTGAGCTAGGGGTAGAAGTGAAACAAGTGGAAGTGGAAGAATAAAAGAAAAAGCTTTTTTCTGGAAAAAACAGAAAAGAGCTTTTTTCATATATCCAAGTTGTAGGTTTGTGGAGTTGAGAAAGTAATACACATCAAAACTAGAATAAATGCACAAAAAATGGTGACAATATTCGATTAATGTGTATATTGCGTGGAAATATATGGGGTGGTATACTCGAAACAAACATAAGTGCACAAAATGTTGGCAAAAAATGTGGATAAGGAAAGAGAGGAAGAGAAAATGACATTTGATCAGATTATTATTTGGGTAATGGCAATTGGATTGTTAATTGGTGCAGCGGATAAAATCATTGGTAATCGATTTGGTCTGGGAGAAAAGTTTGATGAAGGTTTTAATGCGATGGGTCCACTGGCACTTGGAATGGTAGGGATTGTCTGTCTGGCACCGGTAATCTCAACAGTATTAGGTCCTGTAATTATTCCGCTGTTTAAAATGATGGGAGCAGACCCTGCTATGTTTGCCTCGATCTTAGCGAATGACATGGGCGGCTATTCATTGGCAGTGGAGTTGGCACAAAATGAACAGGCAGGTTTATTATCAGGAAACATTATTTCTTCTATGCTTGGATGTACATTAGTATTTTCCATACCAGTAGGGTTAGGATTAATCGAAAAGAATGATCAGGAGTATTTTTCGAAAGGCTTACTAATTGGTTTGATTACAATTCCAGTTGGAGGAATAATAGGTGGGCTTGTAGCAGGTTTTGATATTGGAATGATAATGGTCAATATTATTCCGATTATAATTCTTTCCGTATTGCTGGCATTAGGTCTCAAGTTTATACCAACTCAGATGATTAAAGGGTGTATGTTATTTGGAAAGTTTATCACAATCGTTATCTATATAGGCCTTGCGGCAGCAGCGTTTGAACATTTAACAGGAAAGGTAATTATACCTGGGATGGCTCCGATCATGGAGGGAATGGATGCAATCGCCGGAATCGGAATTGTGCTGCTTGGAACTTTTCCAGTTTTAACAATTATTACAAAAGTAATGGACAAACCACTCAATGCTCTGGGACGAAAAATTGGGTTGGATGCAACCAGTGCAGCCGGACTTGTATTTACATTGGCGAATTCTGTTCCGGTGTATACAATGATGAAGGATATGAAGAAAAAAGGAATTGTAATAAATACAGCGTGGCTTGTTCCAGCAACAGCAGCCCTAGGTGACCACTTAGGATTTACAGCAGGTGTGCAGCCGGATATGATTACTCCTGTTATTTTAGCGAAAATTTCAGCAGGTATTATTGCAATAGTATTAGCATCAGTGATTTGTAAAAACATGGTAGAGCCAGAGAAAATAGGATAAAGGAGAGGATATTGATATGAAAAAATATTATTTGGGATTAGATCAGGGTACGACGGGAACAACTGCAATGATTTTCGATGAAAAATGGAATAAAGTCTCAAGAGGATATAAAGAGCATACGCAATATTTCCCGGAGCCTGGATGGGTAGAGCATGATCCTTTGGAAATATGGAGAAGTATATTAGACGTGATAGATATGGCAGCAACGGAGGCAGGGATCCAAAAAGATGAGCTGACCTGTATGGGTCTGGATAATCAAGGGGAAACCGTGATGCTATGGGATAAAGTTTCAGGAACTCCAGTATATAATGCAATTGTTTGGCAAGACAGAAGAACGGCCCAGTATGCAGATCAATTAGCAAATGATTATGGAGAGAAGATTCGTGAAAAGACAGGTCTTGTAGTGGATGCCTATTTCAGTGGAACAAAAATAAAATGGATTATCGACAATGTGGAAGGCGTTAAGGAAAAAATCGAAAAAGGGCGAATCATAGCAGGAACATTGGATACATGGATGATTTGGAAGCTGACTCATGGAAAGGTGTGCATTACGGATTATTCAACTGCATCTCGAACAATGCTCCTGAATATTCATACAGGAAAATGGGATGATGAAATTTTGGAATGGATGGGTATACCAAAGAGTATCCTGCCTGAAATTCATGATAGCTCAGAGCTATATGGGTACACAGATCCTTTGGATTTCTTTGGTGCCTGCGTACCAATTTCAGGTTCTGTTGTGGATCAGCAGGCAGCTCTTTTTGGACAGGCCTGTTTTAAAGAAGGAACCGTTAAGACAACCTATGGAACCGGTTGTTTTATGCTAATGAACACAGGAAAGAAAGCAGTGTATTCAAAAAATGGACTGCTGACAACAGTAGGATGGGGATTGAATAAAGGGAAAATAACCTTTGCCTTGGATGCAGGAATCTACATTGCAGGAGCAGCAGTGCAGTGGCTAAGAGATAAGCTGAAAATCATTGAGAGTGCATCGGAAACAGAGGCTATGGCAAAGTCCGTACCCGATACTGCAGGTGTGTATTTCGTACCGGCATTCTCAGGGCTGGCTGCACCTCACTGGGATCAATATGCGAGAGGAACCATGGTCGGAATTACGGGAGGAACGGAAAAAGAACACATTGTTCGTGCAACACTGGAAAGTATGGCCTATCAGGTAAAGGATAATTTGGATGTAATGGAAAAGGATTCCGGAATTCCAATTAAAGTAATGCGTGTAGATGGTGGTGCTGTTCAAAACGAATTCTTAATGCAGTTTCAGGCGGATATTTTAGGGATTCCAGTTGAAGTACCAGTAATCACAGACACAACCGCATTAGGTGCTGCTTATCTGGCGGCATATGGAATCAATGAATTTCATAATATCGATGAGTTAGAACAAAACTGGAAGCTTTACAAAAGATATGAGCCCAATATGGATGATGAAACTCGTAACAGACTTCTGAATCAGTGGCATCGGGCAGTGGAACGGGCAAAGAAATGGGAAGAAGCTTAAAGATAAATAGGAGGAAGTATAAAATGTTAAAAACTGATGTTGTTGTAATTGGCGGGGGAGCCGTGGGGTGTGGAATTGCGAGAGAGCTTTCCAAATACCATATAAATGTTATCGTCGTTGATAAAAATGAAGATATAGGAGGAGACGCCTCAAAATCAAATAGTGCAATCATTCATACTGGATACGATGCCGCTCCGGGTACTCTTGAATCGGAATTGGTGGTTGCAGCAAATCCAATGTTTCCTCAACTGGTCAAGGAGCTTCAAATCCCTTTTGAAGAAACGGGTGCAATTCTTCCAGCAATTACTGAGGAGCAGTTTATGCAGCTTCCGGCAATCAAGGAAAAAGCATTTAAGAATAGGGTATATGATGTTGAGTATCTTACGAAAGAGCAGATTATTGAAATGGAGCCCAATATTAATCCTGAGGTAAAGGGAGGGCTCTATATTCCGAGAGAGTCTATTATAGATCCGTTTATTTACGTGCAGGCGTTAGCAGAAAATGCAAGTGAAAACGGAGTGGACTTCCTGTTAAATACTAAGGTTACCGACATAAGGGTTGAGAACAACCAAATAAAAGCAGTTGAGACAACGGGAGAAACAATCGAAACAAAGTACGTGATTAATGCAGCAGCACTATACTGTGATGAGATTGCTGCAATGGTGGGAAAGACAGACTATAAAGTCGTTGCCAGAAGAGGGCAATTCTACATTTTGGATAAGAATACCTCCTGTAAAGTAAAACACATTGTATTGCCAATTCCAACGAAGATTACAAAGGGAAAATTGATGTGTCCAACAATCCATGGAAATATGCTGGTCGGACCAACTGCAGAGGACTTGGATAATAAAACGGATAAATCGGTTACAACGGAAGGACTCGAAAGTATTGTAGAAGATGTAAAGCGTCTGGTTCCAGAGGTAAATATCAGAGATACTATTACACAATACAGTGGATTACGCCCGAACCGCAATCCGGAAGGACTTCACATTGATGTATACGATGATGTGGAAGGATACATTAACCTATCTGGCATCCGGTCAACGGGTCTCACCTTATCGCTTTCTATAGGGGTTTATGTGGCTCAGCTCATGAAGCGACAGGGAGCAGAATTGATCTATAGGGAAGACTTTAAAAATACAAGGGAAGGTATAAAAGTATTTCATACTATGACAGTTGAGGAACAAGAAGCTGTGATTGCCCAAAATCCCAAGTATGGAAATATTATCTGCCGCTGTGAGACGATTACCGAAGGCGAAATACTTGCAGCGATTCACCGACCAATAGGAGCACGAAGTGTAGATGCTATTAAACGCCGGGTGAGAGCCGGAATGGGAAGATGTCAAGGTGGCTTCTGTGGACCTAAAGTAATTGAAATATTAGCACGGGAACTGAATATTCCAATTGAGGATGTGAATAAGAATGTTACTGGGTCTTATATGGTTCTTGGGAAGGTGAAATAGAAGGGAGATAAGATAATGTACGAAGTAAAATGTGATGTGGCGATTATCGGAGGCGGTCCGGCTGGTCTTTCAGCGGCAGTGGCAGCAAAGAAAGAAGGAGCCAAGGACGTTCTGGTTATTGAAAGAGACAATAGCATAGGGGGAATTTTACAGCAATGTATCCATCCGGGATTTGGACTTAGTTACTTTAAAAAAGAGCTGACCGGACCGGAATATGCAGGTAGATTCGCAGAAGAGGCATTGAACCTGGGGGTTGATGTGTTGTTAAATACAATGGTATTAGATTTCGCACCGGAAAGGAAAGAAATCATTTGTGCAAGTTCTGAAAATGGTATGACAAAGGTAACAGCAAAAAGCATCGTTTTGGCAATGGGGTGTCGGGAGAGAACGAGACCGAATATTCAGATTCCAGGAACGAGACCAGCAGGTGTATATACAGCAGGATCTGCACAAAGATTGGTAAATAGACAGAATACAATGGTTGGGAAAAATGTAGTAATATTAGGCTCCGGTGATATTGGAATGATTATGGCCAGACGGATGAGTCTGGAGGGAGCAAAAGTATTAGCTGTGGTAGAAATCATGGATTATCTGGCTGGTTTAACCAGAAATAAGGTACAGTGTCTGGATGACTTTGGAATTCCATTAAAGCTTGGCCATACAATTACGCGAATCGTGGGAAATGAGAGAGTGGAAGGTGTCTACGTTGCTCAGGTGGATGAAAATAAAAAGCCAATTAAGGAAACAGAAGAATTTATAGAATGTGATACTCTTTTACTCTCCGTTGGATTATTGCCTGAAAACGAGTTGACGAGAAAAGCGGAAATCAGTATTTCACGTATTACCAATGGGCCGGAGGTGGATCAATATATGCAAACCTCAAGTCCGGGAGTCTTTGCCAGTGGCAACGTCGTACACGTAAATGATTTAGTAGATAATGTTACAGTTGAAAGTATGCAGGCAGGAAAATACGCTGCTCTTTATGCAATGGATAAAATGCCGGGAGAGGTGCGTGAGGTAACATCATTAACAGGAAACAATGTCCGCTATCTGTGTCCTCAAAGATTAAGAATCGGAAATGAGGAAAAAGCAAAGCTCTTCTTCCGTGTACTACAGCCGGATGCAAATGTCCGTCTCGTGGCGAAGTGTGGAGATGAGGTCATTGCATCTGTAAAAGAGAAACGTGTAAATCCGGGAGAAATATGCTGCATTCAAATACCCATGGATAAGGTTGGAGATGATGTTTTAGTAGAGGTAGTAAAGGAGGCATAATTGTGAAGAAGGAAATTATATGTACCGTTTGTCCGATGGGATGTGAAATAGAAGTGGAAGGCAGCGATAAAGAAGTAACGTCCATAAAAGGATTTGGCTGCAAACGAGGTGAGGTGTACGGAAACAATGAATTTCTTCATCCGGTTCGTATTCTGACTTCTACTGTAAAGGTGGCAGGACAAAACGAATTATTAGCAGTACGTTCAGAGGAACCAATACCAAAGGAACTTATAATGGATTGTATGAAGGTGATTGCAGAAAAAACGGTTTGTGATACGCCAATTCAAAGATATGATGTTGTGATTCCGAATATTTGTGACAGCGGTATCAATATTGTTGCAACAAGCACTGTGAAATAGGAGGAAAAAATGTCGGATTTGGTAAAAGTTACAATACTGAAAAAAATGGTAATGGATGATATTATTGAAGAATATGCCGAAAAACCAATTCCGGTCTGTAATAAGTTTGAAGAAGGTGATAGCTTTATTACAGATGGAAGAACAGTACCGGAGGGCTTTTGTACCTGGGCATGGGCGGATATCTTTAAGGATATTATATTTGTCAGAAACAATATGGAGTGTATTGGTACAAAGGGAGGGAAATCGCAAGTAGCAACCTGTACCGATGGATTTCGTCCGGTGGTATTTCTAATTGAGCCATACACATCCGTTAAATAAGCCGGAACAGCTCATAATAGCCAGGGCGGTTATTATGAGCTGTAATTTTGCTGTTAATGGTGTTATAATCAAAAAAAAGAAAGGGAAAAAGAATGATAGATTACATTAAAGGAAACAATACGACAATTGCAGTAATTGATGATTCGGAAGTTGTGATTGACAGCGTAAATGCAGCCCTTGATTTGGTAATGACCATTAACTACGAAAGTGGAGCAGATAAAATTGTGATTAGTAAAGAAGCAATTACGGAAGAGTTTTTCGTATTAAGCTCCGGTTTAGCAGGGGAAATTTTGCAGAAATTTATAAACTATCACATTAAGTTTGCGGTCTATGGAGATTATTCAAAATACACCAGTAAACCACTGAAAGACTTTATTTATGAGTCGAATCAAGGAAAAGATTTTTTCTTTGTAGAAACAAAAGAACAGGCCATTGAGAAACTCAATGATTAAAAACCGAATAAGAAGACCGTGTGTCATGAGAAAAGATAGTTCACTTTTATGGAGAACTATCTTTTTTTGGCGCATATTAACACAAACGAACAGGGAAAATTGTTGAAAATGTAGAAATAAACATTTTTTACTGAGAAAAGTTGACACAAACGAACAATGGGTTTAACATAAAGAACATAAACGAACAAGGAGGGGTGTATATGCCGGAATGTGTAGTGATAGCAGATGATCTAACAGGAGCAAATGCAACTGGGGTTCTGCTAAAGAAGATGAATTATAATGCCTATACAGTCATGAATGAAGAACGAATTGAGTTATCCTCATTGGAAAACTGTGATTGTGTTTTGTATCCCACTGATAGCCGGGGAGTAGAACCGGACATTGCATACAACCGAGTTTACAATGTTTGTGAACTGTTAAAAAGTGAACATGTCAAAGTTTATGCTAATCGTATAGATAGTACTTTAAGAGGGAACTTAGGCAGTGAAACAGATGCTATGTTGGATTCTCTGGGAGAGGATTATACAGCAATTGTGGCACCTTGTTTTCCTTCCTCAGGTCGTATTTTGCTGGGAGGATATATGCTGGTTAACGGTCAGCTGCTTCATAAAACGGACATCGCCATTGATCCAAAAACACCTGTTGCAGTTAGTGAAGCAGAAGTGCTTTTTAAGGAACAAAGCAAGTATCCGGTATCCTCAATTTATACGAAGGATATGATGAAAGGAAAGCATTATCTGGCAGATCGAATAAAAGAAGAGATTCAAAAAGGAAGCCGGATTATTATTTGTGATTGTGTAACACAAGAGGATTTGGATTTAATTGCAGATGCAGTGATTACAAGCCGGAAAAAAATAATTGCGGTGGATCCAGGAGTATTTACAGCGGCTTTGTCCAGAAAACTGATTAAGCCATCTGAAAAAGCAGAGAAAAGCAGGATATTAGCGGTTGTTGGAAGTGTACATCCGGCAACGAAGGGACAGATGGAAGATCTTTGGCTTTCCCAGAGAACCCACAATGTGTTTGTACAAACGAAAGAGTTATTGGATAGCAAAGAAGCCAGAGACAAAGAAATTCAGCGTGTTATCCATGAGATTCTGGCAGAAAGCGGAAAAAATGTAATTTCTACCGTGACAGGGGATGGGATTTATCCAGAGAATCGAATCGATTTTAATTATTATAAAAGCAAGTTGAACTGCACGATGGATGAGGTGACACAAATTATTAATGAGTCCTTCGCAGAGATTGCATATCAAATTTTTAAAAAGGAGGATTCTTATAAAGGCCTTTACACAAGTGGTGGAGATATCACGGTTTCGGTCTGTCGAAGATTTGATACGGCAGGGTTGGATTTGCTGGATGAAGTATTGCCCTTGGCAGCCTATGGAAGACTGTTAAAGGGAGAATTTGAAGGCATTCATATTATTACAAAGGGTGGAAGTCAAGGGCAAAAAGATGCCATCAATAGATGTGTTACTTACTTAAAAGAAAAGCTTTACATATAAGAAGGGAGACAAACATGAAGAAAGCAATCATTGCAATACCAATAGGAGATCCAGCCGGTGTGGGACCGGAAATTGTAGCGAAATCAATAGCATCTAAGGAGATAACAGATCAGGCGAACTGTGTGGTGATCGGAGATGGACAGGTGATGAAGAATGCAATTGAAATCACGAAGGTGGATTTGAAAATTAAAGTGATTGAGCACCCGAGTGAAGGAGATTTCTCGGAAGGTATTTTAAATTTAATTGATTTAAAAAACATCGATTGGGACAAGTTTGCATTTGGTAAAGTAAATGCAATGTGTGGTAAGGCGGCATATGCGTACATTGCAAAGAGTATCGAGCTGGCAAACAGTAGGGAAGTAGATGCTGTTGCGACCACGCCAATTAACAAAGAATCACTAAAAGCTGGTGAGATTCATTTTATAGGGCACACGGAGATATTTGGAGCACTTACCAATACCGAGGATCCTCTTACGATGTTTGAAACAAATGGACTACGTGTGTTTTTCCTGACCCGTCATGTGTCTCTTCGGGAAATGCTGGATATGATTAAGAAAGACCGCATTAAGGATTATGTAAAAAGATGCCTTGAGGCTCTTCATAAGTTAGGGGTAAAAGATGGAACCATGGCGGTTGCCGGGCTTAATCCCCATAGTGGAGAGCATGGCTTGTTTGGTTATGAGGAGGTGGAAGAAATCACACCTGCCGTAGAAGAGCTACAGGCAGAAGGCTATGATGTAGTTGGTCCAATTGGTGCAGACTCTGTTTTTCACCAGGCGGCAATGGGACGCTATACCAGCGTATTATCTCTTTATCATGATCAGGGGCATATCGCTACAAAGACTTTGGATTTTGACAGAACCATTGCAATTACAAATGGGATGCCAATACTGCGAACCTCAGTTGATCATGGTACAGCATTTGATATTGCGGGAAAAGGAATTGTAAGTGAAGTAAGTATGAAAGAGGCAATACTACTGGCAGCAAAATATGCGCCGAATTTTATTCATGAATAGGGAAGGGGAAAGAAAATTATGGTGAACGGACTGAGTGGAGAGAGAATGTTATTAGGTCTTGCAATAGGAATTGTGGTAT
>NZ_JAMXOD010000025.1 GCF_024721305.1 Aequitasia blattaphilus | reverse complement strand
GCTAAACCTGCGGGACCTGCACCTAGAATGATTACATCATATATCTTATCCATTTGTTTATCTCCTTCTACGTTTACTTGTCAAAAACTGTCTGTCCATCAACCTCTGTAGCAAGAGCATCTAAAGCCTTCTCCACGATTTGGCGGCGAAGTTCTTTTTCTTCTTTTTTATCCAATGCTGGATTTCCCAGTGGATGTGGAATTGCAATAGCTGGTACGATTCTATTTGCACCAACTGTCATGGAAATTGGTGTAACTGTACATACATGAACCACTGGTATGCCAGCTCTTTCAATTTCTTTAACCATCGTTGCACCGCAACGAGTACAGGTACCTCAAGTGGAGGTTAAAATAACAGCATCCACACCATCTGCTATTAATTTCTTTGAAAATTCCTCTGCAAATGCCTTAGATGAAGCAACTGCAGTACCATTTCCTGTAGTGGTATAGAAAAGATGATGTAGCTTTCCAATTTTGCCCTCTTTTTCAAGATCTCTTAAAACATCAACTGGCAAAACTCTATCTGCATCTTCATTTGCATATACAGGATCGTATCCACCATGGGCAGTTTCATACGTATCTTCTGTCAAATCCATAACACCTGTAATATCATACTCTCCATAACGTGAAGCAGATGAACTTTCGATATGATCTGGATTTCCCTTTGGCACAATACCACCAGAAGTAACAAGAGCGATTGTGGCATGAGCCAAATCTTTCACTGCTGGCATAGGATCTACCCGGTCAAAGTCTGGCATAGGATACTCTGTTGTAAACTCCTTGCCTGCCAGTTTTGCCAATAACATATTGATTGCTCTTTTCGAACCTCTTTCATTTTCAAAGAAATTCTTACGGATTCCATTTGGCATATATCCTTCTTCAGAAGAAACCCCAATTTCCTCTTTTTTGGCAAGTTTCAACGCTAATGGCGCCATTTTTGCCACTGCATCTCTCATGCCTGCTGCACTATTTTTTGTTGCAACTGTGTATACCTTATCCTTAAACATATCTGCTCCAGGATTTTCTTTATACATTCCCGTAACAGCTGGAATTCCTAATTCCTGTTGTACTGCATCCGCTATTGTACCACAAGCAACTCCATATCTTCCCGCATTAAATGCAGGGCCTGCAATAAACACATCTGGATTTTGCTCTTTTACCATTGCTAAAATATCTGCTTTCGCTTTGTCCAGATTCTCATTAAAGTAAGAATCCCCACATACTATTGTAGCAATAATCTCTGCTTCATCCTTAAAACTTGCTTTAAAAGCCATACCAGGTCCAACAACCTCACCTACACGAAGTTCTGCAGGAAAATCAGCTTTTTCTTCTCCACCGATATTAGCGAAGAATTGGTTAATATAATGTACTACTCTTATTTTAGACATTTTTCTCCTCCTATCTAGCGCTAAGTTTGTTGAAACCAGTTTCGTTTGTAGCACCTGTAATTACCTGTAACTCTACTTCTAATGATCCATCTTCTCTAAGTGTTTCATCCGAAGCTCCCGCAATCTTTGTCACGTAATCTAAAGTTCCAATTACTTTGTCAAGTTTTGGAAGGATAATTACTTGATTTGCATTACCTCCTGTGACAACCGCATCTGCTGCTGCATCTGCATCTGCAAGAGATTGGCTCTTACCGTCTCTTCCTGCATATTCGTCAGTAATAATAACTGTTTTAACACCTTTTGCCTCAATCTTTTTACAGTTCATGATTAAGTCCGTATCTGGATTTCCAAATCCTTCCTGAGATACGATTACTCCATCAAGATCCAACATTTCACACATTTTAGCGGTCCAGTCTGAAGAACGTTCTTTATCTGCCAAATATACGTTTTCGTTCGTCAAAATCTGACAAACAAAGTTCAAGGTTTTACCATGTTCTTCTAACATATCATGAATAACCGGGTTGTTTAAATGGTGATAAGTTGTGTTCTTGTCACATGCTGATACACAGTTACCTGATACAATAGCTCCATCCATCACTTCTGTTGGATTCATAATTGTTGATAAGGTTTGCTTTGCGTCCACACCATATACATATGTGTCATGTAAAAGACCTTGGCTTTGAAGCATCTGTACATATGCAACTCTTGGAAGATCTGGATATTTTTCTTTTCCTTCCATGATTGTCTGTGTCTCATAAACCTTCGTTTCATCTGGAGTCAAGCTTTTTGAAAGCTCTCCAAGATAAGTTGCCACTCTGAAACCTGCAAGTCTAACTGCTTTTTCATATTGATGTGGTTTTATATCTTCAATTGGTTCACATACCATAACTAAATTGTTTAATTTTGAAAATGGAGTGTATTCTGCTCCAGGGCCAGTCATATCAATGATTCCCTCTTGGAAACCAACAATTTTTCCAGCAGTTACAACTGCCATTCCTTTAAGGGCATAAGTTTTTCCACTACCTACAGTACCTACTTTTGCAATTACGCCTGGGAAGATACCACCCTCTCCTTCTACTTTGACTCTTGGCTCAATAACATCCTTAACCGGTGTAATACGTACACTCTCTCCCGGTTTTGCTACATCAAATGACACCTCTTTTAATTTTTCATCTGATAGAACGATTTTTTCCAATTCTGCTTTTGATACATACAATACCCCATCTTCAATCTTCGATGTATCAGAAAAAACGATGTCCTTGATGAATATGTGTCCCATTTCTAATTTCACAATAAAGTCCCTCCTTCTTTTGAAATTAATTTATCCATTAAGCATCTGCTGATGCTATGGCACTGTTTAATAAGGTTCGGTCAACAACCTGTAAATCTTTCAGAGTTTTTTGATCATTTATGGTTGGTTTAAAAGAAAATTTTCCTACCGTCTGTATCGAACTCTCTATTAACTTAACATACTTTTCTTCTAAACTTCCTACCCTTTTGGAAACCATAATTGATTTATAAGGTGTCTCACCTGGTTTAACGCTTCCGGATAAGGGATGGCTCAAAAGCTCATGACCTTTGTAGATTTTATCTCTTACTTTTACTAAAATATTTTCATAATCTACATCGTAAAACTCAATTTCTTTCTCGGTACCAAATTCTTCTACAACCATTGGATTATTTGTAATAATAATATAGTCATCCATATTGAATACCTCCAAATAGTCTCATAACATTTTATAATGCTTCGTGAAAAAAGTTTTAAAAAAAGGACACATCACTAAATCGTGTTGTGTCCTTCTGTCTTTGCATCCAGAATATAGTCCTTTTTTCCATCCTTTTGCCTGAAAGTTTCACCTATTTTCATCACACATGAAAATAGCTTGCCTCTTCGGCGATCTTACTAAAAAGATTCTCTCGAGAAAAAAATCATCCTATCTCTATAAAATTTTTCTATAACTTTATTTCATGTGTCTATCATAGAACATCTTTTTCTCTTTTTCAACCCCTATTGCAATTTTTTTAACAAATAAATTTTTTTCTAGTAGAATCTCACAAAATTAGACGTTGATTTCCGCCTTAATGCCCAGTAAATCTTTCTTGCTTCTTAACAATTTATCTACATCATTTTTTAGGAAAGATTCCACCTGTTCTTTTGCTCTTCCAACATATTTTGATGGGTCCATCGTTTTCTCCAGATCCTCTTTTGTTAAATTGAATCCATCGTCTTGTGCAATTAAATCCAAAAGATTATTGTCTAACCCTAATTCTTTTACATTTCTACCTGCTTCCATAGAAAGTTCCCGAATTCTCTCATGAAGTTCTTGTCTGTCACCACCCGCCTTTACAGCATCCATCATAATGTTCTCTGTTGCCATAAATGGAAGTTCTGACAAAAGTCTCTTTTCAATCACCTTGGGATATACAACGAGTCCATCGGCAACATTTAAACACAAGTCCAGAATTCCATCAATAGCTAAAAAGCCTTCTGGAACACTTAATCTTTTATTTGCCGAATCATCCAAGGTTCTTTCGAACCACTGAGTTGCACTTGTAATTGCCGGATTTAATGCATCCACCATCACATATCTACTTAGAGAAGCTATTCTTTCACTCCGCATCGGATTTCTTTTATAAGCCATTGCCGACGAACCAATTTGACTCTTTTCAAAAGGTTCTTCTACTTCTTTAAGATGCTGTAAAAGTCGAATATCATTGGAAAATTTATGGGCACTGGCTGCAATTCCAGCCAAAACATTTACCACTCTTGTATCTACCTTTCTGGAATAGGTTTGTCCTGATACTGGGTAGCTTGATTCAAATCCCATCTTTTTTGCAATCATTGGATCGATTTTATCAATCGTCACCTGATCCCCATTGAAAAGCTCAAGAAAACTCGCCTGGGTTCCAGTTGTTCCTTTTGAACCTAATAACTTCAGAGTGCTTCTCACATAGTCCAAATCCTCAAGATCCATCATAAATTCCTGCATCCAAAGTGTTGCTCGTTTTCCTACTGTTGTAGGCTGTGCTGGCTGAAAGTGAGTAAATCCAAGAGTTGGAAGTGCCTTGTATTCTTCTGCGAACTTGCCCAATACAGCAATAATGTTAACCAATTTCTTTTCAACAATGTCCAATGCTTCTTTCATAACAATCACATCCGTGTTATCACCAACATAACAAGAAGTAGCACCTAAATGAATAATTCCCTTTGCCTTTGGACATTGAACTCCGTAAGCATATACGTGACTCATAACATCATGACGAACAATTTTCTCCCGTTCTTTTGCCACATCATAATTAATATCATCTGCATGAGCCTTTAACTCTTCAATTTGTTCTTCTGAAATATCTAATCCTAATTCTTTTTCCGTCTCAGCCAAAGCAATCCACAGCTTTCTCCATGTTTTGAATTTCTTATCTGGAGAAAACACATACTGCATTTCTTTACTGGCATATCTTTCTGATAAAGGACTTACGTATTTGTCTGTACTCATGATTTATTTCCTTTCCTACTTTTCAAATGCATGTGAAATATCTTCACCGGGAACTTCCATCGGATAGTTCCCTGTAAAACAGGCATCACAAAATCCTAAGTCACCCACCATATTTTTTAGTTTGTCCACTTCCATATAGCCTAGACTGTCTGCGCCAATCATTTCCCTGATTTCATCTGTTGTATGGCTATGTGCTATTAATTGTTCATTAGAAGGCACATCCGTCCCAAAATAACAAGGATACAAAAATGGCGGAGAACTAATGCGGACATGTACTTCTTTCGCTCCGGCTTTTTTGAGCATCTTGATAATGTTTGCCGACGTAGTTCCTCTTACAATGGAGTCGTCTACCAATACAATCCTCTTATCTTTTACAACCTCTTCTATTACATTCAGCTTAATTTTAACACTACTTTCCCGCTGACTTTGTTTGGGCTTGATAAAGGTTCTTCCCACGTAACTGTTTTTGTGGAAAGCCATGCCATAGGGTATTCCTGTTGCTTCTGAATATCCTTTTGCTGCAACCAATCCAGAATCTGGAACACCTACAACTAAATCTGCCTCTACTGGAAAAGATTCCGCCAAAGTTTTTCCTGCTAAAATTCTGGAATGATACACATTCACTCCATCAATTTTACTATCTGTACGTGCAAAATAAATATATTCAAAAATACATCTCGCTTCATTTTCAGGGTTAATTTGTAACTCTTTATTTGATGTAATTCCATGCCTTGAAATTGTAACCAGTTCACCTGGTTCTACATCTCGAACAAATTCTCCACCTACTGCGGCAATTGCACAGCTTTCAGAAGCAAGAAAATAAGTGTCATCTCTTTTCCCGATACACAGTGGCTTCAGTCCAAAGGGATCTCTTACCCCAATCATCTTTCTGGGGGATGTAACAACCAGTGCATAGGCTCCCTTTACTTTTTTAACTGCACGTCTTACCGCCTCATCTGCTGTCTCTGTGTTTAATCTTTCTCTTGCAATATGGTATGCAATCACCTCGGAATCAATAGTAGTCTGGAAAATGGCTCCTGTCCTTTCCAAATCCTGTCTTAATTCAATTGCATTGGTAAGATTTCCATTATGGGCAATTGCTAATGCACCTTTTATATAGTTAATTACCAATGGCATAGCATTTTCTGTTCTTGAACCACCCGCCGTGGAATAGCGAACGTGTCCCAAACCAAGGTTTCCCCCCAGCTCCGATAATCTTTCTTCATCAAAAACATCATTTACGAGACCTAAGCCCTTGACTGCATTAAATTTTCTTTCACCGAAGGTGTTTGTAACTGCTATTCCACAGCTTTCCTGCCCTCTGTGCTGAAGAGCAAAGAGTCCGTAATATATTGAACTTGAAACGTCTTCACCTTTTAAATCATAGGCACCAAATACACCACACTCTTCGCCCATTCCTGTCGTTACTTTTTCAAAGTCTGTCATGTGATAACTCCTTTTACTTAATTCCAATTCTTTTAAATACCTCTTGGTATGCGTCTTCAACATTTCCCATATCTCTTCGGAAACGATCTTTATCTAATTTTTCTTTTGTATTTATGTCCCAAAGTCTACAGGTATCTGGTGATATCTCATCTGCAAGAATGATATCTCCATGAAATCTTCCATATTCAATTTTGAAGTCAATTAATTCAATTCCTGCTTCTGCAAAAAACTTTTTCAATACATCATTTACCTTAAACGTATATTGGGTGATTTTATCAATTTCTTCTCTTGTAGCAGCTCCAATTGCGATTGCATAGTAATCATTAATCATCGGGTCTCCAAGATCATCATCTTTATAACTAAACTCAAGTGTGGGCTCTAATAAAGCTTTTCCTTCTTCAATTCCCAGCTTCTTTGAAAAGCTTCCTGCCGCCACATTACGAACAATAACTTCAAGAGGTACTATTTCAACTTTTTTAACAGCTGTCTCACGATCACTTAACTCTTCCACAAAGTGTGTTGGAACTCCTTCTTTCTCCAATACCTGAAAAATATAGTTTGTCATTCGGTTATTTACAACACCTTTTCCAACAATCGTTCCCTTTTTTTCACCATTAAACGCAGTTGCATCATCTTTGTAATCTACAATAACGATATCAGGATCTTCTGTTTTAAATACTTTCTTTGCTTTACCTTCATACAATTGTTCTAGCTTTTGCACTTTGATACCCACCTTTTCTATATTATTATCTTTTTGCTGCATAAAATAGTATAATACAAGGCCAAGGGAAAAGCAATAATCCCCCGACCTTGTATTATTCACAAAATTTACCCAAGAACATCTTCATTCTTTCGTTAGAAGAACCAAAAACTTCCTCTGGGCTTCCCTCTTCTAAAATATAACCATCCTCCATGAAAATAATATGATCCGCTACATTCTGAGCAAAACTCATTTCATGAGTTACAATTACCATGGTCATATTCTCATTTGCCAGCTCTTTGATGACTTTTAATATCTCACCTGTTAGTTCAGGATCCAACGCAGAGGTTGGTTCATCAAAAAAAAGAATATCTGGATTCATTGCCAGGGCTCTGGCAATGGATACCCTTTGTTTTTGTCCGCCTGACAACTGGAAAGGGTATGCTTTTTCCCGATCTGACAATCCCATCTTTTTCAAAAGCTCTCTAGCTTCCTTATATACCTCTGCTTTTTCCCTTTTCTGCACTTTTATTGGTGCATCAGTAATATTCTTCATTACAGAATAATGTGGAAAAAGATTAAAGTTCTGAAATACAAGACCATAGCTTCCTTCGTAAGAAATCACTCCCTTATCCGCCTGCTCTAATCCTGTAGCACATCGAAGTAATGTAGATTTTCCACTTCCTGAGGGTCCAATAATCCCAAGAACCTCACCTCGATTTACAGAAATCGAGATGTCTTTCAAAACCTCTACTCCATCAAAACTCTTTCCTAAATTTTTAATTTCCAAAAGCTTCATCTCTTTGACCCACCTATCGATAATAACTCAATTTCTTTTCTATACCTTCCATAGATACTGCTACAATTAGATTAAAAACGTAATAGAATACCCCTGCTACAATGAATGGCATCATAGACGCCTGTGATGCAGCAATCTGCTTTGCCACAGTAAACATCTCCGTTACAGCCAAAACAAAAGCGAGTGAAGTATCCTTTACCAAGGTAATAACCTCATTGGTTACAGAGGGCATAATACGCTTAATCACCTGTGGAAATATAATCTTAAAAAAGGTCTGTGCCTTCGTATACCCCAAGACTTTAGCTGCCTCATATTGTCCTACCGGTATCGATTCAATTCCACCTCTATATATCTCTGCAAAATAAGCCGCATAATTAATAACAAATCCTATTAGAACAGCGATTAATCGATAATTATTGGAAATTCGTATTCCAAAGAGATAATAAGGTCCAAAATACACGACCATCAATTGAAGCATAAGAGGTGTCCCTCTCATAATCGATATATATATTCTTGCAATCCCCTGAAATGCTTTTGTCTTAGACATACGTCCAAAAGCAATGATAAGTCCTAAGGGGAGAGAGAATAAAAGAGTAACTAAAAAGATAGAAGCAGAAACCAGCATCCCTGTTGCCAGTTCCTGCACTACTGTCTGTATCTGCATTTTCTTTGTCCTTACTTATGAATAGCCAGAGCTCCCGGAACTCCACTATCTGCATATTTTTCTGCTATTTTCTCAATGGTACCATCTTCTGCCATTTCATCTAATGTTTTCTGTACTTGATCTCGAAGTTCTTCATTTCCCTTTTTAAACCCGATTCCGTACTGCTCGGAAGAAATCTCTTCTTCTAAAATTTTAAAATCGTCTGAGTTGTCTCTGGAATTAATCTGATACATTGCCACTCCAATATCAAGTGCCACTCCATCACAAGCTCCAGATTCCAAATCCATAAATGCCGTATTATACTCTGGCACTTCTGTTAAACCCGAAAAAGTATCTGCCAAATCTTTCTTATCTTCCTGCAGTGCATGAAGGGCAGATGAATCCGCTTGGGTTTCTACAAGCTTTCCTGCTAAATCAGCAAAAGATTCTATTCCCGAATCAGCTGCAACCACGATTACTTGCTTATTATCAACGTATGGTTCTGACCAGGTGTACTGATCTTCTCTTCCATTAATTGTAAATCCATTCCATATACAGCTAATGGTTCCTGCGTTTATCTCCGCATCTTTAGAATCCCAGTCAATTGGTTGTTTTACTAATGTCCATTCATTTCTTTTGCACACTTCTTCTGCAAGATCCAAATCAAATCCTACATATTCTCCATTGTCATCTTTATATCCATAAGGCGGAAAAGACGCATCAAATCCAACAATAAAACTATTCTCATCCTTTGTCTTCGTTTCTTCCTTTTTGCATCCTGTTAATACAAGAGCACAAGCCATAACAAGTATGAGTAATAATGAACCAATTTTTTTCATATTTGTATCCTTCCTTTTACGTATTAGTGTTTTAGTAGTTGATAACTTTACTACACTAAAACATAATAGCATAGCTCTCTAGTGACTGTCAATCTTGCGATATACCTGTCTCCAGCTTCGCACATCCTCTGTTGAAACATCTAAGTTTGCTTGTTTCCTCCACTCCTGTGTTTCTTCCTTTATCTTTCCATCAATACTAAGATACAGACTGTTATTAGAAAGCATTTTCGTGTATTCCTGGGGGGTATATACTTGCTTGCAGCTATATAAATAGGCTTTAATAATTCCCAAATCATCATCCGTCAGTGCCACTGCTTCTTTATAATTTCTCACCGCTTCATCATAGAGAAATAATCGACCAAAACACGAGCCTAAAGAGGCATGGATATGTCCATAGAATTCCTTTTTTACCGTAGTATCCCATTCCTTTTTTAAGATGGATTGATAAACTAAAATCGCCGCCTCATATTCCTTGCTGTCAAAAAGAGTATCCCCTTTGTATTTCTCTCTCTCCACATCTTTTTGATTTTTTAATGTTTCAAGAGTTGCTTGCATTTGATACAATTCTCGTTCGGAATAGATATTAGACTTCTCCAGTATTTCCATTATAAACTGCTCAATACTTGCATTTCTGGTCAAATAAAATTTCAGTCCTCTAGCCAAAGAATTCAGCTCTAACTCACGATCAATCCAGGAACAAAGCTGATGATTCATAATGGTTGAATCAACCAGATAGAGATGATTGCATAAGTAATAACACAGTTCCTCAATTGTATAAATTTTTTTATGTATCCTTGTAATCTCATAAGGGTGTTTGGCCCTTTTAGGATGACATAGAATTAAACTGGCCATGAATACCTCCTAAATGGATGATCTTTTCTGTCTGAAAATCGGTTGCAGGATAGAAATCCCCAAACCCAACATCCTTTACAGTAAATCGACATGTCTTTTCATCTAAAAACATTACATTGATTTGTAAACGTAATGAATAATCTTTCCTCTCTACTAAGCCTGCAAGAGATATGCTCTCTGTATAGAGCTCTTCTGATGCTAATGATTCTACGCGAACCTCAATATTTCTGGTATTATCCAGCAAAACCTCCCATTGGTTATCTGCTTCATACCAGTGGCTTCCCCATGGAACAATAGGATACCATTGCTCTTTTCCCTCTCTCTTTATATGCAGGCATACTCTTTGTAAAAGCCTGGTATCATCTAAGTATATAATCCCCTCATTAGGAGATTCTACCATCTTGTACGAGTAATAGCATGCACCCTTGCTGTAAAGATTATTTCCAAGAAATGCTCTTCTTCCATTGCATAAAACTCTTAAAGAGTCTGGATACCACTCATTTTCAAAGCCTTCTCCTGTTAAAAAAACGCTGGAAACTACTTTCTTGTCGAAAACCCCTTGGACAAAGGATTTAAACTTCTCATCTGCATATCTCGCCTGATCTTCATCATATACCGGGTAAATAGCCATCAACTCATTAATATGAGCCGATGCCACTTCATCAACTGTAATAAATCGATTGTTTTCATTTTTCTTGGCTGGATTTAACCTGCGCAGCATGTACGCTTTCATTTGGTAAATGTCACAATAAAAAAGTGCTGCTTCATACTGCCAGAGTTCTTTTGGCTGATTGTACATATAATGAGCAAAACTCTCTTTATAATCTTGAACACTGATATTTTCTTTTTCCACTCCTAAATGTTGCCCTATCCCTTTTAAAAGATTTGACATATCAATATCTGTTTCAGAAACTGTAAAGGTTAAGTATTCAATATTTTCGTATTCGCTCAATGTCATGCGTATATATTTCGCCAAAAGCCACACCGCATCATAGGTTTTTCCGTTGGCTACTATTTTTTCCCGCTTTTTCGCCTGCTCGAAAAAATTTGTAAAAGCAACGCCTTGATTAATTGTATCAAGACGTTTCGCCTCTTTTCCATACACCCAACGATCATTGAAAAAAGCCAGTGCCAATGGAATCTGCATTGCTTCCTCTGATTCCTCATACGTTTTTGGCTCTTCATCCTCGAAATTGTAAAAGCTGATTTGACTGTATTTACTGTTTAAATCGTAACCCAGGATATACCTCTTTTTCATAGGTTTTTTCCTCTCATATAACTAGTATTTGTGATATATTTTCTCCGAAATAATTTCTTCTTCTTCGTAGGCAATCATCATTCCCTTCAAATTAGCTGGAGAAACACCTATCATTTCATTTAATCTTGCATAGCGTCCCGCTGTTGCAACATTATTTTTATTATCAATTTTTTTCTTTTTGCTCTCTGTTACCAAATTGCCATCTGTTTCTTGGAAATAGTAAATCAATTCCTCATCATCAAAAAGAATAAAGTCTTTGACATACATAGTCTCAAAGGTAGGAAGTAATGCTTCCTTATGAAATCCTAATTCATCTTTATTATTTCTTCGGATTTTATAGCACACCCATACTCGATTCCCGGGTTTTGCCTTATAAGAAACTAAAACCTTGTCAAAAAGCAAAAGTTCTCGCAGCCACTGCTTAGGATAAACCATATAAAATTCAAAAAGAATTCCTTTCTCACATAGTTCACCCATGACATTTCGAAGAACTTCTCCTTCTTCCTGACTATAGCTTTTATCTGAAAAATACTCTAACAAAGCAATCTTACACACATCTGGAAGCTCTTCTCTCTCGTGGCATTCCAACATAATAATATCAAAAATAGAACGGCGTAAAACTTTCTTTCGCAATAGATACTCACGTGTTACGTATGCAAGATATGCCTGTTTTACTCTGAAATACACTCCATCCGAACGATAATAGTCAAGAAAAATTTCATCTCCATTTAAAATGGTTTCAGAAAAAATCATTTGTGTAATAATTTTTTCTCCTAATACATGAGTTGGAACATTATAGTCTTTCAATACATAATAAAGCTCCTTCATGTTTCGGGTGCCACCTGTATAATGCTCTGCTAAATATGTGAGTGTTGCCTTATCGTACATATCTCTTTTAAAAAGTATAATACTGTAGTAGGTTAAAACTTGTGACTCTTTATATTCGCTTTCCCGAATTTCTCTGCTAACCAGGCGAAGAACGTCTTTCTCCGGAAAAACTTCTATTCCCAAATGATAAAGTTCATCAAAATCCAACTCTCTTTTGACTTCTTCTTCTTTCCAGGCTCCAGTTGTATCGCCGTAATTCTTACATAGTTCTAAAAATCTTGGTTCATAGAATAATCTCGAAGTCTCAAAAGCGATGGAATCAGTATAATATCTGCCTTCTCTTGATTCCCAAATAATTCGGGATTCCTTATCATACAAATAAATAATTGCTCCGTCTCTCTCATAAGGTACCCTTTGTTTAATCGTTCCATCTTTTTCAATCACAAGAACTCTAGACATATTGGGAACCTTCGTTGTAACCAAATAGGAGAAACATATATCCCGCATCGCTTCGATTCTCTTTGCGTCCATCTCATCTTCTCTGCAAAAACGCTTATAGAGAATCTTCAAAGAGTCCGTTACTCGTCTTTTCATAAGCTGGTTCCATGTGAATTTAACCATCTGCTCACGATATCCCAGGTAAAGATCCCCTGCTTCTTCCTCATGCTGCACCAAAGACGCATATAGGAATGCACATTTCTTATAATTTAAGTTATTTCCGTGGAGATAGTATAGATAAATCACCCGTGGAAGAGGCTCTTTCATCTGTTCCTCATCTACCGTCAGCATATAATACTCATAAAGCTTAGCCAAACGAAAATCATTGTCTACCGCTAGTTTATACCATTTAAAATAGCCAGGTGCAATTTTCCCACCTTTAATTAGCAAGATGCAGATTGCATTTAAAATCATTGACTCTGGATACATTTCATAGGTTCTCTCCAAAATCACAAATAGCTTCTCTTCGTAAAATTTCTGCTGACTGGCAAAATTTGCAAGGTAAAGAGCTAATTCTTTGGTAATCAATTGATACTTTGCTGCAAAATTCAAAACTTGCAGCTCAAAATCTCCCAGTTTTTTCAAAAGCGCTGGTTTTTCTTTGTAACACAAGAAGCACTCGAGATAATATGTGACCTGATGATTCCCAAAATCATAATGGCTTGACAGCATTGAAAGTCTTTTATTTGGATTCTTATAACGATTGTCTAAATCTAAAAGCATCCAAAGTAAGATCCATGATTCCTGATGTCGAATATGCGTTTTTTCCAAATCCTGGATTACTCTTGCATAATGGCTGCCTTCTCCTCTTATAAGGGCTGTCAAATACAGATAATAGCTATTTACCTCAAAATCCTTTACAAGAGCAAAACGATTATAATTATAGTTTTCTAATATCCACTTCGCTTCCTCTTCTTTGTTTCCCATAAGACTTACATGAGCCGTGAGTAACTGGTACATATCATTTTGTGAATCCAGCTGCTTCAACAATTTAAGCCTTTTTAACGTTTCCTCCACCCATTCGTTGAGAGTTTTCACTCCGGAAACGTGTCGTATATAGCTCTTTACAATCTGAGCCATATACAAATCTTCATCCCTATGATTTTCGTCAATATCTACATTCTGTAAAACCTCCACAACATAGTATAGGATTTCATAAGGAGTAATAAATTTCAGACGCAGAAAATTCCGGCCACCGTGAAGATATTCCGGCCGTACAACGTATTCAAATTCATACGCATTTCCAACGAAATCATCTGTTGTGATTTGCTGCTTATTCAAACGGACAAAATCACCTTCTGCTTCGATACGGATCGGCATAAATCCCCATGTATTTTTCATGATTGTCAGAGTACCTTTTGTTGCGTCTTTCACATCCTCGAAGAACATTCCTTCTCCTTGCAAAGTCAAAAAGATACATTCCTTCTGTTTGATGCCTACTAAGAATTCCTCTAATGCTTGTTCTCCCAGAGACCATTTACGCATATTATCATAGAGATATAAAATCCGTTCATCCTCATATTTTAAAATATCATAAAATTCTTTTGAGCGGAACAAACGTGCCGCTTCAGAATAATCTTTCACCGCAAGTTTCCGAAAATCTTCTGTGCTCTGAACTTTCCCATAAGGAGTGGTGATATAAGGTTTTTCTGTAATGGCTGTAAATGCAAGACGGTATTCACCTGTATCACTGACGATATCAAAAAAACCATCTTCAACATATCCTGGTTCCAATCCTCTTCCATCGTAGGTATACTCTATTCTGCAAACCGTTCCATCAAATCCTTGTTCTTTTAAATGGACACGCAAAGAAGAGGGATATATTATCCCTCTGACTCTATCCTTTGTATTACTTTTTATGGTCAGACTCCCCCGATATACTTCACCTTCTCCTATGATAATAACAATATTTGTTTCATCAAAGGTGATTTTAGGCTTCGTTGATTGAAAGTCACCCTTTGAAAATCTTTGAATTTTCTCCTTCAATAGGTGCACCTGCTTCTTTCGTTGCATTTTTTTACAAATGTACTATAATGAATTATATCATTTTTGTATAAAAATGCAAATATTAAGTAAAGGAAATATGAAATGAAAAAAGAACAAAACTTCCATGGAAGTGATATTGAGAAAATCGCTTCCTTTTATCAGATTCCCACAGAGGAAATTATCGATTTTGCCTCAAATGTCAACCCTCTCGGTTTGTCACCTATGGCAAAAGATGCTCTCCTTGACAATATTGATATTATAACAAAATACCCTGACAGAAACTATACTTCTCTAAAAAGAGAGATTGCCCATTACTGTAATGTACCAAAAGAATTCGTAACTGTGGGAAATGGCTCAACCGAACTCATTTCCATTTTCACAAGACTTATGGCTCCCAAAAAAGCCTTGGTAATCCGCCCTACTTATTCGGAATACGAAAGGGAACTATCTCTTTCAGGTGCTGAGCTTTCTTACTATTTCCTGGAAGAGAAAAATGACTTTAAACTGGATATCGAAAAATTCATAAGCCAGCTTAATCACGAATTAAATCTTATTGTACTTTGCAATCCTAATAACCCTACCGGCCTAGGAATCGAAACAACAGACTTGGAGAGAATAATCGCCCACTGTAAAAAATATAAAATTGCACTTTTAATTGATGAAACCTATGTCGAGTTTTCTCCGGCACACAAAAACATCAGCGCATTGTCCTTGGTTGAAAAGTATGATAACTTCATGGTAATCCGTGGTGTTTCAAAGTTCTACTCTTCGCCTGGTCTTCGCTTTGGTTATGGAATCACAAGCAGCAAAGAATTCATTCACTATTTACGGAGAGAGCAAAACCCATGGAGTCTAAATAGCATTGGTGCTTTTATGGGAGAAATCATGTTAAAAGACATTGCCTATATTCAGGAAACAAAGGAACTTATTTGGGCAGAAAAAAGCCGTATCCAAAAGGAGCTTTCTCGTTGTTCCTCTTTGCATGTCTTTGACACGGATTCCAATTTCTTCTTAGTGAAGCTTTTAAAAGAAGGGTTAACCAGCGATTCTGTCTTTGAAGAAGCCATTAAAAACCGGCTTATGCTAAGAAATTGTTGTAAGATTGAAGGGTTAAATGGTGAATTTATTCGTTTTTGTATTCGGAGTCCTAAAGAAAATGATAAACTCCTTTCCTTTTTCAAAAAAATGTAACACTCTAATAAAAACGTAGTATGGAACGTATCCCATACTACGTTTTTTATTATATTTCTGCAATATCAACTAAAGTTAATTTACGAATATTCGTATTTTCCAAGCTCGTAATAAGTGCATTGGCTGTATCAATAGACGTCAATACATTTACCCCTGTTTCAATTGCATTTCTTCGGATTACAAAACCATCTTTGGATCGATCTGCTCCTTTCGGCGGCGTATCGATAACCAAATCGATTTGATGTCCTAATATTAAATCTAATAAGTTTGGAGATTCCTGCTCAATCTTGTTTACCGAAATTGCTTTCACTCCTGCATCGTTCATTGCCTTTGCTGTGCCTCTGGTCGCAAAAATCTTATAACCGATTTTTTCAAAACGTGCTCCAATTTTAACTGCTTCTTCCTTATCATCCTCACGAACTGTAATAATCATATTCTTATGCTTCGGAAGCTTAATCCCTGCCCCCAGAAAAGCTTTATACAAGGCTTCATCAAAGGTTTTCGCTATGCCTAAGCACTCACCTGTTGATTTCATCTCAGGACCCAGACTTATATCCGCTCCTCGGATTTTTTCGAAAGAGAATACTGGCATCTTAACCGCATAATACTCTGACTCTGGCTGAAGCCCTGGCTTATAGTCCATATCTTTGATTTTGTTTCCAATAATAACCTTTGTAGCCAATGGCACAATTGGAATCCCTGTAACCTTACTGATATACGGTACCGTTCGGCTCGATCTTGGATTTACCTCAATAACGTAAACCTCTTCATCCACTACAATAAACTGAATGTTAATCAACCCAATTACTTTTAACGATTTTGCCAATCTCCATGTATAGTCTTCTATGGTTTTCTTTACATTTTCAGATATACTGGTAGCCGGATATACGGAAATACTGTCTCCCGAATGAATTCCTGCCTTTTCAATATGCTCCATGATTCCAGGAATGATGATATCTGTGCCATCACAGACAGCATCCACCTCTATCTCTTTGCCCTGCAAATACTTGTCCACCAAAATAGGATGGTCTTGGGCGATTCGGTTTATGATTCCAATAAATTCATCAATGTCATGATCATTAATTGCAATCTGCATTCCTTGTCCACCTAACACATAAGAAGGTCTTACAAGGACTGGATATCCCAAACGGTTTGCAACTTCCTTTGCTTCCTCAGCAGTATATACTGTACCACCTGAAGGTCTTGGGATCTCACACTCTTCCAATATTTTATCAAAAAGCTCTCTGTCTTCGGCCGCATCTACACTTTCTGCTGATGTTCCGAAAATTTCAACTCCCATATTCATAAGGGCTTCTGTTAGTTTAATTGCTGTCTGTCCACCAAACTGCACAACAGCTCCATCCGGCTTTTCAATATCCACGATACTCTTGACATCTTCTGGCGTAAGTGGTTCAAAATACAGTTTATCTGCAATATCAAAATCCGTACTAACTGTTTCTGGATTGTTATTTACGATAATGGTCTCATATCCTTCTTTTGAAAATGCCCACGTACAATGAACAGAACAAAAGTCAAATTCTATTCCCTGTCCAATTCGAATCGGCCCTGATCCCAGAACCAAAATCTTTTTCCGGTCTTTCGTAACCTCTGCCTCATTTTCACTGCCATACACAGAATAGTAATAAGGAGTTTCAGCCTTAAACTCTGCCGCACAAGTATCAACCATCTTATAGGCTGCCACAATCTGGTTATCATAGCGCATTGTTTCAATTTCATCTTTTGTTTTTCCAGTAAGAGATGCAATAACACTGTCTGGGAACTCAATCCGTTTTGCTTCCTTGAGAAGCTCCACACTTAGTTCTTCCTTTTTCAATTTCTCTTCCATCTCTACTAAAATAGCAAGCTTATCAATAAACCAACGATCTATTTTGGTTGCATTAAATATCTCATCATATGAAATCCCTCTGCGGATTGCTTCTGCAATACGCCAAATTCTCATATCATCCACAATTTCCAGAGCTTCCATTAAGGCGTCACGGTCTAAATCAGTAAAATCATAAGACATTAAGCTGTCCACATTTTGCTCCAGGGAACGGATTGCTTTCATAAGAGCACCTTCAAAATTATCACAGATACTCATTACCTCACCAGTTGCCTTCATTTGCGTTGTAAGAGTCCTTTTTGCACTGATAAACTTATCAAATGGAAGCCTTGGAAGCTTAACCACACAGTAATCAAGCATTGGTTCAAAGCTGGCGAAAGTTTTCTTTGTCACTGCATTCTGAATTTCGTCCAGAGTGTACCCAAGAGCAATCTTAGCTGCTACCTTGGCAATAGGATACCCTGTTGCTTTTGATGCAAGGGCTGAAGACCGGCTTACTCGAGGATTTACCTCAATCACACAATATTCAAAGGTGTCTGGATGTAGTGCATACTGTACGTTACATCCACCTGTAATATTTAACTCACTGATAATATTCAATGCTGAAGTACGAAGCATTTGATATTCTTTATCTCCTAATGTCTGTGAAGGTGCAACAACAATACTGTCCCCTGTGTGAACACCAACCGGATCGATATTTTCCATATTACATACGGTGATACAATTCCCTGCACCATCACGCATTACTTCGTATTCAATTTCTTTCCAGCCTGAAATACAACGTTCTACTAATACCTGACCTACTCGTGACAGACGAAGACCATTTTCAAGGATTTCCATGAGTTGGCCTTGATTCTGGGCAATTCCACCACCACTTCCTCCTAGCGTATAGGCTGGTCTAAGTACAACAGGATAGCCAATCGTCTCTGCAAAAGCCACACCATCCTCTACCGTTTCTACCACTAAAGAAGCTGCTACCGGCTCGTTGATTTTTTCCATGGTTGTCTTAAATTCCAGACGATCTTCCGCCTTCTTAATCGTCTCAGAGGTAGTTCCAATTAATCGAACATTGTTTCTCTTTAAGAAACCATTTTCCTCAAGTTCCATCGCCAGATTAAGTGCTGCTTGTCCTCCAAGAGTTGGAAGCACACTATCAGGCTTCTCTTTTAAAATCAATTGTTCAATCACCTCTACCGTAAGAGGTTCAATGTAGACTTTATCTGCAATATCTTTATCGGTCATAATCGTAGCTGGATTTGAATTCAAGAGAACAACTTCCAACCCCTCTTCTTTCAAAGAACGGCATGCCTGTGTTCCTGCATAATCAAACTCCGCAGCCTGACCAATAACAATTGGTCCAGACCCAATCACTAAAATTTTCTTTAAATCATTATTCTTTGGCATTATTTTCCTCCTTTCATCATATCCATAAACCGATCAAATAAATAACTTGAATCCTGAGGTCCAGGACATGCTTCCGGATGAAACTGTACCGTAAAAATATTTTTATCGATATAGGATAATCCTTCATTCGTTTTATCATTAACGTTGATAAATGCTTCTTTTGCAATGGAAGCGTCAATACTGTCTGCATCAACTGCATAGCCATGATTCTGAGAAGAAATATACACCTTGTTGTTGCTTAAATCCTTAACAGGATGATTGCCACCTCTATGGCCATATTTCAATTTATATGTTTTTCCACCATTTGCCAATGCCATCAGCTGATGTCCTAAACATATGGCAAAAATCGGGATATCTGTTTGATATAATTTTTTGATTTCTTCTATGATTTGTACGTTTGTTTCCGGATCTCCTGGTCCATTACTGAGCATAATCCCCTCTGGATTATCTGCAATTATTTCATCTGCAGTCGTATAAGAAGGATATACCGTCACCTGACATCCTCTAAGATTTAAAGACTTGGCAATATTGTCCTTCGCACCAAAATCCATAAGCGCAACTTTAGGACCATCACCTTTTAAGGTGTATTTTTCATCACATGTGGTTTCAGATACCACATCTCCTATTTTATAAGCTTTTAGCTGAGGTAGAATTTTATCTAAATCGTAATTCTCATTTGTGGTAATCATTCCGTTCATCGTACCTTTTTCTCTTAAAATCTTTGTCAAGGCACGAGTGTCTATACCACAGATACCAGGAATATCCTGTTCTTTCAAAAAATCCTGAATGCTTCCTGTGCTTCTGAAATTACTATAATTTCGCGACAACTCTCTTACTATATAGCCTTTAGGCCACGCTTTTTTTGATTCCATATCCGGTGTGATTCCATAATTCCCAATTAATGGATATGTCATAGTTACCGCTTGACCGGCATAAGATGGATCGGTTAGAACTTCCAAATAACCTGTCATTGAAGTATTAAATACTACCTCACTTATCACATCTTTTGTCGAGCCAATACTCTTGCCGCTAAAGACATTGCCATCTTCTAAAATAAGAAATGCTTTCATATTCCACCTTTTTCCTTCCACTTACTTACATAATTACAGGCAGTATGTGAAAACACAAAACTGCCCTTCATTCAATAAAACTTATGTCTACACAAATTGTAGAAATTATACTATAAATCTCCGAACATTTCAAGCTAGTATTGCCAGAAAATCGTAACTTTATTTAACTCGGTATCATCCATGTAGTAATACTCCACTTGAGAATACCCTAATTGAGCCGCCAGATTTGAGGCCACAGTAGGAATCACGTTGTTAATCAAGTCTGGCTGTGCTCCTTGATAGGCTGCTTCATTTGAATATTTAAATACATATTCATTCATACGATTATTGATGGACTGGTTTAATACTTCCATGGCATAACCTGGGTCATATGCATCATGATAAAGTCCATTTCTGACGTAATAGTTACAAGCCATACTCTCACAAGCTGGTAATCGTTCCACCTCTTCAAAGGTATGAGTCTTGGACATCTGTTCATAGCTGGTGCACATGTAATCGTAGATTACATAGGATTCCTGATTGGGAATAGCTGGGCTTTCTCCTGTGAAAATTGGATCTCCCCAGGTAACATCAACAAAGTAGTTCTGCCCTTCACACGTCACAATATTCCATGCATGATTTTCTTCTCTTGCAATTCCAATGACATAGGAGGCCGGAATACCTAATCTCTCCATTAGCACTTGAAAAGCTTTGGCATATCCTGCACACACCGACACTTTATTTCCAAAAACGCTATAGATATTTTGATTGTCAGGAGCACTCATATCGTAATCTGTATTCAATACCAGGTAACGGTATACAAACAATACCTTCTCATACTCCGACCAATAAGGATCAATCTGGAGGATGATATTATCAATTTCATTGTCTATGATACCTTGCTTCTCTACTCTTTCTTCCTTGGAAAAATTATAGGAGATTTCCATTTCTATGTAGGTTTCCGGCTCTTCATAGGTTACCGTCTCCACTTCTCCATCACACCAAAATATTTCTCCATGATCCTTAATTACATCCTCAAAAATATCAAATGCTTTTTCATGACTGGTGGTATGAATCGTGATTGTTTCGTCATGATCCAGTACTCCCTGCAGAATTTCCCGATATGCAAGTTTTTCCTCATCACTGTAGGTGTTATAATATAGCTTTGAAGAAAGTCCATCTTCACCAATTTGTACTTCCTTATAAGGTATCTGCTCTATTTCCTCTTCTACAATCTTTTCCTGCTGCTCCTTAAATACCTGGGGCAGTTTTGTAAAAAAGAAATATGCTCCCCCGCAAAGAAGGAGAATAATCGTAAGAAGAAGTACTCCTATCACCTTTTTCATCTAAAAAAACACCTTTCTAATGTCGTTAAACATAACAACCACCATCAAAAGCATCAGCAGCATAATTCCAACCATATGTACCATACCCTCTTTTTCTGGAGGAATTCTTTTTCTTCGGATCCCTTCAATGATTAGAAATATCAGCCGCCCTCCATCTAATGCAGGTAAGGGCAACAGATTCATCACTCCCAGATTTGCCGAAATTAAAATTGCCATGCTTAACAGCTGAGAAATCACCACTTTTGCTCCGTAGTCCACACTTTCTTTATAGGTTGAATCTACCATGTCTGCAATTCCAACCGGTCCCGATAAGTCATTGATTCCAACTTGACCTGTGAGAAGCATTTTCAGACTCTCAAATGTGGAATTAATCATAAGACGTACCTCATAATATCCATATTGGACTGCTTTTAGCAGGTTCGCTTTTTGATACCCGCTGCTGGCAACACCTACACGATAGCTTTTTGTCTCTTCGCTGTATTTCGGTATAAAGCTCTCCGTTGTATGCCTGTCTCCATCTCGTACATAGGTAAGTGTAATTTCCTGATCTCGATTCAATTGCGTATAAAAGCTCAGCTCACGAAACAAATAGATTCTCTTATTATTAAATTTCAGTATTTTATCTCCCGCTTTTAATCCAGCCTCTGCAGCTACAGAGTTTTCCTGTACTTCCGATAGAACAGGCTCATCATATCCTACCATACCGGTTAAGATCACAGATAAAATAAAAGCAAGTATAAAATTGAAAACTGCTCCTGCCACAATAACAGATATTCTTGCCGGAACAGATTTATTATTAAAGTTACTCGGTGAATCTGTTGCCTCTTCATCCTCTCCCATTGTACAAGAGCCACCTATAGGGAGCAGCTTCAAAGCATATACAGTTCCTTTTCTTTCTTTCGAAAACAGAATCGGCCCCATACCCAGTGCAAATTCTGTCACCTCAATTCCATTTGCTTTTGCCAGTAAAAAATGTCCTAATTCATGAAAAAAAACAATGAATCCAAAAATTAGGATTGCTAAAATGATTCCCAAAATTCTACCTCCTGTTATTGATGCGTATATATGTTTCTTGTTCTACTCTTAGGATTTCTTCTAATGTTGGATTCTCAATTACAGTATGATGCGTCACGCAATCCTCTATAATCTCCATAATCTCCAAGAAAGTAGCCTCACCCTTTAGGAATAACTCTACTGCCAATTCGTTGGCTGCATTAAATACCGTTGGAAGACTCCCCCCTCTTCTCCCCACAATATAAGCCAATTTCAGTGCGAAAAATGTGTCCATATCTGGTGCTTCAAAAGCAATCTGACCCAACTTCTTAAAGTCCAGACGCTCTCCCCCTAAACCTCTTCTTTCTGGACAAAAAAGTGCATATTGTATCGGCAGCTTCATATCCGGGGTTCCCATCTGCGCTATCACCGATCCATCTATATACTCTACCATGGAATGAATGATACTATTGGGTTGTACAATTACTTCAACCTGATCAATCCCAATATCAAACAACCATTTTGCTTCCATCACTTCCAAACCTTTATTAACCATAGTTGCTGAGTCAATAGTGATTTTCTGTCCCATGGTCCAGTTCGGATGTTTTAAAGCATCTTTTGGCCTGACACCGATTAGTTCTTCCTGATTCTTTCCACGAAATGGGCCTCCTGATGCTGTCAGCCATATCTTTTCAACCTTTTTCGTTTCATTACCCTGTAACGCCTGAAATATAGCCGAATGTTCACTATCTACAGGTAATATTTTCACACCCATTTCCTTTGCCAGAGGCATGATGATATGACCTGCGCAAACTAAAGTCTCTTTATTGGCCAAGGCAATGTCTTTTTTACACTTAATTCCTTCAATCGTCGGACGAATCCCGATCATTCCAACAACTGCTGTCACAAGGATTTCTACCTCTTCATGGGTTGCTGCTTGAACCAATCCATCCATGCCGCCCAGGATTACAACATCCAAATCTTTCACATTTTCTTTTAGCAGCACTGCTCTTTCCTCATCATACACTGCTACTAATTTCGGTTTAAATTCTCGAATCTGCCTTTCCAATAATTCTATGTTTTGATTCCCGCTTAAGGCAACTACCTTTACATCTGAATTTTCTCTCACAATTTCAAGTGTCTGTGTTCCGATGGAACCGGTAGAGCCGAGTATTCCAATTTTTTTCATTTTTTCGCCTCTCTACAATAACAATACTGCCATATAATAAATGACCGGTGCTGTAAATATCACACTGTCAAACCGATCCAAAATCCCGCCGTGGCCAGGAATTAAATGACCATAGTCCTTAATCTCATAGTTTCTTTTTATTGCAGATGCAGCTAAATCTCCTATCATGGAAATCAAGGCTCCGACTCCACATATCACACCGAAAACAACGGCTTCTTCTCCAACAATACTTCCAAAAACAACTCCTAGAGCAATTGCTCCAACCACACCGCCAACTGCACCTTCTACTGACTTTTTGGGACTTAATTTAGGCGCCATTTTATGTTTTCCCAAAAGCATTCCTACACAGTATGCGCAGGTATCACTTCCCCAGGACCCCAGAAAAATCAAGATTGCATAGGATAACCCTAACATTCTCGCCTGATAAATATATGAAATCATAACTGCCACATATACGAAACCAAAGAAGGCAGTAATAATCTGATTTCCATGATATTTCGGAAATGCAAATACATAGGATGCCATAAGTACAATCAAAGCCAAAATGATACTTCCCATTAAAAACTCTTTCTTTTCTAAAAACAGTAACAAATAGTAAATGGCTCCACATATATAAGTTAAAATTCCCGGCAGCTTGTTTTCGACTTTAACTACCCGGTTCAGCTCCCACATTCCAATCAGACTTATGATTCCGCAGAACAACAGAAGGACATTGCTGCCATATCCAATTACCAGGGCAAGTACTAACACCAACACAATTCCACTTAATAACCTTGATTTAAACATCTACTCTTCTACCTTTCCGTATCGTCTGTTTCTGCCATCATAATATTCAATCGCCTTTTCAAGTTCCTTTTTATCAAAATCCGGCCACAATACATCTGTAAAATAAAATTCTGTATATGCTAATTGCCAAAGCAGGAAATTAGAGAGACGGATTTCTCCGCTGGTTCGAATCAAAAGATCTGGATCCGGAATTCCCTTGGTATCCAAATATTTCGAAAAGACATCTTCTGTAATTTCTCCCAATGACAATTGATTCTCCATACAATCCTTTACCATTGTTTTCACGCCTCGAATCATTTCATCCCGGCTTCCATAATTAATCGCAATGTTAAAAGAAAGACCTTGATTCTCTCTCGTCTCATTTTCAAGCTCTTGGATACTCTCCTGTAAGTCTTGATCCAATCCCGTAATATCTCCAATCACGCGAATACACATATCGTTTTTGGCAGCTCTTTTCAAGCTTGTTTTCATGTATTTCCTCAAAAGCTTCATAAGTGCTTCTACTTCCGAATCCGGACGGTTCCAGTTTTCTGTAGAAAAAGCGTATACTGTTAAATATTTTATCCCCAGATTCCAAGCATCTTCACAAATTTGCTCTACTGCCTGACTGCCTTTGTTATGTCCGAAATTTCTAGGAAGGCCTCTCTTCTTCGCCCATCTTCCATTTCCATCCAGGATAATTGCCACATGTTTTGGTACGTTCATTTCTACAGTCCTTTCTTTTGCTTCTTAACACAGGAAAAGTACTCGTTCAATACCTGAACGGGTACCTCCCCCTTGCATTTTTTTAAACCGTCATTACTTCATCCGACTTAACTTCAACTGCTTTATCAACATTTTTCACAAATTTATCAGTCATTTTTTGAAGCTCATCTTCTAAATCTGCCATCTCATCCTCAGATACATCTGTTCCCTTTAACTTTTTAATTGCGTCATTTCCATCTCTTCGGATGTTACGAAGAGCAACTTTCGCATTCTCACCTTTTTTCTTTACATCCTTCACCAACTCTTTTCTGCGCTCTTCTGTCAGCTCTGGAAAGCTTAATCGAATAAGACTTCCATCATTGGTAGGATTAATCCCTAAATCAGACATTTGAATTGCTTTTTCGATTTCACCCAGCATTGTTTTCTCCCATGGTGAAATCTGAATCATACGTGGCTCTGGAACAGATACATTTGCTACTTGCTGTATCGGTGTTGGTGTTCCATAATAATTGACCATAATTTTATTTAAGACGTTTGGATTTGCTCTTCCTGCACGAACAGTCGCCAAATCTCCATCTAAATTAGTCATTGTTTTTTCCATTTTGTCGCTATAAACTTTGAGTCTCTCATTCATTCTATTCTTCCTCCTTTTTATACGGTAACCTTTGTACCGGTAAATTTATCAGTAATACTATTTGCAATACTATTCTCTTCATTTAAACCAAACACTAACAAAGGAACTTTGTTTTCCATGCACATAATAGATGCTGCTAAATCAATGGCCATAAGTCTTTTATCAATCATCTCTTCAATCGATATCTCTTCATATTTCTGAGCATCTGGATTTTCCTTTGGATCACTGTCATAAATTCCGTCAATAGCTTTCGCTAGAAGCATAGCATCTGCTTCAATTTCAATTGCACGTAGTACAGAGCCTGTATCGGTGGAAAAATAAGGATGCCCTGTTCCTCCTGCAAAGAAAACAACCTTTCCTTCTTCCAGTGATTGTAATGCCCTGTCTTTTGAAAACAAAGTGGTAAACGCTCCGCACTGAAAAGGAGTAAACACTTCTGTCTTCATGCCAACATAGCGAAAGATATCCGACACGTAGATACAATTCATCACTGTAGCAAGCATTCCAATTTGATCTGCCTTCACACGATCAATCGTTTCACTGGTTCTGCCTCTCCAGAAATTTCCTCCTCCTGTCACAATAGCCACTTGAATATTCTGGTCTACTAATTCCTTTACCTGATTTGCTACTTTTACACAAGTTTCTTCATCAAAACCTGTTTTTTTATCTCCTGCTAAAGCTTCTCCGCTTAGCTTTAATAATACTCTTTTCATTGATTGGCTCCTTTTTTACATACTTGTTCAAATTATAGCATATCTGCGTAGGTCTTCACAATATAATCATTGGCATTTTTTTCCATCTCATCTGGCAATTCTTTTAAACGAACCTCTTCACCATACTTCTTTTGCAACGCTCTTTCCAACAAATAATCGCATATTTGTGGGTTCTTTGGAAGCAAGGGTCCATGGAGATAGGTTCCAATTACATTTTTGTAGACAATTCCTTCATATTCAGATTTTTCATCATTCCCATTTCCATAAAGCACCTTACCAAAGGGTGTGCAAGAGCCAATATCTGTCCTCCCGCCATGATTCTCAAACCCTGTAACCGGCATGTCAAACAACTCACTTTTCAAGACAATATTATCTACCAATCTTTTTTCTTCCCACTTTGTGGAAATATCTACAATTCCCAATCCTTCAATTGTCTTTTCTTTCGTCTTATAATATTTACCCAGGAGCTGATATCCGCCACAAACAGCCAGCACCACTCCACCTTGTTCTACATAGTCAATAAACTCCGCTTTTATTTCTTTTAAATATGCACAAACAATTTCTTGTTCCCGATCCGAGCCTCCACCTAGAAGAATAATATCAAGAGCAGAAAAGTCTATTTCATCTCCTGAGAGATAGGGAATAACTTCGGCTTCTATCCCTCTCCATTCCAGACGCTTAACAAAGCACTGAATATTCCCTCTGTCTCCATATAAGTTCAAAAGATCCGGATATAAATGTCCGATTACCAGCTTCATCTTGCTCCTCCTGTATCCTTTAGGTCATTCAATATCTTATTTGTAGAATACAATCCTGTGTAATTTACAATTACATAAAGATTTTTCACCCCTTGGCTTAACCGTTCCTTCACAACCTCTTCCATATCCTCTTTCACTTCGAAAGAAACATCTTCATACTTCAGCCGAAGAGCCATATCATATTTTCGAGTTCCGAGAAGGGTAATCGAATTAGCTTTTGCCTTTGCCAAGTACTGAAAATCCACATCCCAAAGCCAGGATATATCTCTCCCATCCTGATAAGAATCATTAATTTGAATGATAATATCTTTTGGAGCATCGTCCTTTAATACAAGAGAAACTTTTTGCTGGAATCCCACTGGGTTCTTTGCCAAATGTAACTGCGTTCTGGTACCATTTATATCAAAAAACACTTCTCTGTCATTTCCATAATCAAAACTCTCTGCCATTTCTTTAAAATGAGGAATTGGAATCTTTGCATTTTTAAGAAGGGCATATGCTGATAATGTATTATAAATATTATAAGGCGTTCGAGCCGTAGATTCTATTGTCATCCCATCCATTTCAAAAGAGTATACCTGATTATGATAGCAAATACTCTTCGCTTCATAGTCCGGAACCGGCCTTTCAAAACCACACTTTGGACACTTATAAATTCCGAGCTGTCCATAGTGAAAAAAGCGATATTCAATTTTACTTTCACAGACTCTGCAGAATGTACTTTCCCGAATCTCGGATTTTGATATGTTATCAAAAATTTCTTCACTGATTCCATAGGTGATAAATGGGTTCTGACATTCTTTGGCCAGACTATAGGATAAAATATCGTCTCCATTTATTGTAAGCTTGCATTTCGGAACACTATTATAGGCTTGCTTTAATTTATTGAAAGTAATATCCACTTCACCAAAACGGTCTAGTTGATCTCTTGAAATATTTGTCAGAATTGCAACGTCAGGATTTACCTGAGGTAAAACTGCAACCGATGCCATTTCATCTACTTCAATACATGCATAATCCGCATTTATCCTTCCCTGTTTATCCGTCGCTAAAACAAATGCTGAAATTATCCCATTCAGCATATTTGCACCGGTACGGTTAATGATGACATTGTAACCCTCTTCTTTTAGGGCATGGTAAATAATACTATTTGTTGTTGTCTTCCCATTCGTTCCCATCGTAACAATTCTCTGCTTCTTTACCATGGAACTTAATACGCTTAAAATATTCGGATCAATACGAAGCGCCACCTTACCAGGAAAAGTAACTCCATTCCCTTTATTTAATTTTTTGATTAAATAACTCGTTATTTTTGCTGCCCTAATGGCAAGTTTACTTCTAAGTTTCATTTGTTTTTCCCAACTTTATTTTTTTATCTAACCCATTATATCGAAAACTTACACATTAGTAAAGGGAGACGATCAACGTCTCCCTCTCTTGTCTTCATTTCTTTAATATCTCCACTTGCTTTGTTCCGTGTGAAGCAAATGATGAGATTTCTCTGATAATGGACTACCAAGAAATTCTTTGTAAAGTGTTAATACCTCTGGATTTTCATGGGAATAACGGATGGGAGCATTTTTATCCAATCGATAAAGTATATTTGCTCTTCTTCCAGCTCTTTCCTCTCCATCTTTAATCGGTTGACCACCGCCTCCAGAACAGCCACCTGGACAGGCCATAACTTCTACAAAATCATAATATGCTTTTCCCTTTTTTACGTCCTTAATCAGCTTTCTTGCCTCGCTAAGTGAGGATACCACTGCGCACTTCACTATATTTCCATCAATATCTACTTCTAATTCACGGCGATCCGTATATCCTCGCACTTCTTTAAATGCATCCGGATCAATGTTCTCATTTTTGATTAAGAAATACGCCGAACGAAGGGCAGCTTCCATAACACCTCCTGATGCACCGAATATTACAGCAGCACCTGTTCCTTCTCCAAGAGGACTGTCAAATTCTGTTTCCTCCAAATCAGAAAGATGAATGCCATCCATTTGCATGATTTGCAGCATTTCTCTCGTGATGAGAACCACATCTACATCCTTAATTCCTTCGTTAGCATTTACTTCTTCTACGCTGCATTCATATTTTTTAGCACTACATGGCATGACAGAAATCACACAGAGGCGACTAGGATCTACGCCGATTTTATCTGCAAACCACGTTTTTGTTACTGCACCAAACATTTGCTGGGGAGATTTTGCTGTTGAAAGCTGATCTACCATTTCAGGAAATTCGCTCTTCATAAATCTTACCCATCCCGGACAACATGATGTAAACATTGGCCACGCATACTCATCTTTATGGGTCAGCTTATGTAAAAGCTCGCTTCCTTCTTCCATAATCGTTAAATCCGCTGTGAAGTTCGTATCAAACACATAATCGAATCCAAGTTGTTTCAAAGCGGTAACCATTTGTCCAGTTGTTAATTCCTTCTCCGTGATGCCTAATGCCTCTGCAAAACCTGCTCGAACCGCCGGAGCAACCTGAACCACGGTAACGACCTCAGGATCATGAAGAGCCTCATATACGGAACGAATATCTCTTCGTACCGTCAACGCTCCTACTGGACAATGTGTTACGCATTGTCCACAGATGGAACAATTCGTGTCTCTCATTTCCTTATTTTCTGTCACTCCTACAGTAGTTCTTGCACCTGTGTTAATCATGTCCCATACCCCAAGACTCTGAACTTTATCACAGATATTAACACAACGCATACATTTAATACACTTTGTCGAATCTCGTATAATCGGAAAAGTAGTGTCTGTCCTTCCTTCTTCCCAATCCTTCCGGAAAGGAACACTTAATAACCCCATATTTTCAGCAATGCTTTGCAAACTACAATTCCCATTTCTTACACATGTTGGACAATCGCTATTGTGTTCCGAAAGAATCAGTTGTACGTTTGTTTTCCGAACGTCTCGCACACGTGGGCTATTCGTATGAATTACCATGCCGTCCTCTACCAAATGGTTACAAGAGGATACAACCCGATCCATTCCTTCTACTTCAACAATACAGACACGACAGGCTCCAATTTCATTTATTTCTTTCAAAAAACACAATTTCGGAATCTCTATACCATTCTTTTCTGCAGCTTCCATAATCGTAGATTTCTCATCTGCGACAATTTTTTTGCCATCAATTGTAATATTTACCATTTTTGTGCCCTCCCCCCTCTTAAAGATCCATATCCATAATAATCACAACGAAGGCACCTATTTGCTTCTTGCTTCATTTCTTCCATTGACATACAAAGTTCAACCGCCTCGAAATCCTTACTTCTTTCTCCTGCTTCTCTCTCTGTCATTTCAACTCTGCCACAGGTTCTTCGGTTATTCAGATGCACCATTGGAATTTCAATTTCATCTTCCATTTCATGATGATAACCCAAATATTCATCAATATTTGCTGCCGCAACTTTTCCGCCTTCAATCGCACGTATTACCGTAGCCGGCCCTGTTACACAATCTCCGCCTGCAAACACCCCATTGTTTTCTGGAACATTCCCATCATCTAAAGCCCCTATTGCCCCATATTTAATATCAATACCAGAGGTCTCAAAATGCTTAAATTCAATGTTTTGGCCAATTGCAACCAACACGGTATCGCAATCAATCACTTCAACTGGCTTATCTGCATCTTTCGGGCTTGGTCTTCCCTTGCGATCACTAAAACTGATAATTTGTGGCTGAACACGAAGTCCTTTTACACTGCCCTTTTCATCCTTTTCAATTGCTAAAGGAACTTTTAAGGTTACCATTTCAACACCTTCTGCAACAGCACTTTCTACTTCTTCTGCAAGGGCAGGCATATCTTGCTGCCTTCTTCTATAGACAATTGAAACTTTTTTCGCTCCAAGTCTCACGGCTGACCTTGCACAGTCCATTGCCACATTACCGCCACCTAAAACTGCAACAGTCTTTCCAGTAAAATCTGGCATTTCTTCTTCACCAATTCGATATAAAAGGTCTACAGCAGACATAACACCTTCTGCATCTTCGCCTTCAATTCCCATCTTTTTATCTGTGTGAGCACCGATTGCAATATAAATCGCATCAAACTTTGCTCTCAAGTCATGAAGGGAAATATCTTGTCCAATCCGTACATTTGTGTGAACCTTTACCCCCAAACCGATGATTGCATCAATATCATCTTGAAGTCTTTCCCTCGGAAAACGGTAACTTGGAATACCATAACGAAGCATTCCTCCCAGTTTCGATTTTTCCTCATAGACTTCTACTTCATGCCCCATCAAAGTTAAGTAGTAAGCCGCACTCAGCCCACTAGGGCCTCCACCTACAATTGCAATCTTCTTCCCTGTAGATTCTGCAATTTTTTCGTTTGGTACATTCTTAGCAAAATCAACAGCGGCTCTTTTAATTCCACGTATATTGACCGGCGTATCAATCATTCTTCGACGACACTTTCGTTCACAGGGATGCTCACAGACAAAAGCACAGGTAGTTGGAAATGGATTGTCTCTTTTAATTAAACGAACCGCATCCTCATATCGTCCTTCGTACATAAGAGCCATGTATCCTGGAACGTCTACATTTGCTGGACAATCAGCAATACATGGTACTGGATTCTTAGTTGCGTCTACATTTCCTTTCTGTTGAATATACTTTACGTATTCATCGTAGCATTCTTTCACGCCGTGATAAATCATTCTGGCAGCCTCATAACCAATTGCACAGTCTGCTGATTCATAGATGTTTTTTGCCGTGTCCATAATCAAGTCGATTGTCCCCACATCCGCCTTGTTCTCCAGTATGCTTTCCAACAAATACTGAAGCTGTTTCAAACCAATTCGACACGTTGCACATTTTCCACAGGTCTGGGCATGACACATTTTTAGAAACCCCAAATGAAAATCGGCCGGACAGGAATCCACAACTCCGGCAATCATTCTGCGTTCCAGTACTTGATACATGTGGTCAACAGATGCCTGAACCGCGTCAGATTTTTTTACTTGTAACCTACTCATATAACTCCTCCTTATTTATCCAAGTTGAATATGAAAAAAGAACCATTATGGTTCTTTTTTCTTTCTTGTATATTAGAATTATATCACCCTAGTAAATTGATTACAATTTTGTTATTTTTTTAACTGCTTTTATAGTAAATATGCACAATTATTAGGATAGTAAGTTCTCCATACTTTTAACACTTATTCCAATTGTAGAAAGATTATGCAATAAGGCCGTCGTGGTTGGCATAATAAATCCTCCTACTCCAAGTACAATAAGACCCGTATTAATCCCTACAATGCTTCTGTAGTTTCCTTTGATACGTTTCATAAGGCTATCGCTTAAAAGTTTAAGGGTTACAATTTCATAAAGATTGTCTGCCGAAATCGTAATATCCGCAATCTCCCTTGCGATTTCTGCCCCATCGCTTATCGCAATTCTTACTTTCAACACCAGACTTAAGAGCCTGTGTCTCTTCAATCATGGCAACGATTTTTTCGTATCTGGTTGATCCCGTCGTTTCTTTTACGCGGATAATTACTTCCCCTTCTTCCACAACAGTTCCTGCATATGCATAGCCTTCTGCGGATTTCTTTACCGGATTTGATTCTCCTGTCAGAGATGCCTGGTTTACCATAGCAACGCCACTGATAACCTCACCGTCGATTGCTGTTCCATCCAATACCTCTACTTCCAGTTTCCTTCTTGCCAGAGAGCGCAGACCTTTGTATACATATTTTAAAGCTTTTAAACTGGACCACACAGCTCTTACTGCATATGGAACGAAAAGCTTTCCCATGTAGCGAAGTAATACCTTGCATACCAGCTTATCTCGATAAGAAGTGTTTAATGCTCTTCCTGAGTACTTAATCAGACTTTCTTCTACTTGGGTATCCTCATAAGAATATGCTTTCAGAGCTGTTATGATCTCCTCTCTCTCACCTGTGTAATAGATGATTGCATTCCCCGTGTTCTCATGCACTTTTACATTCGTCACGTTTACCAACCGGTAAATGTAATAGAGTAAAGTATCTGCCTCACGATAACTAAGGGACTCCTTACAAGTGTGAATTCTCATTCTTCCCTTTGTTTCATGCTTGATTATAAATTTCATAGGCTCACTCTACTTTTCTTTTCTCATTGATTTCTTTTGCCTCTTCTAAAATATCTTCTGCATTTTCCTGTACAGAAGTAGCAGTCTTCATTACACACTCTTTTCCACGAAGTACTGCAGCTGTTGTTTTCGTATATACATTTTTGGCATCCTTACTGGATAATAGTTTCACTCCAGCCGTTCCAAAAAGTACACCTCCAGCAAAAATACCAAGTCTCTTTAATTTAAAAATATCCCACATAAATAAATCCCCCTTTATACTTTGATATTACTTGTGCAAAGGAGGATTAGTCAAACTAAATTGTTCTTATTGATAAATTTTATCTGTAGTAAATATTACCGATTTTCGTTTTCATTTTCATATCTCTTTTTGTGCATTCTGCTCAAGCCATCTTATCAGCAAAATCGGACATTGCAACGGATATTTTTATTTGCTGAGGACAGACTGATTCACACTGGCGGCAGCCAATACATGCACCCGGTTGCTTTTCTTCCGGCATTGCTATAAGAGCCATCGGAGCAATAAACCCATTTTCCGTAAAGCAGTGCTCATTATACAATTCAATTAATCCCGGAATGTCAAGTTCCATTGGACATTTGCTAATACAATAACGACAGGCCGTACAAGGGAGTGCTATTTTCTTAATCATTTCACTGCCAATATCAAAAAGCACTTCCTTTTCCTTCTCGTTTAATGGTTTCTCTGTCTCAAATGTTCTAATATTCTCTTTTAGCTGCTGCATATTCGACATGCCAGACAGTATCATCTTTACTTCGGGAATGGTCTGTAAGTAGCGGAAAGCCCATGCGGGAATCCCTTCTTCCGGACGCAGTTTCTTTAGTCTTGCCTCATCCTCTTCCTTCAATGATGCGAGGCTCCCGCCTCTAAGGGGCTCCATTACCCAAATTGGAATATTGTATTCCTTCAGCAATTCCACTTTTGCCTTCGCATTTTGAAAATCCCAATCCAAATAATTCAGCTGGATTTGACAGAAGTCCATGGCATCTCCGTATGCATTTAGGAACCGTACAAAAGTATCATAGCTTGCATGTACCGAGAAGCCTAAATATCGAATACGTCCTTTTTCCTTCTGCTCTGACAAGTACTTGTAGATTCCATATTTTTCATCTAAATATCCATCAATATTCATTTCACATAGATTATGAAACAGATAAAAATCAAAATAGTCCACCTGACATTTTTCCAACTGCTTTTCAAAAATCTCTTCTACCTTCCCCATATTTTCAAGATCATATCCCGGAAATTTTGTAGCAAGATAAAAGCTCTCTCTATCATAATCCTTAAGAGCTCTTCCCAACACGGTTTCAGAATTGCCTCCGTGATATCCCCATGCAGTATCAAAGTAGTTGATTCCCTCCTTTAACGCATAGGAGACCATCTCTTTTACTGCCACTTCATCAATCCTGCTATCATCACCATCAATTACAGGGAGTCTCATTGCTCCTAATCCTAATGATGACAGCTCAATTCCTTGAAATTCTTTATAAATCATACATTGCCTCCATTTCTTCCTTCATTCAGGACAAAACTTGTATCACATTTGTCTTTTATCTTAAATTCATTAAAATATTTTTCTTCCATCGGTATCCAGCGACTAATAAACGTCTCATATTCTTCTGGATTCCGCCTTCTAATACGTTCCTTCTGCTCTTCCTTTGGTATATCAAGGAAAATACTTAAATCATAAGGATCTCCAAAATATGGGTGACAGCTATAAGATCCTTCGATTATTGTAACTACACTTTGTTCCATCTGTACTTTATCCATCAATCTTTGCTTCTTACAATCATAAGGGCGGTAGGAAAATGCTTCCCTTTTAATTCCTGGAGTAATTACTTCTTCTAACACTCTTTCATAGTCTATATTTCCACCTGGTTCACTCAGACGTTCTTTTGTTCTTTGGTGCATTTGTAAAAAGAATGAATCCATTGGGATTACGTTATATGAGCAGCTAATTTCCTGTGCCAATCGCTTTGCAAGTGTTGTTTTACCGGCAGCACACCTCCCATCAATTCCTATCATTAAATGACTTTTATGCTTCTTTCTGGATTGAATCCAATCCAGAAGCTCATCTACTGCACTTTCAACTTTCAACCCCATCCTTCCTTTCTCCGCTATTCTTATGCATCTTACTAAATGGCACTATTTTCGTTTTATCTAAGGCAACCATAATTGCAGGGATGAATAAAAGCTGCACAATAATACCGGGGATTGAACCCATCAAAGTACCTGATAAAAACATCTTCCATGTAAATGCATTTCCTCCAATCCCTAATAGAATACCCTGAATGATTCCCCATACAAAGCGTCCTGCTATCATTGCAAGAATCAATGATTTGTAGAGGCTCTTTATACACTTCCATTTTGAATGATTGTATAAAAATCCTGCAATCATTCCATAAGCTGCCAGTTCAAAAGCCATTGAAATCGCCATGGGAAACATTATCGGCATCCCAAATACTATGGATCTTAAAATCGGCAATGCCGCACCTATTACCAGTCCATATCTCCAGCCACATATCAGACCGCATAGGAAAACCGGAATGTGCATCGGTAAAAGCATACTTCCTACTTCCGGAATTTGCCCTGTGAAAAAAGGCAATATGAATCCAACTGCCATCATCATTGCCGAAATAATCATCTTGTTGATTTTATTGTTCATTCTCATTACTCCTTGAAATTTTCTCTAATAATTTTACTATATCATATGTAAAACTTAGTATCACGTATATTTTCATCTTCTAACGTGTTTATTCAAAATGTAGATAGTATTATATTGATTTTTTCTCTTTATATTGCTAGAATATATCTATATTAATAGAACTATATTGATTTCAAGGAGTGATTATCATGCAGATTGCTGTAGATACAACAAAAAAGGAACGTAAAAGACACGGTAATGATGCCTTTCCCATACTCATAAGTCCAGAAAGTATCTTACGTTATGAACAAGGGAATTTTTTATGGCATTGGCATACAGAAATCGAAGTAACTCTTGTAACAGAGGGGGAAATGATTTATGAAATAAATGACTCCCTTCATCATTTGCAGAAAGGAGACATTCTTTTTTGTAATTCTTCTGCCCTTCACACTGGTAAAAATCATGAAAACAAAGTATGTGACTATATTTCACTGACCTTTGATCCAAAAATTATTTATGGATATGAAGACAGTTTGCTTTATGATAAATACGTCAAACCAATCATTCTGAATCCTGGCATATCCTCTGTCCTTTTTAAGCCTGAGGATAAAAGCTATCAAGAACTTTGTAATTTCTATCACGACCTGCTCTCCCTTGATCAAGAAAGAGCCGAAGGTTATGAGTTAGATATGGTCTTTATCATAAACCGCATTTGGAAAATCATTTATCAAAATGCTTTTACTACTCTTGATACTCCTTTATATGACAAAAGAAACTATACCCGGATTCGGACAATCCTAAGTTACATCGAAAATCACTATAGCGAAAAAATCACCCTTGATGATATTGAGAAAGAATTAAATTTGTGCAAGAGTGAGTGTTGCCGTATTTTCAAACGTCACATGAAAGTCTCTATTTTTAATTTCATTTTAAAATACCGTATTGAAAAGAGCTTGCAATATCTCATAAATTCAGAACATACTATTGGTGATATTGCGGAAAGCGTTGGTTTCAATGACCCAAATTATTTTGCAAAAACATTCCATAATATTATGGAATGTTCTCCTATGCAGTATCGAAAAAAACATATTGGTATTATGATGTGATAAATGTCGGTGATATCATTGGAAACATTAAGATTGAGACTAATCCAAACCGGGTTAGTCTCTTATTACAACTTTACATATTTTTGATTTTTACTGTTTGGCTTGTCTGGAATGGTCATTTTAACCAAGTTACTTTTGATCGCAGGATTCATATAATTCTTTCTGAAAGTTTCTTTTGATTTAAGCTTGAGCTTATCCATTATTTCATTCGACGAATATGGTATATCATACTCCATAATAGCAAGCATTCTTTTGACATAATCTGACAGGCCTTCTGTATTCATGCTCAATTGTATTAGTATTTCAGAAAGCACAGTATCTATCTGTTGTAAAATAAATTCGATAAAGACGTTTGATTTACCATCCTTGTGACACTGTGCAATGGCATTATAATATCCATCCTGAAATTTTTCTATCTGGCTTTCAATCGGGATAAACTCAAAAACACTTTTCCACTTTGTAAGAAATACGCAGTGCCATAGCCTTGCCATTCTACCGTTACCATCTGCATACGGGTGAATAAACACAAATTCATAATGGAATACACTTGACAATATTAGTGGATGAATTTTATCCTTCTCACATTGCATCCACTGAAATAAGTTGTTCATAAGCGCTGGAACAAGCCGTGCTGGTGGTGCCATAAAAATGCATTCGTCACCATTGAATACACCTTCCTCTCCACTTCTAAAGCAGCCCGATTCATCAACAAGATATTTTGTCATTACTCCATGCATTTCGTTTAAATCGTTTAAGTCGTATGGATTAATTGAGGTAATTTTTCCATATGCTGCGTATGCATTTTTCACCTCACGAATCTCTTTTTGTTCGCCAATTACTATGTGACCGTTGATTACATCCCGAACCTGTCTTAATGTGAGTGAATTGGCTTCGATTTTTAACGATGAATGAATGGAACGAATCTTATTATTCCTTCTCAAATGGGGCTTTGATTCAAGGTTGTGCTGATAATTAATATTGCCTATCTTTTCAGAAATGCTACTCACATAAGAGAGCATTTTATGTGTGATATCAAAAGGCGGGTTATTGTCGCTCATTAAATCACTTCCTATCTTGCTTATTATCTTGCGTGTTATCTTGCGTGTTATCTTGCTTCATTATATCATATGATTCAAAAAATTCAACTTTTGGTTTCATCACTTTTGCAAAATAAACAACATAATTCCAGGCATTGATACTGTGCGCAGATATCATGCCACAGACATTTATTAATATTTTAAAAAGGGGATGTAAAATAACTCCCTACTAAGAAACACCAAAATCGGTGAATGTCGATTTTGGCGTTTCTTTGCTCTAATTATCTTTTTCCTATACCCTAAGCCTATGTCTCTTCCTAAAGTGCTCTGTATCGATGAGTTTAAAGGAAACACTGGTGGTGAGAAGTTCCAATGTATACTTGTTGATGGAAAGAAAAATCGAATTATAGACA
>NZ_JAMXOD010000024.1 GCF_024721305.1 Aequitasia blattaphilus | reverse complement strand
AAAGCAGGAGGGGAACCACTCGCATAGCAAGTGGTTTATTTTATCGCCGATACAAAGAAATCCCATCACAAAGCAAATTGAAAAACTTGCTTGTAAATGGGATATCCTTACTTTGCTTTTCCGTGAGTGTATTGTGTATAGGAATAGATTATGGGTATCACGACAAGCACCACTACTATCATAGCAGTGACCAATATTTGAGCAACAGCATTGGATAACAGGAAGTTACTCCCGATTAGCAATGTGCCCCCGGCGATATACAGATACCCCGCCAGTCGATGAGTTTTGTTCCAATTATCCGCATTAGCCAATGTCCACGGCAGCTTGATGCCAATGGTGTGGTTCTGCCTGCTTTTAGGCAGATAGTTTCCGATAATAATCAGCAGTATTCCTACAACCAAAGTGCAAAGCAAGACGATTGGAATGTTTGCTCCCATTGCAATGGAAAGTGTGACCGGCACAAGCACGATGGATAAAATCGGTATCAGCCAAATGCCAACTTGTCTGATTGCTTGTGATTGTCCTGCTTCTTTTGGATCGTTTAATAAACGTGCTTTCGAAAACAAGTTGATAGCCAGAAATACAACAGGGAGCCCAAAGGCAGCAACCGCTTTATGGGCATAATTATCCGGCATGCCTGCACCGTTCCAGTGAATAGCAATCTGCTCTGGCAGTGAAGAATATACCACAACCGAAAAGATAATCGGCAACAGGCAAAGTAGTGAAGTGATCCATAGTAAAGTTTTTTTATTCATGGTTTGCTCCTCCCTCGTCTTTTTTGAACTGCGAAATCCACATCATAATTTCTTCAAACACAGACAGATTCAGTTCATAGTAGATAAAGTTCTTGTATTTCGTTTCAAAGACCAAGTCTGCTTTTTTAAGCTGAGATAAATGATAGGAGATTGTTGCGCTTGTCATATCAAAGTGCTTCGCTATATCTCCGGCAGACATGCGCCCTTCTTTCAGCATCACAAGGATTTCTCTACGTACAGGGTCAGACAACGCCTTGAATGTTTCTGGAAATCCCATAAGAATCACCCCCATCTAATTAGATAAATTTCTAATTAGATGGTAACACTGTTTTTGTTGTTCGTCAATAACTATTTCGATATTCTTCTAAATAGAAATACCGCCGGCAATTCTGGAGCTGTAGAGCTGCCTTTTTCCAAAAGGATAAACCTCTCTTGACGCTTGCATCTACATCGTATAAAATACAGTTAATCGTATTAACCATATTGGAAAGGATATCTTACATGAAAACACTTATTATTTTTTATTCTTATACAGGAAAGACAAGAGAATTGGCCCAGACTTTGGCTACTAAAGAGTCGGCAGATATTATTGAACTGAAAGATCAAAAGCGGCCATCTACCATTGGCGCTTATGTTGTGGGTTCACTGTCAGCAATGCGGCAAAAGCAAGCAAAACTGCAACCCTTTCAGGCTGATTTTTCGGCCTACGAAAAGATTATTATTGCTATGCCACTATGGGCAGGATTCCCAGCCCCGGCCTTTAATAATATTATCCCGGCGTTGCCAAGTGGCAAACAAATTGAAATCATCATAACCTCCGGCAGCGGAAATTCCGGCGATACCCAAAAAAGAGTCCAGACGATGCTATCCGAAAAGAGCTGCACACTTGTCGGCTTCCGGGATGTAACACATATTTCAAGGTCATGAAGCAATTGCTAGTCAGGATGGGCACAAGAATCTAAGTACATGGTAAGGAGAACAGAGATGAACAATCTAATCATTCGCAATGAGAGGGAGGACGATTACCATGCAGTGGAATTGGTCACCCGAGATGCTTTTTGGAATCTATACGTACCCGGCGGAAATGAACACTATCTGGTACACATCCTCCGCAAATCCCCAGATTTCATCCCAGAGTTGGCCTTTATAGCCGAGCTGGACAGTAAGATTGTGGGCAGCATCTTTTTACAAAATCTTATGTAAGGGACAAGCAAGGTACAAAGCACGACACCATTACCTTTGGCCCGGTGAGTGTTCTGCCCCAACTGCATAACAAGGGAATCGGTACCAAGCTAATCACCCAGGCAATCGAGGTTGCAAAAGAACTTGGCTACGCGGCTATCCTCATCTATGGCTATGAGGGCTACTATCAGCGCTTTGGCTTTCGCCACGCTAAAGAATATGGCATCAGCAATCTGGAGGGTAAATATCCTGCCGCACATTTGGTGTTGGAATTGACCCCAGACAGCCTGACTGACATTTCGGGCAAGGCGGTCGAAAGTAGTGTCTACAATGTGGATACACAGAAAGCGGCGGCGTATGACAGCCTGTTCCCTGCAAAGGAGAAGAAAGTGATGCCGTCACAGCAGGTATTTGAAAAAGCAACAAACTCTTTTTTGTAGGAAGAATACTTCTTGAGGCTTAAAAAAACCTCCCGCCACACATGGCAAGGAGGTACTTCCTACGGATTACACTGCTGACAAGGAGCATAGCCCTGATTAACGAGCTCCTCTCTGTTTCCAGTAAATTCTTCTTTATTTTTTTCCTTTATACTTGACGCACCGGAACAATCCATACGATGAAATTTTTTGGAATTCTTATTTAAGATATACGTTCCTGCCTCATATTCACTATCTTGAGCCTCTTTCGATACATCACTCTTTGTCACTTCACTTTCTGACTCTAACCCACTCTCTCCGGTAGCATAATCAATTTCAATATCTGGCTGATTATTATATACATAAACACAAAAGGTAACTCCATCCCCTTCGTCCTCTACCGATTTTGCTTCCATCAACACACCAGAAGCAACAAGATTATCCCCTTCAAAAACAGGCGTCACCCGATAGAGAACATGGTCTTCCGTTTCCTTTACATAATCTGCTACCATGTTTTCAAAAGGAAGCATTCCTTCTACATTAAAATAGCGGGTTCCCGTAATAAGATTCTGTTCGTTAGCATTTTCTCCCGAAAGTTGAAACCCAACCAAATGACATCTATTATAGAGGGATTTTCCCTCTACATTATCATACTGAATCGAATGCCAGCCCGTAGGCTTTACACTGCCAATATCTCCTCGTTTTTCAGTGGGCATAATCTCTTGTCCGATATTTGCATAAGCAACGCCACACCGACCTAATGAATCCAAATCGCTATATTCTTCAAATGCCTCTTCGGTATAATCTTCCTCTTCAAAAAAGGGTTCATTTTCATTCACAACCACATAAGGTTCTCCAGAAAACTCCGGAACACTTTCTATATTACTGACATATTGGGTCGATTCTTCCTGTGACTTCTCTGGAACCATACTGCATCCGCTTAGAAAAAAGCAAAGTACAATCAGAAGGAATCGTGACTTAATTTTACAAATTCTTCTCATTTACCATACACTTCCTTTGTGATTTTTTCATGGGAATATCCCGGAAATTCTTCCGACTCAATGATCTTCCAACCATTTTCATTTATGGAAATATCAAAGAAAAAATCTGCAGGATATTTTCTGTTCCATTTATACAAAATGATTTTTTCAATCTTCTCTTCATAAGATTTCAGACTAATGTTTTCAACAAAACAATAGTCTCCCTCTGCTGCCTTATTTAAAAAATCTTCATCACAAAGAATATGGCTCTCTGGAAATTCCTCCTGAAATTGATTCAGCGAGTATTGATTCATCCAGAGCTTTTTCCCTGCCGTTGCTTCCATTATTTCTTTTTGAAGAACTTTATCTTTGCTTTGTCTTCTTTTATTAAACATCATTCCGAGAGCATCATCTACACATGCAATAACAATCATCTTCGTCTTCCTTTGCTTTTACTACTGGGGATTATACCATTCTGACCTCTCTCTGTCCACATAAGCTTTTCTTAAGGAACTTTCGTTTTCTTTAAGATTAAGAACAAACTTTAGACATATTTACCCTTTATACTGATACTCAGATAGATGAATAACACATCTATCACCCCCCTCATAAAGTTACATCGCAAGATGTACACTTTACTCTCATTCCTTTAGATAACTATAAAAATAACAAAAACCCGCTGGCCACATGGCTCGCGGGTTTTTGCTTTACTTTCTACTTTTACTTTACTGTAGGATACTCATTATAAGCTCCTCTTAAAAATCACCCTTCTTAAGAACAGATACACCGGTGTCTACGTCTGTTTGATCAAGGCTTTCACCTTTTAATAGTTTATCGGCTGCTTCGATTCCTAATTTACCCATTTGGTCAGGATTTTGTGCCATTGTTGCAAGTAGGTATCCATTTTCAACCAACTCACCGATTGTATCGGACTTATCAAATCCAACACCTACAATTTTGCTTCCACTCTCTTCCTGTATTGCATTCCCGATACCTACTGTAGAACCTTCATTTGCACCGAACATACCAACAACACCTTGTGTGATATAACCACTTGCAATGTCTTGTGACTTCGCTGCATCTCCTTCACTGTACTGTGTTTCTAATAATTCAAAGTCTGTTCCTTCAAATGCTTTTCGAAATCCTTCCTCACGAGCTACGCAAGAAGCTGTTGCAGAATTCACATTCACAATTCCGATTTTACCACTTGTTACACCTTGTGCTTCAAACTCTTCCAACATTGTTTCTCCTGCTGTTACACCAGCCGCTTCATTATCTGTAGAAAATGTTGCTTCCCCGTCAAAATTTGCTGCTGAGTCAACATAGATAATTTTAACCCCTTCCGCTGCAGCTTCTTCAAGAGCTGCTGTTACTGCATCTGGACCATTTGCGGCCAACAAAATTGCTTCCGCACCACCTGCTACTGCATTATTAATACACTCTATTTGCTTTGCATCGTCTTTCACATCTGGTGCAGACCAAGAATAGTCAATATCTCCTAACGCCTTCACCGCTTCCTGGCATCCCTTATCCACATTTTTCCAATGCTGATCCATTTGATCCATGGTAATTAACACAACTTTTTTCGTTCCACCTCCACTGGCTGCATCCTCTTTATCTCCACTTGCACTTTCTCCCGAGTCTGCTTTGTTGCTGCACCCCATTGCCAAGGTTCCAACCATTGCTGCACATAATAATAACCCTAGAAATTTCCTCTTCATTTTAAATCCTCCTCTTTTTTTATCTTAAAAACCTTTTGGTCTTTAATTTCCTATGCTTTTTTCTTGCGTTTAAAGCTTCCTGTTCTTACAATTACGTCCAATAGTACTGAGACAACTACAATCACACCAATCACTATATTTCGAATGGCAACGGGAGCTCCTGCAAACTGCAATCCATTTTGCAAAACACCCCAAATTGCTGCACCAACCACAGTACCTAACAGAATCCCCTGTCCTCCTAATGTAGATACTCCGCCAATAACAGATGCCGCAACTGCATACATCTCATATGATGTTCCTGAATCCATGGTTCCCATACCTGCCGTTGCACAAGTAATAATTCCGACTAAGAATGAGCAAAATGCACTTACTAAATAAACTTTAACCGTTGTTCCCACTACCGATACGCCAGATAACTTTGCAGCATCAACATTTGATCCAATCGCATAAATATGTCTCCCAGTTCGTGTCCGGCTAAGAATGAAGTTAAATACAATCCATACTATGATTGCAATTAAAATTGTATTGTATATGCCAAAGGTTTTGCCATAATAGAAAAACTCACGAAACTTCTTCCCTGCTGCCCCAATTGAATCAGTGTTGTAATTTCCATTTACAATCTGAGCAATACCTCTACCAATCGTCATTGTACCAAGCGTTGCAATAAATGGAGGTAAAGAACAGGTAGATACTAAATGTCCATTTAAAAATCCCACAGCCATACATGCCACAAATGTAATGAGTATTGCGGCGATAGGGCTGATTCCTTTTGTCATTAATGTTGCAGAAATCATACAGCTCATTCCTAAAACTGAGCCAATTGATAAATCTATATTCCCTGTTATCAACACGTAGGATTGTCCAATCCCAATTAGAAGTATCGGTGCAATTTGTCTTAAAAGATTGCCCAGATTTTTATTGGAAAAAAAGGTGGGATTTAAAACTCCAAAAACAATACACAATATAATTAACCCAACGGTTACCGTTAATACTTGACCCATCCCTCTAATAGCAAGTATTTTTCTGATTCCCTTTTTGTTAGTTTCCATTTTCACTCTCTCCTTTATTTTCACCGCTCTTGTCTTCGAACTTTGTTGCATATTTTAGAATCTGTTCCTGTGTTGCTTCACTTGTATTGAGTTCTCCAGTAATTCGCCCGTCACACATAATAATGATTCGATCACTGATTCCCATTACCTCTGGCATTTCTGAGGAAACAAACAGAACGCCAATACCATTCTTTTTAAGCGCATTCATCAAGTTATAGATTTCTACTTTTGCCGCAACATCAATCCCTCTTGTCGGTTCATCAAAAATAACCACTTTAGAATCTCTTGCCAACCATTTTCCAACCACAATTTTTTGCTGATTTCCACCAGAAAGGCTTCCTGCATCAACATTGTCGTTTGCCAACTTAATTTGAAGATCCTTTACCGCCTTTTCAACCATCTGCTCCTGCTTCTTACTATTAATAACTCCTGCCTTATTACAAATAATATCAAGATTTGGCAGGGCAATATTGTCACCAACACTAAGTTTTGTGCACAACCCATCCTTCTTCCGATCCTCAGGAGCCAAAACAATTCCTGCCCGAATAGCATCTTCTGGCTTATGAATGGTAACAGGCTGTCCTTCCAGTATTATTTCACCACTGTCCTTTGGATCAACACCGAAAATTGCCCGAGTCGTTTCCGTTCGCCCAGCTCCCATAAGTCCTGCAATTCCAACAATTTCTCCCTTATAAAGCTCTAAATTAATATTGCGGACCATTTTACCTGCATTTAAGTTTTTAATTTCCAAAATCTTATCGCCTTTTTGACACTCAACTCTCGGAAACTTGTTCTTAATCTCCCGGCCAACCATTAAGGAAACAACTTCATCCATGCTAAGTCCTTCAAACTCTTTTGTATCAATATACTTTCCGTCTCTTAAAACGATAACCCTGTCTGTAATATGCTTTAACTCTTCTAACCTGTGAGAGATATAAATAATTCCACATCCTTCAGACTTTAATTGATTAATGATTCGGAACAGCTCATCGATTTCGGCAGATGTAAGCGCCGATGTGGGCTCATCCATAATCAAGATTCTCGCATTCACAGAGAGTGCTTTTCCAATTTCTACCATCTGCTGTTTGGATACAGCCAAGTCACCTACAAGAGTATCCGGATCAATATCTATCTTTAACCGGTTTAATACCTTCTTAGCCTCTTTCCTCATTTCTTTCTCTGATAGAACCCCGGATTTCGTTTTTTCACGTCCAAGAAAAATATTCTCTGCAACCGTTAAATGAGAGCACATATTCAATTCCTGATGAATAATGGCAATTCCCAATTCCCGGGCTTTTGCCGGGTTCATATGCTCAATCACCTGACCATCAACGATAATCTCTCCTGTGTCCTTTTGATATATCCCACTTAAAATCTTCATCAGTGTTGATTTACCTGCCCCGTTTTCACCAAGAAAGGCCAGCACTTCTCCTTTTTTCAGATTGAGCTGTACATCATCGAGCGCCTTTACTCCTGGGAACTCCTTACTTATGTTTTTCATTTGAACAATATATTCTTCCATAATCATCCCTCTTGTTCTTTATTCTTACACAAGTATAGCACCCTTACTCTTTCCCAGAATAGGGGTGCTTCATTTGATAAAGGGGGGTATTTATTGGATTTCGCTTTCTTCACCCAAAACAATGTATTGATCCGATACGGATTTAATATCAATTGCATAAGATGACAGCAATAATACTGCTATATTACTTTGCTTCAATTCTGCTACCAACTTAATAATTTCTTCTCTCAAATTAAAATCCGCTACTGCAAAGGGCTGCATAACAATAACTAATTTGGGACGGTACAAAATGGCTTTGTAGTAAATCAATTGATATTTCTCCCGAATGCTTAAGTCTCGAATACTGGAACAATCCATTACTCTTCCAATCTTCTTTCCCCACTCTTTTTTTACACTCTCAATTACCTTCGTCGGAATAACGCTCCTATCAATTTTCTTATCGATTAAAAACAAAAGATTATAAAGATAACTTTGATCCAAAAAAAGCGTACTGCTTATCGGATTTTCCGGAATCAGCAAAACCTCTTCCACAAATTTATCCCCATTAAAAAAGATATTTCCTTTTTGAATCCCCAGTGTCATGAGCTCCATTATTGAATGATGAATCAGTACCTTTTCCTTATCCAAAATGGTAATACATTCTCCTTGATGAATGAGAAAAGAAACTTTATTAGCAGCATCATAATACAGGTCTTTAACCTGTAAGACACTCCTTCTCTCCATATTCTCACGTGCCCTTAAGTCCTTGATTGGTTGTAGGTATGGCAAAACCGTTCTCTCATGCATTTCATCTTTGTATAAAACTTTCTTAATCTGTCCATTTTTGTATAATAACGCTCGGTCACTAATATCAAAGACCTCTCGATAGTCATTACTAACATATAAAAATGAAACTCCTTGTTTTGCAAAGCATTTCATTAACTCATGAAATTTCGATAGATCATTGAAGCTTAGGAGCTCGCCAACGTTTTGTACAATCACTAATTTCGCACCAAATGACACTGCTTTGATTAACTCAACTTGATAGCGTTGTCCCTCTGTCAAAAGACCTGCCAGGATGTTCGGCTCAATTTCTATCTGTGACTCTGTAAGCGTTCGTGCAACCTCCTTCTCTAAAATACTACTATTAATGAAGTACTTTTTAAAACCTTTTCTCAGAACAAAAATATTATCTGCAACAGTTAAGTCTGGGGCTAATCGGCTTTGGCGGTCAATGATACATACTTTATTCTCTTTTTTAACTTTTCCTAAATAGCTGTTTACACTATTTCCGTCATAGTAAACCTTTCCCTGCTGAATCGGCGCGTTATTTATAATCAAGTCAATCAGCTCCTCTAAGCCATGGTAATTCAGACTGATTAAACCTAAGATCTCGGCTTTTTCAATCCACATACTAAGGTTTCTCAGATAATCTATTTTTGATTTATTCAAACTTACATGTTCAATTCTTAATAGTTCCTGCTTCATCCGCTTACCTATTTATCTTCTTTTTTGTTAAAGGGTAAAGAAACCTCCACATCCGTTCCAACTCCTGGTTCGCTGTAAAAATGAATTCCATATTCTTCCCCATAAAGCAGCTTGATTCGATTACTGACGTTAAACATCGCAACGCCTTGTAATTGATTCAAAGCATCTGCATCATTTAACTGGATTTTTCCAAGCTTATCATTCAGTGCATCTAATTCCTTTTGCTCCATTCCAACTCCGTTATCTGAAATAACGATAATCAATCGATTGGAAATGTGCTGAAACCGAATTCCAATAATACCATCTTCCATCATTGGCTCAATCCCATGTTTAATTGCATTTTCTACAATGGGCTGTAAAATAAGCTTAGGCATATGGCACTCTTTAATGTCTTTCTCCTCATTCTCATCAAAACTAATGTTAAGATTAATCCGTTCTCCAAAACGAAATTTTTGAATTTGATAGTAATGTAAAACATTGCTAATTTCGTCTTCAACGGACACGAATGAACTAATATTTGAAATTGTGTATCGAAAAAACTTTGCCAATACTTCTGCCATCTCTCCTACAACTGGAAGGCCTCCAATTAAGGCTTCGCTTCTGATTCCCTCTAAGGTATTGTATAAAAAATGAGGATTAATCTGATTTTGCAAAGCCAAATATTCGGATTGTTTTTTATATAGCTGTAGAAGTTCTTTTCGATCCAATAACTCTTTCATCAAAGCCATCATATTTCCATGCTCTTCGCTTAATTCACTTTTCATCTCAAACACATCATATCCAATGTATCCTTCTGCAAAGGCCTGAAATGCTTTATTCAGACTTGTGAGCGGCCTCCATACCTGCCGCATAAGAATGAACAAAAAAATAATCCACTCCAAAATTCCACTAATTGCAATCACCTTAATCACAACCGTATTTTCAACAAAAAACAAGATACTGAATAAAACAATCGTAACTATTGTTTGGATAATCAGACCAATATTTAGATACTGAAATAAATATTTCTTTTTCATGGCTGCTCCTATGAATAAAGCTTACGGTATTCGTTTGGTTTCAAGCTTGCGTATTTCGTAAACTTCTTTGTAAAGTGTTTTACATCATTGTATCCTACTTTCTGACAGATAACTGCAATTGGGATACTTGTGTCCCGAAGAAATTCCTTCGCCTTTTCCATTCGGCAATTTGTTAAATATTCAGAAAACGTATCCCCAGTTTCCCTCTTAAATAAGGTGCTAAAATAAGCAGTGTTAAAACCCACCTTATCACTGACAATTTCCAAAGAGATTGGTTGATCCAGATTTTCTATAATAAACTTCTTGGCCTGTTTAATCGGTTTTTTATCTTGAGAATCTTTTTCCTTCTTTAGCACTTCAAAAGTATTGCGAATGACTTCTTTTAAATACTCAAAGGTTTCTCGCGCTGAACCATAATTATGAATCTCTACATGAAATTGATGAAACAACGTATCAATAATTTGAGTTGGAAAATCAAATTTCTTTAGGGCAAATAGATAGACATTAACAACCTCTTTACATATCTGATAAATAATATATCCCGTCACAGATTTATCTGCTAAGATTCCCTCTTCCAGCTGATTGATTGTCTGTATCATGAGTTCTAAATTCTGAACCTCTATTGCCTCGGAGAAATCATGGTTAAAGGTGGTTACCAATTCCGTGTTGATGAAGTCTTTTGCATGTTTCGATTCTCCTTGAACAACGCGATTGGTTCCTAAAATCAGACGTTGGTCAATTGCTCTTTTTGCCGACTTAATTCCCTCAAACAAAGCAATCGGTTTTTCCCTTGCCTCCCCCAAACCAATTGTAACTTGAAAATCTTTGAGAATATCTTTTTGAATCAGTAAATTTCTCAAAATCTCCTTCATTCTCTCCTCAATATCGTAGTCTTCTTTTGGATAGTTGAGGGTAAAACAAAATATTTCTTCATAAACCATAGAACCTAATTCGAAACAATCACTTAACTCCTTGCGAACCTCTCGTTCTACCGTATTTTCTACATACTGTTTATTTTCTTGGGTTTGTTCGTGCAGTCCATCGATTTTAATCACTACTGTTTGAAAAAGACCAGGCCGAAAGTTATAACAAAACTTTTTGTTAAGCTCTTCAATGCTATAGTTACTCTCCGGTTCCTTATTACCAAATATGATGCTCTCCATCAGTTCTTTACGTTTGCTTATCAAATACTCCTTCTCATAAACTTCTAGTTTCTTTCCCTTTGATAATTGCTCTCTTCTCTCATAAACAGTTTCCCTAATTTCTTCCAGGGTTCGCTTTAATTCCTCTTGGTCAATTGGCTTAAGTAAATAATTTGAAACACCAAATTGAATCGCCTTTTTCGCATATTCAAATGACTTATATCCGCTAATCACAATGTATTCCATTTTCGGATTTAATTTCTTTGATTCCTCAATTAGTTCTAAACCACTTACCCCCGGCATCTTAATATCTGTAATGATTATGTTGGGCCTATACTTTTCGACAGCTGATAAGGCATCTGTCCCATTATGGACAATCGACACTACCTCCATCCCCATCGACTTCCAGTCAATCAGAAACTCAATCAGTCTACACACTCTTTCTTCATCATCGGCAATAACTACTTTTAACATCATTTTCCTCTCTTCTTTGATACGGTCTGCTAATGTTCTCCTTTCATAGTAGAAACAACTGTCTTTAATGTCAAGATTTATCCGCATAGAAAAATAAAAACCCTTGATGAACCCACCTTCGATATGTTAATATATTAAATATGTAATTATTTTAAATTAAAGGGAGATTATTTATGTCTTTTGATAATGGAAATCCTTTATTTATCATCCCTTCTCGTGTTCATAATTTATTAGAGGAAAGCCACTCTGAGAATATTACACTGATGTGCGCTTCCTTTGGATATGGCAAGACAGTGGCTGCATTCTCTTTCTACTCAGAAGGCAACCGCCCTTATATATGGTTGGATTTAAATGAAACCGATAATAATGTAGAACTTTTTTGGAGTCAATACATTCACGGATTTCGTGAATTGTATCCCACTTTTTATTCCCGCATTTGCCAAACTGATTTTCCTGCATCCCCTGCTGAAATCAAAAGTTTTTTAAAGACGGTAAAAGAGTTCTTTTTTCCTTTGCGAAAAATAGACTATATTTTCGATCAATATGAGAGCCTTCATAACCCTGACATTTTAAACTTTCTAAATCACTTTTTACACATTAACAGCTCAGCGGAGCATTATTTTCATTTTGTAGTCATCAGCAGAAGACCCCTTCCATTGAACGTATCCTCTTTAATTCCTTACCGTATCATAACAGACTCTGACCTGTCCTTTTCTCATTCTGAAGTGCTTGAACTTTTTTCCCTTTACAAGCGAACCCTTTCAGAAGAGGAATGTCAAAAAATTTTGGCAGAAACCCGGGGGTGGCCTCTTTATATTTATCTGAAATACATTAGAAATCGCGACAATGAAGTGTTTTTTACAATGGAGAAAGCTTTTTATAAGTATCATTTTAAGAATTACTCTCCCCACTTGCAAAGGCTTCTTGCTTTTTTGTCCTGCCTTTCTTTTTTTAATTTAGAGCTTCTTAAACTTGCAGATCCTTACATTCATTCCCAATACTGTAATGAAATTTTGAATCTGGATTTTATATATAAGAAAGACTTTGGTGAACAAATATGCTTCCACCCTCTTTATCAAAAATATCTGCAAAGCCAAAAAAATATTTATGACAAAAACATCCTTCACTCCTTTTTACAAAACTGTGGACATTGGTATCAATCAAACCAATACTTCAAGGATGCAATTGCTGTTTACACTCAGACAAAGGATTATGAAAATGCACTCCTTTGCATCTATCCTTTACTTCTTACTCATGGCTCTCCACTACCCTATACAGAAGTTTACGATTTAATCGATGCTTGCCCACATGATCTTTCTCTTACGAAAATCGAGGCCGCATTTTCTCATACCTTTCTTTCAATGTTTTATACAAGCACCTCTGGAACACAGTCTGCCTTATTAAATCTGGTTCCTTGTCTGGAGTCTGACTCTTCTCCAGATTCCCGAGAGCTGCCGGGCGAATCTTACCTTCTTTTGTCCATTGTACTTTTAAAAGAAAATTCCAGCCAAAGTCTTTTCTACCTTGAAAAGGCAATGAAATTCCTGCCAAATGGAAGCCGTATTGCTTATCAAAACCCCTTTTATCTCGGTAAAATATATGCTCTTGTAATCGAGAACTCAACTTTGTTTTCTGCTGATTATTCTCTGCGTCTTACCCGGCTCACCTCCCGTTGGGATGCTCTTTGCAAAGGCACAACACAAAACCTGCTTCTGCTTTTAAAGGGCAGTCTGCTTTTAAATGAGGCGAAAATAGACGATGCCAAAAAGGTGCTTCTTGGTCTCTTACTAGAGGCCAGCCATAGTGATACACTGATTCACTTATACTGCTACTTTCTGCTCACGCAAATCTATATTTTCGAGGGTGATTATCCAGGTCTTTCTCATATACAGACCCTCTGTGAGAAATACAATACAAACGAGCACGCCTATAATGGGCGAAGAGGGCCGCCGGATATTTTAATGCGAACAAAATGCTTTCTCCACCTGGCTTTGAAAGGTGTCTCCTTTATACGGGAGCAGTATGATTTTCAAAGGCCGAATAGCAATTTTGAGAAACTTTTTTATGCCTATTGCTTGATACAAGAAGAAAAGTATTGTGAATCCATTCTTCTGTTGGCTCATATCTCTCCAACCACCTTTAAAGAAAAGTTTCACTATTACATTATTTCAGCTCTTGCAAATAATTTAGCAGGGCGCCCCCATATGGTAAAATTATCCCTCCAGCAATTAAAGATACTAACAGCAGAACGCAAGACCTGGTTTTCTCTTTTCCTTTACGGAGATGATATGAGAAATTTAATTCAATCTCATTTTGAATACTTCGAGGAACTCTTTACAAAAAGAAGGGTTCAACACCTTATGATTCATCTTCATAAGGCGGGACAATCACTCTCTGATTTAAGATATTTTGAAAAGAATACAAGCACAAAAACAAAACCCGCCGTTTCTCTTACCAAAAAAGAAACTGAGGTTTTAGCTCTTCTTGCTAAAGGCTTTACCATTGCACAAATTGCTGCCCGCATGTATATAAAAGCTACCACAGCAAAAACTCATATTTCTAATATCTATAATAAATTAGGCGCTAAAAATCGTGGAGAAGCCATTGCTCAAGCATATCAGCGACAGTTGCTGGATTAATTCCGGCTCATTCATATTTATTGCCAATCATTAAAGTAAAATAAAATAAATATGATTAACATTTACCTTTATGGAATAATGTGATTTAATAAAAATGGCTATACCATTCAAAAGAAAGGAGTCTCCTTATGGATAAGATTGACTACCAAATTCTTGAGATTCTCAAGAAAAATGGAAGAGAACGTGCTTCTGAAATCAGTAAAGAAGTTCATCTTACTGTATCAACAGTGATTGAGAGAATAAAGAAAATGGAACAAAGTGGCGTTATCAAAGGCTATACCGTCTTAATTGATGAACCCTGCATGGGAAATGACGTAACCGTTATCATTGAAGTAAGCCTTGAACATCCCAAATACGAAGATGCTTTTATCGAAAGTATAAATGAACATCCAAATATTATTGCCTGTTATTACCAGACTGGAGAATTTGACTATACATTAAAAATAACTTGTCGCTCTTCCCAGCATCTTGAAGAAATCCATCGTTGGATTAAAGATCAGCCGGGCATTCGAAAAACTCGTACCCATTATGTTCTTCGAACAGTAAAAAACATCTATACCTCATTACCAAAAGAAGATTGGGATAAGAAATCAGCACGTAAGAAAAAAGATTAAAGAGTCGAAAAAGCCGGAACTGCAAATGTACAGTTCCGGCTTTTGGCTTATCGATCTTCTAATTTTATATAATCTTTATGTGGACAGAGAGCTTTGTATGCAGGACGAATAATCTTATCAACGTTCTTGAGCTCTTCTAAGCGATGAGCACTCCAGCCCACAATTCTCGCGGTTGCAAATATCGGTGTATATAATGCAGGTGGTAAATCCAACATATGATAAACTAATCCACTGTAAAAATCCACATTCGCATTGACACCTTTATAAATTTTTCTCTTCTCTCCAATTACCTCTGGAGCCATCATCTCTACTGTCTCATACAGATTATATTCCTTTTCAAATCCCTTTTCCTTTGCGAGCTGCTTCACAAACTTTTTAAAGAACTCTGCACGGGGATCCGATACGGAATAAATAGCATGTCCCATTCCATATATCAGCCCAGATTTGTCGAAAGCTTTCTTTTCTAAAAGATCTACCAGGTACTTCCGTACCTCGTCCTTATCTTCCCAATCCTTCACCACTGTCTTCATGTCCTCGAACATATTCGTAACCTTAATGTTTGCACCGCCATGCTTTGGCCCCTTTAAGGATGCCATTGCTGCTGCCATAGTAGAATATGTGTCCGTTCCTGAAGAAGTAACTACGTGAGTTGTAAAGGTAGAGTTATTACCACCGCCATGATCCATATGAAGAACTAATGCCATATCCAGAATCCTGGCTTCCAATTTTGTGTATTTTCTATTTTCACGCAACATCATAAGAATGTTCTCTGCTGTAGATAGCCCCGGTTTAGGAGCATAAATAAACAAATCTTCTCCCTTACGATAATTATATGCGTGATATCCATATACCATCATCATAGGGAACTGGCTAATTAAGTTCAAGCTTTGACGTAATACATTTGGAATCGATGTATCATCCGCCTTTGCATCATATGAATACAGGTTTAAAATAGATCTGGAAAGGCTATTCATCATATCTCTGCTTGGAGCCTTCATAATCACATCTCTTACAAAATTAGGTGGAAGAGATCTTCTCTCCGTTAAAGTGTTTTGAAAGTTTTCCAACTGCTTTTCTGTTGGTAAATCTCCAAATAATAGTAAATATGTAATTTCTTCAAAGCCATAATGTTTTGCCTTCAAAAAACCATTTACCAAATCCTTAATGTTATATCCTCTGTAATAAAGGCTTCCCGCTGTAGGTACTTCTACTCCATCTACTACTTTCGTAGCAATAATATCTGAGATACTGGTAAGCCCCGCTAAAACTCCCTTACCATTTACATCACGCAGACCTCTCTTTACTTCATACTTTGTATAAAGTTCCTTGTCGATGGCATTATTTGTTGCACACAAATCAGCTAACTCGAGAATTTCGTCCGTCACATCAAATAATGTGTTTTCTACATTTCCCATAGTATCTACCTTCCTTTCGTCTTTATTCTTTCATCTATGTCATTACTTAAAGATGCAAATTCTTCTAATGTCAAAGCTTCTCCCCTTATACTCTCACCTCTTCCTAAACTCTTAATCGAGAGAAGCAGCTCTTCTTTTGAAAGAGGAACCACTGCAGCATTATTTAAACCATTAATCAGGGTTTTTCTTCTTTGGTTAAAAGATGCCCTTATAATTGCAAAAAGCAGTTTTTCGTTTACCACATAAATCGGGGGATTCTGGTATTTCGTTAAGCGAATCACACTGGATCCAATCTTTGGTCTTGGCATAAAACAGTTCGGCGGTACATTCGCCACAATATAAGGCGTTGCATAATATTGAACCGCCAAAGAAAGAGCTCCGTAATCCTTACTTCCCGGACCACTTTTCATCCTCTCTGCTACTTCTTTTTGTACCATTACGGTTATACTTTTAATTGGAATCTTATCTTCGAATAAGCCCATGATTATGGGAGTTGTTATGTAGTAAGGAAGATTTGCAACCACCTTAATAGGTTGGCCTGCGTTTTCTTCTTCTACCAGTTTATTTATGTCTACTTTAAGAATATCGTCATTTAGAATCGTAACATTATTATAGTCGTTTAGTGTATCTTCTAGTATAGGAATAAGCTTTTTATCAATCTCAACTGCTATTACTTTTTTGGCACGCTCTGCAAGGTGCTGTGTTAACGTTCCTATTCCCGGTCCAATCTCTAATACTACATCTTCTTCCGTAATCTCAGCGCCATCTACAATTTTATCCAGCACATGTGTATCGATTAGAAAATTCTGTCCAAATTTCTTTTGAAACACAAAATCATATTTTTGCAGAACTTCTATGGTATTTTGGGGATTTCCCAATGGTTTTTTATTCATTCTCTCTCCCAATTAACTTCCTGGCATTTTCCTCTGTAATGCGAATCACCTCTTCACAGCTTAAGCCCTTTAAACTTGCAATTTCCTGGACTACGTACTTTAGGTAAACAGAAGAGTTTCGTTTTCCTCGAAAAGGCTCCGGAGTTAAATAGGGTGCATCAGTTTCCAACAAAAGATGCTCGATTGGAGTATCCACAACAACTTCTTTCATTTTCTTGCCATTTTTAAAAGTCACAACTCCACCTATCCCAAGAAAAAACCCGAGTTTTACATATTCTCTTGCCATTTCCTTTGAGTAGGAAAAGCTGTGCATAACTCCCTTAAGTCCTCTTCCATGCTCCTTGATTACCTGCAAAGTATCTTCTGCTGCATCTCTGCTATGGATCAAAACCGGAAGATTTCTTTTTCTCGCCTCATCCAGCTGTCGTATAAACCATTTCTTCTGAACATCTCTTGGCATTGTATCCCAATAGTAGTCTAATCCGATTTCACCTACGGCTACAATCTTCTCATCCTCAAAGTACGGATACAGCTGTTGATAAGTTTCCTCCGTTAATCCTTCTAACTCATCTGGATGAATTCCAACAGACCCATAAACAAAAGAATATTTTCTTCCCAGTTCTACACAACGCTTTACGGAAGCATAGGACGAAGCAGCATTTATAATATGCCCTACGCCCTCATCTTCCATTGAATTTAAAAGCTCTTCCCTGTCTGTATCAAACTGTTCATCGTCATAATGAGCATGGGTATCAAATATCATTCTCTTCTCCTAATTAATCTCTGCTCCCGATGGCATATCCTTCTCCGGTACCATTAAGGATAATTCTCCTGCCTCATTTTCTGCACATAAAAGCATACCTTCTGACAAAAGTCCTGCCAGTTTTGCAGGTTTTAAGTTTACCAGTACCATTACCTTTTTCCCTACCATCTCTTCCGGTGTGTAGTTTGCTTTAATACCAGATACAATCTGCATTTTTTTACTTCCAACTTTTACCTGTGAGCAAAGGAGCTTCTTAGACTTTGGCACTGCCTCACATGATAGAATCTCTCCCACCTGGAATTGCATACTTCCAAAATCCTCAAAACTAATTTCTTTTTTATCTTCGATATCTATTCCTGCTTCCTCTTCCTTTTCTTCTGGAACAGTCGGATGAAGCTCTTCTACTTTTTTAAGTACCTCTTCCAAATCCAGCCTTGCGAATAAGATTTCCGGTGTCTCTGTTACCTTATCTTCTCCAAGCTGATCCAAAATCTTTTGTGATGTCTCTGGCATAAAGGGCTCTAATAGCTTTGCTCCTACTTTTATACTAGAAATCAAATTTGAAAGCACTGTTTCTAAACGATCCTGCTTTGCCTCATCCTTAGCTAACGCCCAAGGCATCGTCTCATCAATGTATTTGTTACATCTTTTGAAGATAGAAAAGATTTCTGTTATCGCCTCTGCAACCCGAAGCTCATCCATCTTTTCGTCTACCTTTTTCCCAACTTCTTCCACAACAGCCTTTAAATCACCATCTACTTCTTCCGAAACACCTAAATCACTCACTGTTCCTCCGAAATATTTATTCGTCATGGAAATCGTCCGGTTTACCAGATTACCCAAGGTATTTGCAAGCTCCGAATTCATACGCTCTACCATAAGCTCCCAGGTAATTACACCATCATTATCAAAAGGCATTTCATGAAGTACAAAGTAACGTACTGCATCTACTCCAAAGAAATCTACTAATTCATCCGCATACAAGACGTTTCCTTTTGACTTACTCATCTTTCCTTCTCCTTGTAAAAGCCAAGGATGTCCAAATATTTGCTTTGGCAAAGGAAGATCAAGAGCCATTAAAAATATGGGCCAGTAAATCGTATGGAACCGGATAATATCCTTTCCAATCAAGTGTAAATCTGCAGGCCACATCTTGCGAAATAGCTCTGAATCATCACCGTCGTTATCATATCCAATTCCAGTGATGTAATTTGTTAATGCATCAAGCCATACATAAACAACATGTTTTGGTGCGAAATCCACCGGAATTCCCCAGGAAAAGGAGGTTCTGGAAACACACAAATCCTGTAGTCCCGGAATTAGAAAATTATTCATCATCTCATTTTTTCTGGATACCGGCTGAATAAATTCCGGATGTGTATTAATATGCTCGATTAAACGATCTGCATACTTGCTCATCTTAAAGAAATAAGCCTCCTCTTTGGCGGGATATACAGGACCGCCACAATCTGGACACTTGCCATCTGCTAATTGAGCCTCTGTAAAAAAGGACTCACAGGCAGTGCAGTACATACCTTCATAGTAATCTTTATAGATATCTCCCTGAGTATGAAGTTGATCAAATATCTTTTGTACTTGTTTTTCATGGTATTCATCTGTTGTGCGTATGAAATTATCGTAAGATGTATTCATTAAATCCCAAATACCACGAACTTCTTTTGCTACATCATCCACAAATTCCTTCGGTGTCACACCGGCTTCCTTTGCTTTCATCTCAATTTTCTGTCCATGTTCATCGGTTCCTGTTTGAAAGAACACCTCGTATCCCTTATTCCTTTTATACCGTGCAATTGCATCCGCTAAAATAATCTCATAAGTATTTCCAATATGGGGTTTTCCTGACGTATATGCAATTGCTGTTGTGATATAATACTTTTCTTTATTCATCTTTATCAATCCTTTTCTCAAAATACGTATCCTAGATTATAACACAAAACAAGGGGTTTGTGCAATTATTGTCACACAAGCCCCTTGAGAACTCTGATTTTCTTACCATTTCATATTCTTCTGATTTAATTCCTTATTTTAGCTTCTTCCATGACGAATTCTCTTCAATAACTGTATGATTGGCAGATTAAGGAAAGATAGCCCAATCACAATAAACAGCTGTGTAAGATTTAAACTCTGTACTTTAAATACCGTATGCAGCCCAGGTATTACTAATACGGAGACAATAAGCGCAAGTCCTAATAAAAAAGCTCCAACTAAGTATATATTGTTAAAGAAACGCTTTGTAAATATTGTTGGCTTGTTCGCTTTGCAGTTAAATCCATGGAAAAGCCTTCCGGTACAAAGTGTTCCAAAAGCCATTGTCTGGGCTAACAATGTTCCTCCTGATTTGTATCCAATCGTGAATGCAAGCATTGTCATCAGCCCAATAACAAATCCTTCCAATCCTATATTCAGCAAGAAACTTCTCGTTAAAATGGATTCGTTTTTCTTCCTTGGCTTTTCCTTCATTACATCATCACTATGAGGCTCCAGTCCAAGGGCAATGGCTGGAAGACTGTCTGTTAACAAATTGATAAACAATAGGTGAACCGGTGCAAAAGGCACTGGAAGCCCTGCAATGGATGCATATAGAACCGATAAAATTCCTCCAAAGTTTCCAGACAATAAAAACTGTATTGCATTCTTGATGTTCTGATAAACGTTACGTCCATTTTTTACAGCCTTAATAATCGTTGCAAAGTTATCATCTGTTAAAACCATTGATGCGGCATCTTTCGATACTTCCGTTCCAGTTATTCCCATTGCAACCCCAATGTCTGCCTGCTTCAGTGCTGGTGCATCGTTTACACCATCTCCTGTCATAGCAACAATATTTCCCCGATCCTGCCAAGCCTTTACAATACGTATCTTATGCTCTGGCGATACTCTGGCATATACAGATACTTTTGGAACGTAGTCCTGTAGTTCCTCGTCTGACATATTTTCAATTACTGCACCTTCTACTGCTTCGCTGTCATCTTTTAAGATTCCAATCCTCTTGGCAATTGCTGCTGCTGTAATCTTGTGATCTCCTGTAATCATAATTGGCTTGATTCCTGCTTCAATACACTCTGTAACTGCCTGCTTTGATTCCACTCGCGGTGGATCCATCATAGAAATCAGACCCAGAAAAATAAGATCATATTCATCCTCAAAAGTGATGTCTCTTTCCTCTGGCAAATCTTTATATGCAAAGCCTAAAACTCTTAGCCCGTCTCTTGAAAATTCCATGTTCTGATTTTCAATATTGACAATGTCTTCTTTTGTAATCTCCCGCTCCACACCGTCAATACGTATTTTGGTAACACGTTTAAGAATTACATCAACAGCTCCCTTTACAACCATCGCATATCCGTGTCTCAGATAATGGGCTGTTGCCATTAACTTTCTGTCACTGTCAAAAGGTATTTCAGCCTTTCTGCTGTATTTTGCCCGAAGATCCATTGCCTCAATTCCAAAATTGCTGCCCAGATTAATCAAAGCAGTTTCTGTAGGGTCTCCAATCTCCTGTCCATTCACATTTGTAGAATCATTACAAAGCATACTACAATGCATCAAAAACTTTTCACTATCCTTTGCAATGTTGATTTGATCCACTCGAATTCTTTTCTCATCTACATAATAATCTTCCACTGTCATTTTATTCTGTGTCAACGTACCGGTTTTGTCAGAACAGACAATCGATACACTTCCCAGACCTTCCACTGCTTGAAGCTTTCGGATAATCGCATTTTCTTTTGCCATCTTCTGTGTTCCAAAGGACAATACAATAGTAACAATTGAACTGAGAGCCTCCGGAATCGCTGCAACTGCTAATGCCACTGCAAATAAGAATGCATCAATTATCCCTTCTCCTTTAAACACGCTTACTCCCAATAAAATGCCACAGAATATTAATATAATAATGGAAAGCTTTTTCCCAAAATCGTCCAAATTCACCTGTAAAGGTGTTCTTTTTTCTTCTGCTGAATGGATTAGCTTAGCTATTTTACCAACCTCAGTCTCCATTCCAATTTCCGTTACCTTATAAGCCGCACGACCATAGGTAACAAAGCTGCTTGAGAATACCCGGTTGGTCTGATCTCCAAGGGCTGCCCCAGGCTCTACCTCATCTAAAGATTTTTCAACTGCAAGGCTTTCTCCTGTCAGTGCGCTTTCATCTACCTTAAGAGATGCACACTCAATGATATTTCCATCTGCCGGCACGCTGTCTCCTGCTTCCAACACGACGTGATCTCCTACCGTAACCTCTCTTGCCGGAATTTGTAAAAGAACACCATCCCTTACTACCTTTGCTTCCGGTGCGGATAACTGCTTTAAGCTATTGAGAGATTGCTCCGCTTTTAAAGTCTGCACCGTTCCTAATATGGCGTTTATCGTAATGACAACGAAGATTACAATGGCACTTTCAATATCTCCCAAAAATCCTGAAGCAATCGCTGCAACAATAAGGATAATAACCAGAAAGTCCTTATACTGTTCTAAAAAGATCTGAATCAGACTTTTCTTTTTCCCTTCCACCAACTCATTATAACCGTATTTTTCCTGGTTTATTTTGGCCTGTTCATTTGACAACATAACACTTTACCTCCTGTTCACATTAAAAAAGAGACTTTTATTGCATAACTTAATACACAATAAAAGTCTCACTATTTCATCACGACACCGGATGCGGCTGCATCGACTTGACGACATCGTAAACGCATATTCAAGTATTTGCGCAAGTTACTCCCTTTTATTAACACAAATATCGTATTAAAGTTCCTAGGAAAAGTCAAGTTAAATTTGTGTAAACTATTTTCTTTTCTTTTTTCTTACGCCTATTCCTATCATACTGAACACACTTAGAATCATTAAAGCTCCATAGAAAAGTATGTTTCCATTGTCTCCCGTCTGAACTTGATTGTCAGTATTGCTTACTTCTGCAGGAGTTTCTATCTTAGTTTCTATCCGGGTTTCCTCCAATGGGTTCTCGCCACCTTTGTCCTCAATAATCACTTCTTTTACAAACTCCACATCTACCTCAAGAGGTACCGGAAGATTATCAAAGTCAATTTTCTTTCGTGTTGAACTTATCGCTTCAATATGTCCTGTAATTGGCACCACCGTTTCGGTTCTGGCAATGGTGGTATGGAGCTGCGCCGTAAATGTTCCGTCTTCAGCAATGTTCAGCTTTACCCCTTCTCCATCTAAATCATCAAGATTTCGAATCACAATATTCTCTTGATTGAATCGATATCCGGAATAAGGTTCTGCATAAGCAGTCGTCTGGCAATAAGGTGAACCGCCAAAAGATGGTATTCCATCTGCACAAGTGTCATCATGTCCACTTTCTACCATCACAATGCCACCTTCATGGTTTGCGGTTATATTCTGGATACCCAGCGTTGGCTTAAACTTCACATACACGCAAGCTTCCCGGGGCATATCGTTTAGATCATCTGCCAGAATTAAAACAATCTCACCATTCTCTCCCTTGAAAAGCCTTGCTCCTCTCCATAGAAGATCCTCCAGCAGTTCTCTGCTGCTGCTTGTGCATTCAGCCAATGCTTTTACACTTCCATCTTCATTGAGATAATCGCTGATAATCAGTGTTTTCTCTTCTGGGTCAAAGAAGGTCTTATAAACGATACTGAATTCCTCTCCATAGGTCCAGAAGCGGTCTGGCTTCCATGTAACTGCATTTTCATTAATCCAATGGAGCGCCTCATTACATTCATTTGGATCTCCCCAGCCAACTGTGATAAATCCACCTGCATTCGTAGCTCTTTCCATATCAATGCCTTCATTAACTGTATGATTACTGATTCCAATTTCAGACTTGGTCTTATTATATACCAATGCCTCGCTGACTAATTCATCATCCAATTGTCCACTGAGATTCTTGGATTTTTCCGGAACAAAGTCGTAGTCATCATGGGGAAGCTCCTCAACCATATAATAACAGTTATCTGGCAAGTCATTTAAACAGATTTTCTGTCCAGCGCAGATTGTCATCACGCCCTTCTTATCTGTTTCCTTACTCTTGATAGGAAGTTTTGCTTTTACATCATCCAATGCATTATAAATCTCATATCCACCTGTATAAATATCTCCTGGATTGAATTCATTTATCTTATTGGGACTAATACGGACAACAAACTGAAACTCCATCGTATCCGGTCCGCGGTTAAAGGCTTTTTCTACCGTTAACTTCCCATCCTGTATCAACTGATTTGTCACATTCAACTCTGTGATATTACCGGATTGGTTATCTACCTTTCCTTTTACATAGGAGTCTCCTATTTGTTCATAATACCTTGGAGCATCTTCTGAAACGGCGTAATTCCACGGAGTGATTTCTTTCCAGACAACGTAACGGGGCAATCCTGTGATTTTGTAGGTCCACAGATTTTTTTCCTCATTTTTTTTCCACTGAATATTCAGTTCATCAGCCGATACCTCTTCCCATTGATTTGGAAACTTAGGGTTTTCCCGATATACACGAAGATGAATGGATTCTGGTCTCAGTTTGTACTTATTATTTTGATCTTTCCAAATCTTTGAACCTTCCAGACGAATTTCCATAGGCTTTAATCGATTGATTACAGTTCCCTCAAAGTCTCCGGAATTTGTTCGTGTTGTCTCTGCTTTAAACTCATACTCATCAGCGAGATCAATCTCCACGACTTGATACGTATATTCCCCGCCAGAGGTATCACATTTTGGTAAACCATCAAAAAGGATTGTTTGTGTCTCATCCGTTGCCGCACTTGCTGTTTTTTGAATGATTCTCTTACCGGTTTTGTCTGCAACCTCTGTAAACTCTTCCCGATCTTGACTCCGGCGTTGAAGTGCAAAAGCAATATTTTCTGGTCTTGACTGATAGATATTGTTTCCATCATCCCATTGCTTTGTCACAGTGACTTTAACGGTTTTAAGTGTATTCGTAAGAGAAGCCTTGTGTATTAACCCTGTTGCATCACTTAATGCTCCTGCTATTGCACTCTCATTTGCAATTGAGCCACTGCTTTCATTATTCTTTTCATATTGGACGAAGCTGCTTGTATAACCCGCCACTTCCTTCTCTTTTATAAAATAGTATACCTGCTTTGACACCTCTTCAACCCGTTCCATAATCGGCAGCTCTTCTGACGTACCTTTCCAATCATCTTCCTTGATTGTTATCGTCCCCACAGCTGTACCACTTTCCAAATCCGTTGGCTCTGTGGTTTTCATAATCGTAAAGGTCACCTCTTCAGGCCGGGTACCAAACACATCATCGTTATCCGCCCAGGATTTTGTCACTTCCAGCTTTAAGGTCTTTGGTGTATAGCTGTTTTTTATCGTCACCCTTTGTGAATTGTCTGAGGTTTCAATTTCACAGCTCTCTCCAAATTCACCTTGTTCCAACTGATACGTTGTTGTGTACGAATTCACCGCAGTCTCTTCCACCTTGTAGATCCACTGGGAACCATCCCCGTCATACTTTGGAAGGTTTTCCCAGGTGGCAGACCAACCGTTGTCAGCGTCTAGTGTTTTTTCAACATATATTCCGGTACCAACTTGAATTAACTTTACCTTGACTTCATCTGGACGAATTCCATCCCGGTTACCATCATCATCCCACTGCTTCGATACCGTAATATTTCCCCGGGTAATTAACTGATTGGTAATGGACTTCGTTTCAGCGTTATAGTCTCCAAGAGCATATCCCATGCTCTGAGTATCGTTCTCTCCAATTTCATGTGATCCAACTTTCGTTTCTACGGCCCGGTATTCGTAATCTTTTCCATTCCCATCTTTAATTGGTAAACTCGTAAATTTCTTCTTCCAGTTTCCATCCTCCTCAGACAGTGTCAGCTGTGCAGTATCTCCTGCCCCATCCTTCCACTGGCTTTCCGGGTCTGTTACTTTTCGGTATTGCAGCTGGAATTCCACACTTTCCGGACGTTGTACATAGTCGGTTTCATCATCCCACTTTTTCTCTACCTCCAGCTCTGTTGTATTGATACTATTTTCAATCGTTGCTTTATGTGTTGTACCTCGCTCATCTGCTAAGCTTCCTGCAATAGCAGACTCTTCTGTGTTCAGCGTACCATTATTGCCAGTCACTTGATACGTATAACTGGATGAAGTATAGCCGGGCACTTCAATCTCTTTAATGTAGTAATAAAGAACTTGTTGGTCTTCCATAATCGGTAAATCTTCCCACGTGTTCATCCAGCTGTCTTTTTGTATGGACAATGGATTGTTTACTTTATGACTATCATCATGGGATAACGCCTCATCTGGATCCGTGGTTTTATACAATTGGAACTGAACCGAATCAGGCCTGCTTTCAAAACGATTGTTTTCATCCCTCCAGCTTTTGGTGATGCTCAAATTCATTGTTTTTGGCTTGTAGCTGTTCTTAACCAATACCGACTGTGCATCTTCTCCTGTAATGATTGGAGCATCCTCATCATACTCCCCGTCACCTACTTTGTAGGAGGCCGCTTTGTAGTCTGTATCAAGCACTGAGTCATCCTCAACGACTTCTTCAACCTTATAAGTCCACAGAGTCTCTCCATCAGGTTTATATTTCGGCAGGTTATCCCAGGTATACTTCCACTGATTTTCTTCCTTTAACTCCACCTCTACAGGTTCATTACTGCTGCCAACTTGAGTCAGTCGAATGGTCACTTCTGCTGGACGGATACCATCTTGATTGTCTCCATCATCCCAAATCTTCTCTACCGTAATGGAATTTCGCAGAAGCAAGGAATTCGTGATACTTCCCTTGTAGTCTTCTGAATCATACAGAGCAAAATCCCCTACTTCATAGCCATACCCTTTCTGATCCTTAATTCCTTGATTCTCTATTTTTATTTCTTCTGCCTTATACTCAAAAATCTGTCCAGCTGCATTTTTAACGGGAAGATTTTCAAAGACTGCTGTCCAGCTATTCTCTGCCTTTGCTGTCTGGGTTCTATCACTCTTTTTAGTCCACTGTCCATCAGGTTCCACTCGATAAAAGAGCTGGAAAGTCACTTCATCTCCTCGTTGTGGGAAGGGCGTTTCGTCACTCCATATCTTTGTCACATTGAATTCTGTGGTCTCCAAGGTATTGTAAATGTTTATCAAATGCTCCGTTCCGTCTGGATCGTCAATGCTTCCTTCAATAGCTGTGTTATTCCTCGTATTACCTGCACTGTCCTCTGCGTTTTGATAGGTAATTGTTGAACTAACATAGCCTTCCACACTGATTTCCTCAGCGTAATAATACAGTATTTCTCCTGCTGCCATAACAGGTAAGTCCTGAATCGTTTTTGTCCAATTCTCAGAGGCTTTGATTTCATAAGTACCAACTAGCGTTTCTGATTGATACAGATTTACAGAGATACTTTCTGGGCGATTACCAAATTCATTTTCATCTCCCCACTCTTTTGTAAACTTAATATCCATAGTCTTAGGCTTGTAGCTATTTTTTACCGTGACCGTTGTGCCACTTTGGCTGATTGTTGGAATCTCTTCACTAAATTCCCCATCACCTGTACGGTAAGTTGCTGTATATTCTTCTGGAGTAACCTCCTCTACTTTGTAAGTCCATACCTCGCCGTTTGGTTTATACTTCGGTAAATTAGTCCACGTATAGCTTACACTTCCATCATTGTCTGTCGGAACATCGACTTCCTGTTCTTTTACTCCTTGTGCACCACCAATCTGTGTCAGCTTGAAAGTAATCGTCGCCGGACGGATACCATCCTGATTGTCTCCATCATCCCAAATCTTGGTTATGGTTACATTCTCATAAATACTTAATGTATTTGTAATCTCTACATCACTTGTTTGAGTTGCCTCATACCCAGAGGCTTGGCTGTTTTGATCAAAGGAATTATCTCCGACCTTTATTTCCTTAACCCGATATGCATATGAAACGCCAGCATTGTTCTCAACAGGAAGGTTCTTCACTTCCTTCTCCCAGCTATCCTCTAAACTGAGCTGGAATGGAGATAGGGCAGCATCTTTCCACTCTTCTTCTCCCGTCAATTTGTACTGTAATTGATAGGTTACACTTTCTGGATTTTGTGGAAATATTGTACTCTTGTGGTTCCAGGTTTTCTTCACCTGAATTGCTGTTTTGTTCAACGTATTGGTTACGGCAGCCGAATGGGTTCTGGGATTTGCCCCGTCAAAAACACTTCCCTTCAGGGCGGTTGTTCCATTTACAGTTCCCTTGCTGGCTATCGTCGAATCATCAAGGGAATATTGATAGCTGGCAGTGTACCCCTCTATAGAAACTTCTTCAACGGAGTAGTAAAGCTCGGTGCCATCTTCCCTTAGATTTAACCCTTCAAAAAGAATGGTTTTCCAACCACTGCTTTTTGTTGTCTCTTTACGGCCGACCTCTGTCCTATCTGTCATATCAGCATTTTCAGACTTGTATAGAACATAAGTTAGCTTCTCACTTGGGCGGGTAGCATCAATTCCATTTGGATTCAAAATACTGTTTGCCTCCCCATCATTCCATGTTTTTCCCACAGAGAGATTCATCTTACGAGGCGTATAGCTATTGGTTACTGCAACATTTTGGGCACTCTGAGAAACTGTAATGGTCTCACATTTCGCCTTTGCCTCTCCCCCGTCCAGCTTATAAGTTGTTGTATACCACGTATCCGTACCATCTGAACTTGTCATGGTTTCTACAACCTTATAGTCCCAGGTTGTTACTCCATCCTCGTGATATTTGGGCAAATCTTCCCATGTATAGCTCCATTCCGTTCCATTGTGTGGCAATGTAATTTCATCACTTCGAGCGGGTTCCCCATCTTCCTTTAGCTGCTGCAGGGTCATTTTGATGCTGGTAGGGCGAATCCCATCCTGATTATTGCCATCCTGCCAATTCTTTGTGACGGTAATATCTCCCCGGACAATCAAGGTATTCGTAATGGTATTTGTATCCGAATTAAAGTCTCCTACTGTGTATCCATGAGCCTCCCTTAAATCATCCACTTCCGTGACATCTTGATCTCCCACCTTTGTTTCAATTGCTTGGTATTCGTATGCCACATTGTTCTTGTTTCGAACCGGCAGATTTTGAAAAGTATTGGTCCAGGTATTCGTTGTGTTCTCGCCTGTCAGCTCTATGGTATAGGATGTATCAATCCACTCTTCTTCACCTGTTAACCTGTATTGTAACTGATAGGTTACGTTATCCGGACGCTGGGCAAAAAGATCGTAATCAACCCACGTTTTATGAACCGTCATGTCTGTTGTATCTAGAGTATTTTTAACCGTTGCAAAATGTGTTTTGCTACTTGCTCCATCCAGTATACTACCTGTGATTGCTTTACCTGTTACGATCTTCCCTTCGCTATTCTCTGCCTTTGTATACGTGTACGCAACCGTGCTATAACCCGTTACAGAACGCTCAACAACAGCGTAATAGACGTCTTTTCCACCTTCTCTTAGAGGCAGATCTTCCCATGTTGCGTTACTCCAATCACCACTTGATGGTTTGGTCAAGGTTTTATTGTAGGTTTCTTCCTCTAGCTTTGTTAAATCGGTTACCCCATCTTTATTGGTGGTTTTCCACAATTCAAAGGTAATCGACTCTGGACGAATTTCCTGCAGGTTTTCCCCACCAATGGTTCTTCCTATGGCTGCATCCTCCCACTTTTTGGTGAGAGTCAGATTCATCTTACGAGGAGTATAGCTATTTTTAAAAGTAACTGTTTCATCTATGTTTGAAGATGTCTTTCCCATTGTAAAGCTGACATCATTATCTACTTTATAGGAAGCGGCATACCAATCTGGCTTACCATCTGATTCCGATGTATCCTCCGTCACTCGATATTCCCACTCTGATCTATCTGGCCGATATTTGGGAAGGTTTTCCCACGTGTAGCTCCAATTGTTATTCTGAGACAGTATAATCACATTCGTTTTGTTAGGGTTTCCATCCTGCTTTAGCTGCTCCAATTTCATTTTGACGCTGGTAGGCCGGATGCCATCCTGATTGGATGCGTCATCCCATTCTTTGGTAACAGTAATCGTCTTCTCCCGTGTAATCAGACTGTTCGTGATTTCTGTATTACTTGTCTGAGTGGATGAATATCCATAGGCTTTACTCTCACTGTCTACCGCTGTCCCTCCAATTGCTTTTTCGATTCCACGATACTCGTATGAAACACCCTCCTTATTATACTTCGGTAGATTGGAAAAGGTATTGGTCCAGGTATCAGCAGTTAAAGTAATCTCATTCGTGGTATTATTCCATTGGCTTTCTGGATCGGTCTGCAAGCGGTACTGCAGCTGATAAGTTACATTATCAGGACGCTGATTAAACAGATTGTAGTCCACCCAATCCTTTGTTACCTCCAGAGATGTTTTATCCAGGGTATTCGTTACCGTTACCTGGTTCTCTTTCACCGCCGTTCCATTGTGAATGTCTCCAGTAATTGCTTTCTCCACAGAGCCGCTTTTAACAATATCTCCATTTCCTTTTAAAGTGTAGTCATAGACAGGGGCAAGGTAGCCATTTTCCTTTTCTTCTAATACAAAGTAGTAAATACATTTTGATGTCCCATCCTTTCGTTCACGAAGATCTAGTCCACTCCATGTATGGGTCCAACTCTGTGAAGCTCCTATTGTTTTACTTCCTACCTCTGTTGCTCCCTCCACTGTTGAATCTGTAATTATCACACCAGCCGGATTTGTTGTCTTATAAAGCAGCAGTGTAATAGACTCCGGACGGATATCATCCAACTTGTTTCCAATGGCTGCATTGATAATAGTATCATCCTGATTCCAATTTTTCGTTGCCTTCAGATCCATCTTTCGAGGCACATAAGTATTTTTAAACACTACACTGTCTGTAATCTGTGTAGAGGTGGTGCCCGTTGTATATTCAGAAGCGTTGTCAACCTTATAGGATGTGCTGTAATAATCGGAAAATCCCGTTTTTTTACTTCCCGTTATACTATCTGTAATCTTTTGATCCGTAATTTCCCGTACTTTATATACCCACTCTGTACTCCCATCTGGTTGATATTTCGGTAGATTCGGAATTTCCAAACTCCATTCATCTCCACTATTCTCAGATGCCTTCATAGTATATATTTTTTTTGTTTCTGTAGGATTTGAGGATTCTCCATTTGACTGAATCAACTCAAAGTCCAAGGATTCCGGACGAATACCATCCTGATTGGATGCATCATCCCATTCTTTGGTAATGGTAATCTTTCCTCGCTGCAATAACCGATTGGTAATGGTTCCTTTATGGGTTCCTTCATTCCCACTGGTTCTTTCAAATTCACCAACTTCATATCCATGAGCTGTCCTAATATCTTCATCATTTTCATTCTTTCCATCTGTAACATCATCATCTCCAATAGAGGTCTCAACTGCCTTATACTGATAGAATTTTTCTTCTCCATTGTCCGTAAAAGTTTTTGGCAGGTTATTGAAATTAATACTGGTATTTCCTTTTTTCAGAATAACTTCTGTATCTGTCTCTGTCCATGTGCTTCCATTGTCCTTACTGTAATACAGCTGGAAGGTTACATCTGCTTCCTGACTCAGTCCTTCGTTTCCGTTATTCCAGATTTTCGTTACCGTCAGACGGGTTGTCTCCAGTTCATTGATTGCCTCGGCCTTATGGGTTTTCGTTCCACTATCCTCAATGCTTCCCGCTACTGAGGTTCCTTTTACTATGCTTCCTTTGCTTCCACTGGAATCTAAGGTATAAGCATAGGTTGGCGCCTTATAATTGAGCTGCTTTTCTTCTACAACAGAGTAATAGATGTCCTTTCCGTTTTCCCGGACTGGTAAATCCTTCCACGTAGTTGCATCAAGTGGAGGTGCTCCCCATCCATTCCCTTCATTCAATGTGATAGGTGGAACCCCCACAGCAGTTGGGGACTCCCCTCCTACTGATTTCATCAAGGTCAGAGTGATTTCATTCGAGCGAATATCACTTCGATTCCCTTCACCTATTGAATTAATCTGGCTGTCTTTCCAGTTTTTTGATACTGCAAGATTCATCTTTGCCGGCTCATGCTTATTGGTAAAGGTGAATATCTTTGTGCCACTGTTCGTAGATGTTTCAGCTGGCAATGTCCAATTATTTTGAGCACTCCCTGTTGTAAGGGTATAATATTTTTTATTTGTTCCTAAATTTTCCGTTACGGAATAGGTGCTTTCCTCGCTTTTCCCACTATCGTCAGACTTATATTTCGGTACATAGACAGTTGTAGCCCATTTATTTGTATTTTCACCTTCCTGATTTGCTGCTGTCAGCGTAACCAGGCATACATTCGTCGTGTCACTATCCCTGACTATGGTAAAGGTAATACTGCCTGGACGAACACCATCTTGATTGTTATTATCGTCCCAAATCTTTTCGATTTTTAGTGGAATCGTCTCCAAGGTGTTGGTAATATTGTAAGCACCATCTCCAGGATTATTTGTAACGCTATAGCTTCCTGCATATTCGCTGGTTATTGTTATATCTCCTATTTTTGTCTCAACAAAACGATATTGTATTGCCGCTCCACTTGCATCGTACTTAGGCAATTTTTCAATACTAAAGGAAATTGTATTACTCTTCTTTAAATCAGCCTTTGATAAAGTCTTCGTTACGGTTTCTGTTGCACCATCTTTCCTTTGTTGATAATCTTTCCATTGACTACCGTCTGTAAAATATTGAAGTTTAAAAGTCAATTTCTCCGGCAGCATCATATTGTATTCAGCACTTGTTAATACAACTGTATTTTGATTCTCTGTGTACTTATAGAAATCTTTTCTTCCGCTTGCTGTCGTTCTGGACAATTCATTCTTAAAATCAACGACAAGGGTATCCTCTGTTCGTTTTGCTTGAGCTGCTACATTTACACCAGAATCCAAAATGCCCGTGCTGTCGCCAACAGTAAGTACATTTTCACTCATTGTTACACGAGCTGTATACCGCTGATTTGTCTTTCCCATATCCGGATTTACTTCTTCTACATAGTAAACATATGGCTGTCCATTGGTAGCATATTGATATAAAGTATACTCACTTGAAAGAATCTCCCCATAAAGTTCGGTTTTTCCAGTCAAAGGACTTTTTGCCTTAACGGAATAATTCCAAATGCTGCCATTTTTGATCCATTCTATTTCAATCTTGTCTGTAATATTTTCGATTGAACTACTAATTAACGAACCACTTGTATCCAAACGTCCGCGGTATACCTTTAACTCCAAATCAGCTGGACGTGTTTGATACAAGTCTTCACTGTCATCCCATGTTTTGCTTCCACCTAAAGATAATAGTGGTCCACCTGTGTAAGTATTGGTAAGATCATATTTAAAAATCTCTTTTGTGAAGTTCCCATCTTCTTTTTCCAAAAGACCTACAGAGTTTTTATCCTCAAAATCTTCGTTCGATGTCTCATAACCGTCCATAGCTTCTTCCACATAATAACGATAGGGTCTGCCATTAGGAGCATATTTTGTCAACTTCTCATATTTAACCGTACTGGATTTCGAAGCGTCACAAGTCAATTTTTGTGCATCATCAATAAGTTCCGGTGCTGTATTTTTTGTATCATTACCATCCTCATCTACCATGACCCGGTATAGCTTAAGGGATACCTCCGGATATAGGGATGGATCAACTTCCTCTGGGATACCTGTCCACGTCTTCGTTACGGTAACACTTAAGTGTTCCTTCTGCTGTTCTTCCGGCATGTACTTATTGGTAACGGTTAAGTTATACTCATCATATACCGGATCAAAGTATCCCGGTGTATGTCCACTGACCTCCTGGGCTATATATTTAACGAAAACACCGTATGAATCATACTTATCCAACTTATCAGTGGTTCCGTCTCCTCCAACTTTCGTGAATTCAAAATTCTTTTTTCCTCCATCCAGCTGAACCGTTGCATATCCAGTTACCTCTGAATAAACAAATTCCCCGGCATTGTCATCATATTGATAGATTTTTAGCTCCAGGGTAATTCCAGGATAATCGGATGTATCCACATTCTCAGGCATGTTCTCCCATACCTTTTGCCCGGTCAGATAGCGGTCACCAATTCTTTTATTGACAATGGTATCTCCATCTTTGGCATAAATATTTTCTCCTGTTTTTTTCTCTCCTGTGGCATCAAAGAATTTTGCATTTTCTCCAAGGGTCTCTTTTAAAATAGCATAAACTCCTGCAATACTTGTATCTGTACTTTCTTTCGAAACTTCCTTGGGACTTCCGGTATAGTATTCCGTTATGTATTCTCCTGTAACAGGCATAACCTCTTTGACAAAGTAGAATTTTTCTTTTCCTTTATCATCATACCGGGATAGATTATTGAATGTACATTTCCAGTAATAGTCATTAAATCCACCGTCACCAGTCGTTGTCCATACGTAATCGTCATAGCCCTTCATCTGATTCAGATTGGTACCATTTTCATTGTAAGACCAATAGAGCTCAAAATACATATCGGAACGGTTGCGGGTCTCGTCCTTACGGGTAACATCCTTCCAGACTTTGTATACGTCCATATTTTTCGTTTCTGCACGTTTGTTGGTTATATTATAAGTATACGTATCCTCTCGTAGTTCTCCCTCTGTATGTTCTCCGTACTCCCGTTTTTCATCTGTATACACACGATAAACATGTCCGTCACTAAGAGAGAAGCTTCCCCCAGATGCCTTGTGTGGCTCTTCAACGTTCTTTTCCTTTACAAACTTTTCAATCACACGATAATCATACAGAACTCCATTGCCATCGTATTTCGGTAATTCATTAATGCTCTGTGTCCACTCTTTCTCCTCTGTAAGAACAATCTCTTCCTTATAATCTTTCCATTCCTCTGTGTAATTCAACCGCTGCTGAATTTGGAATGTGGCACTCTCTACGGTTGTCTTATAGTGATCCTGATCGATCCATTCTTTCTGAATCTCAATGTTTACGGTTCCTTTGCGCACATTGGTAAAGGTATAGCTTGAGGGCTGGAGAGTTCCATACTTATCCGTATCATTTCGATAAGCTACCTGGGCATACGTATCATAATGATGCTCCTGGGTTGTGACTTCTCCAACTATTGTCTTTGTTGGGCTTAAAATAGGAAACTCCGTTTGGTACTCTACATCTGCTCCTGCAACGCTTTTTTCTTTTACATAGTAATTAGAATAATCCCAATAGTACCGCTGAAGTTTCTCTTTTTCTTCCTCTGTCAAATCACTGGTTTCTTCCAAGTTATTTACGTTTGGCAGACCAATCCAAGCCTCCCAATCACCTTTTTCTGTTAAAGTGGCAGACTTATAATGCTGAAATGTTCCTGTTTTCTGATCCTTCATATACACATCAACAACGACATTGTCACGACAATTTTCATCCCCATCATCTGCCCAAACTTTTCTGACGTAAATATCTCTTCCAGGTGTTGCGGGTGTATTTGTAATGGTTGCTTCTACAAGGTTAACCCTTGTATAATCTCTCTCAACCTCTGTCCTATTATAACTATAGCCCACGTGATACCCTGCTGGACGTTGTGTCTCTACTACTGTATATACATACTCTCTTCCGTCTTCATCATAACGAGGCAGACCAGATACTGTATACCAATTGCCATTCCATTCTTCACCTTTAATATTCGTATCAGCAGCCTCTATTTTATACTCCGTGTCATCAACCAGCTTGCCGTCTCGATAAATTTTAAAGTGAACATCTTGTACTTGACCATCTTCTATCAAGCCATTCCATACTTTTTTTACTTTTACCTCTGCCGTTCCCACCAGTTGGTTTGAAAGACTTGTGGTCCCATCCCCATTGGATGAAGCAACAAGTTCAAAAGCATATCCATCAACGGTGTATTTTCCATTTTCATCTACTACAAATGATTTTTCGTCAATGGTTCCTCCAACTTCCGTTACACGGTACTCATATTCCAGTCCTTCTTCATCAAACTGTGGCAGGTTTTCAAAGCTATGGGTCTTGGTCATTTCTTCTGCACGGAAACCACCAAGGGTTTCTGTCTTGACTTCTTCGTAATCTCCCTCAGATCCCTTTATCTTTCTCTCCAGTTTTAAATCAACGGAGGATTCCATATCCTGTTTTGCATTTGCTTTCCAGGACTTGGTCACATTTACATTTACGGTACCAGTTCTTCTGTTTTGCAATGTTTGTCCGTTAAAGAGAGCATTTTTGGAATCTCCTGTATTCCCTTCACTATCCTTATAATATCTCTTGTAGTTACCAGCAGCTTCTCCACTTAGAATTTCCTGAACAAAGTAAATATACTCGTTCCCTTCACTGTCAAAACGAGGCAGTCCTTCTTTTGGATAGCCTTCAAGCTTTGAAAAATCAATACTATACTTTGTTGTGTCTTTATCAAGGGGCAGCTCCATACCAGAAACTGGTGATGCCGTAGTATAATCCCTGCCTGAAACATTCGGATAGCGATATAGGATTAACCTTCCATTTGGTCTGGTTTGATTTCCATCATCCTGCCATTCCTTTTCCGCAGAATATTCTATACTGTCTGTTAAAGTATTGATAATTCTTCCTTTGTCATAACAAGCAGATGTATCCTCAAGATAATTTCCTTCATTTGCATAGCTTCCTGTATAAACAACGGATTCGCTGTCTGATAAGCTATTTCCCTCTGCAATAGGCATTCCCGTCTTATTCTCCGGTAAACCTTCTTCCTTTAGGAAATAAACATAGACATTTCCATTTTCATCATACTCTGGAAGGTTGGAAATTTCTATGCCCCATTCATTTGCAGTCTCTTTAATATTCAGCTTGGCATCTGTTTCCCCATCACCTGTTAAGCTGATTTCATCTGTTACGGTATTGGTACCACTTGTATGGCTGCGATACAATTTAATATTTGCTGCCAGTTCTTCCGCTGTCCGGCGGGTTGAAAACTTATTACTTCCATCCATCCACACCTTTGTCCCATTGAATTGTTTCTTATGAGTCAGCATTACTCGATTAGAGTCTTCTTCTTTCTCAATAAAATAGCTGTCTGAGATAGCTTCCGTTGTACTTTTGGATATCTCAAAGAAATATTCGATTGTTGATTCCGATGATACTGCTGTAGGTTCTTCATTCTCACCGGTTTCTGTACTTGTCATTACAACTGTCGTTGGCAGCTCTCCATATTTGAAGATCCAGTTTGCTTGATTCTCGCCATCTATTCCATCAATAGAAGGCCAGGAGTCATCCACTGTAATCCCCCACTCTTTCAAAATTTCTTTCGTTAATTCTTTTTTTTCTGTAGTCCCTTCCCCAGTGGTTTCTGTATAATATACCGTTAATTGAAAATCATCACTTGAAGGTCTATCTTTTGATGCATTTTTATTATCATTCCAGTTTACAGTTACTTGATAATCTTCAGCTGCTGTTACAATAGGAGCTTTACTTGATAAAACTGCTGTATTATTTCCACTATAATTGAGAGTGTATTCATCCTCCAATTGACTTTCATCCTGAAGCTTAAATCCATAGCTTATTCCTTTTCCATTTCCTTCATCATCAAAATATTTCAGACTTGCTGGAATATTAGAATAGGTATATATCCATCCATCACTATTTTTGTCTACCTCAGCTGATGGAAATGTATCCGATGAAAATCCCCAGGACATCCATATCTCTTCCGTCAACTTTTCACTTTCTTCCATACCTTCAATCTGATAGTAAAGATCTAACGGTAGATTTTCTGGTCTGGTGTTTGCAAAATTTTCATTGTCATTCCAGATTACATTAACGGTATAGTCTTCTTTTGTATAATCAATCGGCAATGTGCTGGTTAAAATTGCATTGCCATTTTCATAGCTTATATCGTAATAATTGACACTCTCACTTGTCAGTGTAAAAGAATACTGTATATTTATCGTCTCACGTACAAGGGGATCTCCATTTTCATCCACTGCCTCTTTATCTGTATATACTAAGACAGTAGGCAGATTTTTATACTGATTAATCCATTCCGCCGATTCTTTGCTTAGTGTTGGATTGTCTTTTCCCTCTCCTAAAGGATAATCTTCCGTTGGAAGCTTCCAGAAATCCCATACTTCTGTTGTCAATGGTGCTGCTTCATCCATTTCATCTGTTTGATAATAAAGGGTTGTAGGGAGACTCTCTGGTCTCTTACCAAGCTTGTCTTCATTATCCTGCCAGATAATACGAGCGTCAAAGACTCCAGATGTTATTGCCACATCCCAATCACCACTAATCTCAATCTTTTTACTTTCATTTCTAGAAAGAGTATTTGGTGTATTTATAATCGTTTCTTTTTCCTCTTCCTCCCTAAGGTAGGAAACATGAATATCGTTTCTATCTTCATTTAATGTTATTGTATTTATTTCATTACGATATCCATCCATATCAAGGAATTCAAAAGAATATGTCCCTTGTCCCCCATCTTGTTTTTGTTTCTTAAGTCCTCTAAGGCTAAAGCTCCATATTTCTTTGCTATCACTACTTTCCAAGACTTCTTTATCGATTATTGAAGCTTGGTAAGGGGTTCCGTTATCATCTATAATTGAGAAAGAGTTATTAAAATATTCATCAATGGTAATTGGTGCTTTTCCTTCCCATTCAACAATTCCACTAACAGAATATAAGGGCAATGAGTATCCGATTTTTTTATCTCCACAAAGAACACCTTCTATATCAGGTGTTAGGTTTACGATCTCTTCACTTGTACTATACTCACTTTCATCCCCTAATAATTGATACCCCTCTGGAGTTGTTGTTTGGACTTCATATATAAACTCCTCCTGGGTATCCTCTATGTATTTTGGCAAATCATAAATATAGTAGGTTGATACCCCTATATCTTCTCCTTCTACCGTAGATTCCTCTACGAGCTCCAGAGTTTTCTCTTCCAGAACATTTCCATTTTGTAAAAGAGTTATGACCTGTCCAATGTCTGGTCTGCTTGATAAAATATTATTTTCATCCTTCCATAAAATATCAAGCTTAATGCTTATGTACTCTTGTACAAATTCTTCCTTTTTCTCAGTTTCTTCCTGCCCGTAATCAAGATCACTAATTATTTCGCTCTCGTTTTCTTGCGCAAAAATATTTCCCATGTTTGATGGGAACAATAGCATAATCGCAAGAATTAGTGCAATTCCTCTCTTTAGCCTCATATTCTTCTCCTTCATAAAACGCTTATTACACACATATATCATAAGAATATCATATCTTAGGCACTTTTTTTACATATTTTGAATATTTTAATATTTTTTATAAAATCACCTGATTTTTTTGGGTATTATCCTTGATGAGAGATGGAAATGCTTTAAAAGACATAGAAAAAGCCGCTTTCCTTTTAATATCAAGGAAAACGACTTTTTCTGTTAATGAGCGTGCGGAGGTTCGAACTCCGGACAACTTGATTAAAAGTCAAGTGCTCTACCAACTGAGCTACACACCCATAAGAATTATTCAATTTTTGTAATGAAAATGCCCAGAGCCGGAATCGAACCAGCGACACGAGGATTTTCAGTCCTCTGCTCTACCGACTGAGCTATCTGGGCAAGTATGCATAGCATACAAAATTGCGGGGGCAGGATTTGAACCTACGACCTTCGGGTTATGAGCCCGACGAGCTTCCAGACTGCTCCACCCCGCGACGTTATCAAATTGTTAGCTTATAAAAGCCGTTGACCGGACTTGAACCGGTAACCTGCTGATTACAAATCAGCTGCTCTGCCAATTGAGCCACAACGGCATTGCGTAATCAGCTTACACACTTTCGTGTGAGTGGATGGAGAAGGATTCGAACCTTCGAAGGCGTTGCCAACAGATTTACAGTCTGCCCCCTTTGGCCACTCGGGAACCCATCCATAATATATATGTTCACATTTCTTTGTGAATGGGACCAATAGGGCTCGAACCTATGACCCCCTGCTTGTAAGGCAGGTGCTCT
>NZ_JAMXOD010000023.1 GCF_024721305.1 Aequitasia blattaphilus | reverse complement strand
TCGTCGACTTTGTTTGTAATACTTACGAAGGGTTGGCGTCATCGTTTTCTGAAGAAATGATATTTATCAACGATAATCGTTGCATTAGGGAAATAGGCTTTGGCAATCTCCATATAGGGTTTCCACATGTCTGAAACGAAGAACTTTACCTTCTGGCGTTCATGCTTAGAGAAGGAGGAAAAGTAAGCAGTAAGGTGACTGAATTTACGATCGGGAAGAATGTCTATAATTCGATTTTTCTTTCCATCAACAAGTATACATTGGAACTTCTCACCGCCAGTGTTTCCTTATTTAGTATAGAGCCAAAATCGTAAACAAAGAGAGCAAGCCACCCTATGGTATGATACCATCAGGGCGACCGGCTCTCTTATTCGTTTATATCAATACTGACACCGGATTTGAATTCCACAGCGAAGTGGTCTTCGAAGACGGTGATTTTTGTGCCATGGTACATATAGTAAGGTGATATTTCCTTACTTAGGGTTAATTACGCACTGAGTAAGTCGAGTTAATCAATCTCGATATACATTCACGAAAGGCTGTGATACTGTGTATATGAAAAGTTACTTAAAGTAACGGAAAGGAGCGATGATGAGCATGGCAAGAGATAAGCCATGAAAATGGGAAAAGATACTAAATAAAAGAAAAAGGAGAATTAATTTTGAATGAAAAAAACAAGCTACCAAAAGGTAACGAAGAATCTGTAACCGAAAGAAACAATCAGGATGAGGATGTAGAAGGATATGCATACTGCCAGACTCATAGAGCAAGATGTTTAAATGACTGTGGTGGCGGAGGGAAAGCAACCCCATTTTTGAGCGATCTTAATTAAATTATGGAGAAAGAAAATAAAGAAATAGCTGAGAAACAGCTTCAAAATGAAACAGATGAAGTAGAAGGATATGCATATTGTACTTCTAGTAAATCTAAATGTTTAAATGATTGTAATAGTAATACGACACCATACATCAGCACACTGAATTAGAAGGAGATTAAAAGATGAGTGAAAAAAACAAATTACCAAAAAGTAATGGAGAAAAAGCAGAAGGAACAGCAGAACAAGATGATGAAGTAGAAGGATATGCATATTGCAATTCTCATAAATCAAGATGTTTAAATGACTGTGGTGGTGGTGGAAAAGCAACTCCATTTATCAGTGACCTTAATTAGAATGAAGTAAGAAAACTGTTTATAAACGTGAGGATGTGTCAGCATCCTCATGTAATTAAGAAAGGGGACTGAAAAATGGAGTGTACATTGTATTTAACAGATGATTGCAATCTTCGATGCAAATATTGCTATGAAGGAGATCGCAAAAATAAAAGCTATATGACAGAAAGTACATTAGAGAAATGTCTTGCTTTTATTGTTGAAAATAACATGCCTAATGACAATATTGATTTGTTACTGTTGGGTGGTGAACCACTAATGAACAAACAAATATTATTTAAAGTCGTTGATATTATAAATCAAAAGTATATGAAAATCAAGGAATTATTTCAGTTACAGATAACAACAAATGGGATTTTATTAGATCCTAAAACAGTCTCTTTTTTGGTGGAGAATCAAGTAATGACATCTATTAGTATAGATGGAGACAGAGAAACTCATAACTTGAATCGGCATAGTGTGAATGGAAAAGATGTTTACGATATTATTATGAAAAATATGTTTTATATGTTGGAAAATAATGTGGACTTTGCGGTGAGGATGACGGTTACAACAAATAATGTCCATTTACTATATAAAAATGTCCTATATTTTTATGACATGGGAGTTAAGAAGATTAATATAGGATTAGATCAAATGAGCAAATGGTCAGAAGAACAGATAAATGAGTATGATCAGCAGTTGACTCAATTGGATGAATTTTATTTAAACACATTAATAAAAAATGATGATTGCATTTTAAATCTTTATGATTATAAAATTTCTACTTTTGTATATAAACGGATGCCATCATATTGTTCAGCGGGATCTACAAATCACTTGATTATAAATAGTAAAGGTGAATTTTTCCCTTGTGGTTTTGTATCAAATCAAAAGCCTTGGAACATGGGGAGTGTAACAACACAATTTGATAGGAAGAAGTTTATTAGTACTGCAAGATGTAATGTTAAAAAATGTTCTAGCTGTAAACAGTGTGATATTGCATTTACTTGTAGTGGTGCGAAGTGTGGTTTTTTAAATTATAAAATGACGGGATTTTTAAATCAGCATCATGAGAATATCTGTAGATTGCAGCGAATTTTATACAATCATAACTATAAAGTGATTAAAGAACTATATCAGAACTACAATAAGCGAGTCATGAACTTTATTGAATTAGCATTTTCCCATAAAACACCTCTAAGTACTTATATGTTAGATATTATGAGGTCAGTGGAGCAAGAGAGAGAGGTGATTTAATATTATGTACATTTTAACATTGGAAATAAATCAAAAGTGTAATCTGATGTGTAAATATTGCTATTTAGGAGAAAAAGCAGGCTCTAAGATGTCAGATGAAATAGGATATAAGGCTATTAATTTAGCTTTTGAAAAAGGGAAGCTACATAAGGATAATACCTTGTGGATAGATTTTGTTGGAGGAGAAACATTTTTAGATTTTCAGATGTTACAAACAATGGTTTCTTATGTAGAAGCAAAGAATAAAGATTATGGTTATTCTTTGCTGTTCTCAACAACAACCAATGCTACAATTTTCAATCAGGATATTTTGAATTATTTAATTGAAAAGGAATTCACTTTGAAGATTAGCATTGACGGGGATCAAGAGACTCATGATATGAACCGAGTTACAACATCAGGGGCAGGGTCGTTCGATATCATATTAAAGAATTTGAAGTACATTAAAGAATTTGAAGAGCGAACAGGGAAAGTAGTTCAAGTTACTAATGTAGTGACGGAAAATAATTACAAAAAATATTATGAATCGTTAGTTTTTTTAACCCAGGAGTTAGGACTTAGATATATTGACACAGGAGTAGATTTAAGCATTAAGTGGACAGATGAACAAATTGCAGTATTAGAAAAGGAAATTGAGCGGTCGTTTGATTATTTTATTGACTGTGCGAAAAATAATCAAGGATTTCGCTGGGAGTTTGCCGATAAGGTAGTGAACCTGAAAAAACAGGAAAGGAAAAAATTCTATTCGTGTGGGGCTGGAATAGTTAGTTCATATGTCAGAACTGATGGTGGAGTTTATGCTTGTCCGGGGTATTTAGATTCATCTGTTGAATTAGGAAATGTAACTAAAAAAATAGAAAAAGAGAGAATCAGAAAACTGGTTAATTTCCGAGGAATTGACAATCCAAAATGTGAATCTTGTGATATTTCCCAGTATTGTGTAGAGCAGTCATGTATTATGCAAAATTTAGCAGGTACAGGTGATGTCAATAAACCTTTAAAAATCTTTTGCAAGATGAGAAAACTTATGCATAAGATTCATGTGGATAATGAAGAAATAATCAGTCATCTGGTAATGTAGGTGGTACTATGATTAAGTTAGAGGAATTGGTTAAGAGAGAGAAGAATGAAACCGTTATTTTTTTAAATACAACAAATTTTCACTGGGTAAAAATGAGTAAAAGGAAATTTAATGAAGAAACCTCGACAACAGAGAGAAAGGAAGCATTTGAAAAATATCTTCAAGAGAGATATCAGTTATTAGATGAAACTGAGAATAAAGAGGACGAAATACAAAGTGTATATTTTTCAGTTACTGGAAAATGCAATTTGAACTGTTCTTTTTGTACAATGAACTCAGGCCCACATGTAGGGACAGAAAATGATTTAACTCTGCAAGAGATAAAAGAGGAATTAATACCAAAACTAAGAAAACTTTCACTAAAAAAGATAGTGATAACTGGTGGGGAACCATTGGTTAGAATGGATATAGAAGAGGTTTTATCTCTATTTGCAGCCGAGTTTGGAAGAGAGAAAATAGTATTCCAAACAAATGGGCTATTATTAAGTCCAGAATTTATAAAAAGAAATTTTGAGCGGATAGGAATTTTAGAAGTAAGTATTGAAAATTTATTTGACAATCCTAAATTGCTAGCGAGAATGGAAACGGTATTTAAGGCAGCCAATGAATCGGATGTATTTCTTTCATTATCTTATGTGATTGATCAGAAGAGTTTACTGTATGTTTACAAGGGAATCGATTTATGCCATAAATACCATGCAGCTTTAACAACGAGGATAGTAACCTTGATGGGAAGAGCAAAGGAAGATAAAACAGCAAAAGAGCTTGCATTAAGTGAATATGCACATATAAAAATTCAACATGAAATTATTTCATATTTATTAAAAAAACAGTATCTTGAAGAAACTTTAGCAGGAAGTTACTTAGCGGATTTACAACCTAAACAAAATTGTGGTGCTTATGGGAAAATACTAGCAATTCATCCAGATGGCACAACCTATATGTGCGGAAACTTTAAAGATAAGAAGTTTTCAATGGGAAATATTCGACAACTTTCGATTGAAGAGATTCAAGTGGATTTAAAGAACAAAAAGCAAGCAGAAAAGTATCAACAGATTTTCCGGGTTGATAAAAATAAAGGGTGTATTGGCTGCGAGTATCAGTATTTTTGCCCGGGGCCATGTGCAGCAGAAATGGCAGAGAGTGAGGATAGACTAGCTGGCACGGATAAATGCATTTATACAAAGTTAATGTTGGATTATGCTATGTACTATTATAGACGAAATGAGTCGATAGAAAGTGCACTCACAAGAATTGCAAGTTACTTAAATGTAGTAATCTTTGAAAGATTTCAGGGGCACAAGGATTTTATAAAGGGAGAATAAGGCTGTTTATGAGTAAAGTATATAGATTGTTTTTAAAAAAATATATATTAATGGAGAAAAAATATTTTGTGCTAGTTTGTTTAGTTACAGTGCTGCAAAGTATGGTGACAATGTGTATTCCTCTTACTTGTAGAACACTTTTGGATAACGCATTTCCAAATAAAAATACAAAATTGTTTGTGCAGATGGTAGTGATAATGCTGCTTTGCTATTTCTTTGTTGCAGGCTTAAATGTTGCAAAAGACTATTTATTAGCGAAGATTGCAGAAGGATTAAGCTATCGGTTGCGAACAGAGTTAAATAATAAAATATCTGTAATGAAATATTCATATTTTGATGAAAATAGCCTGAGTGATATTTTATCGAAATATAACAAAGAGGTAGATACAATCAAAGAAAATTGTGGTTATATGCTAATTAAGTCGTTAAGCAATATTGTTACATTTATTATGGCAAGTATAATGATTCTCTCCATGGATTGGAGAGTAATGGTTATATCAGTAGTACTTCTGGTATTTTATATTATGAACAATAAATTTTGGGGTGTTAAAGTTAAAGACTTGGCAGAGAAGAGCATGAAATGGAATGAGAAAGCACTCAGTTCTCTTGCCGAAAACTATACGAATGTACTTATTACAAAAATATATTCAGCTTATGAGTATGTTAATCAAAAGTTTAAAGAAATATATTCGAGTCAATATAGGAATCAAATTAAGCTAGAAGTAGTCTATTCGGTAAACATCAATAGTGGAGGTTTGTTGATTTATTTGTTAGCGGCATTTATATGGCTACTTGGTGGATTTAGCGTGATTTCAGGTCAACTTACTGTAGGAGCTATTACAGCACTGATTAATTATCAAGGGATGTTAGTTTCACCAATGTCTTTCTTCGCAGAATTTAATAATAGTTATCAAAGTACAGTTATTGCAATGAAAAGGCTTTATAGCGTATTAGCATATGAAGAAGAAGAGGAAAAGGGAATTCAGATTGAAGAAGATAAAATTAGTAGTATTCGTTTCAATGATGTAGACTTTGAATATATAAAGGGGAGTTCTGTCCTCGAAAAGATTAATGTTGAATTAAAGCAAGGGGAAGTAGCGGCATTTATAGGTGGGAGTGGCTGTGGTAAATCGTCCATGGTGAAGATGATTCTTCGCCTATATGATCCAAAAGAGGGCGAAATCCTTATTAATAATCAAAAAATCAATGATTTATCAGTAAAAACATTGCGAGATAGAATTGCATTTGTAGCACAAGAATCTTTGTTTTATGAAGGTAGTATTATTGAAAATATTAATATAGGGAACAAACGTAATCATGCCAAGCAAATAGAATATAGCAAATTGTTAGATCTCTATGAAGAAATTGATAATTTACCAGATAAGTGGAACACAGTATTGAATTCCGGAACTAGTAATTTATCAGGAGGACAAAAAAAACGATTAGATGTTTTGCGGGCATTATTAAAAGAGTCAGATATTTTGATATTTGATGAAAGTACGGCATCTATTGATGTTGAACGGCGTAAGTTACTGTTTCAATTAGTTGATAAAATAAAGAAAGATAAAATTGTTGTTTTTATCACGCACAATATAGAAGAATGTAAATTCTTTGACAATATATACGCAGTGAAAAATAAAACAGTCCAACAAGTAAACTTAGAAAATGTGATAGAAGCGTATTAAAATTGAGGAGGCAAATTATGCTAGAAGTAAAAAAATTATTTAAATCATATACGACAGGAAAAGCAAAGTATAATGTTTTGAAGGATGTCAACTTTAAGGTGAGAAAAGGAGAATTTGTTGCTGTAATGGGGCCATCAGGGAGTGGGAAGACGACGCTCTTAAACTGTATATCGCAATATATTCCGTATGAAAAAGGTGAAATTTTATTAGCAGATAAGGATTTAGGAAAGCTAAATGAAGAGCAGATAGCAAAAGTGCGAAATGAAAGGCTAGGATTTGTTTTTCAAGATTTTATGCTACTAGATGGTTTGAATGTGTTTGAAAATGTATGTATTCCACAAGTAATTAAGGAGGCTCCATATCAACAAATGGAATCAAAGGCGGAGCTTTTGTTAGAGCTGTTTGGAATCAAGGATATTGCTAAAAAATATCCGACGGAAATTTCAGGTGGACAAAGACAAAGAACAGCAGTAGCTAGAGCGTTAATGAATGATCCATTAATGATTCTTGCAGATGAGCCAACAGGAAATTTAGATAGTCGTTCTAGTGAGGCAGTAATAGGGGCATTTATTGAGGCGAAAAAGAAGTTAAAAGCAACGATCTTTATGGTAACCCATGATAGTTTTGCCGCAAGTCATTGTGATCGTGTAATTGTAATGCGGGATGGGAAAGTTTATATCGAACTAATAAACAAAGGAAATCGGAATGAGTTTCATCAAGAATTACTAAATGTATTAGGTAAGTTGAATGGTGGTGATCGTGATGACAATGAATAAAGTATTTGCAAAGTTACAGAAAAGTGGAAGGGTAAATTATAGACAAATTAGATTTTGCATTACTTTTGCCATGATTTTAATTTCGGCATTTATATCAATTGTTACAAATACAGCGGTAAAAGATGTTTTACCAAAAGGTGGAGACTCTCTTAAACAAGTATATATGATTTTTGGTGTTGCTTTACTGGGATGTTTTGTATTTACGGCATATGCAGGTGGTTTGTTTTTGCGATATAAAAGTAAAGAAATTGGTTTGTTTTTAGCATTGGGGAGCCAGAAGAAAAAATTAGCTAGGGCACTTTATATAGACTTAATTGGAATTATAATCAATAGTTCAGGCTTCGGGATAATAATAGGAATACTCTTATCATTTATCATCTTGAAAGCTTTTCAAATTACACTTTCGACAGGAATTGAAAAAGTATCCTTATTATCTGTCGGCGGTATTTTAATATCAGTGCTATTTGCAATGATTGTAGGAACATTTATTTTATTTTTAGCTGCAAGGTTCATGAAAAGAAGCAATATTATGGATATTCTTAATGAAGAACGTAAAAGCGAGAAAGTAAATGATAAAATGAGTCGAAGCTATGTTATGCTTGGAACAATTGCTTTAGTAGTTGGTTTGGTGATTATGGCAGTAATATTCCCTAGCATAGCAAGAGTGACAAACCGACCAATAGGAGCATGGAGCAATCTATTCTTTTTACCAGTAGTCTGGGGTATCTATCGGATTATGGTATATTCCATTAGTGTGCATAAGAGGGGGCGTCAGCCACAGAGATATTATAAAAATATAATTACTTATGGTATGCTAAAATTTCAAGGTAATTCTGCAGTAAAGAATATGCTAGTAGTGACTCTTCTTATTATTTGTAGTTTATTTGCTTGCTTGTATACACCGACAAAATATATGGTAGAGCAGGCTATGATACGTGAGACTCCAATTGATGCTAGATTGACATTCTTGAATGATATGAATGGTATCAACCAAGAAATGATTGAGACTATGGCGAAACGTCATAAGGTGCAAATAACAGAGTACCAAGAGGTCTATTGGATTCGGCTTATAGGTAGTGGAGTAAATAGAGACGATTTGGATAGCAATGGAAAGCTGAAACAAGAGTATGAAAAAGAACGCTTTTACTATTCTTTTATATCAGCAAGCCAATATAATGAGTTGATGGATAGAAGTATAGTTGTTAATACTGGTGAGTATTATTTTTTGAAAGATGATAATGTTTATGAAAACTCATTTAATAAGTTTAATGATTTGGACTATGTAAAAAATCCGTATAGTAATGTGGAAAAGGACTTGGCATATCAAGGTACACAAGAAGGGGCAGGTTTGATTGTTGCGGACGGGTTTGCAGCAAATAGTCGTTTTGTGATTAGTGATGATGATTATAATATTCTAAAAACAGGATTGACGGGCAATTTGTTAGAGACAGATGTGGTATTTAATGTAGATGAAAGTGAGAATTCTTATGAATTTAGTAAGGAATTATATAAACAGTTTGTTGGGCTAGCACCGAGTAGTATGATGCATATGTCTAACTATGATGAAAAGCAAGAAATGCTTGCAGGTGGTGGTGAAGAGTATGGGTATGGTGAACTAGTAATAGTGAATGCAGACCATCCAGAAGAATATCCAGATTGGAAGTATATACCTCAAATTAAAATACTGGAAATTAAAAATGGTTTCATATCTTTTGCGGTGTTTTATCTGTTGTTTATAGTTGTAACGATTATTTGCTTCGCAGCGGTGGGCATTATCTCGTATACACGTAGTATGTCAATGACTATCCGAAATGAGGGTGTGTTTAATGACCTTAGGAAATTAGGAGCAAATGATATTTACTTGCAGCGGGTGCTTAGGAAACTGCTCAGAAGTATTTATATACTGCCAACGATGATTGGCTGTCTGGCAATGATGATTTGGTATCCATTGACTTTATGGCAAAATGATGGGCGTTTGACGGCAGGAGAAATGAAAATTATGGTGGTTGAGATATTCCTTTGTACTTTAGTGGCTCTGTATCAATATACTATCTACAATATATCAGTAAAAAATGCAAAAAAGGTGGTTGCAATCGGTGAAAGAGCATAAGTTTACGATTGAAAATGAGAAAATAATATTAACTTCACCAGAGATGATAGAAATATTAGTTAGAATGATTAGAGAATCTACTGAGCGGTCGTTTAGGCTTCTAGTAGATTCTTTAGTCGCTCAAAGATATTTAGAATATATGAAAACTGTCATTAATACAAATATAGAATATCATTTTTTCCAAATCAAAGAGTCTGAAGAAGTGAATAGATGGGAGATTTATCAGGCAATAGCAGACCAGATGCAAAAAGTGCAAGTAAATAGCGAAACTGCTTTTATGAGCTTTAAGCTTATAAAAGGTAGAAATGGATTACTTTATGATGTAGTACCTTCTGAATATTTATTCAATATATGTAAAGGTGAATTTTGTCGAAAATTTTTTTTGAACATAGGTGGAAAGAAATATGAAATTTGTGTATAATAAGAAGAAAAAAATATATAAAAATACAAATAGAAATACAAATAGAAAAGTGACACAAACATCCGGTTAAGCACTGAAATGTCCCAGTTAATCAACAGATATTGTGAGATGAACTATATTTGTATAGGATTACTTTAATTAACTGAATTAGGGGGGGATAAAGGGATGGTGCATATAGCAGATAAGGTTGTTAAATTATTTATCAGAAATAATGTTGTAAAGGAAATGGAATATGATATTTATTTTTATGGCATGAAGTTATTTTTAGGAGAGATGATTAACATTTCATTAATTCTGTTAATCGGTATGCTATGTGGTAGAAGAATTGAAACAATTGTTTTTCTTCTGGCATTTATCCCGATCAGGGTATTTGCAGGAGGATATCATGCCTCATGCAGAAGAAACTGCACCCTTGTTTTTACAGGAAGTTATATGTGTTTATGTTGTGTATGGAATTACATTATATTGAGTAATAGTGTGCTGGAAAGTTATTTATATGTACTTATGATTATTGCTGATATTGTGATTTTGCGTTTAGCACCAGTTGAACATAAAAAGAGGCCCTTTGAGCCGAATCAGGTTCCAGTGTATAGACGAAAAATTAGAATACGATTGCTTTTTGTAAACATGGTTGTTGTATTGACAATATTTATGTCAAATAGGATGAAAGAAATGGGTCTATTTATAATTTTAGCCCTATTTTTAATATCAATATTATTGATTGTAGAAAGTATTAAGAACATAAGATATGAAGCAAATAGTGTTGTTCTTGATGAGGAATAAAACATGATTAAGATAGCGATATGTGATGATTCAGAGAAGGTAGTGGAAGGTTTAAAAAGGTTGATTGAGAGGTATACAGAGGAAACAGGAGTGCAAATGATACCATATACCTTTTTAAGAGGACAAGAGTTGGTATCTTCTTATATTGGGGATTATGATATTATCTTCCTAGATATAAAAATGCCAGGATTAAATGGAATTGAGACGGCTAAAAAAATAAGAGAAATAGATAAAGATGTTATCATTATTTTCCTTACCTCGATGTTACAGTATGCATTTGAAAGTTATAAAGTAAATGCAGGAAATTATATTCAAAAACCAATTTCTTATATGCGGTTAAAAGATGAATTGGAGCGATGGGTACAAAAATTGTTGGTAAAAGAAGAGCCCTATATATTTTTTCATAATAACGATGGAAAACATCGGATTTTTTTAAAGAATATAAGTTATATTGATACATTTAATAGAAATTTGCTGGTGCATACAGACATAGGAAATTTGGTGTGCTTTTGGAGCTTGAAGGAGATGGAGTCGAAAATAGGACAAATGGGTTTTCAAAGGTCGCATTCAGCATATTTAGTGAATTTGTTTTATGTAGAAAATGTAGAAAGTACAGAAGTGAAGTTATGTACAAATGAGCGCATACCATTAAGTAAGACAAAGAAAAAAGGATTTTTGGAAGCCTTGGCTAGGTATTGGGGGACAAGGGGATGAGTAGTTTATTGTCAGCAGTGATTATAGATATAGTCTCCACGGCGTTTGAAGTGATTACTTTATTGATATTTTTGTCAAATGAAAAAGTAAAGGGAAGTATTAGAAGAGTGTTTTATTTTTTTGTATGTATTGGTATTACGGTAGTATTATCTTTTTTTGATGTAAACTTAATGATTAAAATGGTTATTATTGTTGCTAGCTATGCATGCATAGGTGTATTTGTATTTGAATGTAAATGGATAAAGCTTGCAGTATACAATATTATTTATATGTTTTTACTTTATATATCTCAAATTTTTGTTGTACAGGTTTGGAACAATTTTAATGAACCTATTTTTTCGGATAATGCAATATATGAAGATTATTCTTTGACAGTAAATCTTCTTGTTCATGCAACACATTTTACGATTATGTATACTTTAAAGCCTTTTATGAAAAAAAGTATGAAAAAAATCAATTTGCGTGAAATATTACTAATTCCAATAGTAACTATACCATTTATGATTACATTATTTGCAATACATATTAGTTTACCAGCGGTACATGATACAAAAAGCGCTGATTTATTCATCCTGTGCTCTATATGTATTTTTCTTGCATTTGTATCATTAGTTATATTTTTGCAAAATTATACAAAAATGCAAGAACGACAACGGATTGAAGCACAAGAAAATGATCATTTGAAGCTGAAAAATGAATATTACTTAAAAAGACTGCTTGCAGAGGAAAAAATAAAAGAGGTATATCATGACTTGAAAAATCATTTTTTACTGTCTGACAAGAATGAAATTAGTGAGAAAACAAAAAAACTATTGAACTCATATGAAAATTATTATGATACTGGTAATGAGTTTTTGGACATAATTTTAGCAGATAAGATTGCGAAAGCAAGCAAGTATGAAATACGTTTAGAGATAAAAGCAGATTTTTATCATGGAGAGTTCATAGATCCATTAGACATTAGTTCGATATTTGGGAATTTATTAGATAATGCAATTGAAGCGACAAAAAAAGTTCAAATGGAGAAGAGAATTATATATTTTGAAGTTAATACGAAAGGAGAAATGCTTTCAATCGTTATAAAAAATAGCATGACTTTAAGTAAAGAGTATGAGCTATTAGCTACAGAGAAAAAAAACAAAAGATTACATGGTTTAGGAATAATGAATGTACGTGAAACATTAAAAAAATATGGAGCAGTTTTAGCATTAGCTACAGAAGGAAAATTCTTTATAGCGAGTGCTATTATTCCCGTAAAAAATGTAAGGAGGAAGTATCATGAGGAAGGTCTGTCGTAAATGGAAAAAGCTACTGTTAAGTCATTTTGCTAAAATAACAAGGTCGTTAGCATTAACCGCTGTCGTTAGTTATAGTGGATGGAGTTTTTACCAAGAAGAAGTACCAGAGGAATTAGTAAACTTAAAATGTTTATAATTGTATTAAGAAAATCATTATAGAGCCATCTGTGGGATTATGATCTACAGGTGGTTTTATATTGCGAAGAAATAGTCTTGATAAATAGCATTGAGAAATAAGAAAAATCGATCCAGTTAGACAGTGGCACGGGTGAATTAATCATCTCCTATTGTAGAAAGTTTTTTTTGAACATAAAATTGAAATAACAAAAAATCCAACAAATAATATTGGTATTGTGTTGGTAATGGGAGAGATAACAACAAAAGCAAAGTTAGACATTCCACAAATTGTCTGAACAGTAATTAGTGAAAACGGCTACTAAAGTGATGCGGATGGATTTTCGCTTGGTGATGTAGAGATTAAAATATCAATAAAACAACAATCGTCAGATATCGTACTTGGTGTAGACCAGAAGGCCATTATTAGTGCAGGTGATCAAGGAATGATGTTTGGGTATGCAGATAATGAAACCAGAGAACTGATGCCATTACCGATAGTTTTAGCGAATAAACAGATTGTGGACATTATTGCAGTAGAGTTCGATATGACACCAAAGGGAAAACGAAGATAGAAAATGACTATCTGAAGAAAGGAATGATAGAAAATGAATAAAAAAATGGTAGTCGCAGTAATTGATTCAGGGGTCAATAAGAAAGATGTCATTTTTAAAGGAAAGACAATTGATGATTACTATTATGATGGACAAGGGTTTCGGAGAGAACATAACGGTAGAATTAACTCTCATGGAACGGAAGTAATTAAAGTGTTATTAAAAGAGGCTCCGGATATTAATATCCTATCAGTTCAGACCTTGCGAGGAGACAATAAATGTACGTTGTCCATAATTATTGATGCGATCAATTTTTGTATAGAACAGCAAGTGGATGTAATTAATTTAAGTCTAGGGAGTTGCACAGCTACAGCAAGAAAAATTGATCAATTAAAAAAAGTCTGTGATGAAGCTGTTAAAAAAGGTATTGTGATTTTTGCAGCAGACCATAATATACCTGGCATGAAATCATATCCAGCTAATTTTGATAATGTAATCGGTGTTACAACATCCGCAGAATCAAGTTCGTTTTGTAAGGTTACATATAAAGATAAGGTGATTAAATTTTCAGATAATGAGGTTTATATACCTGACATTGTTCGATGTGGAGTGCGGAAGGGAAATAGCTTTTTATGCCCTTATCTTGCAGGCGTTTATTGTAGGATGTATGTTTCAGACGAAAAAAAAGAAAATAATGTGATAAGCTTTATGGACTTTTTAAAACATTTTATAAAGCGAGACAATATTGAAAAAATTTATTTTAACAAGCGGGATAAGAGGGAGTTATACTCACTTGAGAAGAAAAAAGTGCTTTATTTTGCAGATGATATGGATTTTAATAATATGCAAATATATGGGATGTACAAAGATGTTTGCGATATTGATACTTGCTTTCATGAACTATATCCTTTTGATAGAAGCAAACTAAAGAAGATGGTAAAAGAAATCGATTATTTTTATATAGGTTCATTAACCAATCAGTTCATATATGAAAATAATGAATACCTATTGACATTATTGAACTTTCTGGTGGATTGTCAAATTAAAGTAATAACAATATTTCCGATTTTGAGTACATATGAACGAATGATAATCGGAAAGCAACGAAATGGTTACATAAAAAGTGTATACAAATAATAAGGAGGAAACGAAATGTTTTGGAAGAATAAAAAGAATGGGATGAGTTTACGAGAAAAGATTATTACCGAAGATGATTTAGACGACGATGAATTCTTTTTGGCAGACGTGATAGATGGCTATGATAGTTGCTCAGGGGTAAATGCACAACGTTGTTCCTCGGATTGTTTTAGCACAGTTATGATGCCAACGATTACAGTTTTAAGTTAATTTGAAGGAGATAGAATGAAGGTAATTGAACTGAAAGACTTAAATAAAAGCTATGGCAAAGAACCGAATGTTGTTAAGGCTATTGACAATATAAATCTGGAAATAGAAAAAGGGTTTACAGCAATTGTAGGACCATCTGGTTGTGGGAAAACAACCTTAATGCAGTTGATTGGTGGATTGCGACAACCAGATAGCGGAAAAGTCCTAATTGAAGGTACTGATATTTCGTTTTTTAGAAAGGATGATAAAGCACTCTTTCGGCGTAGAAATATAGGATTTGTCTTTCGCGAATACAACTTATTAACGGAATTGAATGTGTATGAAAATATTATTTTTACACTAGAATTAGATGGCCGAGATGTTGATAGAGAGTATATTTATCAGATTGCATATCTTTTAAAATTGGATGATAAGATGGATATGCTTCCAGTGGCACTCTCTAATGGAGAACGACAAAAGGTAGCAATTGCAAGAGCATTGGCCACAAAGCCTAAAGTAATATTGGCGGATGAACCGACAGGAAGTCTTGATAGTAAAGCTAGTTTAGAGGTTGCAGGATTGTTAAAGATGACATGTAGAGAGTTTAATCAGACAGCTATCTTAATTACGCATGATATGGAGATTGCAGATAATGCAGAACGAGTGATTTACTTGCGAGATGGTAAGGTACAAAAAATAAGCGAAAGGAGAAAGCAAATATGAAAAATAACAAGCAGATGATTAAGAAATTGATGAATAGGAACTTTAAAAATCATTTGCTTAGAAACTTTTTACTTATAGCTGTAGTGAGTGTTATAACATTGTTAGTCACTGCACTTAGAATATTATCAACAACGACATATAAAAATATGGAGCGAAATTATTTAGAACAGTATGGTAATGCTGCACATGGAGTGGTATCTGGAATTTCAGAAGTTGAGTATGAGAAGATAGAAACTTATGAAAAAATTAGTGATTGTGGCAAATCAATATATATTGGGGAAGGGACAAATAGTGAATTTGGGGGTAGACCAACAGAAGTTCGATTTGCAGATCAAATTTATGCGGAGTATGCATTAGCATTGCCAGAAGAAGGGAGAATGCCAACGCACCGGAATGAAATTGCGTTAGATTCTACAATCCTAAAAGAACTAGGCAACAAGCAACTAGGTGATAAAGTAACGCTTAGTTTTCCTAACAAAGATAATACGAATGAAGAATTTACCGTAGTGGGCAGTTGGAATGGAAGCGATTTGCGAGCAAAAAGAGTAATTTGGGTATCAGAAGAAATGGTCTTGGAGGGTTCTGATACCTATGATATAGCAATTACTTTTAATAGGGGTAAAGACTGGAATTCAATGTTTAGTAAAATGATGAAGGAACTTGATATAGAAGGGAAAGAGCTGGTTCTAAATAGTGTTTACGATGCATCACTTAGAAGTTCAATGGGTGTAGAAACTATGCCTTATAAAGTAGGGATTTTATTGGTGCTCATTTGTGAATTGTTGGTTTTGTATAATATTATTCATATAACCGCAATGACTGATATAAAGTTGTATGGACGTCTAAAGATAGTCGGGGCAACAGATGGTCAATTAAGATATGTGTTCTTAAGGCAAATAAGTATAATTACAATCAGTGGAATTGTAATTGGATTAGGAATGGGAAGTATTATAGGGACTTTTTTGGTTGATAGTATCTTAGGAAGACTAGAAAATATTATGGTATATCAGAGCAGCATAGATTTTTTCACGAGTGCGCTGATGATTCTTGGTGTGGCCGTCCTTTGTTGTATTAAACCAATTCATTTTATTTGTAATATAAATACAGATGAATTATTACAGAGTACAAATAGCCATGATTATAATAAAAAAACTAGAAGAGCAGCACCAAGTATATCGAGTTTGTTTCAAATGAGTATAGGAAATTTGGGAAGATTTAAAAAGAGAAATACTTTGACTTTTATTATGATGGTAGTTGCATTAGTTGTGCTAAGTGGGATATATGTTATTGAACAGAGCTTTGACATAGATAAATATATGGATGAAGTGGCGATTAGTAACTATACAATTACTGAGAAGACGGCTGTAACTTCATGGGGAGATTATAATTCTCAAGGAGACACAATTTCAACGGAACTAATAAATGATCTTTTAAACACGGATGAAATATCCGAAAAAGGTACATTATATATGCAGGATACAGCAGTTGTCTTGTCAGATGTGGCATATGAGAATATTACCAGATATTATGAAAAAAACAATGGCGAAATCTTGGATTATATGGCCCAAAATTATGCATGGATAGATGGTTATGAAAGAATGAAGACGGAGCATCAATGTACTGCTATTATTTATGGAATTGATGGAGTAGTTACAGACCGAATTTCTGAAAGAGTAGTTGATGGTATTATTGATAAAGAAAAATTCTCTAGTGGTGATTACATCATTGCACAAGGGAGCATTGGGGGGGATTTCGAAGAACAACAACCTAATTTTAAAGTAGGTGAATTAGTGGAGATTGACGGAAAAAAATATGAAGTGATGGCGATCGTAGATGCACAATATCCGATTATAGAAGGCAAAGAAATGAGTGGAGCAGAATTTCATATTGATTTTTATATGCCCAATTTAACGTTTCAAATTCTATTTCCAAGGAATACGCCCAAAAAGTTTTTCTTTAATACTAAAAATGGTAAGAGTGAAAAGGTAAATGCTATTATCAACAAGTATAATCAGGATGATGAATTACAAATCATAACTCAAGATAGCATAGAGAAAAATTATAAGGATGAAACAAGAGCAGCTACACTAATACAGAAAATTATTGCGATTATGATGACTATTATAGGAATTGTTAATTTGATTAACTTAATTTTTAATTCAATAAATTCAAGAAAAAAGGAATTTGTATTAATGCAAGGATTGGGAATGACAAAAAAGCAACTTGCAACAATGTTGCTCTTTGAAGGGACTAATATGGCAGCAATTATTTTAGTCACCTCATATTTTCTAAGTATTATATCAATTACAACAGTAGTCAAATTCTATATTGAGTCACAGTGGACTGCCACATATAGCTTCTCCCTAGCACCATTGATAGTAATGACGCCGTTCATCATTCTATTATCAGTAGGGATACCGCTGGTAATTTGGAAATTAACAGCCCCAAAGGAAATTGCAGACACTTTGAATGATGCTGAATTGTAAAATTAACTTCTAGCAGATGTCATGTATACTACTTATGATTATCATAATTATAAGTAGTGTTTTTTAGTCCTTTGACTATTTTACTACTTTGGATTATTGCAATGATTAAAGAGCAATGGGGGGATAAACACTTGGTGGTTGTTATTGACGAATACCCCTACGCCGCATCAGCTAATAAATCCCTCAACTCTATCCTTCAATATGTGATCGACTATGAATTTAAGGATACAAACATTTTCTTGATTTTATGTGGCTCATCAATGAGTTTTATGGAGAATCAAGTGTTAGGGGAAAAGAGCCCTCTATTTGGTAGGAGGACTGGTCAATTGAAGATAAACCCGCTAGACTATTATGATTCGGCGCGTTTTTATCCAAATGCAAGTAATGAAGATAAAATACGGTACTATGCTTGTGTCGGTGGGACGCCTTATTATCTGTCATTGATTGATCAGGAATTGAGTTTTGAAGAGAATCTTCGAGAACTTTATTTTGAAATCAATGGCTATCTAAACAATGAAGGAATCTTATTGATGAAGCAAGAATTTAGGGAGCCAGCTAACTACAATGCTGTACTTCAGGCTATTGCCAGTGGTTCAAATACCTTGGGGAAGATTGCAGGGTTTACAAAGCTTGAGAGTAGCTTGATTTCAAAATATCTCATCACCTTGCAGGAATTAAATTACATTGAGCGAGTCATTCCCTTTGGATCAAATCCCTTAAAGGGGAAGACGAGTAGATACCAAATTATGGAAAATTTTATTGCCTTTTGGTATCGTTATATCCTTTCTATTAGAACAGAAATTGAACGTGGTAATGGGGATATCTATTTCGCTTTGGCATTGGATGATTTGTCGGACTTTATTGGTCCAATATTTGAGGAAGTCAGCCGCCAGTATCTTCGTCGATTGAATGGTAGGAGGGGGTTGCCCTTCGTTGTCAAGTCATTTGGCAAGTGGTGGGGAAAAGATAAGAAAGGTAACGTGCATGAGCTAGATGTCGTCCTAGAGTCCGTGACGGGCAAAGAATTGCTTGTAGGTGAATGCAAGTGGCGAAACTCGTTCAAGGTGAACAAGACAGTCGAGGGTTTGAATGAGAGAGCTGCTCACTTCAGTAAGTACACGACTTTCAAATATCTCTTTACGAAAACTCCAGTGACTGTGGAAGGAGATGCCAACGTGGTCAATCTTTCACTTGAATCCTTCTTCGAATAGTGTGAATTAGATGAAAATGAGATTTAAGGAATTGATATTGCTGTGCAAATGATGAATCACCATTATTTTCACCTGTGCCTAAAAACTTGCCAAAGCATAATTTCGAGAACAATACGATTAGCGACTATGCTAATTACAGGATGTAGTGATATAGTAAATTTGTAACTGGGTAAAGGTGTGCTTTGAATTTACTATTGGTGAAATAAAAATCATAAAAGAAACCTAGAATTAGTTTTCGCTTTGTTTTAAAGGGATAGCTATTCTAGGTTTTTATTATTTATGATTGCTTTATTCTGCTTACAGAGATATCGATATTCGGAAATGGTGATTCCTTCATATTCTTTAAATAGTCGCGATAAAGTACTGGCAGAGCTAAACCCAACTTTGTCAGCAATATCATCTACAGAGTATTTTGTATTCTGTAGATAATTTTTTGCATAGCTAATTCTATAGAGTGTTAGGGTTTTTGATAAGCTGGCCTTAAAATATTCTTTGAATAAGCGGCTGATATGTCTGGGTGTCATATAAAAATGATCGGCTAATTCCTGAATTGACAAATCCTTATTCTGATAGTTTGCATGGAGATACTTTGTAAACTGAATCGGAAGGGTTGCAGAAGAATTACCGGTTGCTACAGAAATTGGACCAATAAAATTTCTGATGAGTGAAAGCAGGAAGTTTGTATATAGGAATGGGAGTTGATATTCCCATCCCCATTCCCTGGTTGCGGCCTCTGCTAGCATGGCGTCAATATATTTGGCACAGCTAGAAGTGTCAGAACCGATAATATAGGAATGGTTCTCAATAGTTTCTAAAAACTTTTCAACGATATTATCTTTTGATTCTTTGTTTGCTGAGTTCTTCTTTCGGAAAGAAAATACAAAAGTTAAATACTCCTTCCCTTGCTCTGGTTTGTATAGAGTGCCGTGTTCTACTCCCGAATTAACAAATAGAAATTCCCCTGCTTTTAAATGACAGTTTTGGGAGTGAGCGTAGTTATCCACCTCTCCGCTTAAAGCATAATATATTTCATATTCTTTCGGGTGTTCATGGGGAAATTCCACAGTGTTTTCATCGTGCTTATCAACGTAGCTGATGAGCAGATCATATGTGCCTAAAGGCACCGTATGCAGATTAGGGTCACACAGATAATGTATTGGTTGATGGTACAAAAAAATCAACTCCTTTCCCCGTCTTCAGCAGATAATGTCGATAAATGTTCGTTACAGTAAAAGAATATCATAGAATTACAAAAATGAAAAGTTGGGATTGTGAAAAAACAAATGTAAATGTTTATTAATTAACAAACAATATTTACTCAAAAGGACAATATTCTAATAAATCAGGTCTGTCCTGGAAATTGAACAAAATAAGGGGGCAATATATAATTACATCAAGATCGATTAAACAAGGCCGGCTTGTTAAATGTAACTGTTAATGGTTGGAGGAAAGAGAAATGAGTAAGAATATGAAGGATCCAGCGAATTGGGAGAAAACAAGTTCCCAGTACGGGTACTACAAATTAGCAAGGAAAGAAGTTTGGGGGTATTCATCCATTGACTTCGCAATGAATTTGGTTTTTCAATGTATCGCTCTCTATATCAGTTATTTTTACACCGATATTTTTGGTATTAGACCAGGGCATGTAGCTATTCTGTTTGCAGTTTCGAGACTGTGGGATGCCATCAACGACCCGTTGATGGGCACAATCTGTGAACGATTATCCTTTAAGAAAGGAAAGTACTGGATATATATAATGTGGGGTGCGATTCCCTTTGGTGTTGCCGCTGTTTTGACTTATACGACTCCAGATTTTTCATATGGAATGAAGTTAGTGTGGGCAGCTATTACCTATAACTTATTGAATATGCTGTATACATTTATAATTCAGCCCTATATTTCGGCAGCGTCGTTAATGACAAATGATCAGAATGAAAGAACAAGACTTCAATCAACGAGAATGATGCTGGCTCAGTCAGGTGGTGTTGTATGTGCGATTATGTTACCCAATTTAAGTGGTTTTTTAACAAAGTATATGACATTGGCTCAGGGCTACATGGTAACTACCGCTATTATGGCGGCGGTTATGGTAATTATTTTATTATGGGGTTCGCACCAGATAATTGAAAGAGTTCCAGCACCGCCGGTTGATCCGAATAACAAAGCAAATATAAAAGATGTATTCCGTTTATTATTTACCGTAGGTCCCGTTTTTATAATGTTTTTGCTTTTTTTAGGAGTCTATACGTTAAGTCAGGTTCAATCCACTATGGGAGCTTACTACATAAAGTACTATGCAGGTCGAGAAGATATGTTGTCTTGGTTTTCAATGATGATGATGCTTCCCTCAGTGGCGGGCGTGCCATGTGTACCTTGGTTAACTAGAAGAATTAAGAAAAAAGGTACGGTTATGTTAGGCTTGGTACTAGCTGCTATAGGAGCCTTGGTGCTCTATTTTATGCCACCTGGAGCACTAGGCGGAATGTTGGCAGCCCGGGCGATTACCTCCTTTGGATATGGAATTCTAATGGGAATACTGTGGTCGATTATTACTGACCCAGTGGAATATGCCGATTGGAAGACAGGGAAACGGTACACAGCGATTGTAATGACGTTGATTGGTTTGGGAATTAAATTTGCAATGATTATCGGTGGTTCTTTGCCGACAGCGGTAATGGAGTCGGCAGGATATGTTGCGAATGAAGTGCAAACGGAGGCGGTAGTTCAAACAATTCGCAATTTAACAACATTGCTTCCGTTGGCGGTAATTGGAGTGACAATTGTAATTTTTGGTATATTTTATCGACTTGACGAAGAAACTGTTTCAGATATACAGCAGAAGATTGCTGATCGAAATGCACAGCGGGAAAATCTGTCGTAAAAATCGGTTTGTAAGGAGGAAAAGAGATGAAATCAATATCCGTTGTAAAAGTGGGAAAATTAAATGACCCCGATGAAGAAAAGAAGGGAAAAGTAGCTGTTTTGGATATCGAGGAACAGGAAGTGGGAGATGAAGACGTGAAAATCAAAGTGGCCTACTGTGCGATTTGCGGATCGGATCCCCATTTAGTAGAAAATATTTTTGGTTGGGATGTGCCGTTTGGACTGGGACATGAAGTGTCAGGAGTAATTGTCGAACTAGGAAAAAAGGCTACTAAAAAAGGATTGAAAGTTGGAGATCGTGTAGCAGGCAACTTTCTGAAGTTCTGTGGTACTTGTTACTATTGCCAAAATGGTCAACAACAGTTTTGTGAACATGGGGATGAATACAATCGTCCAGGTATGAGTGAGTATATTGTATGGCATGAGTCGCAGGTATACAAACTCCCAGATAACGTGAGCTTAAAAGAAGGCTGTATGTTAGAGCCGATATCAATAGCCGTGCGGATGATGGATAAAGTAAATCCAAGATACGGTGAACGGATTGCAATTTCAGGTGGCGGACCAATAGGTTTACTGGCGATACAATCGATAGTGAGATTTGGTGGTACTAGCGTTACATTAATAGAACCAATTGAAGCAAGACGAGAGTTAGGTCTTAAATATGGCGCAGAACATGTAATTGATCCAACAACACAAAGTACCATAGAGGAAGGTTTGCGTATAACTGAAGGACGAGGATTTGACACAGTTATTGACTGCTCAGGATCGGTGCGGGCAGTAGGTGATTTGCCTAAAATTACGGCTAGAGGTGGAAAATTGATATATGGCGCTATGTATCCTAAATCCTTTGAAATGCCGTTCAATTTATATGAATACTGTTACTTTAATGAATTGACGGTGACGGGATTTTATGTAGCACCCTATGCTTTCCCAAGAGCGATTCAATCGTTGTCTAAGTATCAACTAGAGGATTTTATTAGCAAAGAGTTTTTTATTGATGATGCGGAAGCGGCCTTTGCTGCACAGGTATCAGGAAAATACCCGAAAATACTAATCCATTGTAACAAAGACCTTTAGAAGGAGGAAATAGAGAATGAGCAAGATAGATATAAAAAGAGTAGTTGAGCTAGAGGATAAATGTGTAAAGATCAGGAAAGATCTTTTGAATTTTATCTATCAAATAGGGATGGGGCATCTTGGCGGGGAATTATCGATTGTTGAGATGACAGTTGCTTTATATTATGAATATATGAAGTATGATCCGAAAAATCCGAAGATGGAGGAGCGAGATCGCTTTGTGCTAAGTAAAGGACATTGCAGCGAGACCCTGTACACAATTTTTCAAGACATGGGAATGTATACCATGGACTATATGGTGGAGCATTTCGAAACTTTAGATACCGCTCAATTTGGGATGCACTCAAACCGAAAGTACGTGCCGGCAATTGAAGCTTCAGCAGGGTCACTTGGACACGGACTTCCTATCGCAGTCGGCATGGCACTAGGGGCAAGAGCGAGCAAAGCCTCTTGGCGTACACTTGTCTTAGTGGGTGATGGCGAGATGGATGAAGGCACCAATTGGGAAGCTATCATGGCCGCAGGTCATTACCAATTAGGGAATTTAGTGGCAATTGTGGATAAGAACCAAGTGCAAATGACAGGAACGACGGCACAGGTTATGAATCTGGATCCATTGGATAAGAAATTAGAAGCCTTTGGTTGGGATGTGATTAATATAGAAGATGGAAATGATATGATGCAGGTGTGTGAGGCTCTGGATTCATTGCCAGACTCTGATTCACAGGCGCGAAGAAAGCCGATATTTATTATTGCAAATACGGTAAAGGGAAAAGGTGTAGATTTTATGGAAGGCAACTATAAATGGCACGGCGGCGGAATTGCAAAAGAACAATTAGAAGAAGCGCTTAAAGATGTAGAAAAAAATAGGAAGGTGAGATAATTATGGCTGTTAAGACGACGTTTGATTTTGACCAGATGCTATCCAATGCTAGAGAGGCATATGGAGAGGAACTAATGAAACTTGCAGATGAAGGAAAAGAATTTCTCTTTACCTATAGTGATAATGTGGCACCTTCGTCATGTGCAGGAAAAATGATTACAAAGTATCCAGATAGATGTTTTAACTTTGGTATTGCAGAACCAAATCAAGTAGGTGCATCAGCAGGTATGGCATTGGCTGGACATACTGTTTTTGCTCAGGTATTCGGCCCGTTTCTGCCACTACGAGCAGCGGATCAGATTCACACAGATATCGCATACAATGATGTGAATGTGCGTTTGATTGGAACACATTCAGGAGTAACCGCTGGCGGTGGACCAACCCATAATGACATTGCGGACTTAGCGTTATATCGTGCAATCCCCAATTTGACGGTAGTTGTACCAGCTGATGCAGGACAGTGCCGTAAAGTGATTCGTGCGTCCCTGGATTACGAAGGACCAATGATTATTCGGATTGACAGAGCTGGTTCACCAGATATCTATGCGGGGGATTACGACTTCGAAATTGGTAAAGCCATTGATTTAATTGAAGGTGATGATGCTACCATTATATCGACAGGGTCAAGCCTTTACGAATGCATGATGGCATCAAAAATTTTGAAGGACGAAGGGATTTCCGTTGGTGTACTCGATATGCATACGATTAAGCCCTTAGATACAGAAGCAATCTTAAGGGTGGCAAATAGAACTGGAAATATTGTTACCGTGGAGGATCATTCAATAAATGGAGGATTAGGTGGGGCAGTAGCAGAAGTTCTTTGTGAAGCTAGTTATAAAGGGAAGTTTAAACGTGTAGCCATGCCGGATCAGTTTTCAGTACTGGGAGATTCTGACGAAATATATGCGTATTACGGAATGGACCGCAAGGGAATTGTGGCGACAATTAAGAAAATGTTAGGATAGGAGGATATTAGAATGGCAAACGAATTTGGACAATTTTCTCTGGATTTCTTTAGTCTTAAAGGGAAGGTGGCTATTGTTACCGGTGCTAATCAAGGCTTGGGAATGGCATATGCAGTCGCCTTTGCAAAAGCGGGAGCAGATATCTTTGTGCCACATTTTACGGAAGATACTAACGAAATAAGAAGTGCGGTAGAGGCCGAGGGAAGACGTATCGCTTTTTTACAAGGAGATCTAACTGACAAGTCATATATTGAGCGAATTGTGGAAAGCTGTCTGGAACAATTCGGACGAATTGATATTTTGGTAAACAATGCGGGAGCTAGCGCTTTTGCCTCCTTTGATGATTACCCGGATAAATATTGGGACATGTGTATTAATTTAGATTTAAATGCTGTGTACTTTCTATCCCATGCCGTGGCAAAAGTAATGAAGGAGCAAGGTAATGGCAAAATCATCAATATTGGTTCAGCGCTATCTTATACGGCAGATAAACACTGCCCACCGTATACGGTAGCAAAGCATGGAATTATCGGCTTGACAAGAGTGTTTGCCAATGAGCTTGGTGAATACAATATTCAAACGAATGCCATTTCACCTGGATTTTTAGCGACCGAAGTGAATGCTGAACTTCGGAAGGACACGACCTTTTATGACAAAATCACGAATAGAATTCCGACAGGGCGTTGGGGAGAGATGGAAGACTTAATGGGAACGGTAGTGTATCTGGCAAGTAAGGCCTCAGATTATGTAAATGGTTGGAGTATCAGTATTGATGGGGGATTCACGACTACCCTTTAGTAAAAGAATAGTTAAAAAAAGACTCCTCATCACCGGATAAAGTTCCAGTGGTGAGGAGCTTTTTTGTCTGTTTTTATGTGGCAAATATAGCTCCTTGACTCATTGTTATCAATGTGATAATATTATTAAAATGAAAAGGAGAGCCGTTATGAATCAAAAACTTATTGACTGTTTTATGAATCCGGTGATGTGCAGACTGTTTATGGATATCTCTGCAAATGCAGAGATGACAGCAAGGCAGCTGGCGGAAAGTCATCCAGATATTGCACAGGCAACATTATACCGCCATTTAAAGCGAATGGTGAAAGATGGTGTAATTGTTGTTGTCAAAGAAAAGCCAGTGCGTGGAACTATCGAAAAGACATATTCGATTTCTGATGAATTTGAAAAAGGCCTTGAAGATATTGTTGAAAGCAATTCAGGTGAAGCATATATGATGCTTTTTATGCAGTACACTTCTATTCTGATCAAGTCTTTTCAAAATTATTGCAAACAAGATGATATCGACATAAGAAAGGATATTAGTGCATTTAATATAAGACCGATTTATGCATCGAATGAAGAGTTAGAAAGTGCGATAATAAGAATTATGGAGGTGGTAGCAGAATTGGCATGCAATGAGCCAGCAGAGAATAGGCGGCTTAGAAATATAGGTTTGGTTGTTACCCCACCAGAAGAAAAGAATGAGTGAATTCTATGGAGAAGAATAGAAGATGAGTGGAAATATTCAAATTATTAGTAACGAGTATTATGGAGATATTAGTTGTACCATTAAAGAATTGAAAATTGGAGAGGAAACATGGCGCTATTCGGTAAGCGGAAGTGGAAATAAGGTAATGCTGGCTTTGTTATCTAATGTAGTCGGGCATTATTTGGCATTACCTTTAATAGAGCAATTTAAAGATGAATATCAGGTAATTGCATTATCCGTACCGCCATTGCCATCTTTTTCACTATCAGGTATTGGTCTTGCAGCAATTCTTAAAGAGGAAGGTGTGAAATCTTGTGATGCAATCGGGCATTCCAATGGTGGAGTACATATCCAAAATCTTATAAAGTGCCGGCCGGAGCTGGTGAATAAGATTATATTTTCACACAGCTTGACATCACTAACAAGGAGGGATGCGGACACGTTCCAATGCTGACCTGTCCATCAGAATATTATAAGGTGGTTAGAGGATTTTTGCTTACCTAGGAGACGATTGGGAAACAAAGGAGAGGAAATGAATTTATCTGTGAATCAAGTAATTAAGAGGTATCTCACAATTAGCTTTGGGATTATGACTCCGATGTGTGTTCTTATGCTAGCTCTAAATGCGTTTAAGCAGCCGATTTACGGAAGTGTTTACGGCATAATTGTGCTTGCGGTTGGTGGTTTATCTACAGCGGTAGCTGGGGCGTTTACAGCAAAGAGGTATGAGTGGATAGATAGCTGCTTTACATTACTAAAAGAATTTCTAAATGTGAAACAACCAATCAGATACTACGTTGCTATTATTGGATTCCTTTTCATTCTATTTGCGACACGAATATTGAAAGGACAATTGCAAGCAGGCAAGGACTGGATTGATTTGCCGGGATTGTTTTTGGCTGCAATATTATTTGGTGGTATAGAGGAAATTGGTTGGCGGTATCTATTAGGATCTGCTCTGGAAAGTAAGTTTTCATTTGGGATATCATCTATGCTGGTAACAATCCTTTGGGGAATATGGCATATAATGTTTTTTGTTGTGGATGGTTCCATTTTAATTATGCAGCCGCAAGATATTGGATTATTCCTGATAAGTCTTTTTGGAACAGCCTTTGTATTAGGAGCTATTTATCACATCACAAAAAGTCTTTGGCTGTGTGTGTTTTATCACGCTCTGCTAAATGCATTTATGCAAGTTATTGTTCCTGCTTCAATCGTTAGAACAATTTTGACTTCAATTATCTGTGTTGTTGTTTCCCTTGTCGTCGTTAGGCAGAAAGCAGAGTTTTAGGTAGATTAAATTTGAAATCGTAGAGGAGAAAGAGTATGGCTAAAGCGGAATGGTATCAGGAAAAAGAAGGAATTGCCCAACACTTGGTATATCTAAATGCAAAGGCAAAAGAGTTAGAAAAGCTACTTCATAATGAAAAAACAATGATTATTAGAGGCGCAGCAGGTAGAAAATGTCCTTTAGGCGGCAGAGCAAAAGTAAATGATGAAATATATTTTGTTGAAACGGGTGGTGACATGATTGTTACTCATAGAGGAATTATCTCCAAAGTAGTTGAAAGTGAAAAAATGTCACCCGATGAATCTATTGCTTTTGTAGAAAAGTATGAAAAAGAATTAAATCTGTCAAAAGACCAATATAAGAGGTGGGCAGGAAAGAAATTTTTAGCTGTCTATGAAATATCTCAATTGGAAGAAATTGAATCATTTAAGTATAACAGAGAAAGTAATATGGACGACTGGATTATTACAGAGGATATTAATAAAATAAAACTGTAGGCTGAGTAGAAACAGATAAATTCCAGATTGAGAGAGAAAAAAATACTTATACCATGTATACATGGATAGCCAAGAATATACGTACACCAATGAAAAAAAATGAAGAGAGCATTAGCATAAATATTTGCTTAGCAGATAAATTATTCTTGCACTATCGTTTCCAAAATGGTAATATTACCTATATGGAAAAGGAGAAGCGGTGATGGATAATAAATTTATAGATTGTCTGATGAATCCTATTATGGGGAAAATTTACATGAATTTAAGTGGTGGGAAGGAAATGACAGCAAAGCAACTAGCGCAGCTGCATCCAGATATACCACAAACGACGCTGTATCGCTATATTAAGCGGATGTTGACAGAGGGGGTAATAAAAACGGTTAAAGAGACTCCGGTTCGAGGAACGATAGAGCGTACATATGCCCTTGCCATTGATTTTAAAGCAGGTATAGCAAGTATTGTTGATGATAATTCAGGGGAAGCATATATGGCTCTATTCATGCAGTACATTTCAGGATTGACTAAACTTTTTGGGGACTATTGTAAAAAAAGCGACATTGATATTAAAGGTGACATCAGCTTTTTCAACGCTGTACCGATTTATATTTCAGATGAAGAGTTGGAAGAGGCAATCCGTCAGATGGATGAGATTGCTGCGAAGATTATGGAGAATAAACCTTCTAAAGAAAGAAAATTACGCACACTGGGGACGATTCTTACGCCACCGCAGTAGTGTAATCCTAAACGCAATTGAAAATGTCTTGCTACATGGAAAGGAGTAGTCACATGAAAAATATAGTTGTAACTTATAAATCTCACTATGGCACAACAAAGCAATATGCTCAGTGGATTGCCGAGGAGTTGGGGGCGACACTGTTAGAGAGAAAAGAGGCAACTCCTGCTGAATTGCAGAAGTATGACCTTGTGATACATGGCGGCGGTCTTTATGCCAGTGGTATTTTAGGCATTGATTTGGTGGTGAAAAACCCGATTAATAATCTGATTGTTTTTACCGTTGGTATGGCAAACCCCGAAACCACAGACTATACTGAAATTGTTCATAAGAATATACCAGAGGGACTGCGAGAGAAAACAAAGGTATTTCATCTGCGTGGTGGCATGGATTACGGAAAGCTCAGTCTCCCCCATCGCGGCATGATGGCTATGATGAAGAAAATGACGATAGACAAGAAAGCGGAAGCAGAGCTGACGGATGAGGATATCGCGTTTAAAGATAGCTATGGTGGAAATGTACATTTTATAGACAGGGCAAGCATAGCGCCGCTTATTCAGTATGCCCAAGAACTATGAAAGTGCGGAGGGTATTGAGGAACAAAGGTGAGTACCGTAAAAAAGGAAGTAGACTCTGCTGGGGTGGAGTGCTTTTACAGTGATATACATATGGTAGAGAAAAATCCTGAAGGCGAAAACCATGAAATGCCCGTAAAACTAACATATTTGTCGTTTCTCCTTGGTAGTATTGTTTCGAATAATAAATTATAATTATCCTATACTAAAAAGGAGGTTCGGCAAATGGAACTTGGAAATAATTTATACAACGCAAGAAAGAAAAGTGGTCTATCACAAGAGGAAGTTTCTGAGAAATTAGGTGTTAGCAGACAAACAATTTCAAAATGGGAATTAGGAGAAACACTTCCGGATATCCGACAATCAAAACGTCTCTCTAATTTGTATCATTTATCCTTAGATGAATTAATCGATTTTGATTTGGATGTTCAAGAGATCCAGGAAGTGATTGATAAAACAAGTGATGAAGTTACTGATAAGGTTGACTGGACAAAAGCGTGGGGAAAGAAGTACCCAGTACTTATTACTTATCAACAGCAAGTAAAAACAGATTTTTATGCAAAAGAACTTGGGATTCTGCTTGATGATTTAAGACAGAAATACAATTATAATGAACTAGACGCTATGCTGGTACTCAAAGATATTTTGGCCACGGTATGGAAAACCCGAAAATAGGGAGAATTCTGATATTATTATAAGAAAATTTACAGGAGGCATTTTATATATGAAATATAAAGGTGTATGTATTGCAGTAAAAGACGTAAATCTGTCCAAGGCATTTTATCAAGAATTATTCGGGTTCAAGGTTTATCAAGATTACGGTATCAACGTTTCTTTTGGGGAAATATCTTTGCAACAAGAATTTGACTGGTTGATTGATAAGCCGAAAGAAAGTGTTCTAAATAAGTCACATAATATGGAACTCTATTTCGAAGAAGATGCTTTTGATGAGTTTATTGAAAAACTTGAAAAGCGTAGTGATATCACTTGTTTAGATGAGGGAGTCAAAGAAGCACCATGGGGACAACGGTCGATAAAATTCTATGACCCTGACGGGCATATAATTGAGGTGGGAGAAAACATGAAGGCAGTCATAAATCGCTTTTTATGCATTGGAATGACAATGGAACAGGTATCGAAGCATATGGATGTATCCATATCTGATCTGGAAAAGCTTTTGTGTGATAATTAAGGGAGAAGAAAAGTGGGATTTGGTTGGATTAACTTTATAAATGGAGTGGCAGTTACATGCTTGATCATAATCAATATTATTGCAGTAAGAAAGAATATTGCAGGAAGCTTTAGCAGCAAATACCATCTCATCAACATTTTTGAACAGATTGGTAGATACGGATGTATGGTATTTATGATTATACCTTTGGCAGTTCCTCATTGGCAGTTTGGATTTTCTTCCGTTAAGTATATGATTCTATGGTTTTGTTTAACAGTTGTTTTATTAACCATATATGCTGTTTTGTGGACGACTAAAACGAAAGGCAAAAAAGAGACACTTTATGGACTTGCAATCGTTCCGGTATGTTTGTTTTTGATGAATGGGATACTGCTTCGGCATATATTTCTGACTGCTTTTTCTTTGCTGTTCGGTTTCTGCCATTTGCTCATAGTGAAGGAGAATACCTAAGAAATGACATTTGTGTAATAACATTGTTTGAATTTATAGGAGGTTTCAAGATGGAGTATATTAGAGTGACAAAGGAAAATATAGATAAAGAGCATATCTGTTGTGCGCTTTCAAAAAACAATGATATTCAGGTGTCATCCAAAAAAGCATGGTTACAAGAGAGATTTGATGATGGTTTGGTTTTTTTGAAGAGTGAAGAACGGGGCAAGTGTTTTATCGAGTATATACCTGTAGAAAATGCATGGAACCCAATTGATGCAGAGGGATATATGTATATTGATTGTTTGTGGGTTTCTGGTTCTTTCAAAGGACATGGTTATGCAACAGATTTATTAAATGCTTGTATTGAAGATAGCAAAAGTAAAGGGAAAAAGGGGATATGTATTTTATCGTCCCAAAAGAAAAAACCGTTTTTGGCGGATCCTAAATTCTTAAAACTTAAGGGCTTTAATGTATGTGATGAAGCAGATAATGGTATTCAATTATGGTCTTTACCATTTACAGAAGATGCATTGCAGCCACAATACAAAGAGTGTGCAAAACATCCTCGCATTGAAGAAATGGGATATGTTTTGTATTACACGAACCAATGTCCATTTAATGGGAAATATGTTCCTGTTTTAGAAGGGGTTGCCAAGGAACAAAATGTGCAATTCAAGACGATTCATCTGCAAAGCAAAGAAGAAGCTCAAAATGCACCGACTCCAATTACAACTTATGCTCTGTTTTTTGATGGAGAGTATTTAACAAACGAGCAGATGAATGATAAGAGATTTTTAAAACTATTATTAAAACAAGCTTGAATAAATGTTATGGAAATTTAGAAATCAATTGGAAAAGTAAGCTGAATCCCCTTTGCTCTGTCTATATTCTCCTGGCTGCATCTGATAAAAATTCTTAAATTTGCGACAAAAATAGCTGACATCTTGAAAACCGGTATTTTGGGCGATTACAGAAATCGTCTGTTTTGTAGTGCGCAGCAATAGAGCAGCCTGACTTAGTCGGTATTGGATAAGATATTTCACTGGTGAAAGATGGATTCCATTCTTAAAAAGTTGCAGAGCACTGCTTTTACTGATGGCAGCAGAGCTAGCGATGTCAGCCAGCGTCAGTTCTTCCTGGTAGTGGTCATGGATAAATTGAATCATCGTCTGAATCTTGTAGTGCTTTGTAAAGCTGTCTTTTTCAGTTGCAGAGGGAACAGGTATTTCTATATTTTCTATTAATACATTCCATAGTTGTGCAAGCTGTTGAAGAATGTAGAGCTCAGAGATATTTGAGCCATCTAAATATTTATAGAGGGAACAAAGAATCCGAAGGACTTGATTCTGCCAAGAAACAGCAGGTGTAAACATTTGATAAGTGAAGTCAGACTCTATAAATGGGAGAATGTACTTCTCATAGATAAGGCTTCCTTCCGGGGCGATAAGACTGGGATAAAAAACAATGTTGGGCATGATTGCTCCATCTTTTGTTTCAAAACGATGCATGACACCACTATTAATAAGAAGGCTGTTGCCTTCTTCTAAAATCACTTCTTCTGTGTCGATCAGACAAATCACTGAGCCCTTGGCAGCAGTTACGAATTCAAGTTCGTGATGCCAATGCCAATCGATATAGTGAAAATCGTATTTCCAAATATCATCTACATAATAAGCGAAATGAAAGTCATTGCTTCCGTGTTGTACCGTTTCTCTTAGGGTATCATCTGTGGTTATTTTATATAATTGCATTTAATCACCTCTTTTGTGATATAGTACTATAAAAATCCGATTTAGTCCAATGAAAGTGAAGATAAGATGTGATATAGTCCTATAAGAATAAACAAAATAAAACGGGAGAGATTAACATCATGAGTAATAAATACAATAAAACTATAGTAGCCTGCTTTATCGGCTATATTGTTCAGGCTATCGTTAATAACTTTGCACCCCTGCTGTTTCTGACATTTGGCAGAACGTATCATATTTCTTTTTCACAGCTCACGATGTTAGTCACCATCAATTTCGGGGTTCAGCTTTTAGTGGACGTGTTATCAATTAAGTTTATAGACCGTATTGGCTACCGGATTTCCATGGTGCTGGCACATCTATTTGCTGCTGGAGGACTTATTGCACTCACCTTTCTGCCAGAAATCATGAAAAATTCTTATGCAGGTGTATTAACAGCCGTTATAATATACGCGATTGGTGGTGGACTCTTGGAGGTGTTAGTAAGTCCTGTGGTGGAGGCTTGTCCTTCAGAAAATAAAGAAAGAGCTATGAGCATGCTTCATTCTTTTTACTGCTGGGGTCATGTAGGAGTAGTAGCACTATCTACCTTGTTTTTTCAGTTCATTGGAATCAGTAACTGGAAAGTATTGACGATTATCTGGGCGGTCATTCCCCTAGGTAACGCTTTGGCCTTTATAAAAGTACCGATTGCTCCTCTGCTTCCAGAGGGTGAGTCAGGCTTGCAGCTTAAGGATTTATTTAAAATGAAGCTTTTCTGGGTGCTGCTTATTATGATGATTTGTGCCGGTGCAAGTGAACAGGCAGTGAGTCAGTGGGCTTCTGTATTTGCTGAAAGAGGCCTGGGTATCACCAAATCTTTGGGGGATTTGGCGGGACCAATGATGTTTGCTATTATGATGGGACTATCCAGACTGTTTTATGGAAAGTACGGAGACCGGATTAATTTGGACCGTTTCATGATCTACAGCAGTCTCCTTTGCGTTGCCTCTTATCTCGGGGTTTCATTGCTGCCTAGCCCTCAGCTGAGTTTAATCGCTTGTGGGGTTTGTGGATTGTCGGTAGGAATTATGTGGCCCGGCACCTTTAGTAAGGCGGCATCTGCTATGGGAAATGGTGGAACAGCATTGTTTGCCATGCTTGCCCTTGGTGGCGATATTGGCTGCTCTGGGGGACCAACGCTGGTGGGACTAATATCTAGTAGGTATCATGACAACCTTAAGGTGGGAATATTGGCTGCAATTATTTTCCCCATACTTTTGTTAGTTGGTATTTTGCTTTGTAAGCGCTGGGAAGAGAGCAAGAAATCCTTAAAACATTGCGTGGAACGTTAAGGTCTGATGGTTACGTTGTTGACTTATAGCATGTTTAAATAAATATCTAATTTTTGGTTTAGATAGTTGGCAAAAAGTTTTTCCATAGCATTTGTTTTTTTCTTGGTATGAAACTCATCGAAAGCGTTGTAATAGGCTAATCGGTCTGCAAACTTTATGTCAATGGGGGGATATCCGGCTTTCATTAATTCAAGGTTTACAAGCAATCTTCCAGTTCTCCCATTTCCATCGATAAATGGGTGTATCGCTTCAAACTGTATATGAAATTTTGCTAAGCGAGGAATGATATGCTCTGTGTTTTCTGAGAAGTTCATAAGAAGTTGTCCCATGCTTGGTTCAATTAAGTAGGGCTGTACGGGTTCGTGTTTGGCACCCATAATCCGAACAGGTATTTTTCGATAAACCCCACGATCCTCTTTTTTGTCCACTAATATGAGATAATGTATCTGTTTAATAATACTTTCAGCAAGTGGCTTGGCTTCTTGCACGGAAGCATTGACGAATTCAAAGGCCTCTTTATGTCCAACTGCCGCCATATGGTCTTTTAGTGGCTTGCTGTCAATTGTAAGACCTCTAAGAACCATATCGGTTTCTCGTAAGGTTAGTGTGTTTCCTTCTATCGCATTTGAGTTATAGGTGTATTCAACAATGAACTCGTCAGTTAACCTTGCAACTTCACCTGGGGTGAGAGGTCTCTTTGCGTCTAATTCAGCTTTTTTGCGGTCAATCATATCCAACATACTTTCATTCGATTTATATCTTCCATCAGCTGGTTTTTGTGCATCACTGGGAATCTTCCAAGCGCGCCCTTTTTGAAAAGCGCCATCTATTTTACCCTCATTACATAAAATGCGTACACGTCTATCTGAAATACCCCATTTTTCAGAAGCTTGTTTTACAGTCATAAACATAATTATCACTCCAATCTTACAGATAGCATATCCTATTAGCGGAATAATATCAAGGATATCGGAACAATAATGATTGAATTAACGGAATAATAGTCGTATTGCATTTCACCTTAATTAGAAAATTGCTTGTATTAGTGAAGAATATAGTAAACAGAGCTTTAGTATGATAAGATATGTGGTATCATGTTTATATAAGCAAGCAAACACAATAATGTATATAGGAGCGATATATTTGATGACAATGAAAGAAGCAATGAAAGAGAGACATACAGTTCGAAAGTATAAAAATAAGGATATCCCGGCAGATATTGTTTCGTGTCTAAAGGAAAGGATTGCAGACAATAATAAAGTTCATGGCCTTAACCTTGCATTAGTAACTCATAATTCAGAAGGTCTTAGCGGTATAGCTAAAATGATATTGGCAAGAGGTGTGAATAATTATTTTATCCTTGCAGGTACCGAAACATTAGACTTGGATGAAAAGCTGGGGTATTGTGGTACCGATTTGATTCTTTATGCACAGACAATGGGGCTCAACACTTGGTGGGTAGGTGGCATGTTTAACAAGAAAGGAGCTCAGAAGAATCTAGCAATGGATCATGTGAAAATAAATGGAATTATAGCCGTAGGTTATGGCGAAACACAAGGAGTTCCTCATAAATCTAAGGTGGCAACGGAAATAAGTGAATATAAAGGGAGTGTTGTTCCACAATGGTTTAAAAATGGTGTAGAGGCGTTATTGCTTGCACCAACAGCATTAAATAAGCAAGCTTTTAAAGTCATAGGAGAAGGTAAACAAGTGCAGATTACATATGGTAACGGCCATTTATCAGGGGTGGACTTGGGTATTGGAAAGTATCATTTTGCTCTGGGAGCCGGTGAGGAAAATTTTGAATGGAAAACAGAAAATCCACGTTTGGTTTGATATTTCCTTATGAATAGTGTATTATCATAAAAGAAGAACAAAGGCGTTCTGCGTAAGCAGGACGTCTTTTTACGTCCAATAAAAAGGGGGGATCAAAACAATTATGATAACACTAAATGATTATTTGTACTCTGGATATACTGTACTAAAAATTCTACAGATGTACGGGAAAGAATTAAGGAAGGTCTCCATTGAAACCCACAACAGCATTGATATGGTTCACTGCAATTTCTTATTACAACAAATAGATATGTTGGAACACAACGATTTTTTAACATCACAGTCACAACGAATTCGAGAATTGTATAAGCTGATGTCTAAAGAATATCCATTTCTTGCATTTACCTTCAAAGGGCGAATAAAATCATTGATTCGTGCAGAAGAGAAATTTAACGGATATATTGTGAAGCATATCTATGATTACTATAGAGAATACGGAGAATTTCCTTCAATCGAGAATTTAAAACAGAAACTGAGCTGTTTTAGAGATTTGATTGCTTATCGCATTGTGATATCCTTACCAAAGTGTCATATCAAGGAAGGCGATAACCGAAAAGAAATTGAGTTGGATTACCTTTACCAGATAGCAAATATAATACCGGAATTCTTAGAAGAACGAGGCTTTAGCATAGAGGTTTCAGAGCGAGAGGGAGCAAAGTATTCAGACAAACTAAAAGAAAACCTAAGACCATATTATAGAGATTATATAGAAAACACTGATTCAAGTGGCTATGAATCTCTTCATATCACATTATATGACAATCTTGCCAGAAGTTATATAGAGGTACAATTGCGAACCAAAGAAATGGATGATTATGCGGAAATTGGTCCAGCGAATCATTTAGGATATGAGAAGCGGCAAGAAACAGAGAGAACAAGAAGAGATAAAATACCGATAGGGGAATGTCTCTGTTTTGATGAAGCCTTTGAACGGGTTGTTAAGCTCCATACACTTGATTTATCAAAGGTTGATGTAAATATGTTTGGAGCTGTCAGTAACAGTGTAGTCAATGATGGCTGTGGGCTTTTTAGAGGAAGACTCATTCTTCCCTTTGAGCATTTGTCTGAGTTTCAGAATGATTTAATTGACTAGGGGTGGGAGTGTCTGAGGACCAATTTGAAAAGGAGCTGCCCAGCAGCTCCTTTTCAAATAGTCTTGATTATCCCAGAATCTTCTTTAAGTCTTCTTCAGGAGTAGAAATAGGTGTCAGAGCATAATTTTCAACCAGGAAGTTTAAAATATTAGGTGACACAAATGCAGGTAAAGTTGGTCCTAGCAAGATGTTTTTAATACCAAGATGTAACAACGTCAGCAGGATACAAACTGCTTTTTGTTCATACCATGAAAGCACTAAGGTCAAAGGCAAATCATTTACGCCACAGTCAAAGGCTTCTGCTAAAGCAATAGCTACCTTGATTGCAGAATAAGCGTCATTGCATTGTCCCATATCCATAATTCTGGGCAGTCCGCCGATTTCACCCAAATTCAAATCATTAAATCGATATTTACCACAAGCAAGCGTTAAGATAATAGAATCCTCTGGAGTCTGTTTTACAAAATCAGTGTAGTAATTACGGCCTGGCTTTGCGCCGTCACATCCGCCTACAAGGAAGAAATGGCTGATGTCACCTGCTTTTACGGCATCAATTACTTTATCTGCTACAGATAATACAGTGCCATGAGAAAAACCGGTTGTTACCGTTTTGCCCCCATTGATACCAGTGAATTCAGTATCCCGAGAGTAACCACCTAGTTCCAGGGCTTTTTCAATAACAGGAGTAAAATCCTTTCTTTCATCAATATGTACCATTTCTGGATAGGAAACAACTGCGGTTGTAAATACGCGGTCACGATAACTGTCTTTTACCGGCATTAAACAGTTTGTTGTAAATAGAACAGGAGCCGGGATATCTAAAAATTCTTTTTGCTGGTTTTGCCACGCAGTACCAAAGTTCCCTTTTAAATGAGGATATTCCTTTAACTTTGGATATCCGTGAGCAGGCAACATTTCTCCGTGGGTATAGATGTTGATTCCTTTATCTTTGGTTTGTTCTAAGAGCTGCTTTAAGTCAAGAAGGTCATGACCGCTGACTACGATAAAAGGCCCTTTTTCTACTGTCAAAGGTACCGTCACAGGTACGGGAGTACCATAGGATTCCGTATTCGCCTGATTAAGAAGCTCCATACATTTCAGATTAATTTCTCCTGTTTTTAGCACAATAGGAAGAAGCTGGGCGATTTCAAAGGAATCCTCTCCAATGGCAGATAACGCCTCGTAGAAAAATTGATTCACATCATTGTCTGTGTATCCAAGAACGTAAGCATGATAAGCATAGGCTGCCATACCGCGGATTCCAAATAAGATAAGAGACTTAAGAGAACGGATATCTTCATTGCCATTCCAAATGGTGTTCATATCAATATCTTCAGCTCCGGCATATAACTTTTCCTTCTCCCGATGTATCTCTTCGATGAGATCCTGCAGGGTGCTATCGTTAAAACTAACGTTTGTGACAGTCGTAAAAAGACCTTCCATCATGATCCGGTGGGTATTATCGGTAGGTACACTATGCTTTGCAGCACGGGACAGACCGATTAATGCGCCGGTTAGTTTATCTTGAAAATTTGCTGTGGTATCTTGTTTGCCACAGACGCCAGCCTTTCCAGTACAACTTTTACCGCCGGCAGTTTGTTCACATTGAAAACAAAACATATTGCTCATAAATAAATCCTCCATTTTCATTCGATTATTGACTTTACGAATCTATCATAATACAATAAAAACAACATATCGGTTGTTAAAACAACGAAGGAGAAAGAATGAAAAAATATTTTGATGTAATGAGAAGATGCCCGCTATTTGCCGGTATTGCAGAGGAAGATATGGAGTCTTTATTAAGCTGCTTAAATGCAAAAGAAATAAAAGTTAAAAAGGGGGCTGTCATATTTCATGCAGGAGACCGTCCTGATTATGTGGGAATTGTATTGCAGGGAAATGCTCACGTTGTACAAGAGGACTATTGGGGGAATCGTACGATACTGACAGATGTTCAGGAGGGTGATATGTTTGGAGAGGCTTTTTCTTGTGGGGAGGTAGCGGCATTGCCAGTGTCAGTGATTGCTCAGGAAGAGGGTGTATTTTTACTGGTAGATTCGAGAAGAATCCTCACCTCTTGTTCCTCAGCCTGCATTTTTCATGCACGTCTGATTCGAAATTTGATGAAAGTAATTGCGAATAAAAATATCTTGCTGACTCGTAAGATGGAACATATTACGAAGCGTACCACAAAAGAGAAGGTCTTATCCTATTTATCTGCTTGTGCAATCGCAAAGGGAAGCAATAGCTTCACCATATCCTTTAATCGTCAGGAGTTTGCAGATTATCTTTCTGTAGAACGTAGCGCCTTATCCAATACTCTCTGTAAAATGCGGGATGATGGCATTATTCAGTTTGATAAGAATAAGTTTGTATTAATGAAAACACCGCAATAAGAAAATGGGAACAAGGCTTGTGTTGTTTTTACAACAGACTTTTGGGAGAGTCTATATTAAGGTATGTTAAAAAAAGGAGGACGTTATGAGAAAAGGAAAAATTGCTGTAGTTGACAAGGAGTGTGTAGCCTGTGGAAACTGCGTAAAGTATTGTCCAAAGCAAGCCATTCTAATCCACAAAGGAATTTGTGCTGTGGTTGATGGGGATGCTTGTGTGGGATGTGGAAAATGTGAGAAGGTCTGTCCAGCAGGAACGATATCTGTGGTGATAAGGGAGGAAATATATGCGTAAGAAACAATGGTTTGATTATTTATGGATTGCCTCGGCGGTGTATCTTATTTTAGGGATTTTCAATATTTTATTTGCATGGCTTGGTATGATTTGTTTCATCACACCATTGCTGATTTCTCTTTTCGGTGGTGGAAAGACCTACTGTAATAAATATTGTGGGCGAGGACAGCTCTTTGAATTACTGGGTGCAGGATGTGGCTTATCAAGAAAGAAGACTCCACCGAAGTTCCTTCGTTCCCCTTGGTTCCGCTATGGATTTTTGCTATTCTTTTTGACAATGTTTGGTTTGATGCTTTACTCTACCTATCTTGTTTTTGGTGGGGCAACATTGCAGGAAAAAGTCACATTATTATGGACATTTAAGCTTCCCTGGAACTGGGTAAACACGTCGATGGTGGCTCCAGGTGTGGCACAGTTTGCATTTGGTTTTTACAGTGTCATGCTGACCTCTACCGTTTTAGGTCTGGCAACAATGCTTCTTTTTATGCCTCGCTCCTGGTGCGTGTACTGTCCGATGGGGACAATGACACAGATGATTTGTAAGGTGAAATCAAATCCGACGGAATAAACAATAGTGACCTCCCTTGCTGCAAGAAGTGGTGAGCTTCTCACCAATCAAGCCATCTACAACATTCGTCAGCATTACTTCCAAACCGAAAAA
>NZ_JAMXOD010000022.1 GCF_024721305.1 Aequitasia blattaphilus | reverse complement strand
AATGTGAATTATTATCCAACTCCTTCATCTTTTCTACTGAGTTTATTATATCACACAAACGACACCAGAACAAGTGTTCTGGTGTCGTTTGTATATTATTTTTTGTAATAGTTTATGGTAGCTACGCCAAGATATTTCCAAAATCAGATTTCAGTCAAAAACCTTTTCATTGCCGACAGGCAAGTAAATCAATTCATCTCACTCCCTATAGAGGAAGGAGAATTCTTGATGTTTTTATTAAATGAAAGGATGGGACTTGCTTCCATTGCAGGCGCCATTATTATTCTATTGTGTATCCTGCTTCTTGATCGAACCTAATCCGTAATATTATTCACACTGCGAATGTAGTCCTCAACTTCATCTGTCTCAATTTCAAGAGCTACAGCTAATTCGCTGTATAGCTTTGTTTTCGCCATTTTCATGTAACGTTCGTCTAATGATCCAACTTTTTTTCCATCACTTACACGCTCTTCATTCTTCAAATTCAGTCCTTTAATCAGTTGAATCCATTGATAAAAGTCATCGCTTCTTAATATCTCTTTGTACTTTGCTTCATTGCTGCGCTGACTTCCAAGGGCAAGCTTTTCAATTCCCGGAATCTCCTTGACCAATGTCTCTGCCTCGTCTTTGGATATTACTTTTCGTACCGGGATACGTTTACTGTTAACCAATACATAGTTTAGCCCTTTTCCATCATTTAAAGGCTGTACGATATAATACAATTTCTTCTTATCCGTCCCACCAATCTTTGTGCTGTCTACTATGTCTACTATTTGACCAACTCCACTGTTACCACTAACAATGTATTCACCTATGTTATACATCTTTCCTCCTACATTCTACTCAATCCACTAGCTCATAAATCAATTATACATCTTTTTCAATTCTAAATGTAAGAAGATTTTTTTTAGCTTAATTCAACTTTCTTTGCTTCTAATGGTTTAAACTCATTATAGAGATCATAAATATTGTGTCCTGTTGATTCTCCAAGCTCTCTTCCCTCCAGAGTGAAGGTGCGAATAAATCTCTTCCCGTCGATGCTGGACCAATGCTCCACATCCCATGTTAGATACCCATCTTCATCAGACTTTTTCCCGATTAAATGTAAATCAACCTGCCTTCCTCCTGATGCCATAAGCTCAATTAAATCTTTTTCCCCAACCTCTACTTCTTCTTTCTTTACTGTATCATACACTTTCATTTTATAAAAACCTCCTTTTAAAAAGTTATCCCCGAATCATACCCAAGTATCCTTGTACAAAAATCGCCAATACAATGAGTGGCAATATAAAGGTTAAATAAATGCGAACGCCTTTATTGTTCGGGAATTTAATACCACTCCCTGTATTTACTTCTTTAGTAAAAGAATCCCAGCCCCATCCATATCGAGTCACACAAAACATAAGATACACCAGCGATCCCAAGGGTAATAAATTGTTACTTACGATAAAATCCTCAATATCCATAATGCTTTTTCCAAACAGACTGAATCCAGCCCAGTCTGTCATACCTAGTATGCATGGAATACTTAATCCAATCAAAAGAACTCCATTCACTAATACTGATTTCTTCAATGTCCATCCCCATAAGTCTCTGGCAAATTGAATGATGTTTTGGAACACTGCAATAATGGTTGAAAGTGCTGCAAAGGTCATAAACAGGAAGAACAATGCCCCCCAAATACGTCCTCCCGGCATCTCACCGAAAACATTTGGAAGTGTTACAAAGACAAGTCCGGGACCTTGCCCTGGGTTCACACCAAAAGCAAAACACGCTGGAAATATAATAAGCCCTGCTGTAATTGCCACAAAGGTATCTAAAATCGTAACACTGATTGCTTCTCCTGTCAGACTTCTTTCTTTACCTAAATAGCTTCCAAAAATTGCCAAGGAGCCAATACCCACACTTAAAGTGAAAAATGCTTGTCCCATCGCATCAAAGATAGCATTATTAATTCCCGCTTCCATCATTTTTCCAAAGTCCGGCAGCAGATAAAATTTCAATCCTTCTGCAGCATCCTTTAGTGTAACTGCACGAATCACCAATATAATCATAATTACCAGAAGACTTACCATCATAGCTGTTGTGATTTTCTCTACCCCTTTTTGCAGCCCTCCTGAACAGATAATAAGTGCAATTACAGAAATTAAAATCATCCAAAATAGCATCTCATTACGATTCGACGTCAGCTCTCCAAATACTGCTTCAATCCCTTCTGGTGTAGCACCAACAAATTTACCTTGCAGCATTTTAAAGAAATAAGCCATCATCCAACCACCGATGGTCGTATAAAACATCATAAGTAAGTAATTCCCTGCCATAGCAAAATAGCGGTAAATATGCCACTTACTTCCCTTCGGCTCTAACTCGTCAAAAGATTTTGCCACACTCTTTTGGCTGGCCCTTCCGACTGAAAATTCCATTGCTACAATTGGCAGTCCCATCATAACTAAAAAAATCAAATACAAAAGCACAAAGGCTCCGCCGCCGTACTTTCCTGCGATAAAAGGAAATCGCCATACGTTTCCCAGTCCTATTGCGCACCCCGCTGAGATTAGGACAAATCCTAATCTCGATGAAAATTTTTCTCTCTTTTCCACTCTCATTTTCCTCTGTTTCTAATCTAATTTTTTCTTAATTTTTTGAAAGGTATCATAGCTTACAACGTGCTCAATGCCACATGCTTCCTTTTCCGCCAGCTCAGGATCTACACCAGCCCCTACAAGCATTTCCTTAAAATAGATATGCTTCTCATATACTTCCCGGCCTTTTTTCTCACCTTCCACTGTCAGTTTCAAATGTCCCTCTTCATTTACTGTCAGAAATCCATCCTCTTTCAAACCTGCAACTGCGTTACTAATACTCGGTTTTGAAAAGCCCATATGTCTTGCCAGATCAATGGAGCGCACTTCCTGGTTATTCTTGGTTAAAAGAAAAATGGCTTCCAAATAATCTTCTTTTGATGTATATAGTTTCAAATTTTTACCTCCTTGCAAATAATGTATTCAGAAATAGATTTACGCTCCGCAAATTCTCGCGCCTTTGGCGGTTGCGGAGCGTTACTTATTCCTACTTATTTTTCACATGCTTTTGATTCCCACGGCGGTGCAACCATTAAACCAATCCATACAACAGCAACACAAACCATAGACATAATACTGACAATCCCAACAATGCTGACGGATTTTGATTTTCTTTCTTTCATGTGCTAAGCCTCCTTGCGCCATAATGATATCATTATAGCACATTTTACACTTGTTGTGCAATTTCCCAGCTGGAAGCTTTCATTCTCTTGTCCCACAGTACCTTGTATCTGCCCTCACGCTTCAATAATTCCTCATGCGTTCCTCTCTCAATAATACGCTTCTCTTCCACTACAAGAATTTGATCTGCATTTTTGATGGTGGATAAACGATGAGCAATCATTATGAGGGTTTTGTTTTTGATTAGTTCATCCAATGCCATCTGAATATCATATTCATTGTCCGGATCCACACTGGCGGTTGCCTCATCTAAAATAATAATCGGAGCATCCTTTAGCATCGCTCTTGCAATCGATATCCTTTGCTTTTCTCCTCCCGAAAGTGTAGAACCACCTTCCCCGACTACTGTATCATATCCATTCTCTAGTTCCATAATAAACTCGTGGCATCTCGCTTTTTTTGCAGCCTCTCTTATCTGAACCTTCGATGCCTTTGGGTTTCCAAACTTAATATTATTTTCTATGGTGTCCGAAAAAAGATAAACATTTTGAAACACCATACTAAATTGAGATAACAATGTATCTGTTTTCAAATCCTTAATATTGGTTCCACCAAACTTTACCTCACCCTTCTGAACGTCCCAGAAGCGGACAATCAGATTCGCAATTGTGGTCTTTCCACCTCCTGAGGAACCGACCAAAGCTGTCGTACTTCCTTCCTCAATCAAGAAGTTTACATCTTTGAATTCTATTTCTCTTTTATTCCGGACTTCTTTTACACGTCCTTCCTGCATTTCCTCAACCTTACTTACATTCTCATAGCGGTTCAGCCCCGCCTCCATTACACGCACCTGTGCACTCAGTGATGCAAAAGCAATCCCTGGAGTATAAAGACTGAAAATAAAGATGAAAACTGCGATTCCCATCGAGGTATTTAACTGACCTGTTGAAATCAGATACGCAGACAAAGTAATTGTCAGTGCAATCCCAACACTAAACCAGCCTTTGTAAATAAAGTAAGGAATGGTTAGTGCCTCTTCATATCCAATGGAATGCTCTTTCGTGCTTTCAATAGCCTCTGTTACATTCTGAGCCTTTTCTTCGCCCATGTGAAAGGCTTTAATCACACCGATTCCCTGCACATACTCCAGTACCGCTCCCACAAGCTTTGATTGTTGGTATTGACGGGTCTTTGACTGTTCCTTCGAAATCTTGTCAATCCATCTGAGTAAGAATATTGCCACTAGAAAAGTGCAAAGCGTTACGAGCCCTATTCGTACATCCACATAAAATAGCATACAGGTTCCGATAAAAGAAGTAACGTATCCATTAATTACTTTATCAAGGGCATCCATTCCATGTTCTTCAATGAAGGGTAAGTCTATCGATAGGGCAGATGTCACATTCCCAAGATTCCCTTCGGTAAAAAATCCCATAGGAAAATGTCTCAGCTTTTCTCCCAGAGAGAGTCTTTCTCTTTCACAAATCTCAAAGCCAGCACCACTTTCCAGTGCATTAAACCAGTATCTTAGCACCATTCGGACCAACAACGAGCCCACGAGAACAAAACTTATCATCTTGACTTTATCCGGATTCATCGTCTGATTCAAAACGCCATCAATCGCCTGCCAGATGCAAAGGATTGGTACACTTTGCAAGATACCCTCCAAGAAACTAAGAAGGAAAGAAAGGAGCAGCATCCTTTTATATTTCCCCGAAAATTTTACCATTCTAACCACAAATCTTAACATCCTTTTCCTCCCCTTCTTTACTGGTATATTCAAAGCCGCTGGCATTTTGATACGTATTCCACATTTTCTTATAACTGCCTGATTTTTTAATCAGCTCTTCATGGGTTCCATGCTCTGTAATCTCGCCTTTGTCTAATACGAAAATTTCATCTGCCTTTGTAATCGTAGATAGTCTGTGGGCAATGACAAGCACCGTTTTTCCAATCAATAGCTGATTTAATGCCTCTTGAATTAAGTCTTCATTTTCTGCGTCAGTGCAAGACGTTGCTTCATCAAGGATTACGATTGGAGAATTCTTTAAGATTCCTCTTGCAATAGTGATTCTTTGCCTTTGTCCTCCACTTAGACGATCACCACTGTCCCCTACTTCTGTCTCATATCCCTTGGGAAGTCCCATAATAAAGTCGTGGCACTTAGCTCTTTTTGCCATTTCAATTACCTCATCATCTGTGGCTTTGGGATTTCCAATACGAATATTTTCCATAATCGTCGTATTAAACAGAAAATTGTCTTGGGAAACGTAGCTAATTTGTTCCATTAAAGCCTCCATGCTGAATTCTCTAATGTCTCTTCCTCCCAGTGTGATTCTTCCCTTATCCACATCCCAAAACCGGGTGATTAGTTTCGCAATCGTTGACTTACCTGCTCCTGATTCTCCTACAAAGGCAATCAAGCTCCCACTTCTTGTCTGGAAAGAAACATCTCTTAGCACATCTGCCGATTGATATGCAAACGTAACATGCTCGAATGCAATATCTGCGCTTTTTACCGCTGTATTTTGCTTTCCTTCTACCAGCTCCTCCTCTTCATAAAGCCCCTCAATACGCTTAAATTTCTGGGTAAGATTTGGAAATGCCGGGATAAACATAACAACACGGTTAAAGAATGGACCAAGAGCCAGACAAAGCATGAAGCTTAAGACCAGCTTTGGAAGTAAAATACTTCCTCCCAGATAAAACAACACACCAAATGGAAGCACAAATGCAATGGATGCCGGCAATACTACACCATACATAGCCATATACTTCCAGCTTGACCGATACCAGTCTAAAGTGAAATTCTTGTAGTTTTCAATAGATATTCTGTACTTTGAAAAAGAAGTGTCTCCTCTTGTAAAAATCTTGATGACTTCCATTCCTCTGATATACTGAACAATCTGATTATTCATTTCCTTGGAGCTCTGGTAATATTTAGAAAGCTTGCTTATACCTGCTCTGCTCATCATTCCAACTAAAATAATACCGATTGGCAGCACCAGTAAAGACAGTAATGCCAGACGAACATCTGCCCAAAACAGCAAAATAATTCCCGTAATCATTCCAATAATATTGGAGACTCCTTCCGGGATTGCATGAGCGAGAATCAATTCCATATCCTCAATATTCTCTACAAATATCTTCTTTAATTCTCCGCTTCCATAAACATTTATCTTCCCCATGGAAAGCTTCATAAGCTTTTCGGCTGCCTTCTTTCTCATTCCCATCAATGTCGTATACGCAAGTTCATGAGAATACCGAAGTCCGAACTCATTCGTTATGTTCTTAAGGAGCAAGCTAATTAATGCAATTCCTCCTAAGGTTAAAATCTGTTCCACTCCTAATTTTCCTTCAATGATTAGATGTATAAATTGATAAATCACATAATAAGGTATGATGCTGAATAAAGTGCTAATCGTTAGAAGAATCACTGCCCTTCCCATAAGAGCTGTTCCTTTTTCTGCAAAGGAATACACCTTTTTAAAAATATTCATAATTAAAAACTCATCCTTTCTACTATTTTTCACCAAGGATAAATCCTTTTTTTATGAAAAACAATAGATTGGATGAGTTGTTGGCTTTTCAAACAAAAAATGGAACTAATCAAAGACTTTTTTTAAAATCCTTCGGGCAAAACCCAGTGTTTTCCTTGAACACCTTTGACAGTGCTCCCTGGGTTTTGTACCCTACCATAGAAGCAATGTTACTGATTGGATATCTTCCTGTTATAAGCAATTCTTTTGCCTTCTCAATACGTATACTCCGGATGTATTCCGAAATATTTACACCATAGGTTTCCTTAAAGGAATATTTCAATTTACTCACACTCATACAACTGATCTTTGATAAAGTTTCAAGAGACAGATCCTTTTGATAGTTTTCTCTTAAATACTTTTCCAGCACCATCAGCTCTTCCCGATTAGGTTTTTGAGACACTCCTTTCTTTTCTTTTGCATTTGCAAGCACAATCGCTACCGCCTCATTGACCTTTCCTTGAAAATAGAGTGGTGTCCCTGCCCCTTCAATTCTACATCGTTCAATTTGACGTAATACCAAAAGGAGTTCTGGTATATTGGGAGATTCATTTACATACAAAAAAGCCTCCTTTAGTGCCTCGAAGCCACCTGGCAGAATATCTGCCAAATACATGTCATAATACTCTGGCATAATATTAATTGCCACTCCTGAAATCGGTTTGTCACTTTTGTATTTCGCTGTATAAGTTCCTGCTCCCCCTATAAAGGCTCCGGTTTTCCCTTCTATAAAATCTTTTGTATGAATGGAATCATAATAATAGATTCCTACAAAATCATAAATCGGGAAGCTCTTAACCATGTCTGCTTTCAGTTCAATATCACTGATTGTTATTGTAAATAAATCTTTCTCCGTATACAGCCAATAATTCATCTCCCTTCATCATTTTGGGACTGATGCTAATCATTGCTCTTGGTGTTCTTCTTGCAAAGGATATGAGAACCGTTCACTTGCTGATGACGGAAACCATCCTTATTTTTCTCTATTACAAGGAGTATCGAAAAGCCTTAAAATACCTTTTACTGTATCTGATTTTATTGGGGCTCTTATACATACTTCCAGAAAAAGCGGGCACAGGAAAATATATGTTCCTCTTGTTTCTTCGTATGTACCCCATGTTTTCAATTGCTTCTCTTTTCGCTTCTACTCCTGTCAATTTAATTATGATGGAAGGGGAAAAATATCATTTACCCAAGAAGATTCTCTGGATGATATGCATCTTATTCCGGTTTCTTTCTCTTATCCGGTTGGAAATAAAAGACATTATTTTAGGAATGCGCTCCAGAGGAATTTTTCCCTTCACCTACGAAGGTATCGTCCTTCCTCTCATCGTGCGAAGTCTCCGTCTCTCTGAAGAATTAACATGCGCTGCGCGCTTTCGGGGAATGGAAGCAGAAGGAAAGAGAATCTGCATTTATGAACGAAAGACAATTCGAAAAGATCAGGTTGCCTTCTTCCTTTTTGCAGGAATCGAAGTCGCCATCTTTCAAATGGGAGTAATATTATGATTGAATTAAAAAATGTCTCCTTTTCTTATGAGGAGAAGCAACGTAACCAAGACTCCATTCAAAATATGGATTTCTATATTAAGGAAGGTGAATGCATCGTTTTCTGTGGTCCCTCCGGCTGTGGAAAAAGCACTGTGCTAAGACTGATTAGCGGATTGATTCCTTCCGTCTATGATGGAACAAAGACCGGCAGTGTTCTGGTACAAGGTATTCCTATTGAATCCTATACCTCTAATATGACTGCCTCTACCTTTGGTATGGTGCTTCAAGATCCACGCAGTCAGTTCTTCATGAATAACGTTCTGTGTGAACTCTCCTTTGCCGGAGAGAATTTAGGAATCCACAAGGAAGTAATCCTGAATCGAATTCAAACCTTGAGTGCACAATTAAACATCACCCACCTGCTCTCCCAGGATATTAATCATCTCTCCAGTGGTGAGAAACAGCGTGTTGCCATTGCATCTGCCATGCTTCTATCTCCTTCTATTTTATTATTGGATGAACCTACCGCAAATCTGGATGCTGCCTCTGTAAAGGAGCTGGTTCATTTATTAATTGATTTAAAAAAAGATGGTATTACCATCATCATCAGTGATCACCGACTACACCCTTTTCTCCCGGTTGCTGACCGCTATCTTTTTATAGAAGATGGTTTGCTGAAAAAGGAATGGCTTGCGGATGAGTTTTCCTCTTTATCTTTGGATGCTGCCAGACGTTATGGTTTGCGCCACAAAGAAATGGAGCAGGATTTCCCAAATTCCTCGGAGCGGAATGAATTATCCCTGGAAAATATTGGATTTTATTACAAAAAAGCTTTGCCCGTTCATGTGAACACTTGTCTTGGACTGGAATCCGGCAAAGTATGCTTTATTACTGGTGAAAACGGTGTTGGAAAGACCACCCTTGCTAAAATTCTATGTGGACTTCTAAAAGAGAAAAGCGGGCAGGTTACCTATAAAAACCAGAGGCTCTCCCGGAAAAAGAGACGCTCCCTTAGCTATTTTGTTATGCAGGATGCAGACTATCAGCTTTATACCGATAGTGTTGGAAATGAACTACTTTTAGGAAGGAAAGCTACTGATGCGATAAAGGCAAGAGCATATAAAGCTCTAGACCTCTTTCAGTTAACACATCTAAAAGAAAAACACCCTGCTGCTCTCTCTGGTGGAGAAAAACAGAGGCTGACTCTTGCTTGTGCTTACTGTACTGATGCAAAAATAATTGTGTTAGATGAGCCTACCAGTGGCCTGGATTATCATAATGTAAAGCGAGTAGCGACATTTATTCAGGAATTATTATCTGAAGGCCGCATGGTTGCCATTATTACCCATGACAAAGTGCTTTCGGGACTCTTATCTTAAACCCCTTCTTTGATGAGAGCCTTCGCTGCTCTCATCATCACTGCAGCCGCAACCGTAATCACACCGGTTCCAATCAATAAGATTTCTACTGAAACCACATCGGCCAATGGCCCGAAAATCACCATTCCCAGTGGCATCATGGCGGTGTTAATCATCGTCATTACGCCAAATACCCTCCCCATATAATCCGGGTCTACCTTTTCTTGTAAAAGCGTCATGGCCGGAGTGTTTAAAATCGGCATCGCCAGACCAAAAGCTCCCATGATAATGGTATAAGGAAAGAATGGCATAGGAATCCCAAGTCCAATCGTACACATGCCCATAATCAATGCAGCTGCTATCATCGTGGTGACTTTATTTTTAAATCCACTCCATATCGTGATAAGGATTCCACCAACAATCATTCCCACAGAAAATGCTACTTCGATTGCAGAAAGTCTCCAATACCCATCTCCGTAATTACGCACCACTTGAATTGGAGTTAAAAAGGCTGCTGGAGCCATCATGATAAAAAATATCAAGCAAAACAAGAAAAACTCCATTAAAAATCTTGTGTTTCTAATATAGCGAACCCCAAGCTTTATATCCTGAAAAAAATCACTTGCCTTCTTATCTATTCGCTCTTTTTGAGGAAGAACAAATGCAGTTACCATAATAGTAACCCCTATCATTGCCGTTATAATGTCTACAAAAAAGATTACCCCAAGAGGTGCAATCGGCAAAAGTGCCGCTCCAAGCATGGGAGATGCCAGAGTAAAAACGGACTGTAGGGTTCCGTTAATCCCATTGATTCGCGCCAGATGCTCCGGAGGCACAATATCCGGAAGCATTGCCCCCACACAAGGTGTTTGTATGGCTCCTCCAACCGCTCGAATAATCAGTGCAATGAAAAGATATGCGATGGATTCCTTTCCCATTAAAAATGCAATAGCAACTCCCAGGGTACAAAGCGCTATTCCCGCATCCGAAAGGACAATCAACATCTTTCGATTATATTTATCTGCCCACACTCCTCCCACTGGTGACAAGAAAAACATGGGAAGGATTGCGCAAATAATTGATAGGGTGGCATATAAGCCGGATTTCGTTGTTACTGTAATATAAGAAGTTATGGCAAACTGCACAACCGATGAGCCAAAAAGGCTGATGGATTGGCTTGCCAAAAAGATAATCGTGTTTCGTTTCCAATTGTATTTCATAAAATACTCCCTAGTCTAAAATTATAAGATTATGATATAGAACACCCAAGATATATTCGTCTATCTTTTTGAGTATATACTATTTCGCTTTTCATGAAAACTCTTATTAACATCGTTCGTAAAAAACTCAATTCTCATAAAAAACTCTTAAACTTCATGAAAATTTATTCGTACATTATGATATAATATTCTCGTAAAAATGAATAAAGAAAGGAAAAATGAGAATGATGACAAAAAGAATTGCAGCGATTTGTTCGGCACTCATAGTCGGATTAATGCCTGTCGTTGCGAGTGATATCAATGTTGCATTGGCAAATGAAGAAGTCACTGTAACGGAAGATGCGTCGGATACATCTGCTTTAAGTGACGTTTCCTCTGAAGTAGAGGATGAACAAGATCTCCAGCAGCAGATGAGTATAGAAGCTGATGTGCCGCTTCACCCTCAAAGTGTGGCAGGTTCAATTGATATGAATGAGATTTTTTCCAGCTGGATCAATTATCCAGGCAGTGCCCTCGGCTATGCTTATGATGCAAAATGGTCTTACGATGCTGCCGCCGGATTAAATACGGATGCAAATGTAGGTTGGACCGGTTTTTACAATCCTGCCATTACAGATTTTACCACTGGCGTATTTGAATTTGAAATGCAAACCCGCAATTTTGATCCCTTAGGATTTGCCTGGGGAATGCAGACTGGAGGAACCGCAACGAACCCCACTTACTCTTTTTATGCTTTTGAAGAATGCGGCCATGGAAAGTGGTCCGTTGCCTATATTAATGATTGGCGACCGGCCGATTCGATTCGCTCTCATCAAGGTCCGTTGTATCACGGTACAATTGATGCCCGTGACGGCCAATACAGTGATCATAATGGCGGAACCGGAAAGGTAGGCTTTGCAACGGGAACAGTTCTTAAGTGTGGTGATATGCCAGCAAACATTGGCAGCGCATATACGCAGCACCGTGTAAAGATTGCTGTGAAGGAATCCAGTGTGAACATTTATTTGGATGACACCTTGCTGACCACCGTTACAGCGGCCGTTAAAGCCGGCAGCTTCGGTCCATTTGCAACGAGTAATCCGGATGCACACTTTATGGGTCTATCCTTTACGACCTCCAGCAAAGATGTATTGAATCCTAAATTCGAATATCATAATGCCAAAGGTGAAAAGGTGGCAGAAACATATGTGGCATCTCCTGTAACAACACCTGATTTATCAACCTGTGAGAACTCACCAATTACAACGAGAGTATGGACCGTTTATAAGGATGGAGCCGAAGTTTATACGGGTGATTCTCCTTATTCCGATTACCATCTGGCAGCAGGAACTTATGAGACTTCTTTGATTGTGATTAATGCCAACGGTATCCAGTCAACTGAGTATCGGGATACCTTAGTTGTCAAGCCACACAGTGTTGAAACAACAACCGAGGAATCAAGTGTAAGCTCAACACCACAAACACCCGTTGCAGCTACCCCTAAGCCTGCATCGGTGAAACAGAAAGCAGTACAAACTGGAGATTCTGCAAGGCCTGTGGACATGATATCTCTGCTCGCTCTGTCCGGCGGATTTATTATTTTTATTCTTAAAAGAAAATTCAAATAATTTATAAAAAGCGGCTCGACACCAAATGCTGGCGTTGAGTCGCTTTTATACGTACTGGAATCAATCTTTCCGATACTCTTCTCCCCAATCTCTCATTTCATCAATCACCTTATACAATCTTCTCCCTATGTCCGTCAATTCATATTCTACACGCACCGGAACTTCGGGGTATACTGTCCTTGTTATAATCCCATCTTCTTCCAGTGCTCTTAGATTATCCGTTAATATTTTCTGGCTGATATTAGGAAGCAATCTTTTTAATTCATTGAATCTCTTTTTTCCTTCTAACAAATGATGTATGATAATCGGCTTCCATTTATTACCTATCAGCTGTACGGTTAACTCTATCGGACAGTCCATCTGCGTTTGCTCCATATTTCCATCTCCTTCTTACAGGTTACCAAAAGGTACCTGGGTTACAAAAAAGTGCCTACTTGCATTTAGTTACTAATGGTAGTATATTACAGATATACAAAATAATCAATAAAAAAGGAGTTGTTAATTATGATTAGATATTTAGATAGTTCTAACTATGGCAGAAGTAATTTAGGCTGGCTAAACAGTCGATTCCACTTCTCTTTTGCTGGATACTACAATCCTGATAATATAAGATTTGGTGCCTTAAGAGTAATGAATGATGATTTAGTACAACCTGGAACAGGATTTGATACACATCCTCACAAAGATATGGAGATTATCTCCTATGTTGTAGATGGAGAGTTGACACATAAAGACAGTATGGGAAATGAGCATTCTCTTTCCAGAGGCCAGGTACAGTATATGAGTGCTGGAACAGGTGTGTATCATAGCGAGTATAACCATCATGATACGGATATCCTTCGCTTCCTGCAAATTTGGATTTTACCAGATCAAGCCAACCATGCACCAAACTACGGAGACTTTCGTTTCAACTGGGAAGCAAGAAAAAATGCGTGGCTCCCTATTGCTTCCGGTGATGGTGATGTGAATTTCCCGATACAGATACATCAGGACATTCATATGTATGCTACTGAAATCGATGCCGGTAAGTCCCAGTCCTTTATCGTAAATGAAGGCAGACAAGCTTACCTGGTTCTTATAGAAGGGGCGGCAAAAGTAGGAGACATTAACATGAAAATGCGGGATGCTCTTGAAATCACTGAAGAAAGCATCACTATAGAAGCAGAAGAAAATGCCCATTTTCTTATTATAGAAATGAAGAAGGACTCAACCAGAGACTAGTCAAAAACCCCGAAACCTTATTCTTAGGATAGGTTATCGGGGTTTTAATTTTATTATTTTAATGCAATATACATATGAATAGTAGCATTATCCATAGATTCATCCTGGTACTCTTCAAAGTCACAAGTATAAGCCCTTGGTAAATCCATTTTCCAAAGCTTCTGCCAAAAATCCGCTACCGCCTGAACCATATCTCCCTGAACAACAAACTTTGCATAAGATCCAGCCGGTATTCTACGAAATACCACATTTTCATTTGACTCTTCCTTCTCTACCTCACAGGCAACTACAATCGTATAATCTCCAGACTCATCCCTTGCGTAATCTGTATAGATTCCGAGTGCTTTTTTGTTTGACTTATTGGGAATGGATTCATGGATCCCTTTTTCGTAGAAATCTCGCCAAAGTCCGCCTATGACCATGTTCATATCTGGAGAAGCATTATTCGTTCTGCTTTCCACTCCTGCCACTATTTTTTCTTTCAGTTTTATCACTTCATATTCCATATCTTCTTACCTCTTTTCTTTTTGAGATAAGATTACCATGGGAATCACGACATCTGTATGTCATCTTTGATAAATTTCTATTATTTGATTAATAATATCTTTAAATTCATTCCGTATTTCCTCCGGCTCCAGAATCTCCACTTCATTTCGGAAGGTTAACAGCCATGAGAACATTCCCTCTTTTTCAGCAAAGGTATACTCAAATAATAATTTCCCATTTTCCAGTTCTTGGAAAGTTTCTACTCCATATTCATCAATTAGACGCCATTTGACTGCTGGTGAAAATAGTGCCGTAAGATGGATATTTCTTCCATACACATAATCGTTCCTATACGCTTCTTCTGTCATTCTCCTTGGAACAAAGCTGTCTTCCTCAACCTTTACTCCTGTCATTCTGTTGAGCTTAAACAAACGAAAGTCGCCTTTCCCAAGACAGAAACCTTTCACATACCATGAAGACCATTTAAATACCAGTATATAAGGCTCAATCCTACGGAAGCTCTCACCTGTTGGCCCATGATAGGTAAATGAGAGTATGTGCTTCTTCTCAATACAGCTTTGAATACTTTCAATCTTTGGTGCCAGACTTTGTTTATACCACGAAGACAAATCAATGGAGATATGATTGTTTGATGTCAGAACAGAGGAAGTTCCCACTTTCAACTTTTCCATAAGCTGTTGGTACCGGTTCGTTCCTGATACACTGTCCAAACTTTTTAATCCTGCCAAAATAGCTTGCATGTCAAAGGAGGTCAGCAATGTTCTGTCAATCTTATATCCCTCCATTATGGAGATACCTCCATTTTGTCCCTGGGTTGTAACAATCGGTATTCCAGCCATACAAAGATCTATAACATCTCTATTAATTGTTCTTCTGGAAACCTCGAATTTTTCCGCAAGACTTGGTGCTGTCACCTTCTCATTTTGCAATAAAATGGATAAAATTCCTATCAGACGGTCAATCTTCATTTTTCTTCCTTTTCCTAAACCTGAAATCAAGTACTGCTCCAAAACCCATCACCAATACAAACACAATCATAAAATCGATAATATCTTTTCCATGGGCAAAATAAGTTGCATATATCATAAACAAACAGGATAATACTCCCAATGAAGGCATTACAAATCTCTTTAGAATTGAAAACTCCTTCTCTTTTCTCATAAATTGAATAAACATCGGTATGTAAAATACGTATAAAGCTACGATTGGAAGCTCCGAAGAATCAAATCCAAAGTCTCCAAAAAGCTGATCTGTCAAGTTTGATCCATAGAAGAAAAACAACCATAAGGATGTTAAAAACAATCCCATTATTCCAGAATTAGCTGGCATATCTGTGGTTGGATCAATCTGCTGAAACGTATTCGGTTTCAATCCCATCCCCCTTGCTGCCAAAGCATAGGTCCCTCTGGTTGTTCCCATCATAAGGCCATTTAATGTCCCAAGACAGGAAATTATGACAAAGAGAAACAACAGGTTTCCGAAAGGACCAAAGATATTTTTGAAAGCCATCAGTACTCCTTCTTCTCCCATTTCCATCATCAGCTGATTTGGCAATGCTCCTGCCAGGCCCACATAATACAGAATATAAACCGCTATGATAATAAGCGTTCCCAACGTCAACGCAATTGAAAGATTCTTTTTGGCATCTTTCAATTCTGCATTAATACTAGTTGCTACAATCCATCCTTCATAGGCAAACGCGGTAGAAACAACTGCAGTAAACAGCGGATTCCCTTCTACATCTGCCGAAACAACAGTAGTAAAATTCTCAATCATCACTCCGTTTTTCAGTCCTATTATTGTCCCGATAAGTGCCATTCCCAGCAGTGGTACCAACTTAATAAATGTAGTAGAAACCTGAAATTTTCCAGCTAGAATTGGAGACAAGAGATTCATTGCACAGACAGCAATCAAGTATACACCTGCAATTGTCATGCACTCTCCTCCTGAAATAGGAATTCCCAAAAAAGTGCAAGTATACCTGGCCGATACCCATGCAAGAACCGACGTGATAGCCGGATAATAAATGAAACTCAGAAACCAACCTACATAATAAGCATATTTTTTGCCCACCGTTACCTCTGCATAGTCTACCACTCCATTGACAAACTCATATTTTGAAGCCATAGACGCAAAAACATTCGCACAGATTATCATAATAAGTCCCCCGATAACCCAAGCTAAAATGCCCAAGGGTAAATCTCCCCCTGTGGCATTTAGAATCAGTTCGGCCTTAAAAAAGACTCCACTGCCAATTACAATACCAATCACCAATGTAATGGCGGTCAGTAATCCATATTTCTTTTTCACTCAATGACACCCTTTCTGTCCATTTCCCCTTATTTACCCGAAGGCATAAATGGCGATAGTACCTCTGCAAGAGATTGTACATTTCTTGTCTGCAGCAATACCTTTCCTACTCCTCTGAACTCATTTACAAGACCTTCCCCACTGGTAAATCCAAAAGCTCCTGAGGCCACCTTAATTTCATAATCTAATTCTCTGCTCCAGGCAACAACATGTGTGTTGTCTGCAATAAATGGTCTGCTGCCATCTAAATCAAACTCCATAATATCCCCATAAGCTGTTACCAGCATCGTTCCACTTCCTTTTGTTTCCATAATAAAGAATCCGCCCGTTCCCCCAAACATGGCCTTTCCAAAGCTCTGTCTTTTCATCTCGTAAGTAACAGACGCATCTCCTGCAAGGAATGAAGAATCGTTAATTCTCCATTGTTTTTCACCGATTGGAAGTTCTCTGATTACTCCCGGTGCTCCCGGTGCAATCCCAATAATTCCATCATCTGTCATCCCTGTAACCGAAGTAATGAACATGCTTTCTCCACTTACTGCTGAGCGGCCGATTGCTTTGACTAAACCACCTAATCCACCAGAGCCATTGCTGTTCATCTTCCCTTCTAAAGAGATTCCACCGTTGTGGTAAACCATAGCCCCACGCTCGATCCGAATTTCTTCACCTCTTGAAAGTGCTATCTCTGCCAGTTGAAATGCTGTGCTGTCTGTCAATTTGTACTTCATACTAAGTCTCCTTTTCTCTTAAAATTCTAGTTGTTTGCTCCTGCCCACTTGATACACACCTCTCGTTGTAATTCGTACTTCCGGAATGACTGGAAGTGCCAGAAATGACAAGGTAATAAATGGATCCACACCCTTTGGAACCCCCATATTCCTTAACGCATCTATCATCAGAGAAAGATTCTTTGAAACCTCCTCATGATTTCTGTTGCTCATTAATCCCATAATAGGAAGATCTAATCGATGTACTACTTTTCCCCCACTTACAATTACATATCCTCCTCCGCTTTTCTCCAATTCTTTAGCCGCCAGATACATATCATTATCATTATCACCTATCATCACAAGATTATGGGAATCGTGGCTAAAGGTTGTTGCAACTGCACCACCTTTTATACCGTATCCCTTACAGATTCCTACTCCGATTTTCCCTGTATTATGGTGACGCTCTACAACTGCAACCTTGTTATAAATCGCATTTTCAGTAAATACATCTCCATTCCTTGGCACTTCTTCCAAACTAAGTGCTGTTTGTATTTGATTCTCAATCAAATTAATAATCGGTGCCTTTGTTTTGGTCAATTTCAGCTTAAGATCTTTCTTTCGAAACTTTTCAATATGTACCGTATTAAGAAGCTGTTTGGATGGTTCTTCTATTTTACCATGATTTTCTCTGGAAATAGGCTCGCCCTTATGGAAAACCGCTTCAATTTCTACCCTTTCTAAATCCGAAAGTATTACCAAATCAGCCTGATATCCTGGCGCAATTGCACCTAAGTGTTTGAGTCCATAGATTTTTGCTCCGTGATATGTAGCCATTGTTATCGCATCAACCGGCTTCATTCCCAACTCTATTGCTCTTTTAATATTATAGCTGATATGTCCTTCTTTATTAATATCATCAATATGCTTATCATCCGTACAGAAGGCAAAGTCGGAAGTTGATATTCCTTCCTTTAAAATTCCCTTTACGATTGCATCCAAATTTTTCGCGGCAGTTCCTTCACGTATCAACACGGAAATTCCCGCCCTTGCTTCCATCCGCGCAGTTTCAAAGTCAATACACTCATGATCCGTTTCAATCCCTGCCAATCGATAACACATAATTTCCTTTTCAGACAAAAAACCTGCATGGCCATCAATCGTTTTATCTTTAAATACCTCAATCTTTTCAAGCATTTCGTCTTTTCCATCCAAGACGCTTTGTATATCCATGACCTCACCAAGACCAAGAATTCTTTCATTGTCTTTATAGGAAAGCATATCCTTTGCCAGTATCACCGCTCCATTATCTTCTGTCTCAATTGCCGGTACACAGGATGGCATCATCACGTAGACATTAGCCGCTGCGTCCTTTGTTGCATCCAGCATATAATTGATTCCCTCCAGCCCTGCTACATTTGCGGCTTCGTGGGGATCTACTACAAAGGTGGTTGTCCCCCATTTTGAGGCCTCTTCGATTAACTGCACTGGAGATACTAAGGTGGACTCCAAGTGAAGATGGCTGTCAATAAACCCTGGACATATCACCTTTCCTGTTGCATCAATCTCTTTTTCGCCTTGATAATTGCCTACACCTATAATCATCCCACCGGCAAGTGCAACGTCTGCTTTGTATATTTCTTTGGTGAAAACATTTACGATGCTTCCGCCCTTTATCACTGTTTCTGCCTTTTTTATTCCCAAAGACATTTCATTATATTTCTTCATAACATACCTCTTTCAAAAATTATCTCTATTCTATCATTTTTTCATACCGATTACTATTTATCTTATATGAAAAAAGGATAAAATGTAGTCTTATTAATTGCCATTAATATTTTTGACATCTTGACCTAAAGCTTATTTATGCTATAATACTTGTAGAGGATAGCGGCGATGATCAGCTATCGTAGCGTTGAAGCAGTTGACTGTGTCGGTATGCAGCCAGCTGTGGAGCTGAATCGTGGGTTATGCGGCAACCACAAACCGAATAGATTCTTAAGAATCGAATGAAAACGCTTTATTAGGATCTTGCACGTGCAAGGTCCTATATTATTTTTGAATGGAGGATAATATGTGATTGATGTGACAAATGATATCTTGTATCAAGCTGCTTCCGTATGGAACAAATTATCAGAATACAAATACAGCCTCACCTATGGCTATAAAAACAAACTCTATGAAATAAACCTCACCTTTTCACCTAACGACTTTCCTCATCTTGCAGGATTTCAATATCTCAAAGATCTCGCTCTTCCAAAGTATAACCGCAGTAAAATACTTTCTCGAATTCTTAACGGAACATTAAATCTGAAACAAATCCAAAAAGCTACTCAATACGAAAAAATGGTACTCCCCAGACTAGAAGTACTCGTTCAAATAAAAGACGCTCTTGATAATGATTTTAATCTTTTTTCATATATGCCTGATAAGTACCCCTTTCACACACAGATAAAAGCTGATTATCTCATTTCTCACCACTCAGATATTGTAAGCTTGGTCTTCATAGTTCAATCTTATGTAGATGACTCTGCACAGTGTAATTATTTATGTTGTTCAACTTTCAAGCAAGGTGAACGCAATTATGAATCAAATCAACGTCCGCGTGTTTTATTAAAAAAGGAGCGCATTCATATTAATTCAGGTTCATCTGCTATTCTTTTAGACAAATTATCATCTCAAAACTAAAGCCAAAAATAAAAATTCCCAGTTCTACTCCCTTAATATTTTGATTCGCTCTTGAACTTTATAATAAAACAAACTATACTTAAGAAGTTATATGCAGGGGGACTCACTTAGAGTTGAGAAGGTAAAACCTGACCCTTTGAACCTGTTGGTTAAAACCAGCGTAGGGAGGCATCAAAACACTAAACTTACAGGTGTTTCTCTATGTGTGGAGAAATACCTGTTTTTTATATGGAGGAAATGAAATGAAAAAAGCACTAAGTATTGCCGGCTCTGACTGTAGCGGTGGCGCCGGTATTCAAGCAGACTTAAAAACATTTTCGGCTCACGGCGTATTTGGTATGAGCGTTATCACATCCGTCGTTGCTGAAAACACCAGCCGTGTCATCGACATCCAAGATATCACTCCTGATATAATTGAAAAGCAAATCGATGCCGTATTTGAGGATATTCCTCCAGATGCAGTAAAAATAGGAATGCTTTCACAAGTGGATACCATGCTCGCAGTTGCAAAAAAAATTCATGAATGGGATATGACAAACATTGTAATAGATCCCGTAATGTATGCAAAGAATGGCTGTCCACTTATGGCTCCTGATTCTATCGATACACTCATTTCAAGAATTATACCCTTTGCCTACATGCTGACACCGAATATCCCAGAGGCAGAGAAGATAGCCGAAATTGAAATCCATAGCATTGAGGACATGAAACGAGGAGCAAAGATTATCCATGAAATGGGATGCACCTCTGTTCTGATAAAAGGCGGTCATAGTGTTGGCGATGCAACGGATGTTCTCTTTGACGGAAAAGATTTTTACTCCTACACCTCGCCCCGCATTCAAACCAAAAATACCCATGGTACCGGATGTACCTATTCATCCGCTATTGCTTCTAACCTGGCTTTAGGTCATCCTGTAAATAAAGCGGTTGAAAATGGAAAGGCTTATGTCACAACTGCCATTCGTCATTCTCTTGCTATTGGGAAAGGCCATGGACCAACCCACCACTTCTATAATCTGTACAAAAATGGATTGACAGACTTTAAGGAGGGTATATAGATGGCTAGAGATTATTTTACACAAATTGAGAAGGTACGCCAGACCAAACCTTTAATTCATCATATTACTAATTATGTAACAGTGAATGACTGTGCTAATATCACCCTTGGTATTGGGGCATCTCCAATCATGGCAGATGATTGTAATGAAGCCGGGGAAATTGCATCCATTGCTTCTGCACTGGTTCTTAATATTGGTACCTTAAACGAACGCACAATCCCCTCCATGCTTTCAGCCGGAAAAGCTGCTAACACAGCAGATATCCCTGTCGTCCTGGATCCTGTTGGTGCCGGTGCATCAAAACTTCGGAACGACACAGTATCCCAACTTATTTCTAATATCTCCTTTGCCGTTATACGAGGAAACATTTCCGAGATACGATATATCTCTGGGTTGCAGGCAAATACAAAGGGTGTGGATGCTTCTCTGGAAGATCAAATGAATCTTTCCAACAACATTCAATTAGCGCAGCAATGTGCCCAAAAGCTCAATTGCGTTATCGCGATTACTGGAGAAACCGATGTGATTTCAGATGGAAAAACGACAGTTTCTGTCGCAAACGGCGTGGCAATGCTTTCTGCTTTAACTGGAACTGGCTGCATGTGCTCCTCTCTAATTGGTTCCTATTGTGGTGCTCATAAAGAGCAACCTTTTGCTGCCACTGTTGCCGCTCTGCTCTCCATGGGAATTGCCGGAGAAATAGCATTTGAAAAAGCGGGGCAACTTGGCAATGGAAGCTTCCATATGGCACTTCATGATGCCATCAGTACTCTCACACCCAGCATTCTTTTAGAAAGGGCAAAAATATATGAAAACGAAAATTGACTACTCTCTTTATCTTGTGACCGATTCCGAATTAATGAGTACGGATACCGTGGAAGAATCGGTAGAACTGGCAATAAAAGGTGGCGTCACCTTAGTACAGTTACGTGAGAAAAATAGTGATTCCCGTACTTTTTATGAAATGGCTCTTCGGGTTCGGAAAATCACAGATAAATATCACATTCCTCTCATCATAAATGACCGCCTTGACATTGCATTGGCGGTGAAAGCTGATGGTATTCACGTGGGACAAGAAGATTTACCCGCAGATATCATACGTAAGATTGTAGGGCCTGATATGATTATTGGCGTATCAGCCGGGAATTTAACAGATGCCAGAAAGGCCTTAGAAGATGGTGCCGATTACTTAGGTGTCGGTGCAATGTATGCAACAAATACAAAAACGGATGCCGACGTCACCACCTTAGACGAGCTTGCATTAATTCGCCAAGAAATTCCTCTTCCAATTGTCGTCATTGGTGGAATTAATGAACATACTATTCAGACCTTTTTTGGAACAGGAATAAATGGGGCGGCTGTCGTCTCTGCCATTGTTGCAAAGAAAGATGTGACCGCTGCGGCGAAAGAATTGAAACAGCTAATAAGAGACCCACGAGACAGCATCCGCTTCTAATTCTAAAGCACTAGGCAAAAACACACTTTTGTCTAGTGCTTTTTACAATTCTCCACCTTAATATGCCAGAGACTTCATATCACTTATCTATAAATCTCTTTAATTCTTCCAAAAGCTTGTATACTGTTGTTCCTGGGTTGACTTCAGATGGCTTATATCTCCCTAATTCAATACTTTCCATTCTGCGTTTTGCCTTCCTGATTGCAGCATTAACGCCGGCATTTCTATTGACTATTTGATAAATATCATCATAATTTTTTTGATACTTTCCTGTTCCTAGATTGTATCGTTTGAATATTTCGTCGAGTTTTTTATTCCATTCACTCCGGTGTAGTGCCGCATCACTGTAATTAAAGTGCAAATAAAGCCAATACTCAAAGGATTGATTACTCCACGCCATCTTATACCCTTTCTTCTCACCTTCTTTTATTGCTTGATCAAAATCCTCAAAATCATCCTTATCAAATACTACCCATACATTTTGATAATTCACCTTTGCATTTTTAACAATTCTCTCTGTTACTTCAATTAGCTTTCCTGTTGAACACCCTTGTCCACAAATTTCAATTACAGGACTTTCATACACATCTATCACACCACCACTTTTTTCTTGAATAATCTTCTTTATTCCATTGAAATATAGTGGTTCTGTTCGCTTACCTTCCGTTACAATTAGAAAAGAATTGGCTCTAGGTCTTTTATAGTCATGTTTTCTCTTTTCCTGAGATAATCGTTTCTTTTTAAAAAAATCGTCTTTTCCCACCTACACCCCTTCTTTCATATTAAAATCTTGAAGAAGGGGAATGCCCCCATAAACCCCTGATAAATAATCCTTCTCAAAAGATGCATCCGATCTCACTTTAAAATCAGATAGAGCAACCAATTCAGAATATCCGAATTCATCCTTTTGAACAAACCAAATTTGATCTCGTCTGAAAAATCTCTTATCCATTAACGTTGTGTCATGAGTTGTGTAAATCAATTGCGCTGTCGATTCATCATTATAAAATAAATCAACAACAAATTTTAAAAGTAGTGGGTGAAGCTTGATATTTAATTCGTCAACAAATAAAGATTGATTGTTAAGAATAGCAATTCGTGCATAAATAAATAGGATAATACTTTTCAATGTTCCCTCTGATTCATTGAACAAATTTAGCAAATACTCATCATCATTTTTCCCTCTATGCAATGTAAAAAATTCAATTCCACTCTCGTCATTGTCTTCATATTCAATATCTTCAATTCCAACATCAATAGCCTTGAGAAACTCTACTAAATCATTTTTTCCTTGATCTATAACCAGCGGCAGATATCTTTCCATGATTCCAATATCTTCACAAAAATCCGGTGGAACAACAAAAGTATCCATGATTCCCGAATATACATTATTAAATATACTCGTTTTCAACTTCAGTTTATTAAAGAAGGATAATACCAATGTTTCTTTTGGTAATTGTTCCTTATATACTTCACATTCTTTTCTTACCGATTGTCCAAACTCTACCCTATCATTCATTCGTTCATAAATAATTTTAGTTCGATTTGTTTTTAAACTCTTTTGGTAGAGCCATTCTGTTATGATTCGCTCTGAATCATACTGAAATCCATACCTATACTCTGAATTATCAATAATCTCTATGATTTGAAATTCAGATTCCTCTCCCTCTCCACGTTCAAAAAAGAAGGGGTTATAATATTTTTTGATTGCCGAGTCAAACCCATCCTCTACATTGTTTAGAGACTCCTTGACTATTTTTTGGAAATAAGACATCGCTAAATATAAATTTGATTTTCCGCTTGCGTTTGCACCATAAATTGCTGCAACTCGGAGAATCTTTTCCTTCCCTCCGAAATCAATCAAATTACTCTCATGCTCTTTATATGCATGAATAGCACTCATATCCAATCTTGTTTCTTCCCTAAAAGACAAAACATTTTTCAACATAAATTGTACAAGCATACCATAGCACCTCCTTATGTTGTAAATATAGCATTTTCAGCTTTTTCAGTCAAGTTTTTGTGTGATTTTCGTAATTTTATATTTCTATTTTCAATTATCCCTTTATAAAACCTCTAAACTCTGTAATTTCCTTACAGTGCTTAGAGGTTTATACACTACTTACAAATATTCCAATATTCCATCTGCCATAGCTGTCAGGATAATGCAGCAAGATGTAGCTCCTGCATCCAGTACACCTCTGGAACGTTCTCCAAGACGACTGGAACGTCCAAATTTTGCCACCATATCTTTCGTGGCATCCCGTCCCTTTTCCGCTGCAGCCTTCATATCTTGAAGAGCAGATTTAAAATCTCCATCTGAGGCTTTTAAGGCCTCGACTGCGGGAGCCAAAGTATCCACCAAGGTTTTATCTCCTACTTTTGCTTCTACAATATCATAAAGACCCTCTAATCCGGTTTCAAGCATCTGAGCCAATTCCTTGGTTCCAATAGCATCAAAATCCTCTCCTGCTTCTCCTGCATCCATTAAAATCGTTCCATAAATGGGACCCATGGAACCACCAATCTCAGAAAACAAGATATTTCCAAGCTCATAAAGACCTTCTGCAAAAGTAAACTCTTCCTCTTTAAATCGCGTTTCAAACAGGGAAAATCCCTTGTTCATATTCATTCCGTGGTCACCATCACCAATCAGACCGTCCACCTCACCTAAGTATGCCTTATTCTCCTGTATTCCCTTAACCACTGTTTGTAATACACTTTTTCCATCTTTATTATAAAATGTGCCCATTCCTCTTCTCCTCTAAATTTGTGTCAATCCCATAGTTTCAATTGGAAGATCTACTAATTCCTTTAATTCATCATCCAGCTTCATCACCGTTAATGTAGCTCCCATCATTTCCAATGAAGTAAAGTAATTTCCCACATAGCTTCTGTGAATCTTAATTCCTCTGCCTCCGATTAATTTTTCAATTTCATTATAAAGTACGTAAAGCTCCATCACCGGTGTAGCTCCAAGACCAGATACCAACACAGCAACCTCATCTCCCTTTTCAAAAGGCACATCTCCAATCACAATGTCCACCATACGTTTCGCCATTTGATCAGCGCTTTCTAAAGGACACACTTCAATTCCCGGTTCACCATGATGACCAATTCCCACCTCCATAGTACCTTCTTTAATCTCAAAGTTTGGATGACCGACTGCTGGAAGCGTACAAGGTGTCAATCCTATTCCCACACTTCTGGTCTGGTCGATTGCTTTTTGAGCTGCTGCAATCACTTCATCTAAAGTTCCTCCAAGCGCCGCTTTTGCACCGCCTGCCTTCCACATGAAAATCTCACCCGCTACTCCCCGCCTCTTTTCTGGCTGATCCTTTGGTGCTGATGCCACATCATCATTCGCTACTACAGTCTTTACCGTAATACCTTCTCGCTTTGCCATTTTCACTGCCATCTTTACGTTCATATTGTCTCCAGAGTAATTTCCGTATAGGCATGCTACCCCTTTGCCTTGATCTGCTTCCCGAAAAGAATCTAAAAATGCTGCTGCCGTTGGCGAAGAGCATATTTCCCCCACAGCTGCTGTATCACACATGTTTTCACCCACATAGCCGATAAAGGCCGGTTTATGTCCGGAACCGCCACCTGTGGCAACCCCCACCTTGTCTGCCTTTATCTTTTTCGCCTTAACCACTCTTTTATTTCCAGTTTTTTCAACAATATCTCCATGTGCTTTTAAGAAACCCTCTAACATTTCATCCACAATATTATCTGGATCATTTAGTATACGCTGCATTCATTCTTCCTCCTTTTTTTGAAAAGTTCTTGTCTCTACTATAGCTTTATACACCACCCTTTTAGGTTCAATAATATTTAAAAAGGTTTAAAAAATACGAATCCTTACAAATAATCCGCAATATTTCTCTCATCTACAATTTCCAAAGGTATCTGATAGTTCTTATCAATCTCTTTTCCCTCAAGATAATCCAGCATAATTTCGATTGACTTTTCTCCTTGCTTCTCTGCATTTTGGAAAACCGTTGCCAAGAGTTTCTTCTCCTCAATTGCTCTCAATGCTTTCTCTGCTCCATCAATTCCAACTACAACTACCTCTTGCCCATTTCTTCCCAAAGCATCAATTGCTCCTAATGCCATATCATCATTTTCTGCAACTACAGCATCAATCTGATCAAAAGTCTCCATCCAGCTTTGCATTACTACATCTGCCTCCAGCCTGGACCAATTAGCCGTCTTACTGCCAATCACCTTAATTTCCGGATATTGCGTTAATATATTTTTGATTCCTTCCATCCTTTCAATTTGGGCTGATTGTCCCATAGGCCCCTCAAGAATCACAATATTACCCTTCCCTTCTAAGGTTTGAGCCACATATTCCATAAGATACTCACCCGCCTGAACATCATCAGAACCAACGTAGCTCGTGATTTCGTCACTATTCACTCTTGTGTTTACTGAGATAATCGGCTTTCCCGCCGCCACAGCCTTATCCACACAAGGGATACATTCATTGGCATTTTGAGGAATCAAAATAATTCCGTCTAAATCTGCCTTTATCATCTCTTCAACTTGAGTGATTTGACGTGCCGCATCGTAGTTTCCGTCGTATATTTTCAACTCAATATTTTCTGCTTTTGCGTATTGAATTACCACATTTGCAAATCGCTTTGTATATTCATCTCTCAGACTATATAGGCTCATACCCAAACAAATTTTAGCAGAAGATTCCTCTTCTTCTACCTTTCGTTCCTTCTGTACACATCCTATGCATATAAGCATCAAAAATACAAAAAGAAAAATTAGACGTCTCTTCTTTTTCATACATCTTCCCCACTGAAACCTTGTTGCTTCTGAAACGTTTTTGGACTTATTCCAGTAACTTTTTTAAATACCACTGAAAAATACTTTGGATTGTGGTATCCACATCTTTCTCCAACCTCCTGCACAGAAAGTCGGTGATCCTTGAGCATATTTTTAGCTAACTGAACTCTCTCTTCTGTAACAAATTCATTAAACCCTTGCTCTTTGCTTTTCCGGAAAAGTGTTCCAATGTATCCAGGGGTCCGGCCAAACTGATCTGCAATAAAGTTTAAATCAATATCCTCCGTAACATGTTGAAGAGTAAAATCAATAATATCCTCTACAATCTGAGAGTTTTCACTTTCTTTGGTGACGACTTCAATATTAGAAGTATATTGAATCATGTCTTTAATTTCTTTCCGAAGATTAAACTCACTCCATAACTCTGAGAAGTCCTTACATGCATAACCTGTCTTTTTAGATATACTTTTACATAAATTGGAATACTCTCCTCTAATATACTGAAGACTCTGTATTGACGCCTTCTCTTGTAACAGGTTGTGAAAATAATCTTGAATAAATTTTTCATTTTCTTTCTCTATTTTCCGAAAATCTAATGGCTGTTTGTCTGGTATCTTTCCATTTTTCAAATTTTCAAAATCAATAATCTTCTCTCCTCTATTATAAATTTTGAAATCCCCTGCCAACTGGCTCTCGCGAAAAGCTTTGCTTAGTTCCTGCACACTATATACCACACTTCCAAGGCCAACAACGGTCTTTATCCGTGCATACTTTTCCACCAACTCGGTACATCTGCGCAATTGACTTTCAAGCTCTGCCTTTTCCTTAATTGAATGGAGGAGAAAAATAAGTGCAAGCTTCCCATGATCCATAGTAATGCTAATAAATGCTGCTAAATTTCTCTTTTCCAATTCTTCATCCACAATATTCTTTACTATAAAGTCCTCTAATTCTTCTAGCTCTTCACTTCTTTCATACTCCACAACCCCAATTCCATAAAAATTTGATTCCAAAGACAACCGAAGGGTATCCAGTCGATTGAGAGATGACTCCATTTTTTCACCCAACAGAATATTTCGAAGTGCATCGTTTTTCACTTCCACCAATACTTTCTCACTGGCTCTCTTTTCCATATAAGTATGCTTAGCCTGTTGCTGCTTATTTTTTACTGATACCAGACATTTTTCTACAAGTCCCAAGAACTCTTCCTTTTGAATTGGCTTTGTAATATAATCTTCTACGCCTAGCTTTAATGCTTGCTTTGCATAATCAAAATTTTCATATCCCGAAACAATAATAACCTTCATCTCCTCATCATTATTCCGAAGCTTAGAGACAAACTCTAAGCCTGTACAAAGAGGCATACAAATATCTGTCACAATTAAATGCACCATTTGATTCGAAACAATGTCTAAAGCTTCATTCCCATTCGCCGCCTCAAGAACTTCAATCTCTTCCTTGATTCCTCTTTTTAAAATAGTAACAATTCCTTTTCGCGTCACCTTTTCATCATCTGCTACTAATATCCGAAACATCTCATTCCTCCGTTACAATCAATATCTCAATCCTTACCCCTTGTTCCTTATTATTTCGGATGAAAATATTGCTGCCTTCCAAACAAATCATATCCATTCTCTTTAATACATTAATGATTCCAATAGACTGATTATTTTCTGTATCCAGACCAAAGGACTTTCTGTGTCTTATACGGTCTTGGAGCTCTTTTAACTTACCTTCTTCAATTCCTCCACCGTTATCTGTAATAATTATCCGCAGTCTTCCATGCTCTACCCTTGCTTCCACCTTTAGGTGCCAAGGTGCAGGTACCTGTTTAAAACCATGTCCGAAGCTATTTTCCACAATGGGTTGTAAAAACATCTTGGGTACCGTTATATTCTCCGCTCTTTCATCCATCTCCATTTCATAAGAAAAATCATCATCCAGTCGAAGTGTCATTAGAGAAATATAGTTTTCCAAGTTTGCCCATTCCAGTTGAAAAGGTACTGTGTTTCCATCCCATTTTATGGTATATCTGAAAATATCTCCTAACGCTGTAAGTGCATAACTAATCTTAAAGTATCGATCCACCTCACATTGCATACGCATTGTTTCCAGTGTATTAAACAGAAAGTGAGGGTTGATTTGTGCCTGAAGCGCTCTTAGCTCTGCATTTTTTTGCGCATTCTCCTTTTCAACAACCTCATGAATCGTCTCATTCAACTTATGTGCCATAAGATTAAAGCGCTCCTTAAGCCTTGATATCTCATCATTTTGTTTGTCCTCTTCAATAAACACATCAAAATGTCCCAACTCAATTTGCTTCATCGCCTCATCCATAACAACCAAGCGCTTCAGCAAAGCTTTTACAACCATATAAGATAAAAACACCATGATAAATGCACTTAAAATAGCGATAAGTCCCACGCGCCAAATCATATTATTCGCTGCTTTTATAATGGTTTCGTTCTTCATAAGAACAAAGCTGTTAATATTGGCCTTCTGACTTTTGCTTTTGATGATACGGTATTCACTTGGAGTATCTGGATCTTTTAAATTCTTTATCTCTTTCGCTGTAAAGTTTCCCGTTTGAAATGCCACCTCTCCTGCTTCATTCAAGAAAATGTAATCCTCCATCTCTCTCGTATCTATTAATCCTCTGGAATCAATAATCTTTTCAAACAAAACATCTAATTCCACAACACCAATTATTTCCTCTGTATTGACACTTCGAATAAACAAACAGACCGGAACAACATATTTGTTATCATTAACCACCTGAAACTGCCTGTTACTTGCATTTCCATTCAGCTGTTGAACATCACCAAACCAAATAGCTCCATTCTTCTCGATTTGGTCCATATGGGGAAATTCTTCAAGGCTGTGCATATTGAATTTAAGACTTGCGTTGGACTGGAGCTGCTTATTAGAGGCATAAATATTCATCTCCTCAAAAAAGCTTGGATACATATAGCTAATGTTAATCCATTCCTCTTGAAGCTCCTTTAAAAAATGTCTTTGCTCTCTTTCACTTAAAATATTATTGCCATCCAAAAAATAAAGAAATTCCTGGCTATACCCTAACTGATCCAATACATCTCCAGCTAACTTTAAGTTTGTACTCATCGTATTTTCCATACGCGTATTGCTTTGACGCAGAGAGGTGTCCGCATTCTCATTTAGGGAATTCGTATAGGATTTGTAATAAAAAACACAAACTAAAAATGTAGGTATCATTAAGACACAAGACATTGTCAGTGTAATTCTCCCTACCAGTCCTTTTCTCATTAATCGTGAAAACATAGCCCCTCCTATTCAAACCTTTTTTCTCTTCCTTAAGTATAGCAAATTAAATAGAATTTAGCAGCTGCTTATATGGGGGAGAGCAGCTGCTAATTCGAATTTTATTTTATTGTAAATCCACCATCAACTAATAAGTTGTGGCCTGTAATCATTGCCGCTGCTCCACTGCAGAGGAATGCGATTACACCTGCAATCTCATCTGGCTCTGCAAAGCGTTTCGATGGCATTTCTTCCTTAAAGGCATCTCCCACCGGACCATCCCAGGCTTTATGCCCAAGCTCAGTCAAAACTACTGTAGGTGATACTGCATTCACACGTATTCCATATTTACCCCATTCATAGGCAAGAACCTTTGTCATTGCAATTACGCCGCCCTTTGATGCACAATATGCCACATGTTTATCAAGAGCAATTACTCCTGCTTGGGATGCCATGTTTACAATTGTACCTGGGATTTTGTTTTCAATAAAATATTTACCCATCAGCTGAGACTGCATAAAAGTAGCTTTCAGATTGATTTCTATGGTTTTATCCCAATCCGACTCCTCAATCTTTTCTGCACTCTCAAGAGCAACAATACCTGCACTGTTGACCAATATATCAATTTTTCCAAAAGCTTTTATTCCTTCTTCAAGAACTGCTTCCCGATCCTCTTGCTTAGTGATATTTCCCGCCACACCAATTGCGTTTTTGGATATCCTCTTTGCCACCTCATTCACATTTGGATTTAAGTCTGCAAGAACTAGATTTGCACCCTTTTTTGCAAAAAACTCTGCTGTAGCAAGACCAATGCCTGCTGCTCCACCGGTTATGAGTGCTGTCTTTCCTTCTAAGGAATACTCCGGGTCAGCGCCATAATACTCTAACATAAGCTCCTCCTTTTTCTACTGTGCTCTTTGTTTGAATTCCTCTACGTTATCTTTGTTTACTTCTTCAAAGTCAATCCAGTAATTCTCTTCTACTGTTTCTCCATTAATTGCATCCAGCAATACCTCCACGGCCTTGCTTCCTTGTCCTGCACCATCCTGGAAAATTGAAGCTACAAGATTGTCTTCTTCTACTGCATTCAGTGCATCAGTGATTCCATCCACACCAATTGCCGGAATATCTTTTCCTGCTGCCTTAATTGCTTCTCTTGCTCCTAATGCCATCTCATCATTCTCACCAACTACTGCATCAATATTGTCAAATGCCTGAAGCCAGTTTTCCATTACTGTCATACCTTCTGATCTTGACCAGTTTGCTGTTTTTTCTGCAAGAACCTTGATATCCGGATATTTGTCTAAGATGTTTTGGATTCCTTCTCTTCTTTCAATCTGAGCTGACTGTCCCATTGGACCTTCAATAATAACAATATTTCCTTTTCCGTCTAATAGATCAACAATTTTCTGCATTTCCATTTCACCTGCAGTTACGTCTATAGAACCAACATAGCTGGTGAGCTTATCGCTTTTCACCCGGGTATTTACACCGACAACAGGAATGCCTGCGTCTGCCGCCTTATCAACACAAGGTGCACAAGCTTCTGCGTCCTGGGGATTTAAAATAATTCCGTCACAGCCATCTGAAATCATAGTTTCTACTTGGCTGATTTGTGTGCTTGGATCATAATTCCCATCATATACAACCAGTTCAATTCCCAATTCTTCCGCCTTTGCCTCTGCTGCATTTGCCAAACGTACTGTAAACTCATTCTTCAGACTGTAAAGTGTCATTCCGATTTTGACCTTACCCTCTGTTTGTGTATCTTCGGTATTGCTCTCTTTTTTTGCGTCCTTGTCTGCTGCTCCACATCCGATAAGCATAGTCGCTGCCATAGATACTACCAATAGTGCCCCAATTAGTCTTTTTTTCATTTTTTAATCCTCCTTTTATTTATAAAAATATTTACATATTTTTATTTCCTATTCCTTAATCTCGTTTAGAGAATCCAACATTACTGCTCCGATAATTATGATTCCTTTTATAACCAACTGCCAGTACGAAGATACCGCCATCATATCCAGTCCATTGTTCATAACACCCATAATCAAAAACCCTATGATGGTTCCCCAGAGTCTTCCTCTTCCACCACTTAAGCTATTTCCACCAATAACTGCTGCCGCAATGGCATCAACCTCATATCCGTTCCCACTTTGTGCAAGCCCTGAGGTCACACGGGATGTCAGGATGACTCCTGCCAAGCCAGATAATAATCCTGAAATCATATACACAGAGCAAGTGATTAGTTTCACATTAATACCAGACACTCTTGCCGAGGTTGGATTTCCTCCGGTTGCAAAAACGTACCTTCCATATCTGGTCTTGTAAAGAGTAATGTAGCAAATAATAAGTACAAAAATTAAAATCAATATGGGTATCGGAAAAAATCCTACACTTCCTCCACCAATACTTAAGAAGCCCTTGCTCAATCCAGGTACAGGCTTTGCGTCACTGGCCATAAAAGTGATTCCTCTCGCTATGCTCAGCATTCCTAAGGTTGCAATAAATGCCGGCACTCTCAAATAAGAAATAATAACTCCATTCACCGCCCCTAACAGCAAGCCTACCAACAAGCCCACCAAAAGTGCCAGATACCAAGGCATCCCCACCTCTGTTCTTGCAACCAACGCTGCAAACATGCCGGAAGCACCCACTATTGATCCTACAGATAAATCAATTCCTCCCGTTAACACGACAAAGGTCATACCAATTGCCAACAATCCGTTAATGGATGTCTGCCTTAACATATTTAGCATGTTTTCTACCGTTAAAAACTTTGCCTTCATTACAGTGAAGAAAACCATGATAATTACTAACCCAACAATTACTCCATATTTTGCAATAAAGGTTTTTACACCTATTTTTTGTTCCTTGTCTTTTTCCATCTCATCCTCCTATATATGCTCCACTGACATCTTCATAATATGCTCCTGGGTAAATTCTTCCCGACTCAGTTCGCCACTTGCTTTTCCATTGCTGAGAACTAAAATCCGATCTGCCATTCCCATTACTTCTGGCATTTCAGAAGAAATCATGATAATGGAATTCCCCTTACCAACAAACTCACACATCAGTTTATAAATCTCTGCCTTTGCTCCTACGTCAATTCCCCTTGTAGGTTCATCTAAGATTAGAATTTTGGGACTCTTAATCAGCCATTTAGCCAACACTACCTTTTGCTGGTTTCCACCAGACAGAAGCTTAACCAGCTGCCTTTCACTGCTGCACTTGATTCGCAGTGCCTCCCGTTGTTCCTTTATAATCGTTCTTTCTTCTTTCTCTTGGACAAAAAGGCCTTTGCTTAACTTCTTCATGGAGGGAAGGGTGATATTTTGTCCCACGCTCATCTCTAAGACTAACCCTTCCAGCTTTCGATCCTCCGTTACATAGGCAATTCGATTTGCAATTGCATCCTTAGGACTCTTGATTTCTACCTCTTTCCCTTCTAAAATCACCTTTCCTGTATCCAACTTATCCAGTCCGAACAGTCCGTGCATCAGCTCTGTTCTTCCTGCTCCAACAAGACCTGCAATACCGTATATCTCACCTTTTTTTACTTTGAAATTAATTCCCTCGAACTTCCCTTTTTTCGTAAAATTCTGTAATTCCAGCATATCCTCTGTTATTGGAACAATTTCTTTGGGATAGATTTCTGTTAGTTCTCTACCCACCATGCTTTTGATTAATGTGTTTTGATTAATGTCTTTTGCTTTCCATGTATTCACATAGACGCCATCCCGAAGTACTGTTATATCATCTGCTATTTGGAAAATCTCATCCATCTTGTGGGAAATGTAAATAATTCCTTTTCCATGCTTCTTTAAATCTTCAATGATTTCAAAAAGGTTACTTACCTCTTTGTCAGTGATAGCAGATGTCGGTTCATCCATAACGATTATCTCCGCATTTAAAGATATGGCCTTCGCAATTTCCACCAGTTGTTGATCTGCTACTTTTAAGTTTCTCATTACTGCTCTTGGACTGACTTGAATCTTTAAGCTTTTTAAAAGTTCTTCTGTTTGCTGGTACATTTCCTTATAGTCTAAGAACAGTCCTTTTCCTGGCTCTCTTCCCAGATAAATATTTTCTGCAACTGTCATCTCTGGTATTGGAGAAAGCTCTTGATGAATCATAGCTACTCCTAATTCTTGTGACTGTTTCGGTGTATTAATATCTACATTTGATTCTTTTATTTTGATTGTTCCTTTGTCTTTTTTATAAATCCCTGCAAGTATCTTCATTAATGTGGATTTTCCGGCACCATTTTCCCCCATCAAAGCATGAACACTTCCTTGTTCCAAGCAGAAATTTATTCCTTGTAACACCTGCACAGAGTTAAAACTTTTTTCTATTCCTTGCATTTCCAGTAATTGCAACCCGTCTCACTTCCTTCCTCTTTCCTTGTTTTATTTATCTTACTGTTCTTTCCTTTGGAAAAAGGTTTGATTATTTGGAATTAAGTTCAAAAAAGACAAAAGAAAAGCACTTACACCATGACTTTTAATCATCTATGGTATAAGTGCTTTTGAATTCTATAATACGTTATTACTACCTAATACATTGGTAATCTTATGGGCAACTAACTCTTTGATGTTTGTTCTTGCCACCTTTAAGTATGCTCTTGGGTCAAACGCAGTAGGGTCTGCTACCAGTGCTTGTCTTACCCCGGCTGTAAATGCCAGTCTTAAATCGGAGTCAATGTTAATCTTACACACAGAGGACTTTGCCGCCTGTCTTAACATATCTTCCGGGATTCCGATTGCATCTTCCATCTTTCCACCGTTCTCTTTAATGATTCTTACGTATTCCTGAGATACACTGGATGCTCCATGAAGTACGATTGGATACTGAGGAAGTCTCTTTTCGATTTCTTCTAAGATATCAAAGCGAAGCTGTGGCTTTTGACCTGGCTTAAACTTAAACGCTCCGTGGCTGGTTCCGATTGCGATTGCAAGAGAGTCTACTCCTGTCTTATCTACAAACTCCTCTACTTGATCCGGGTTTGTGTAAGATGCATCCTCTGCCGATACATTCACATCATCTTCCACTCCTGCCAGCTGTCCCAGCTCTCCTTCTACGACCACACCTTTTGAATGGGCATAATCTACTACCTTTTTGGTGAGCTCTATATTGGTCTTGAAATCATGATGGGAGCCATCTATCATAACGGAAGAAAATCCGCCGTCGATACAAGATTTACACGTTTCAAAATCCGGACCATGATCCAAGTGCAGTGCCATTGGGATGTCATTGACCTCTAATGCGGCTTCCACAAGCTTCACCAGATAAGTATGGTTTGCATAGGCTCTTGCTCCTTTGGATACTTGAAGAATTACTGGAGATTTCAGCTCTCCTGCCGCTTCTGTGATTCCCTGGATGATTTCCATGTTGTTGACGTTAAAGGCTCCAATTGCATAGCCGCCTTCGTAGGCTTTCTTAAACATTTCTGTTGTTGTTACTAATGCCATTTTCTCATCTCCTTTTTTAATATAATATCATTTGTTTTGGGATACCATTCTTATAATTCTGGCTTACTTCTCCTTGAATCAGAGGTTTTAGATAATCCATCATCTTCTCTGTTACATCATTTCCTTCTTTGTTCATAAAGTCCTTCGGAACCGTCTTTTCTTCATTTGACACTTGACTCACTGGCACTGCCTCATATTCCACAACATATGGGGCATCACTGATTCTTTTGATGGATGCCATTACACCATTCTCACCTTCCAGTGCACACTGGCATGCCTTCATCCCAAGCATCTTAGACTCCTCTATATCTGTTGCACTGGCGATGTGTCCGGCACATCTTTGCATGAGGTTCAGTTCAATGGAACGTACCTTGCATCCGATTTTTTCCCTTACAAGATCTTCCAATACCTTTGCCGACCCTGCAATATAGGCGTGTCCAAATGCATCCACTGCTCCGCTTTGCACCTGCTCCGATACGTACTGTCCTTTTTCGTTTTTGATTCCTTCACTGATGGCAATTAATACGGAATCCTGACTGTCCAGCTTTGCTTTTACATCTTCAATGAATTTCTCCGTTGAGAATGCCGGTTCGCATAAGTAAATGTAATCCGGACCCTTTCCACCATTCACCCGGGCAAGGGATGCTGCTGCTGTTAACCAGCCTGCATTTCTTCCCATTACCTCTACGATGGTAACGGCCTTTGTCTTATAGACATTACAGTCTCTTTCCAGCTCTGCAAAGGTAACACCAATGTACTTTGCTGCTGAGCCAAAGCCCGGGCAGTGATCCGTTCCTACTAAGTCATTGTCCACTGTTTTAGGAGCACCCACTACTGTGATGTCTGTAATATTGTGATTTTTACAGTACTGAGAAAGCTTATCCACCGTATCCATGGAGTCATTTCCTCCGATGTATACGAAGCAGTTAATCTCGTGCTTACGAAGTACCTCTACAATCTTCTCAAACTGGGCTTTATCCTTATTTAAATCTTTTAGTTTCAAACGGCAAGAGCCTAAAGCTGCCGCTGGAGTATGACTTAAAAGTACCAAATCTTCATTGTTCTTAATCTTTTCCCGCAAATCAATAAAGGTTTCATCCAAAACTCCCTGAATCCCATTCTTTGCTCCATAGATTTTCCCAACATTCTTGCTGGAGAGGGCTACAGTTACCACTCCTGCAACGGTGGCATTGATTGCTGCTGTTGGACCACCTGATTGCGCTACTAATATATTTTTCATCTCTTTATCCATCCTTTAAAAGTTTTCCAGCATTTCTACTCTTCGTTTGTGTCTTTCATCTTCTGAAAAGGGAGTTTCCAAAAAAGTCTTTACAATTTTAAGGGCTAATTCTTCTCCCAATACTCTCCCTCCAAGGGCTAAAACATTGGCATCATTATGCAGTCTTGTTGCTTCTGCACTGAAGCAATCGGAACAAAGAGCTGCCCGGATTCCTTTATAACGATTTGCCATTATGGAAATCCCGATTCCTGTTCCGCATATGAGAATTCCTTTGTCACACTCTTTGCTTAAGATTGCATCTACAACTCTTTTTCCATACACTGGATAATCGACAGAACCCGAAGTATATGTGCCCAAATCCTTGTATTCAATCTTAGCTTCATCTAAATATTTCATGATGAATTTCTTTAATTCAAGACCTCCATGGTCACTTCCAACTGCTATCATTTTTCACCCTCCTAATAGGTATAGAATCCTTTTCCGCTTTTCTTTCCCAGTAATCCTCCCCGAACCATCTTTTTCAAAAGTGGGTCTGGTCGGTACTTAGGATCTCCCGTTTCTTCCATCAAAGTCTCCATAATCGCAAGACATACATCCAATCCCACCAGATCTCCCAGGGCAAGAGGCCCAATCGGATGGTTGGCTCCAAGCTTCATAGAAATATCAATATCTTCAATCGATGCGGCTCCCATAGCATAGACGCCGATTGCCTCATTAATCATCGGAATCAGGATACGATTCACGACGAATCCTGGCTGCTCCGATACCTCTACCGGCACTTTTCCAATACTCGCTGCAATCCTAGTGATTTCTTCTACCATAGAGTCCGGTGTATCCACACCTCGTACCACTTCCACGAGCTTCATTACCGGTACGGGATTAAAGAAATGCATTCCTATGATTGGTCTCGTTACTTGATTGGATATCTCTGTGATAGAAAGAGATGAGGTATTGGTAGCAAACATGGTTTCTTCTTTACACAGCTCATCCAATTCCACAAATACGTTTTTCTTAATTTCCATATTTTCTGCTGCAGCTTCAATGACCAAATCACAATCCGATACCTTTTTTACTAATCCATATTGTATACGCCCTACAATACCATCTACTTCGGTCTTTGTATATCGTCCCTTCATTTCTTGCTTTCTTAATTGTTTTTCAATCAAGGTTTTCCCTTTTTTAGCAAACTCCTCCGAAATATCACAAAGTACAACCTGATATTCTTGATTCAGAGCAAAAGCTTGTGCAATGCCTTGCCCCATTGTCCCTGCTCCGATTACGCCTATCTTCATATGCACACCTACTTCCTTATTTTTCTAAAAAGCGTTTCATTCGATTTTGCTGCTCTTCTCGCTCAAAGCACTGAGAAAACATAATGGATTCAATTTCAAGTCCTGTGGAAATCGTTTGATCAATCCCTTCATTCATGGCTTTCTTTGCAATCTTAACTGCTTCCGCGTCATTTTTTGCAATACGTTTTGCCAGCATTTTAACATGCTCCATCAGCTCATCTATGGGATAAACCCCATTTACCAGCCCTAGCTGTTTTGCCATAGTAGAATCGATTTTTGCTCCTGTGTAAATCATTTCCTTGGCTTTTCCTGTTGGTATGGTACGCATCAGTCTTTGCGTCCCCCCAAACCCTGGTATGATTCCCAGTCCCAGCTCCGGAAGTCCGAAAATTGCATTTTCTGAGGCAATCCGGAAGTCACAGGCAAGAGCCAGTTCAAGACCGCCGCCTAGAGCATATCCATTCACCGCTGCTATCACGGGAATGGTAAATCTTTCAATTCTTTTAAACAAACCAGAGCCAAAAATCGTAAAATCCTGGGCCTGCTCTTTCGAGAAGTTCTGCATATAACCAATATCTGCACCAGCTACAAAGGATTTTTCTCCCTTTCCAGTAATAATGATGGAACGGCACGTATTCGTATCAACCTCATTCAAAGCCAAATCCAGTTCTTTTAAAACCTCCATATTCAAAGCATTTAGAGCGGATTCTCTTGAAATAGTTAGCAACGTTGTCTTTTCCTCTGGAAATTTCTGTATTTTGATATACTTCATATTTTAACCCTCTTTGTATTCCTCCACAATCACACTGCATCCCATGCCACCGCCGATACACAGGGTTGCCAGTCCTTTTTTACTTTTTCTCCGTCTCATTTCATGAAGCAGAGATACTAAGATTCTGGCTCCTGATGCACCTACCGGATGTCCCAGTGCAATAGCTCCACCGTTTACATTTAACTTATCTTCCGATATCTGAAGCTCTTCCTTTACTGCTAATGCCTGTGCGGCAAAGGCTTCATTTGCTTCAATCAAATCCATATCTTCTATAGTCAAATTCAACTTATTTAAGGTCTTCTTTGTAGAAGCAACTGGTCCAATTCCCATGATAGAAGGATCCACTCCCGCCAGGTCACCAGAAAGATAGGTAGCCATTGGAGTAACCCCTAATTCTTTTGCTTTCTCCTCACTCATTACAATAAGAGCTGCCGCCCCATCATTAATGGTGGAGGCATTTCCAGCTGTAACAGTTCCGTCCTTTTTAAATGCAGGCCGGAGCTTTGCCATTTTATCTAATGTCGCATCGACTCTTGGACCTTCATCTCTGTCAAATACCACTGTATCTTTTCTTCTTTTTACCTCAACTGGTACAATCTCATCTTTAAATACATTTTCTGCAAGGGATCTAGATGCTTTCAATTGACTTTTGTAAGCAAACTCATCCTGCATCTCTCTCGTGATATTCCACTTCTCTGCTACATTCTCTGCAGTAATTCCCATATGGTAATCATTAAACGCATCCCATAGTGCATCGTTTACTAAGGAGTCTTTTATTGCTCCATCTCCCAGACGATATCCTGTCCTTGCCTTTTCCAGATAGTAAGGAGCAAGAGACATGTTCTCCGTTCCTCCTGCTACCACTACATCGGCTTCTCCTGCTTTTATCATCTGGGCTGCCATATTCACACAGTTCAAACCTGAACCACACACTACGTTAATTGTAACTGCTGGTGTTTCTACTGGTATTCCTGCTTTCATTGCCCCTTGTCTTGCCACGTTTTGTCCTTGTCCCGCCTGGATTACATTTCCCATGTAGACATGATCCACGTCTGTTTCCTTGATTCCTGTCCGCTTGATTGCCTCTTTGATGACAATTCCTGCTAACTCTGCCGCCGGAACAGTACTTAAGCTTCCACTCATGCTGCCAATCGCCGTTCTTACCGCTCCTGCAATTACAATCTTCTTTTCCATACTTACGCCTCCATTACTGCCTTTGCTTTTATTCGTTCTGTCAGCATTGGAACAATCTTACTGTAGTCTCCTACAATTCCATAGTCTGCTACA
>NZ_JAMXOD010000021.1 GCF_024721305.1 Aequitasia blattaphilus | reverse complement strand
TGTAGCAGACTATGGAATTGTAGGAGACTACAGTAAGATTGTTCCAATGCTGACACAAGCAATTCAATCACGTGAAGAGACATTGTAAAAATTTGTCGATGGATATATACTAGAAAGGTAGTGTGGACAAATTAAGAAGATGAAGGAGTTTAGTTAAGATGTTAAATGTTGAGGAGATTGAAGAGGTATTGGATCGCAAGGTGCGTCCTGAATTGGCCTTACATAATGGAAATATCCAAATCGAAAGACTTGAGGGAACAGTGCTATATGTGCGATTTACCGGGCAGTGCAGCGGATGTCCTTCTGCTGATTTGACAACCGAACAGGTGGTGGAAGCGAATCTAAAGGAGGCATTTCCAAGCTTAGAGAGAGTGGTTCTTGAGATGGGAGTCAGTGATGAGCTTCTGGAAGAAGCACGGCGTTTAATGAAAAAACGACATTTATAATTTTAATAATTCAATAACATCATAAAGAGATGGGAGAACGGAAAAGGTCATTGCTGTAATTTCTGGCGTAGGAGTTACAAGGTCTGGAATCATAACAGGTTTTAGCCCTGCAGCAAAGGCAGAACGTATCCCATTTGGAGCATCCTCCAATGCAAAACATGTGCTGGGGGGTGCTTCAATTAGTTTGCAGGCAATTTGATAGATTTCAGGATCAGGCTTTGAACGTTGTACCATATCTCCAAACACCTGTGCATCGAAGTAATGGTTAATCCCCTGGGTTTCCAACAGATGTAGAGCATGGGCTCGCCGGGAGGAAGTGGCAAGAGCAATTTTAAAATGGTTGTTTTGGGCATAGGAAAGAAGCTCTTTCGCTCCTGGCTTAAGAGGAATACCTTCTTTTTCCATAATCTGATAAAAGGCTTCTCGCGTAAGGGAAGAAAATTCATCCATTGGAAAATCGGAAGAAATATTTTCTCTGAAATACTCCTCCCGTCCTTTGACGTTTAGTCCAATTGTATGGTAAATATGAGAACCTATACCGGGAAGGCTTAAAGCCTCCCCAGCCAGATTCCAGGCTCTTTGTACAACTCGTTCAGAGTCAAACAAAAGACCGTCTAAATCAAACACAAGTCCTTGAATCATAAGAAACCTCTTATTTTTTAATATTGAAAGCGTTCATTCCTGGATAAGCAGCAGAATCACCAAGCATTTCTTCGATGCGGAGAAGCTGGTTGTATTTTGCCACACGTTCACTTCTGCTTGGGGCTCCTGTTTTGATTTGTCCGGAATTAAGAGCGACAGCCAAATCCGCAATTGTGGTGTCCTCTGTTTCACCGGATCGGTGAGAAACAATACTGGTAAACCCAGCTTTATGAGCCATTTTAATTGCATCTAAAGTTTCGGTTACAGAACCAATTTGGTTCAGTTTAATCAAGATGGAATTACCACAGTGTTCTTGAATTCCTTTTTCCAAACGGTTCGTGTTGGTAACGAATAAATCGTCTCCTACAAGCTGGACACGGTTTCCAAGAACTTCCGTCATATATTTCCAACCTTCCCAATCCTCTTCATCTAATCCATCCTCGATGGAATAAATTGGATACTTGTCACAAAGGCTCTTCCAATGCTCAACAAGTTCTTTGGAAGTGAATTTTTTGCCGGATTTTGGTAAAATATATTCGCCCACCTGATCGCTTTTCCATTCACTGGAGGCAGCATCCATTGCAAGAACAAAGTCACTGCCTGGTTTATAGCCAGCTTTTTCAATTGCTTCCAGAATACACTCAATGGCTTTTTCATCACTCTCTAAGTTCGGAGCAAATCCCCCTTCATCTCCTACGGAAGTTGTAAGTCCTCTTTCTTTTAGTAATGCAGCAAGGGCATGGAATACCTCAGTACACCATCTTAAACCTTCTTTAAAACTCTTAGCCCCTGCAGGCATAATCATAAACTCCTGAACATCAACGGTATTACTTGCGTGAGCTCCTCCGTTTAAAATATTCATCATAGGTACTGGCAGCTGGTTTCCGTTTACGCCACCTAAGAAACGGTACAATGGGATATCAAGAGCAAGGGAAGCCGCTCTGGCAGCTGCAATTGATACAGCTAAAATTCCATTTGCGCCCAGATTGGACTTATCCTTGGTACCATCTGCATCAATCATCAGCTTATCTACTTTATAAAGATCACAAGGGTCTACACCAACAAGCAGGTCATTGATTTTGGTATTTATATTATCTACGGCCTTTTGAACCCCTTTACCACCGAATTTTAAAGGATCCTTGTCTCTTAACTCAAGAGCCTCAAATACACCAGTGGAAGCACCACTTGGAGCAGCACCAAATCCTACTGTTCCATCATTGAGATGAACCTCTGCTTCAACAGTTGGATTTCCTCTTGAGTCAATGATTTCTCTGCCAATTACCTTTTCAATTGCTAAATAGTTCATTTAAATTCCTCCTTACAACCAAGTTAGTTAGTTAGTTATTACTACCTCATAATAACTCTCTTTGCAGAACTTTTCAAGATAAACAAATACCAACCATAAAAATGGCTGGCCTTCGTTTGCATTCTGTATTAAAAAAATGTATTTCCACCGATGGTAATTCCGGTGGCATATCCTTCTGTACGAAATTGATACATACCAAGCACGGATTGATGTCTTGCACCGGCTAAAGTATCTGAGGCAACAGAGAAACAAGTTTCTACAGGACCCTTACCAAGAATCCGATCAAGTGCTCCGTTCCAGGTTGGAGAAAACTGGCCTGATTGATAAACAACCTCTGTAATAGAGTTAGGATAGCGAGGACTTTCTACGCGGTTCATAATAATTGTAGCAACTGCCAAGCAGCCTTCATAATTTGAACCTGCCTCGGCCTCCAGGATTGCAGCGAATAAGGTGAGCTCCTCTACAGGAACTACAATGGGCTCTCCTGAGTTACTGACTTCAACGACAGAGGAATTTTTTGCAATCTCAGCTGCAACGGCTGCAGCGCGAGCACGTTCAAGCTCTTCAGCAAGTTTATTCTTATATTCTGTGAGTTGACCTTCAGCAGAAGCAATTTGTTCCGTAAGTGCTTTTTGTGAATCCGACAGGGAATCCTGCTTCTCTTTCAGTTCTTTTTCTTTTTCGACAACGTTTGTTCGTATGGCTTGAAATTCTTCAAGCATATCACGGTCGTATTCTGTTATTGTTGTAACATATTCAGCATTTGCCAGAAAATCGGCCATGCTTTGAGAGGCGAATAAGGTTTCCAAGAGGGCGTGTGTACCACCTTCATACATAAACCGAATTCGTGATTTCATTGACTCGTAATGCCTGTCTTCGCTAAGCTTAGCGGAGGCTAAGTCAAGTTTTGCCTGTTCGATCTGAGAATTTATGTCTTCAATATTTGCAGAAGTATCAGATAGATTTTGTTTTAAAGCAGCAACCTGTGAATCAAGGTCTTCTACTTTCTTTTCCAGTTCCTCGGATGCGCGAACATCCATGGGTATGGTACCAACAACCAGCAAGACAAATGCAAGGGTAATAGCTGATAAACCGGAAAATAGTTTTCCTTTCAAACTCATAATCTTATATCCTTTCTCAAGTGCGAATGCTCAGATATTATACTATAAATTGCTTTATAAAGCAAGATTTGCTAAAATGAACGTAATGCGTAAGAAAGAAGGTGGACGTGATTTATCCAATCATTAGAGGAAAAGGTTATTTTAATATAGAAGACACCCCAGTTTTGGATTTTTTGGGAGTACTTGAAATCGGATTTATTGAGCGTGATGAGAAAGGGATAGAAAGTCTTTTAAAAGAGATTGACTTGCAGGGCAGGGATGTTTTAGAGGTCTATGATGAAGCATGCCAGGTGATGGCGAAAGAAGTCGAATTTGTGATAGCAAATACGATGTATGGGGCTTTTGCAGTTTTAGCCGATAACCAATATGAGTCCAGTGCCCTTTGTTTTAAGTCGATTTGGAAGATGTGTGCTGATAAATTAGAAGATGACTTGATTCTAATGGTGCCTACGAAGGAGACACTTCTTTTTGCACCGAAATCAAACCCATCGGTGGTGGAGCAAATGGTGGATCATGGAAAAAGAGCAATTGCTTCGGGAATGGAGAAAATCAGTGAGGTTCTTTTTATTTATTTGAAGGAAGAAGGAGAGATAAGAGTTTATGAATAAGATTAAACTTGTAGCATTTGACTTGGATGGTACTTTGCTGACGGAAAAAAAAGAGGTAAGTGAAAAAACGATGACATCTCTTGAGGGGTTAGCGGATAAAGGGATATGCCTCATGCCTACTACAGGAAGACCTATGAGCGGGATTCCGAAAGAGGTCATGAATTTGAGAGGGGTACGCTACATTATTTCAGCTAACGGGGCTCGTGTTTTTGATAAGGAAAAAGATGCTTTCATTCGAGAGGAATTAATTCCGGAAGCCGTTTGCGAAAGAGTTCTAAACATTTTGTTGAAATATGATTGTATCAAAGAAATTTATTACGATGGTGTTGGATTTGTGGAAGAAGAAGAGCAGAAGAAAATCAAGAGCTATAATATGAGTCCAGCGATTATTCAGTACTTTCTAGATACAAGAAAGCCCGTTAAGAGTATTATGGGAAAATTTCGTGAAGAAGGCCGGGACTTAGATAAGATACAAGGTCTGTTCAATGACCTAGAGCTAAGGGAGAAGGCAGTAAGGGAGCTTTCTGAGATAAAGGAAATAAAAATGACTGCGGCCTTAGAAAGTAACATTGAAATCAATTTAAGAAGCGTAAACAAGGGAACTATCTTGATGGATATGGTTAAAATGTTAGGAATAGAGCCAGAAGAGGTTATGACCTTTGGGGACGGAGACAACGACGTAGAGATGCTTGAAATGGCAGGGATTGGCATTGCTATGGGAAATGGTGTGGCAGTAGCAAAGGAAGCAGCAGATTACGTGACAGGCACAAATGAAGAAGAAGGGGTGGCTGAAGCTATCAAAAAATATTTTGAGGAATAAAGGAGAGTCAAGATGCTTGATATTATAAAGGTAATAATACTTGGGATTGTGGAGGGGGTTACAGAGTGGCTCCCAGTCAGCAGTACCGGTCATTTGATTTTGGTAGGAGATTTGTTGAGCCCAAATCTGTCAAAACAATTTATGGAAATGTTTAATGTTGTCATCCAGCTTGGTGCCATTATGGCAGTTGTGGTTTTGTATTTTCATAAATTGAATCCCTTCTCGCCGAAGAAAAATAAGAAGCAAAAGCTGATGACCTGGCAAATCTGGGTAAAGGTTTTAATTGCATGTGTTCCTGCAGGAATTATTGGTGTACTATTTGATGATGTAATCGATAAGATTTTTTACCGCCCAGGTGTTGTGGCAATAATGCTTGTTGTATACGGTGTACTTTTCATTGTAATTGAGAACAGAAATGTAAATCAAGAAGTACGTGTACACTCTATTTCACAGTTAAATATTCAAATGCTTTTATGGATTGGATTCTTTCAAATGCTTGCATTAATTCCCGGAACCTCCCGGTCAGGGGCAACCATTATCGGGGCATTAATCATTGGTGTATCAAGAAGTGTGGCGGCGGAATTCACTTTTTTCCTGGCGATTCCAGTTATGTTTGGCGCAAGCTTCTTAAAGCTGTTAAAATTTGGCCTTCATTTTTCCGGAAAAGAATTTGGACTATTAATCTTAGGATGTCTGGTATCCTTTGGAATTTCTGTTTTCGCAATTAAGTTCCTGATGCAATACATTAAAAACCATGACTTTAAAGTTTTTGGGTGGTATCGAATTGTATTGGGTATCCTGATTATTTTATCAATGTTAGCGAAATTAATCATTGGATAAATACTTTCAAATTTATTAGGAATATGATAAGATATAAAGGATATTGTATATTTATACAGTTTGGAAAAAGTTATTGAAGGAGAACGTAAAATGAAAAGAGGATTTAGTGTACTATTAATTGCTGTATTGATGCTTTCATTAGCAGCATGCGGAAAAAAAGAAAAGACAACATTGGTAATGGCAACAAATGCAGAATTCCCACCATATGAATACTATGATGGAGATAAAATTGTAGGAATTGACGCAGAGATAGCAGAGGCGGTAGCAAAGGAATTAGGCCTTGAGTTAAAGATTGAGGATATGGCCTTTGACTCTATCATTGCAGCAGTAACCTCAGGAAAAGCTGATATTGGTGCAGCTGGAATGACCGTTACAGAAGAACGAAAAGAAAACGTAAACTTTACGGATACTTATGCCCATGCTTCACAGGTAATTATCGTAAAGGAAGGCAGTTCAATTCAGTCTCCAGATGATTTAGAAGGAGCAAAAATCGGAGTTCAGCTTGGTACGACTGGAGACATTTATGCAGGAGATATTAAGGATGCAGAAATTGAACGATACAGTAAAGGATTTGAAGCAGTTCAATCTGTATTACAAGACAAGGTAGAAGCAGTAATCATTGATAATGAGCCGGCAAAGAGATTTTTAGAGGAAGCAGAGGGTCTTGTTATTTTGGACGAAGCATTTACAGAAGAAGATTATGCAATTGCTGTAGCAAAAGACAATGATGAGCTTGTAGATGATATCAATGCAGCATTGAAAACATTGAAAGAAAATGGAACTTTAGATGAAATTATTGCCAAGTATATTAGTGCAGAAAAGTAGATAGGGAAAAACAATGTTCAGTAATATAAGTGATAAATTATATAAAACCCTGATTTATAAAGATCGGTATAAGTATATACTGGACGGCTTTGGGGTCACCTTGCAGGTGACCTTCTTTGCTGTTCTTATTGGAATTTTAATTGGATTTTTGGTGGCAGCAATTCGATCAACCCATGACAAGACGGGCAAAATGAAAATTGCAAATGTGATTTGTAATTTGTATCTTACAGTGGTACGGGGAACACCAGTGGTTGTACAGCTTATGATTATTTATTATGTGGTATTTGCCAGCGCTCCTGTAGGGAAAGTGTTCGTAGCAGTTATGGCTTTCGGATTAAATTCAGGTGCATATGTGGCAGAAATTTTCCGTTCCGGGATTATGTCCATATCACAAGGTCAGTTTGAAGCAGGAAGAAGTCTGGGCTTTACCTATGCACAGACTATGCGCTATATTATCATACCTCAAGCCTTTAAAAATGTATTGCCAGCATTAGGAAATGAATTTATTGTGCTTTTAAAAGAGACATCTGTTGCTGGATATATCGCGTTACAAGATTTGACAAAATCGGGAGATATTATAAGAAGTCAGACCTATGATGCCTTTACCTCATTAATTACGGTGGCAATTATTTACTTGATTCTTATCTTGATCTTTACAAAGCTTGTAAGCATCCTGGAAAGGAGGTTGAGAAGCAGTGACCACTAATAAAGGTGAAGTAATTATAAAAGTAGAAGATTTACATAAAGTTTTTGGAGAGCTCCACGCAGTAAATGGCATCTCAGAAGAAATACGAAAGGGTGAAGTTGTGGTAATTGTTGGACCTTCAGGTTCTGGAAAGTCTACATTTCTTCGTTCTTTGAATCTATTAGAAGTACCTGACAAGGGGCGTATTTTATTTGAAGGAATTGATATTACAGACAAAAAAGTCGATATTAATCGTCATAGACAAAGGATGGGGATGGTGTTTCAACACTTTAATCTTTTTCCTCATAAAACAGTGATGGAAAATATTACGCTGGCTCCGATTAAGCTTAAGGGGATAAAGGAAGTGGACGGGAAAAAGCGTGCTATGGAGCTGTTGGAAATGGTGGGATTGCCAGATAAGGCAAATACTTATCCTTCAAAATTGTCAGGGGGACAAAAACAAAGAATCGCAATTGTAAGAGCTCTTGCGATGGATCCGGATGTTATGCTTTTTGATGAGCCAACATCGGCATTGGATCCAGAAATGGTTGGAGAGGTATTAGAAATTATGAAGACCCTTGCCCGGGAAGGGATGACAATGGTAGTTGTTACTCACGAAATGGGCTTTGCTAAAGAAGTGGCGAACCGTGTCATTTTTATGGATGAAGGAGTAATCAGGGAACAAGCATCTCCAAAAGAGTTTTTTGAAAATCCAAAGGACACAAGACTTCAGGAATTTCTATCAAAAGTATTATAAATGAAATATAGAGAAATCATTACAGGAATTTTTATCAAAAGAATAAATCGATTTATCGCCCATGTTTATATTGGCGGAAAAGAAGAAGTTGTTCATGTGAAAAACACCGGAAGATGCAAAGAGCTGCTTATTGAAGGCGTGGAAGTTTTTTTAGAGCCGTCTCAAAATCCCAACCGGAAAACCAAGTGGGATTTGATAGCAGTTCAAAAAGGAAAGCGGTTAATAAACATGGACTCCCAAGCACCGAATCAGGTGGTGAAGGAATGGATTTCAGAAGGTGGTCTTTTTAAGGATGTGACACTTTTGAAACCAGAATATACCTATGGATCTTCACGATTTGATTTTTATCTTGAAACGAAAAGCCAAAAGGTTTTAATTGAGGTAAAAGGAGTAACGCTGGAACGGGATTCGGTGGTTCTTTTCCCCGATGCACCAAGCATACGGGCTGTAAAACACGTACAAGAACTTGCCCGTGCATCCAAACAAGGATATGAGACTTATGTTATCCTTGTGATTCAGATGCAGGGCGTTTCTTACTTTGTACCAAATTACGATACTCACCGGGAGTTTGCCGAGGGGCTTAAGGAAGCGGCAAAAGAAGGGGTACATGTATTGGCGTATGACTGTAGGGTAGAGCGGGATTCATTGCAAATTAATCAGTCGGTAAAGGTGGTTTTAGAAGAGCAGGCTTTATATGAGATGCCGGGAAAACTCATCCCCTGGTACCGGAAGAATAAGAGGGATTTACCTTGGAGAAAGGATCCTACACCTTATCATATATGGATATCCGAAATTATGCTGCAGCAGACCCGGGTTGAGGTAGTAAAGGCGTATTATAAGAGGTTTCTGGAAAAACTTCCGACAATTGAAAGCCTTGCAGAGGCCAAGGAAGAAGAACTTTTGAAGTTATGGGAGGGCTTAGGATATTACAGCCGTGTACGAAATATGCAGAAGGCATCCTTGCAGATTTTACGAGAATATCAAGGAGAATTTCCTCATGACTATAAAGAGCTGCAGAAGTTAAAAGGAGTAGGGAGCTATACAGCGGGGGCAATTGCCTCTCTTGCTTTTCATCTTCCTTACCCGGCAGTGGATGGAAATGTACTAAGAGTTCTTTCCAGAGTTTTAATGCTGGAGGACGAAATCAATATGCCAGCAACAAAGAAAAAGATGGAAGAACTATTAAAGCCGGTTGTTCCTCAGAATGCTGCCTCGGACTTTAACCAGGGGCTTATTGAACTGGGGGCAATTGTATGCCTTCCCAATGGCGAACCTAAATGCCAGGAATGTCCGCTCAATACGCTGTGTAAAGCCTATATCAGGGATGAGATTTCCTCCTATCCTAAGAAGGGAAAGAAGGAAAAAAGAAAAATTGAGTTAAAGACAATTTTTATGATTCGGGATGGAGAACGTATTGCAATCCGAAAAAGACCAAAGACAGGTCTGCTGGCAGGGCTTTACGAATATCCAAATGTAGAAGAGCATTTAACAGAGAGTGAGGTTTTAGAGTTTCTAAAGAAAAAGAGTTTTGCTCCCTTGCATTTAAAGAAGCTTCCGGAATCAAAACACGTTTTCTCGCATATTGAATGGCAGATGATAGGTTATGATGTTCGAGTTGATTCACTTGCAGATTATCGGGGTGAGGATTATATATTTGTATTGCCAGAGGAGATTGACGAGAAATATGCGTTTCCGACGGCATTTAAAAAGTACCTCAGATGTGATTGAAATCGAATCCATCTGAGGTACTTCTTTATAATAATTCTGAGTCCATTTTCATATTTTTGTACTCTGCGACAGAACGGTCAAAGGACTGAATGTGTTTTAGGAACCATTCCGCTACATTTTCATCTACTTTTTTGACAAAGTCATCAGAAGGTCCTTCTTGATCTGCTAACATTTCCTGCAGCTCTTTAATGGTTTGTTTAAACATAGAATGTTGGGCTTTGTGTGTGTCGATATTGGGATAGGCAATATCTTCCTGCAGTTTTTCCTCCGCATTAAAGTGAAAAACAACGTAATCTGATAAATAATCCAACGTATTAACTGCAACAATCTTTTCATTCCCCTGATCCAGGCTGTGCTGTAGCTTGTTGATTCGACCAATCAGCTCTTTGTGCTGTTCGTCAATCATTTCATTTCCGGTAACTAATTCTTCGGTAAACTCTGCATACATAATAACGTCCTCCTATTCATTTTTTATTTTTCATACAGTACAGGGTGCTGCGACATATTTGGTGCTTTTTTATCCTGTCGTGCATAAACAAACTGATACACAACTCCAGCCAGGACAAAAGCCGCAATTACATCTGTAACTGAATGTTGTTTCAAGAACATGGTTGATAATATAATCAAAATGGACAGTCCATAAGTAATTCCTTTGATATAGATGTGTGATTTTAATTTACTGCATCGTTTTACTGCAATACAGACACCTAAGGTGTTGAAAACATGAATACTTGGTAACACATTGGTCGGTGTATCTGTTCGGTAAAGACACCGCACCATGTCAACAAAAATATTATCCCGTTCAAAGTAATACGGTCTTAACTCCAAGGCAGTTGGAAAAAAGGTGGAAATCACTAAAAAGGCAGTCATTCCAATAATCAAAAAGCCGGCCAGGCTATAGAAGGCTTTGGTATCTGTAAACATAAAGTAAATGGAAAAAAATGCAATGAATGCAAACCATAGCATATAGGGGATGATAAAATACTCAATAAAAGGTATTGAATCATCTAAAGGTGAATGAATAATATAATGGTTTGTTGTATTTTCTCGTTCTTCAAGGTAAATAAACCAGGGCATATAAATAAAAAAATAAAGTAAGACCCAACTGTGTTTTAACTTACTGAATTTCATAAGACATCACTCCTTGCATTTCCTAATGAGTTACAAATCATTAAAGGAAGTATAACACGAAAGCAAGGGCGCAACAAGAAAGTTCATGAATTCTTCAGAATATCAGGGTCTTCAAAAATAATCATAGAATAGTGGGTTTTTCCGTAGGAAATATCCTTATCCGTGCGCAAGGTCCAAACTCCATAGGGTAAATGTAAAACACGAAACAGCAGTACATTTGTAAGCGTCTCTGTTCCTGGAAACTGATAAGATATAAAATCTGGCCGTCCTATGAAATTTGACAAAAGGTGGGTGAGAGAGAAGCGGTGAACAAATTTCTCGGAATCCTTCCGCTCAAATCGGTGAGAGGAAAGCTGTCCCCTTAAAACCTCGCTGGCATTCTTCTTGAACCAATAAAGAACGAGAGGATTAAAGCTTTGTATTAAATAAGGCCCCGTATAGGTTTTTAACAATCGATAGGTTTCCCTGCAAAGGCGGTAGTTGTTATTTGGCATTTTAATTTCAATCAGAAGAGGAACCTTACCATCTACGAGAGTCAGGACATCTCTTAAAAGAGGAATTTTCATACCGGTTCTGGCAAGACTGAATTGTCGAAGTTCCTCATAGGAGTAGTCCTTTACAAATCCGTCAGCATTGCAGATTCTTTTCAAGGAATCATCATGAAAAACCACAACCTCTTTATCTCGTGTCATCTGGACATCTAACTCAATTCCATAATGGTTTGATATGGCATTGGAAAAAGCAGCCATGGAATTTTCCGGAATCCCCTTATGTATGTTGTGGTAACCACGGTGGGCAAATTTTTCGCCTATATATTGTTTCATCTCTTCCTTTTTTGAAAACCTGGGAAAGATTAAAAACAAATAGAGACTGATTATAAAAATCAAAAGTAAAATAATTGTAAGTATCATGAGCAGCACATCCTTTGTATTAACGTTTTACAACGCGAAGTGTCTTTCCTTCTAAGGTCACATGAATTTTATTGTGTAAAAAAATGGGTTCACCATCAGTGTGAATGGGAAGAGGTACTTCGCTATTGATTATAATATTTTTTCCTTCCAGAATAGAGATGCCTTTAAAATGTGTATGGAGGCCTCTGTATGCCAGCGGAAGTAAAAGCAAGATTTTTAACTTGGGAAGATTGTGGGCAATCACAATGTTTAGTATAGAGTCATTGACAACAGCCTTTGGAGCAAACATAAATCCGCCACCCTCATACTTCAAATTCATGGCAGCAGCAAACAGGACTTTCTCATATTTTGTGGTTTTTCCGTCCACTGTAATACTCATAGAGGAAGGTTTTGCTTTAATCAACTGTTGAAGGGCAACACCGGCGTAAGCTAATTTTCCCAGTTTAATTTTATTAAAAAAAGTTTTTAAATGAGAGACAACAATCTGATGGCAAACAGCCGCGTCAAATCCAAGGCCAGAGCTGACGCAGAATCGGCGTCTTTTTTGATTTCCATAGCCAATAATCCCAACATTAATAGGAACACATTCCTTCGGATTTAAAATCCCAGCTAAAGCTTCTAGTGGGTTTTGAGAAAGAGAAAGACCTCTTGCAAAATCGTTGCTGGAACCAATGGGCACATATCCCAGGATTACTCTTTCAAGATCAAAAATCCCATTCACAACCTCATTTACAGTACCATCACCACCTAAAACAATGATGTTATGGATGCCTTCTTGTTCCGTGATTTTTCTGGAAATTGCAGTAGCGTGGCGCTGATATTTTGTTTCATAGACTTGATAGTCTACATTCTTGTCTACCAGAACCCGCTCAATGGTATTCCAGGTATCTTTTCCCAACCCAGAGCGTGCGTTTGGATTTACAATAAAATGATACATAAATTCCTCCTAGATAAAGAGTCCGTCAAGGTATAGATGAAGTGAGCGTTCCATGTTTTCGGAGAATTTCGCGTCACCATTTTTTAGACACCACTCAAAAACATTTCCAATTACCAACATGCGAATATCCGTTGTTACTTCTTCTAAAGAATATTTCAAACGAATTGTATTGCTGTCCACAGCCTTCTTAAGATATTCTTCTACGGTTACGATAGGATAGGGACGCTTTGTACGTATTGTAGGATTCAAAGATTGGTTTTTGGGAGTGTAAAAATTTGAGATAAAGGAAACACCAAGACTTTCACAGTATTCAACGTAATTTTGATAAACCGTGATAATCATGGATTTTACGTCATCTGAGGTTCTGGGTGGTTCTAATAAATTCGGATTAATGACCGGTTGTTTTTCGATGTAATAGGAGAGCAAATCATCTTTTGTTTGAAAATGATGATAGAAACTCCCATTTGAAACTCCGGCCTCCTCGCAGATATTTTTAATCGAGAGTTTTTCGTAACCTTCTGTCTGTAAAATATGCTTAGCGGCTTGAAAAATCTTCTCTTTTGTTTCTTCAGATTTTAGTTGTTGTCTGCTTTTCATTTGTCAGAGTCCCTTCAATAAAATTATCACTTTAGTATAGCATACTTTCGTTGAAAAAACCAAAATTATCAGCTATAATTATGGAGATGTTTTAGAAACAGAAAGGACGTAAACAAAGTGGATATTAATCAAATCATAACGAGTGAATTAAACGTACAGAAGTGGCAGGTAGATGCCGCTGTTTTATTGATTGATGAGGGGAATACGATTCCCTTTATTGCCAGATACAGGAAAGAAAAAACGGGTTCATTAGATGATGAACAGTTACGTAAGCTGCATGAACGCCTGAACTATCTTCGGAATTTAGAAGAAAGAAAAGCGCTTGTCATTGCCAGTATTACAGAACAAGGGAAGATGACAGAAGAGCTTCAGGCTGAGATTGAAAAGGCAGATACGCTGGTCCGGGTGGAGGATTTGTACCGTCCGTATAAGCCAAAGAAAAGAACGAGAGCTACGATTGCAAAAGAGAAGGGGCTGGAGCCTCTGGCAAATATTTTATTGCTTCAAAAGACAGATAAGACCTTGGAAGATGAAGGGGCAGCATATGTGGATGAAGAAAAAGGTGTTGCCACAATAGAGGATGCAATAAATGGAGCGAAGGACATTGTAGCAGAAGGAATCTCTGACCAGCCGGCTTATAGAGAGTATATCAGAAAGCGCACCATGGATAAGGGGATTTTGATTTCTGAAGCAAAGGATCCAAAGGCAGAGTCTGTGTATGAGATGTATTATGATTTTGATGAGCCGGTAAAGAAATTGGCAGGTCATCGGATTTTAGCATTAAACAGAGGTGAAAAAGAAAAGTTTCTTTCCGTAAAAATTGAAGCACCAGTGGAGGAAATTCTCGGATACCTGGAAAAGAAAACCATCCTTGGAGCCAATGAAAATTTGAGCCGGCACTTAAAGGATACGATTGCAGACAGCTATAAGAGATTAATCGGACCAGCAATTGAAAGAGAAATCAGAAATAGCTTAACAGAGAAAGCTGAGGATGGGGCGATAGAAGTTTTTGGAAAAAACTTAGAGCAGCTTTTGATGCAGCCTCCAATTGCTGGAAAAACAGTGTTAGGATGGGATCCGGCATTTCGTACAGGATGTAAACTGGCAGTGGTAGACCCTACGGGAAAAGTAATTGGCACGACGGTTATTTATCCCACAGAACCAACTACACCAAAGAAAATCCAGGCTTCCATGGATATGTTAAAGAAGATTATTGAAAAATATAATGTAAGTCTTATTTCCTTGGGAAATGGAACTGCTTCAAGAGAGTCCGAACAGATTATTGTGGATTTATTAAAAGAAATTCCCCAAAAGGTATCTTATGTGATTGTAAATGAAGCGGGGGCTTCCGTTTATTCTGCCAGCAAGCTTGCGACAGAAGAGTTCCCCAAATTTGATGTGGGACAGAGAAGTGCTACAAGTATTGCCAGACGTATACAAGACCCATTGGCTGAGTTGGTAAAAATTGACCCGAAATCCATAGGCGTTGGGCAATATCAGCATGATATGAATCAGAAAAAACTTAGTGAAACTTTAAGTGGTGTTGTAGAGGATTGTGTGAATAAGGTTGGAGTGGATTTAAATACTGCTTCATGGTCTTTGCTCTCCTATATATCCGGGATTAATACTACTTTGGCGAAAAACATTGTTGCTTATCGAGATGAAAATGGAGTGTTTCATAATCGAAAAGAACTGTTGAAGGTGGCAAAGCTTGGACCGAAGGCTTTTGAGCAGTGCGCAGGATTTATGCGAATCAAAGATGGAGACAATCCACTGGATACAACGAGTGTGCATCCAGAAACCTATAAAGCAGCAAAGAAATTATTACAGAAGCAAGGATTCACAGAAGAGGATATTGCTGGTGGAAAGCTGGTGGGATTATCTCTGACAATCAAGGATTACAAGAAACTTTCGGAGGAGTTAGAAGTTGGGGAAATTACTCTGAGGGATATTGTAAAAGAGCTGGAAAAACCGGGACGTGATCCCAGAGATGAGATGCCAAAGCCGATTCTTCGCACAGATGTATTAGATATGAAGGATTTAAAAGAGGGTATGATTCTAAAGGGTACCGTTCGAAATGTGATTGACTTCGGCGTGTTTGTAGATATTGGAGTACATCAGGATGGTTTGGTACACATTTCAGAAATTACAGATAAAAAGTTTATTAAACATCCTTTGGAGGCGGTTCGTGTTGGGGATATCGTGGATGTAAAGGTTTTAAGTGTGGATATGAAAAAGAAACGTATTGCACTTACCATGAAAGGTATTGTCTAGGAGGAAAACCATGAAAAGAAAATGGATCAAACGAGCAGAGATGATTTTGGGAGTCGTAGCAGGAAATGCAATTTTAGCATTGTGTGTTGCTGCATTTATTGTTCCAAAAGGCATTATTATGGGAGGGGCAACTGGAATTGGTCTGACCATTAATCATTATCTGAATGCTGATTTGTCATTCGTAATTTTAGTGATTAACGCCTGCTTATTTACGTTAGGTGCCTTTGTATTAGGAAAGAAGTTTGCTCTTTCAACTATTGCCAGTACGTTTATATATCCATTTTTCTTATCTGTTTTTCAACGTATACCAAGGATTACCCAAGGAGTGGAAAGTGAATTTTTGGCAGTGGTGTATGGAGGCGTATTATTAGGAGTGGGTATTGGTTTGATAATTAGAGTGGGCTCATCCACAGGAGGAACAGATATTATTGCTCTTGCTCTAAATAAATGGTTTCATTGGCCAGTGGCTATTCTTTTATACGTGGTAGATTTTGTGGTGCTGGCTTTTCAAATTTCTTTTTCGGATTTTGAACAGATACTCTATGGTATTGTCAATCTTGTACTATGCACAATTGTCTTGAATAAAGTTATTATTCTGGGGAAAAGCCAGATTCAGGTTTTTATTATTTCGAAGGAGTATGAGGCAATCAGGGAATCTCTTCTTAAAAACATTAATGTTGGAGCGACCATGGTGCATATTGAAACTGGGTATGGTAATGAGGAGCAAAAGGGCGTACTTTGTGTATTAAACAACCGACGACTCTACGGAGCAAATGAATTAATCTACAAAATTGATCCTCAGGCCTTTGTGACGATTTCTCAGATTAATGAAGTGAAGGGGCGTGGGTTTAGCCTGGAAAGAGTTGAATATAAAGATTTGACATAATAAGTGAAAGTTTTCTAAAATACCGTATTTCCCCACTTTTCAATGGTATAATACACCTAGATTGATGACAGAAAAGAAAGGGGAAATTATTATGAGTAAAAAAATCGTTGCGATTGTAGGATCTCTGCGAAAGGATTCCTTCAATAGACAACTTGCAATGAAGGCAAAAGAAATCACTGAAAGTGAAGCAGAATTTGAGATTCTTGATATTAGTGATATTCCACTTTTCAATCAAGACATTGAGTATCCTGCACCAGAGGCAGTAAAACGTGTCAGGGATAAAGTGAAAGCCGCAGATGGGGTATGGATTTTCACACCGGAGTACAATCATTATTTTCCGGGAGTGCTAAAAAATTTGATCGACTGGCTGTCCAGACCGATTTCAAGTGAGGAAGGACAAGTCTTAGGAAACAAAAAAATAGCATTGAGCGGAATCACACCAGGTATGTCTGGAACTGCTCTTTCTCAGGATCATCTTGTGGTATTGCTGTCCTTTTTAGATGCAAAGATTATGAATGTGCCAAGGCTTACAATTCCCCATGCCATGAATCTTTTAAAAGATGGAAAGCTGGAGCTTGGTAATAGTGAGAAGTATTTAATTCGTCAAAAAGATGCATTCTTGAAATTTTTAGATTAATGAAGTATAGAGTTGGCGCTTCGCAGTGTGTGCGAAGCGCTTTTTCTTGTGTATCTCAAGTGCATTGTGTTATAATTTGCCTAAATAACGTAGGGGAGGTTCTGACAATGTCTGTAAAAATAAAGGTTCAGTTGGATGAGCAATCTATGGTTGATTTTATGATGTATCAAATATTTACTGGTGGCGTAGGGATTTTATGTATTGTTCTGGGAATTATAAATATTGGTTTGGTATACGTATTTCTTAGTAGGAGAGATTACCCTTTGGCATTGATTTTTGGAGTGTTTATTCTTTTGATATTTGTGATTTTTCCAATGATGATTAAAAGAAAGGTCATTACTCAGATGCGGAGTTCTAACGGGTTGAAGGCACCAGTTTCCTATGAGTTTTCAGATGAGGGAATTAAGACAGTGACGAACAGAGGCTCTGGAAAAGCATCATGGAAGGCTTTTAAAAAAGCTGTATCCCGTAAAGGAATCATAATGCTTTTTGACGGAAAGAAGCAATCGATTATTTTGCCGGTCAGTCAAATGGGCGATGATTATACACAGGTGGTTGATTATATATTTCATAATATGCCGGCACCGGCAGTTCGGATAAACAGGTTAGATAGAAAGAGAAAATAAAATGGTTTATGAAACGTATCAAGAAAGAGAAACATTTGAGCTGGGACAGAATTTGGCTAAGGCTGCAAAGCCAGGCAGCATATTTGTACTAGAGGGAGATTTAGGAGTAGGCAAAACAATTTTCACCAAGGGTTTTGCAGCAGGATTGGGGATAGATGAAGGGATTACCAGTCCTACGTTTACAATTGTTCAAGTGTATGAGGAAGGGCGTTTGCCCTTCTATCATTTTGACGTCTATCGAATTGGTGATGTGGAAGAGATGGACGAAATCGGGTTTGAGGAGTATATTTATTCCAATGGGGTTTCTCTTATTGAATGGGGAAACTTAATAGAAGATATACTTCCAGAACATTACACAAAGGTACGAATTGAAAAAGAACTGGACAAAGGATTTGATTTTCGGAGGGTTACAGTGTGCGAGTATTAGGGATAGATAGTTCTTCACTGGTGGCAGGCATTGCATTGGTAGAAGATGAGATGACCATAGCAGAATATAATGTGAATTACAAGAAAACCCATTCTTTGACTCTTCTTCCTATGTTGGATGAAGTGAAGAGAATGGTGGAATTAGATTTGGATTCTTTGGATGGAATTGCAATTTCGAAAGGTCCGGGCTCTTTTACAGGACTTCGAATTGGAGCCTCTACTGTAAAAGGATTGGGGCTTGCTTTAAATAAGCCGATCATACCAATTCCTACATTGGAAGGGCTTGCCTATAATCTATATGGCAGTCAGAAGTTAATCTGTCCAATAATGGATGCACGAAGGAGTCAAGTCTATACCGGAATTTACAGAATGGAAAAAGAAGTTGAGACAGTGCTTCCTCAGTGTCCAATGGATATTGTGGATTTGATTGAGAAACTCAATGGTCTTGGTGATGAGGTTGTTTTTTTGGGAGATGGAGTACCGGTGTTCCGGGAACGTATACAAGAAGGGTTGAAAGTGGAATATGCTTTTGCACCGCCTCATCTCAATCGTCAAAGAGCAGCGTCTTACGGAAGTTTAGGGATTGAATACCTAAAGCGAGGTGAGATTGTATCTCCAGAGGATTTTCGACCAGACTATTTAAGGGAATCTCAGGCGGAGCGTGAAAGAAGGGAGAGAGAATCATGTGGGAAATAAGAGAGCCGGGGGAAAAAGAACTGGTATCTATTTGTGACATGGAAAAAGTTTCTTTTTCAGATGCCTGGAGTTTGAAGGGAATTGAAGACACCTCCAAAAGAAAAGAAGCGCTCATTTTGGCGGCTTACGATGAAGAAAAAATCATAGGATATGTGATTGCATATTTTGGTGGAGATGAAGGTGAAATCATGCGCCTTTGTGTAAAAGATGAGTATCGAAGAAAAAAGGTGGCAAGCCAGCTTCTTTTAAGCCTGGAGTCGAAAGCCGAGGATCGGGAGATTCGAAAGATTTTTCTGGAAGTGCGGGAAAGCAATGAAGAAGGGATTTCTTTTTACACCGATTATGGATTTTTAAAGGATGGGCTTCGACTGAACTTCTATGATAACCCCAAAGAAGCGGCAATATTAATGAGTAGAGAATTAGGAAAATAAATATTTTATAGATAGAGGTAGATTATGCTAGAAGTTTGTTTGTTAGGAACGGGAGGAATGATGCCTCTTCCCTATCGTTGGTTAACGTCGCTTATGGTGCGTTACAACGGCAGCAGTTTGTTGATTGACTGTGGGGAAGGTACGCAAATTGCAATCAAAGAAAAGGGATGGAGTTTTAAGCCAATTGATGTCATCTGCTTTACCCACTACCATGGGGATCATATCAGTGGTCTGCCGGGCCTTTTGCTTACAATGGGGAATGCAGACCGCACAGAAGATCTTACGTTGATTGGACCAAGGGGCTTGGAAAAAGTAGTGGAGTCGCTTCGGGTAATTGCGCCAGAGCTTCCCTTTAAGCTTCGTTATATTGAGATAAAAGAACCAACCTTTGAGTTGGAAATAAACGGATATATTTTAAAAGCGTATAAAGTAAGTCACAATGTGACTTGTTATGGATATTCGATGGAAATTAAACGGACAGGGAAGTTTGATGTGGAAAAGGCTATGAGTCATGGTATTCCAAAAAACTTCTGGGGAATTTTACAAAATAAAAATACGGTGGAGGATGAAGGAAAAATCTATACACCAGATATGGTTTTGGGACCGGATCGAAAAGGGATTAAACTTGCTTATTGTACCGATACGAGACCGACCCAATCCATTGTGGAGCATGCAAAGGATGCAGACCTTTTTATTTGTGAGGGAATGTACGGAGAACCAGAGAAAGAAAAAAAAGCAAAAGAGTATAAGCATATGACAATGAAGGAGGCTGCAAGGCTTGCAAGAGAGGCTCGGGTAAAAGAGCTTTGGCTGACACATTACAGTCCTTCGTTGAACAGACCGGAACATTACATCGACGAAGTGAGAGATATTTTCAAAAATACGATTGCATCAAAAGATGGCAGGAGTATAAATTTAGTTTTTGAAGAAGATTAGAAAAGAGATGAATAAAATGGAAAAAGATGTTTTGATACTGGCAATTGAAAGCTCCTGTGATGAAACGGCGGCAGCGGTTGTTCGAAATGGAAGGGAAGTACTTTCAAATGTCATATCTTCTCAGATTGATTTGCATACGTTATATGGAGGGGTTGTTCCGGAAATCGCCTCCAGAAAGCACATTGAAAGAATCAATCAGGTGATACAGGAAGCACTAAAGGAAAGCAACACAACCTTTGCGGATATTGATGCAATTGGTGTGACATACGGGCCTGGATTAGTGGGTGCGCTGCTTGTAGGTGTTGCAGAGGCAAAGGCTTTGGCCTTTGCATTAAATAAGCCACTGGTAGGGGTGCATCATATCGAAGGACATATTGCGGCAAACTTTATTGAACATAAAGAACTGGAACCGCCGTTTTTCTCATTGGTGGTTTCTGGAGGGCACACCCATTTGGTGAAAGTAAAGGACTATGGTTCCTATGAAATCATTGGAAAAACCAGGGATGATGCGGCAGGAGAAGCCTTTGACAAGGTAGCAAGAGCGATTGGTCTTGGGTATCCTGGTGGACCAAAGATTGATAAGGTGGCGAAGACAGGGAATCCTCATGCAATCCAGTTCCCAAGAGCCAAGGTGGAAAATGCGCCGTATGATTTTAGTTTTAGTGGTGTGAAATCAGCAGTGCTGAATTATATTAACCAGCAGCAGATGAAGCAGGAAGAAATCCTGGTTCCAGACGTGGCAGCATCTTTTCAAAAGGCGGTTGTGGATGTTTTGGTAGAACATGCTCTTAGGGGTGCAAAGGACTTTCATATGGATTCTATAGCTGTAGCTGGCGGGGTGGCATCAAATAGTTTGCTGCGGGATGAGATGAAGCGTGCTTGTGAGGAAGCTGGAATGAAACTGTACTATCCTTCTCCGGTTTATTGTACAGATAATGCTGCGATGATTGGAGTAGCGGCCTACTATGAATATATAAATGGAAGAAGAAGTGGATGGGATTTAAATGCGGTTCCCAATTTGAGATTAGGAGAGCGTTAGTGATGAATGTTAAAACAATTGGAGTTCTTTTAGCGGCGGGAAGTGGCAGAAGAATGAAAGAGAGTAGGGAAAAGCAATTTTTAATGCTGGGAGATAAACCGATTCTTTGCCATAGTTTGGATACGTTTGAGAATTCTCTTGCAATTGATGAGGTTGTTATTGTTGCAAAAGAGGAGCAGAAGAGCTTTATTAAAAAGGAAATAGTGGAAAAGTACTCTTATACAAAAGTGAGTCGCATTGTGTCTGGTGGAAATGAAAGATATGAGTCGGTTTTTGAAGGGTTGAAAGCTTGTAGAGAGGTTTTGGGGGATATGCAAGGCTATGTTTTTATCCATGACAGTGCAAGACCCTTTGTGGATACTGCAATGATAGGAAGGGCGCTTACTTGTGTGATGCAAGATAAAGCCTGTGTAGTGGGTGTGCCTTCGAAGGATACTGTTAAAATAAGTGATGAGAATAACTACATAAAAGATACACCGAATCGTGAAAGTGTGTGGATTATACAGACGCCTCAAGTCTTTGAGTTTGAATTGGTTTACAATGCTTATCAAAAAATATTGGCACAAGAAGTTGAAGGTATAACGGATGATGCAATGGTGGTAGAGCGTATGGAAAATGTTCCGGTGAAGTTGGTAGAGGGTTCCTATAGGAATATCAAGATTACGACGCCGGAAGATTTAATCATAGGAGAAGCATTTTTAAAAAACAGGTAAAATAAGCCGCTGGCTTAGGAAAGGAAGAATTATGATACGAGTGGTAGCGAAATTTGAGGTTAAACCAGAAGAGGTTACAAATGCAATGCCTTTATTTGAAGAATTAGTTGAGGCAACAAGGAAAGAAGATGGATGTGCCCAGTATGTGCTTGCAAAAGCCGGTGAAGAAGGAAGCTTTGTAGTTCTGGAAGGATGGGAGAGTAAAGATGCATTAGATGTTCATTCGAATTCCGAGCATTTTACAAGGCTTGTACCGCAGCTTGTGAGCCTCTGTGGATCAGCCCCGGTCATTGATTCATATATTCAGGTGATTTAATGACAAAAATTTCAAAATAGTGTTGACTGAATTACCTCGTGTATGCTATTATATGAAAGTCGTAAAACGACGTGAAACATACGGAGAGGTATCGAAGTGGTCATAACGAGGCGGTCTTGAAAACCGTTTGTCCGAGAGGGCGCGTGGGTTCGAATCCCACCCTCTCCGGTTGTGTAAAATGGGGAAACACCAGTGTTTATCGGTGTTTCCTCGTTTTTGGTTTGCTCTAAATTTGAGAACAAATAAGCTTTTTTTGAGAACAAACTAACTTGCATATATGTTTTCAATCTGATTTATCTGTTCTTCTTTCTTTGTAGTGCTGTAAGCATAGGATGAAAAGGTTGTTTCCAAATCTTGATGCCCGGCTTGTATTCTTACAAAATCGGGGTCAACACCATTGTTTAAAAGATTGGAAATATAGGTTTTTCTTCCTTTATGTGGCGAGCGTTTTAATATTTTTAAGTCCTCACAAATATTCTCTAGTTTGCATGCAATATTTGATGGGGTTTTAACATGAAATAATAAATCGTCATGGATTCCTTTTTTAAATTGAATCCTTTTGATTTCACGCTGAATATCAAAACAATCTTTTCCTACAATAATATCTCTGGCATCTACATTGTGTTTTAAGCACTCCTGAACTTCATAATGTCTTTCGCTCCATGTGCCATCTTCAAATCGCTCTCTTTCCAATACAAAAGCGTTATGGACATAAATACTTGAATCATCTACATCAAAATCACTATGAGACAATCCTAAACATTCGCCTATCCTCATTCCGGTCAAAAAGAATAATGATATAGCAAAATAACTTTTATCTTGCTTTTCGTGTGCTAATCTCCGACATAGGTTTAGAATGGTTTGAACTTCATCTTTGAAAAATATTTGTGTCTCCGCCTTTTGTTTTCTTGCTTTCTTAAATAAAGAAGATTCAATCCTTACAAGAGAACAAACATTTTTTTCAAGGATGTCTCGGTCAATTAGATAATCGTATATCTGCCTTATAATGGTACTCATGTTAGAGTAGGTCTTTCGTGTCATATTATACTTCTTGACTAAGACACAAGCCCATTCCTTTATTTCGCCACGGGTAAGCTTATCAAGTGGTGTGGAAATGAGTTTCATTGATTCCGGCTCATTAAGATAATATTTATTCCAATCTTTTTCAATACGATATACAGTTGTGCTTCTATTGGCGGTTTTGTATTTATACAAAATCCAGATTGGAAATAAGTTTATGAGTGACAAATCATTTATGGCATCATCTCCAAAGTAGAAATCATAAAGATAGTTATAAAGTTCTTTTTCTGTGCGTTTAGCCACCTTTCTTCGATTATCACTACCTTTTTCGTCTTGGACATAGGTAAACCAACGATTATCTTTACCGTTACCTTGCCAAATTTTGTAGCCATGTTCGACAATTACTTTCCTTCGTTTGTTCATAAATATGATATTCCAAACGTCACTTTCAGATATTATATCATATTCTAAGGCTGACGATAGTATTATATCTGAAGATAATGCTGCATCAATATTCAGTTTTATAATACTATCGTCATGCATAGGTGGACTCCTTTCCTTAAAATGTCATTATTTACTTATTCGCCAATATAATAAGATTTAAAAAGAACATCGTCTTGATTAAGGAACATGCCTTGTTTATCCTTTGGCACCCTGTCAGCAGCGTCAGTTTTGTCCAAAATGATTTGGGATAGAACATTATCACTACGCCCGCAAATCCGATAGTCGAGATTATTTTTGATTTGTCCTTTTAGCACATCAGCATCAGGTCTCTGTGTTGATAAAATCAAGTGTATTCCGAAGGCTCTTCCCAATCTTGCTAAGCTTGATAACCTATTTTCGATTCTTTCAACAAAAACCTTTTCTTCTTTAGTAAGTCCAGTTTTGTCAAAAACCTCAGCAGCTTCATCAAATACAAGGATGATTCGCTTCATCTGCTCTTGTTTGCCCACCTTTTTATTATATTCATTGATGTTGGCGCTGTGAGTGCTTCGTAATAACACCTTTCGTCTCTCCAGGTCATCTATCAATCCTTCTAGCGATTCAAGTAAAGTATGCTTATCCATCACTAAAGTTACGTTATGCCAAGAGTGGTGTAAATAATCTATTCCACCCTTAAAATCGGTAATTAGAACACGATGTCCTTTGTAACAACATTGGAGAATTAGGCTTTTAAGTAACACGGTTTTACCGGATCCGGTAGAACCGCCGATTAAAATATGAGGATATAAGTTAAGAGACAATACTAGCTGTCCTATTGCATACTCGCCAAGGGCAAGTTCAGCTTCATCAACTGGGATGTTTTCAGTTCTCAATTCTATTTTAGCAGGATAGGAATATGTACCATCAACGGCTTTGATTATAATTGTCTTTTGATTTTTTCCCATTGTAATAGAGGCAATAACAATATTAAGAGCATTTTCAATGTCAAGTTGTTTAGTTACCCAAATATCATAGGGAATACCACAGCTTTCAAAGACATATGTGATAATAGAGCCTTCTTCAATTAGCTGCATAAGTATTGGAGACTCACCTGCACTATTCGTAAACCCTGCTCTTAACAGTGCTGTTTGTATTTGGTGGGTTTTAAAAGGGTGTCCAAGTAAGCAAATTATAAGTATTATCCCGAAGGTTCCAAAGAGATTAACGACTAGTGAAGAGAAAGAATAGGCGAGTTCCGGAAAGTAGTCGCTTGTGTATAGAGAACCGCGGTTTAGCCAAAATAGAATGAAGACAAATAGATAAGCACAAATAATAATTTGCTTATTTCTATTGTTTCGAATAGAAAGACATCCATTTTTGAAGGTAACAACTAAACGCTTAATTTTTGTTCTGTGATTAAGATTTTGTTTTGGTATTTCCATCTTTTTTCTCCTTTAAAACATTGATTTTTCCTGTAGTGTCAAAATGTAATATAGTATTAAAGCGACGCATGAACGCTTCCCATGTCCTTGATGAGTCGTATTGTATATCTTTGTACAAATCATCTATAGGTAAAGTTGAGAGAATATAGACTTTTGTGTAACAAGCAACACGGTCACGGTATCTGGCAGGTAATGATAGTGGATAGATGTCCAATATTGATAACATCTCATTAATGGGGATTTGACCCTCGAATCCTTCAAATACGAGAACATCATGTCCATTATATGCATCGAATTTAGTTTGATCTTTAGCGTAGTTTGTAATACGGCAAATTTCTTTAAGTGGATATGTTTCATAGATATAGTGGGTTTTTCCAGAACCTGTGTCTCCATATATATATGTAACGTCCACGGTGCGAAGTTCATTTGCGTATTTTTCTGAGCGAAAGGTTTCACGAAGCTCATCAATTCCTTTTGCTCTAAGTGCGAAGGAAGGTGTGTCATTAATAATTTCCGCAGTACTTTTTCCAGCGTATATATCTTGCAATAGAGTAGCCATCCGTGGAGAAGTTTCCTCTCCCGGTTGAGGAATGGTTCCATACTCTTCAAAAGTCCCTTCGACAGTTGTATCTGCTTTTAATGTACCAGCCCATTTATCATTCTTCTTAATATAGGAAACCCCTTCGGTTACAGTTCCATGGCACTTGTCTATATGTGCAATTGGAAAATGCTTTTTCAAAGTCGAGAATCTTATTGGTGAGGGACTGTAAATGTATATGTGAGTATGATAAGTGCCAGACTCACCGATCTCATCAACCATACACCAATAATCTATAGTTAAGCATGCCAGTATTAGTTTGATAGCATCATGGAGAAGAGCATACCTTTCGGGATTGTTTATTGTTATTAACCATTTACGGGATTGAGGATTGTTATTACTTGATGCCATTAATTAACTCCTTTCTGTAAGCAGAGTACATTGTTCTTAAGTGTTGTTTATATTTCCTGTCTTATTAGGAATACTGTATATTAATTTACTGCTACTGCTACATTGTAGCCCCCATAGGGTAGTACTTCCTATGGGGGCAGGCGACCTGTTGACCGGATGGTCACAGAATCGCCGACTTATTTATTATTGCGGACAATAGTGATATTAGAGGCTTTTGCGCCAACCTTGTATCCTTCTGTAGTCCAATACAGATAGAGTTCAAGACTTTCAAAAGTCACCTCAGGAAAAGTACCTACATCCATAGTTATGGAATTTTTCCCATCAATTTTAATCTGTAATTTTTCAAATGCTTTTTCAGTTAAAACTACTTCGTAGCGATACCCTGTTATATTGTCGGTACGAGTTCCATCTTTATATTCGTATACTGGTCTGACCTCAGTGAGTATCAGTTTCTTACCAACTGTCTTGGAACTGTCAATTACTAATTCAGTTAATTTCATGGATTTACTCCTTTCTTTAAGTATTTGAGTTGCAACTCTTATACTTATCTTATCTGAAAAGAAGTCTCACAGTGTCCGCGGGTGCGGACTATTATAAATGGGTCAAATTTTGATTTATGTACAATTAACAATCAAACATACAGTCATAACCTCTTGAAACCAAATAGTCATTTATAACGAATAGCTTGTTTTTTTCATTTTCATCATAAACATGTTCAATTATATATTTGTAGTCTTTTTGATATTCATCATCTGGATGATCAATACAGATACGACCAAGACGAATCAGCTGGAATAATTCATCCTTGGACAAATTACATCCGATGCCAATACAAATAATTGTTGACAAGTCAAGTGACTGCCCTTTCATGTTAAGTATCTTATAATATGTTGTTTTACCAAGATTTGTAGCTCTATAAAATTCGTCTTGGTTTTTAAAGTTCAAACTAATTAATCGTCTCACTTCCAAAATTACTGGAGGAATAGATTTTTTGCTTTTGCATAGCCTCTTTTTAGTAGGGATAATGTTATTAGCATTATCCTTGGGCAAGTAATTACCTATTAAATGTATAGAAGGAGCCTGATATTAAAGTGTTACAAATTATAAACGTAGAATTCGGTATATTACGAAGAATTATATTAGAATAAACAAGCCCTTGAATCATACGATCAGCCTCCTCTCAAAAATCAAACTAAGGATCCTACTATACATGTTGGTTTTATATTGCGATACCATATCTCTTCAGGAAAATCACTGGAAATCAGTAAGTATTTTAGAATTGTACAGAAAAAAAGCACGCACTAAATTAAGTGTTTGCTTTTAATTGCTCGGAATTCCCGATTTTAATGTCACAATTGACATTCTCTTGACTTTTTCAGGTGTGAACCTGTTTTATCAGGCGGTGCCCAATCTCTGTTATTACTATATCAAGATTATAAGATGAAATCAATAGTCTGGGAATATTAAAATGAGAAAAGTTGGAGGATTACATGAAGTCAATGCTATTTTTCCAATGTCTATTATGATAGAATGTTATAAATGGTAATGAAAAGTATTGTGAGGAGACCAAATGAATAAGCAGATGACTGAGGTAGAACAAAAAAAAGAAGCTAAAAAGTTTGTCGAATCGTGGAAAGGCAGAGGATATGAGAAAGGAGAGAGTCAATCATTTTGGCTCTCACTGCTTGGAAATGTATTTGGAGTTGTTAGCCCAGAAGCATATATTGATTTTGAAAGACAGGTTAAATTAGATCACACCAGTTTTATTGACGGTGTAATTAATGAAACACACGTTGTTGTTGAACAAAAAAGCATTGGGAAAGATTTGAGAAAGGCAATAAGACAATCAGATGGATCTACGTTAACGCCTTTTCAGCAAGCGAAACGCTATTCAAGTGAAATGACGTATGATGAACGTCCAAGATGGATTGTATTGTCAAACTTCGAAGAATTTCATATTTATGATATGAATAAGCCATCAGGAGAACCGGAGGTTGTTTTGCTAGAGAATTTACCAACGGAATATTATCGTCTTAGTTTCTTGACAAATCAAAAAAAGGATAATATTAGGAAAGAAGAAGAGATATCGATAAAAGCAGGGGATCTTGTTGGAAAATTGTATGATGGATTGATAGAACAATATCATGATAAAACGAGCGCAGAATCTTTGCATTCACTAAATTTATTGTGTGTAAGATTAGTGTTTTGCATGTATGCAGAGGATGCGGGCTTATTTGGTAACCGTGATATGTTCTATGATTATTTAAAAAATTATCCTTACAACATAGCACGTCAAGCAATAATTGAGTTGTTTGAAGTGTTAAACACGAAGCCGGAAGATAGGGATCCATATTTAAATGCAGATTTAGCACAATTTCCATATGTCAATGGCGGACTCTTTGAAGATAAAAGGATAGAGATACCACAATTTACAGAAGATATTTATGAAACATTATTAAACCAAGCAAGTAGAGATTTTGATTGGAGTAAAATAAGCCCCACAATCTTTGGAGCTGTGTTTGAGAGTACTTTAAATCCAGAAACGAGAAGAAGTGGAGGTATGCACTATACTTCTATCGAGAATATACACAAGGTAATAGATCCGTTATTTTTAAATGATTTAAAAGATGAGTTAGAGAAGGTAAGGCAAATTGGGGAAGTCACGAAACGAAATAATAAACTGGCAGGATTTCAACAAAAGTTAGCATCTTTAACATTTCTTGATCCAGCATGTGGGTCAGGCAACTTCCTGACCGAAACATACTTGGAGATTAGACGCTTGGAAAATGAAACAATCCGCCTAAATGTAAAAAAAGGAAATAAGGACATAGAAGGACAAGTCAAAATGCTTTTTGACGAAGCTTTGGAAAGTGAAAGTAGTAACCCAATAAAAGTGTCAATTGCTCAATTTTATGGTATAGAAATTAATGACTTTGCCTCAACAGTAGCAAAAACAGCACTTTGGATAGCAGAAGCACAGATGTTAAAAGAAACAGAAGAGATATTGTATATGAAATTAGATTTTCTTCCGTTAAAGTCATATGCCAATATTGTGACAGGCAATTCATTACGTATGGATTGGAACAATGTAGTACAAAAATCTCAGATGAGATACATAATGGGTAACCCTCCATTTTTGGGATATTCCAATCAGGATGAAGAACAAGCAAAGGATATGCTGACAATCTATGCAGATAGAGATGGAAAACCATACAGACGTGCAGGTAAAATTGACTATGTTTCAGCGTGGTACTTTAAAGCCAGTGAATATATCAATGCTACACAAATACACTGTGCGTTTGTTTCAACAAATTCAATTACACAAGGAGACCAGGTAACACCTGTATGGAAACCGTTGTTTGAACGATTTGGTATTAGCATTGATTTCTGTTATCGTAGTTTTATCTGGACTAGTGAAGCAAAGAAGAAGGCAGCGGTACATTGTGTGATTATTGGTTTTAGTTCTGAAGGACGAAGCAATAAATATATTTACGATGGAGATACTATTCCGAAACCAGCTACAATAATTAATCCATATTTGCTAAATGCACCGGTGATTTTTCTGGAATCAAGGAGTAAACCATTATATCCTTCGCTAAAAATGACAACGGGTAATCGACCGGCAGACGGCGGTCATTTAATTATTGAGAATGATGAATATGAAGAGTTTATAAAAAAAGAACCGGATTCCAAAAAGTATATAAAGCGTCTTGTAGGAGCAGACGAGTATATTAACAACAAAAAAAGGTATTGCTTATGGTTGGTTAATGTTTCTCCTACACAAATTAGAAGTATGCCAGAAGTATTAAAAAGAGTATCGGCTTGTCGTGAGGATAGATTAAAAGGTGCGGCAGATAGACGAAAACTTGCTGACACACCACATTTATTTAGAGAAACAAGAAATCCTAATTCATATATGTTAATACCGCTAACCTCATCAGAAAATAGAAGATATATTCCGTTTGGTTTTTTTGGCTCAGACACTATTCCAACAAATGCTGCAACCATTATTGAAAATGCTACATTATACGAGTTTGGTATTTTGATATCGAATGTTCATATGTCGTGGATGAGAGCAGTGGCAGGACGCTTAGAAATGAGATACAGATATTCAAAAGATATTGTCTATAATAACTTCCCTTGGCCAGAGGTGTCAGAAGAGCAGAAAGAGGGGATTAAAAAATCCGGTCAAATGATTTTGAAGGCTAGATCTTTATATCCAGATAGTACGCCTGCTGATTTGTATAATGAGGTTTTGATGCCTAAAGAACTTCGAGAGGCACATCGATTAAATGACAAATTAGTAATGCAAGCTTACAACATGCCTTTATCGGGAGAAGAAAGAGTGAATGAAGAAAAGTGTGTACAAATTTTATTTGAGATGTATAAAAATAAGGTGGGAGAATAAAACCACTAAAAAAGAATGGGAACCTTTAGGTACATTTTGTTAGAAAAACAAAAATAAAACAAGGAGAATAACTATGAAGAGGTTTATTTATTTAGATACAGAGGTACTGAATTCGTATATTGCTCAACTAAATGATGGCTTAATTAAACAAACAGAAAAAGAAGTCGGCTCTCAAGAAAAGAAAGAAACGAGTTCAACACACAATATTGGTGCGGAAGGTCAGCTATCTGCGAAAGTTTTAGGAAAAGGGTTAGATGGCAAATTAAAATATAGTTATGAACAATTAAAGGATATTGAAAATGTTGATTTAATCCGAGATGTACAAACGAAAATAGTACATGATAATGCTTTCGAGGAGTTGGTAGAATATTTAAAAAACAACAACCTGCTTTCTGAGGAAACTAGAAATGTTGGAGGTTTTATTGAAATAAAAGATGAATTTTTTATTTTGGACTTAGAGTATTATAAAAAAGTGTTTTGCGATGGGGATTTTGTCAATTATTTCCTAAAAACTAAAGAGGAAGAATTAAGAAATAAACTTGAGGCTGAAGCAGACGAGAATTTGAATAGAGAGCAAAAACGTGGCAAAAGTAATGAGATAAAGAATCTAATAAATCAGCAAGTTGAAGAGATGAGAAAAGAGTATACAGATGTCGGGGATATAATTAAAGCATTAATGTCCATATTACCGTATAAGAGGATGATGTGCATTAATGACTTGCTTGTAGTTATGGATGATAAGTATTGCAGAGATGAAATTGAAATGATGGCGTTTAAGTATAGTGGTGAAGCCAAAATTCTAGGATATATAACGAATATCTTAGAAGACGATAAAAATAATGGCGTCTCCGTCTTTGCAAGTGTTAATAAGCAGATGAACGCAATTCTAAAAGTGTTATTAGATCATCCGGATAAATTATATGTAGTTCATCCTGTAGCCATTTACTACGAATAAAGATGCAACAATTCGTAGAGAAAAGTCATTTTTGATAAGACCGGTGAATGATGTTCAGAAGAGCCAGACTATCAGTACTTATGGACACCTTTAGGAATATTTAGATATATGAGGAGTATTTTGAGAACAAATTTGAGAACAAACCATTAAGTGACGTTCGGAAGTCCCCTTTCTATCAGTGTTTCAGAGTAGGGCTTTCGTTCGAATCCCACCCTCTCCGCTTTAAGAAAAAGGAAATGCAGAAGTTCATGCATTTCCTTTTTTGTGCGTTTCTTTTTGCTTTGTAGCAGCTGTCATGTTACGCCACATATTCTTTTGAAAAAATATAGAGGAGGATTCTATATCTTGACAGCTGATTTGAATTAGCTTATGCTTGAGTGGCTAATTCAAATTAGCCAAAGGAGGTTGAGGGATGACAACTAAGCAGAGGATACTGGATGAAGCACTTACTCTTTTTTCAGAAAAAGGATACAGTGCTGTATATGTTGGTGACATAGCAGAAGCGGTGGGAATAAAGCCGCCATCACTGTACAAGCATTTCAAGAGCAAGCAAGATATTTTTAATGGGATATTAGAAATTCTAACACAAGACTATAATAAGCAGGCAACGGAGCTGCAGTTAGATGGCGTGAACGCGGACAAAGATGTGGGAGTGTTCTCTGCTATTTCCGAAGATGAACTTTTGAAAATGGGGAGAGAATTGTTTTTATATATGTTACATGATGATAAAGTGAGAAAGTTTCGCAAACTGCTGACTCTTGAGCAATTTCATCATTGGGAATTGGCAGAGATTTACACAAAACAGTATGTAGACGAGCCGTTATCCTATCAGACAACATTGTTTTCTTTATTATTGACAAAGGGTAATTTAGAAGGAGGCGTTCCCGATATCATGGCGTTGCATTTTTATGCGCCGATTTACCTCATGCTTACTCTCTGTGATCGAGATGCAAAGCGTGAGGAAGAGGCGGTGCAGCTTATAGAAGGGCACATTCGGCAATTTAGTAAAATGTATGGTGGTGAATTATGAAGAAAACGTTAATAAATTGGTTGGGATTATTGGGTGTGGTGGGACTGCTTTCGTACACTGCAGGTGTTGTACTCAGTCCCCTTGCATATCCGGGGTATGATTGGAAAGCGCAGGCGGTGAGTGATTTGTTTGCAATGAACGCACCCTCGTTGCTATTGTGGAATCAGTTGACGAGCCTGTGTGGTACATGTGTCATGGTATCTGTCATGTCCGTGTGCGTATTCATACGAGATAAGCTGAATCGAAGGATTCGAGTAGGAATATATTTGTTTGCTGCAATGCAATGGGTGTCAACCGTAGGTTATTCCATGTTCCCTCTTGCCGAGGGTGGTATGGAGGGGAGATCCTTTCAGGATATTATGCACATTGTCGTGACGGTTTTGGTGGTATTGCTCTCAGTTGCTTCGATGATTGTTATTATGATTGGGAGCTTCGATAAAAAGAGGTATCCGTCTTTAGGAATATGGGCAGCACTTACCTTAACAATGATGTTGGCGGGAGCGATTGGGGTGAACCTGGTTCGCTCTGACTATTTTGGAATTCCAGAACGTTTCAGTGTGTTTGCTGGAATGGGATTTGCAGCAGTTTTAGGAGTTTACTTGTTTAATGGTTTTAAAGTAGATGGGGATGTCAGGATTATATAGTATGACCACATTACCGATAAGATTGCGCAGTTGCGCAGTTTGAAATGGGATTTTGGGAGTTTCACACAATAAAATCCATAAAAATTGAATAAAAAGCCTAGGTGTATTGTCAATAGTCACTAGATTCTCTGTCTGCTATTATAATATTGAACAACCAATTGCGCAGTTGGTATGAGTTACCTGAAAATGTAAATGGAGGATTAACGATATGAAGAAAAGAATAATCAGTGGTTTATTAGTTGCCAGTATGGCTTTTGCCCTTTTGACAGGTTGTGGAAATAAGAGTGAAAAAGAGAGTACAGAAAGCAGTGGAGATGAAAATACCTTAACTGTGTGGTGTTGGGATCCGGCTTTTAATATAAATGCAATTCAAGAAGCAGAAAAGATATACCAAAAGGATAATCCGGAGTTTCAACTAGAGGTGGTAGAGACTCCCTGGGAAGATTTGCAAACCAAGCTGACGACAGCGGCAAGCTCTAATCAAATTGATACTTTGCCAGATATAGTTTTAATGCAAGATGATGCCTTCCAAAAAAATGTGATAAGTTATTCGGATGCGTTTGTTGATTTGACCGATACAGCAATCGACTTTTCGCAATTCGCTGAAGGAAAAGTCAGTGCATCTATTGTTGATGGCGCGAACTATGGTGTCCCTTTTGACAATGGTGCGGTAATTGCCTGCTATCGTGAAGATATTTTGGAGCAAGCAGGGTTTACAACGGCAGAGTTTGAGGATATTACTTGGGATCAGTACATCCAGCAAGGGAAAGTGGTTTTAGAAAAAACAGGAAAGCCACTACTTTCTTGTCTTGCAGGTGAAACTGATGTTTTGGCTATGATGCTTCGTTCAGCCGGCGGCGGATTCTTTGACGAAGAAGGAAATGCCCTGATTGCAGATAACGAAATTTTGAAAGAGGTAGTCGAAACCTATATTGAACTTGTTAAAAGTGGTGTGTTAATAGAAGTGAATGATTGGGATCAGTATATTGGTAGTTTAAATAACGAAACAGTTGCAGGTACGATTAACGGCTGCTGGATTATGGCATCTATTCAGACGGCTGAAAATCAGGCAGGAAAATGGAAAATTACAAATATGCCAAAACTAGATGGTACAAGCAGCGCAACGAATTATGCAAATCAAGGTGGCTCGAGCTGGGCTGTTACAAAGGGCAGCAAGAATCCAGAGCTGGCAGCAGATTTCTTGGGTAGTACCTTTGGAGGCAGTGTAGAGCTTTATGACAACATTTTAAGCACCGGTGCAATTGCGACGTATCAACCGGCAGCAGATAGTGAAAAGTATGCTCAGACCAATGATTTCTTTGGTGGTGAGGAAGTATATACAAAAATAGTGGAGTATGCTAGCGAGGTTCCTGACACAATTAATGGCGTATACTTCTATGAGGCAAGAGATGCAGTGGGAACGGCAATTACCAATATTATTGCCGGTGCGGATATTAGTACTGAGTTAAAGACCGCCCAAGAAACAGTTGAATTCAACATGCAATAGGTCTGAGGAGATGAGAAAAATGAAGAGAAAAATGTCAATAGCAAAGCGTCATAACTTGACAGGATGGACCTTTATTGTTCCGGCAGCACTTCTTATAGTTGCCATGAGCTTTGTGCCAATGGTGCAGGCAATGATTCTTTCTTTTCAGTCGGGAAAAGGCACGGCACTGAGCTTTGTAGGTCTAAGTAATTATGTAAGAATGTTTAAGGATGGAGTGTTTATTCAGTCGATAAAAAACACATTTTTCTATCTTATTCTTCAAGTACCGATTATGTTGGTGACAGCGCTGATTTTGGCTTCGGTTTTGAATAAGAAGGATCTTAAGTTTAAAGGATTTTTTAGAACGGCTATCTTTTTGCCCTGTGCTACTTCCCTTGTATCCTATGCGATTATCTTCCGTTCTCTCTTCGCAGTGGATGGATTTGTCAATACGGTTCTGATTAAATTAGGAATTTTAAATACAGGTTATAACTTTTTAGGGAACCCTACCAGCGCCAAGGTTATTATAATTATCGCCCTTTTGTGGCGCTGGACGGGATACAATATGGTGTTTTATTTATCGGGACTTCAGAATATTGAGTATTCCGTATATGAAGCGGCAATGATTGATGGGGCTACGGCTTTCCAAAGATTCTGGAGCATTACAATCCCCTTATTAAAGCCAATGATTCTGCTGACGGCAATTATGTCTACAAATGGAACCCTTCAGCTCTTTGATGAATCGATGAATTTAACGAGTGGGGGACCGGCCAATGCAACCATTACCATGTCCCACTATATCTACAATGTCTCATTTAAATATGTACCAAATTTTGGTTACGCAGCAGCAATGTCCTTTTTAATCTTGGTTTTAGTTGCGTTACTGGCGTTAGTACAAATGAAGGTAGGTGATAAGCGTGACTAAGCTCAGAAATTCATTTCAATATATATTTTTAATAATAGCCTCGGCAGTATCGGTTTTCCCGCTTTTTTGGATGTTGATTGCTGCCACAAATAAAAGTGCAGATGTACTGAGAGGAACTTTGGTCCCGGGTGGATATCTTATGGAGAATTTAAAAACGCTGATGGCAGCTCAACCGGTGGTGTCATCCATGCTAAACTCCTTTAAGTATGCAGTGGTATTGACGATAATATCCCTAGTGATATGTTCCCTTGCAGGGTACGGATTCGAAATTTATCATGACAAAGGTAAGGATTTTGTAATGTCAATTATCCTCTTGGCCATGATGGTGCCGTTTGCAGCAACGATGATTCCTTTGTTTCGGATGTTTTCTAATGCCAGCTTATTAAATACAACCTTAGGATTTATTCTGCCATCGATTTCCACGCCGTTTTTGATTATGATGTTTCGTCAAAGCGCACGGTCATTTCCTCATGATATTATTGAAGCAGCCAGGATTGATGGCTTAAATGAAATTGGCATTTTTTTCAAAATGTTTATTCCAACGATGCGCTCAACTTACGCAGCAGCGATGGTTATTACCTTTATGAATGCTTGGAATAATTACCTTTGGCCAAAAGTTATTATGTCTGATGACAGTAGTATGACAATGCCAATGTTGATTGCGAATTTAACCGCTGGTTATACGACGGATTACGGTTCGCTTATGCTGGGAGTTCTGCTTTGTACAATTCCTACGATTATTGTTTTCTTTGTTTTGCAGAAGAGTTTTGCAGAAGGAATTACTGGCTCCGTAAAATAGAAATGTATTGAGAGAGGTTAAGTGTATGGCGATGACGATTGTAACAATTGCAGAGGCCTTAGGGCTATCCAAGAGCACGGTATCACGTGCATTGTCAGGAAAAGGAAGAATTGGTGAAGCGACGAAAAGGCGGGTATATGATTATATTGAAAGTCATGAACCCGAAAGTGAGCTTTTAAAATCACCAAAGGCGAAACGGAAAACCTATAATATCGGTGTTGCGATTCCTACTTTTTCGGATGCCATTCACCTGCCTTTTTTTCAGAGATGTCTCCTGGGAGCATGTGATTTTGCTCAATCGGTTGAATATAATGTCCTGGTTGTAGGTATCGATAATGACAAAATACAGCCTTTAGAACGTCTGATAAAAGATAAGAAGGTAGATGGAATTATTCTTACCAGAGCACTGGTAGATGATCGGGGGATTCGCTTTTTGAAAAAGAAAGACATTCCTTACATAGTGGTAGGCAGTGTGGAGGATAAAGATGTCTATCAAATTGATTCGGATAATCGTAGTGGAAGCAAAGAACTGACATCCTACTTATACATGGTTGGGATGAAGAAGGTTGGGCTTATCGGCGGACATAGAAATCATCAAGTGACCCTGGACAGGTATGAAGGTTTCCTGGATGGTGTAAAGGCTGCTGGAAAACAGGTGGATGATACGATTATCTATTTGGATGCTTTGACGGATATAGCGATTCATCAAGGGGTGAAACAGATGATTCGTAAAGGTGCAGATTGTATTGTTTGTATGGATGATTATATTTGCAGCCGTGTTCTTAAGGAGCTGCGAGAGGTGGAGGAAACCCAGGTGGCGGTAGCCACTCTTTATGATACAGGTGATGAGGTATTTGATGGCACTAGTGTCTTCTCCTTACGCTATGATCCTAATGAGCTGGGCTTAGAGGCGGCGAAGCTGTTGTTTAACCTTATCAATAACAAGCCGGTTAATAAAAGGACAAAGTTAGGCTATGAAGTAATTTTAAGAAAGTCCAATAAAAAGAGTAGAAAAGAGGATAATGATGAAGAGAAAGTTCCTACATGGAGGCGATTATAACCCGGAACAATGGTTAGAGCATCCAGAGATACTAAAGAAAGACTTGGAGCTTTTTAAAAAAGCGAAAATTAATACAGTGACACTAGGTGTTTTTTCCTGGTCGGTGTTAGAACCTGAGGAGGGACACTATGATTTTGGGTGGCTGGAAAATATTATGAACACCTTGCACCAAGAAGAAATTAGGGTTATTTTAGCGACGCCCTCGGGAGCGCGGCCTAAATGGCTGGCAGATAAATATCCGGAAGTACTGCGGGTTGGTGAGGACAGAAGACGTAGTTTGTTTGGCGGACGCCACAATCACTGTTATACTTCACCAATTTATCGGGAAAAGGTGGAAGCTATTAATGAAGCCTTGAGCAGACAGTTTGGTCAGCATCCGGCAGTTAAAATGTGGCATATATCGAATGAATATGGGGGTGAGTGCCACTGTGAATTGTGCCAGAATGCTTTTCGTACTTGGCTGAAAGAGCGGTATCAGTCGATCGAAAAATTGAATGAACAATGGTGTACGACTTTTTGGAGTCACAGGTATCAAGACTTTGACCAGATTGAAAGTCCATCTTCAATTGGTGAAATGGGTCTGCACGGTTTGAACCTTAACTGGCGCCGTTTTGTCACAAGTCAGACGAAAGACTTTATGGAACATGAAATACGTGGAATAAAAAAAGGAGGCAGTACACTTCCAACGACAACAAATTTAATGTATAGCTTTACAGATGTAAACTATGATGAATTAGCCAAGTCTATTGATATGGTTTCCTGGGATAGTTACCCATTATGGCATAAAAGAGAAGATGTTGAGGTTGCAATCGATACGGGCTTTTGGCATGATTACATGCGTAGCTTAAAAAATAAACCCTTCCTGCTGATGGAATCCTGTCCGACAAGCACCAACTGGCAAAGTGTAAGTAAGTTAAAAAAACCAGGACTATTAGAGGCAGCATCCCTCCAAGGCATCGGTCATGGTGCTGATAGCGTGTTATATTTTCAAATGCGTCAAAGCAGAGGGAGCTTTGAGAAATTTCATGGAGCGGTCATTGATCACTCTGGCAGAGATGACACGAGAGTATTTAAGGAAGTCTGTAAGATTGGACAAGATTTGGAGAATATTAGCCAAGTTAGCATGGGAACAACAGTGGCCCAGGTGGCCCTTGTTTACGATGTGGAAAATAGGTGGGCTATTGAGGATGCAAAAGGACCGCGGAATCAAGGTATGGGTTATATGGAGCTGCTTCTTAAAATTTACCGTTCATTAAAGGGGAAAGGTTTAAATGTAGATATTATCAGTAGCTCCCGAGACATCACCGGGTATTCGCTGGTGGTGCTCCCGATGCTCTATTTGCTTCGGGAACACTTTGCCATACAGATCGAAGAGTATGTCAAAAATGGAGGTACCATTCTCCAAACCTATTGGTCAGGCGTGGTTGATGAGGATGACTTGTGCTATTTAGGAGATGGGCCTCATATGTTAACGGATGTACTGGGGGTGCGGCGAAAGGAGATTGATGGCCTTTACGATTGGGAAGAAAATTGGTTTCAACCAATAAATGGCGGAATCTTCAAGAAAACATATCAATGCAAGCGTTTGTGCGAGTTAGTGGAGGTAGGAAGTGCGGAGATTCTCATGAACTACCAGGACGACTTCTATCAAGGTGAGGCGGCTGTAACTCGAAATGATTACGGACAAGGACAAGCATATTATGTTGCGGCTGATGTTGCAGAAAACTTTTATGATGATTTATTCGATTATATTATAGAAGAAAAGAAGATAAAGAGATTGGTGGATGGAAAAATCCCGGAAGAAATTACGGTAGATTCTCGTGTGAAAGAAGGTACTGAATACGTATTTGTGCAGAATTACAGTAAAGAAGAGCAGGATATTAGCCGGTTAAAACTTGAGGGGGAACTTCTTTTAGGTGAAAGCATAACGGAAATCAAAGGGTATGAAACGGTGGTTATCAAGAGGTAATGTTTGGAATTGTGATAAAAGAATGAAAATAACATGAACTTATGGTTAAATGGATTGACTTACGACTCTCAAAATACTATTCTGAATATTAGAAAGTGTGAGGTGGTATTTTGAATAAACTGACATATAAACTGCAACAATTCATGATGGGTCGAAATGGAACGGACGCCTTGTCAAAAGCAAGCATGGCACTTGCAATGGTGTTTTATGTATTGTCAATATTAACCAGAAGTAATTTGCTTTATTTGATTACCATTTTTGGGATGGGATACGTATTCTTTCGTATATTTTCTAAAAACATTTCAAAGCGTTATACAGAAAATCAAGGCTATTTAAGAATGGTGAGTGGAGTCCGAAATCGGTGGATTCAACGAAAACAGTATAAATTCTTTCGCTGCAGACAGTGTCATAAAACCATCAGAGTTCCTCGGAAAAAGGGGAAGATAGAGGTGACATGTCCGATTTGTGGCAAGAAAAAGATAACAAGAACATAAGCTTATATGAAAAAAAGTCTGGTGAAAAACACCAGGCTTTTTTTAACAACGTTCTGCAATTTCATAAAGTAGTCTCTCTGTATCTTCCCAGCCAAGGCAAGGATCGGTAATGGATTTTCCATAGACACAATTGCTGCTGATAGGCTGTGAACCTTCACTGAGGTAGCTCTCAATCATCACGCCCTTGATTAGATTCTGCAAATCGGGGTTATAATTACGGCTATGAAGTACCTCGCTGACGATACGGATTTGTTCCTTGAACTGTTTGTTCGAATTGTAATGGTTGGCATCAATGATGGCAGCCGGGTATTGGTAGTCCTTTTCGGTATATTGACTCAGTAATCGCATCAAATCCTCATAATGGTAGTTTGGTACACTCACTCCGTACTTATTAACTGCACCACGTAAGATTGCATGTGCATAAGGGTTGCCGTCGGTTGTAACATCATATCCACGATAAATGAAACGATGACCGTGCTGAGCTGCTGTGATTGAGTTAAGCATTACGGTATAGTCACCGCTGGTTGGATTCTTCATACCAACTGGGATGTCCATACCACTGGCAGTTAAGCGGTGCTGTTGATTTTCGACAGAGCGAGCGCCAACAGCTTCGTAAACTAATAAATCATCCAGATAAGGACGGTTTTCAGGATAGAGCATTTCGTCAGCAGCAGGAAGACCGCTTTCTTTGATAGTACGTAAATGCATTTTTCGTATGGCGATAATTCCTTCGTATAAGTCAGGAGCTTTCTCTGGATCTGGCTGATGTAACATTCCTTTGTAACCAGAACCATTGGTTCGAGGCTTATTGGTATAAACACGTGGAATCAAAACAAGTTTGTCTTTGACCTTTTCGTTTACTCTTGCTAAGCGGGCGACGTATTCGCAGACAGAATCTTCGTTGTCTGCAGAACAAGGGCCAATCACAACGATGAATTTCTTGGATTTACCAGTAAAAACATCTTTTATTTCCTGGATTCGTGTGCGGATAATTGTTTGTTCTGTTTGAGACAAAGGGAATGCTTCCTTCAAAACTGTAGGTTGTGGGAGCTCCTTATTGGATTTTATGCCCATTTATTTTACCTTCTTTCTTTTAAGATGTTACTTGTGTTTAAATCTTGTTACATTCTAACACACTTCATTTTATGAATCAAAAAAGGTAAACATAATTATAAAATAGAGTTAATAATATTTAGCCTTTCTTAATTTGACGTGGCTACTTTTTGCGTGTTATAACGTAGAAAAGAGAAGAATGTCAAAAATGTCAAAAAAGATATGAAGGTGGAGGGAATACCTATGGGCGAGGTATTAAATTATGATGAGTTAAAGAGAGAAGGTAAGAAAGAACTTCTTCAAAGAGTTGTAGATTTACAGGAAGAAAACCAAAGTTTTGTTGAGAGAATTGCTGTATATGAAAAGAAAATAGCGCAGTTAGAAAACGAAATAAAAAATGATGAAAAAAAGTGGGAAGAAGCAGGAAGTCTTGCAGATTATGCAATCAAGATTAACAAGGTGCTGGAATCAACACAACAAGCAGCAGATATATATTTAGAAAGTATTAAAAAGGTAAAAACTCAAAAAGAGAAAGAAGCAGAGGAGCTGATTGCGAATGCACAGAATAGAGTGGATACATTGCTGACAAGTGCGAAGCAAGAAGCAAGTCAAATTAAGGCTTCCAGTCATACTGTGCTTAGCACTTTACAATCCGAGGTGGATCGTTTGCTGACAGATTTCAAGAAGGATTATAAAGGTGATACAGAGGAGTCAAAGGAAGAGGATGAGTAATTATGAGTTTCAGTCTAAAAGATAAAGGGAAAGAAGAACTTCTGGATATTATCAGAGCTGTTGAAGAAGAAAATCATAAGTTAAGAAAAGAAAACATGCAACTGGAAAAGAAGGTGAAAGAATCAGAAGCTGAAATCCTGGAGAAAGACATGGAAATGGAGAAGCTGAGAAAACATTGGAAAGAATCCGGTAATTTAGCTGAATTCTCTGTAAAGGTTAATGGGGTTTTAGAGGCCGCACAAAAAGCTGCTGAGGATTATATTAACGTTAATAAAGGACTAGAGCAAAGGAAAAAGCGTGAAGCAGAGGAGATTATTGCTCAAGCAATGCGCAGAAGAGAAAAAATCATCAGTGAAGCTCAGGCAGAGGCAAAGAAAATTCAAAAGCTTAATCTCGCCACGATTCAAAATCTCCAGAGAGAGGCGGAGAAAATTTTGAACAGTGTGATAAATCAACTAGGTGAGAGCCGGGAAGAATCTGAGAGTAAAAATGAATCTAGTAATAAAGTTGCGATTTAGATTGAGAAGACCTTCGAGACATGTTGCTGGAAGGTCTTTTTTTGTGAAGATAGGAAGGTGTATATATGTAGGAAGAGAGTATTTCAAAAAAGTACTGGACAAGCACCTAACAATCGTGTATATTAATTCATGGACTTTGGAGAAGTACCCAAGCTGGCCGAAGGGGCTCCCCTGGAAAGGGAGTAGGTCGTTAATAGCGGCGCGAGGGTTCAAATCCCTCCTTCTCCGTTCGTAATATTGAAATCTAAATTTAGTGTTTAGAGGATGAAAAAACAGGCATATCTAGTATGCGAAAAGGAAGTTGAAAAATTCCTAAAAATATTTCAAAAAATCCCTTGACAATTAAACGAAGAGGATGATATTATGGTTGAGCTGACTCGAACGAGTAAACAGCAAAAAAGAACAACAGAACCTTGATAATTAAACAATAGACAACAACCCTGAAAGACCTTAAATA
>NZ_JAMXOD010000020.1 GCF_024721305.1 Aequitasia blattaphilus | reverse complement strand
AGATTTCAGTCAAAAACCTTTTCATTGCCGACAGGCAAGTAAATCAATTCATCTCACTCCCTATAGAGGAAGGAGAATTCTTGATGTTTTTGTTAAAAAGCTCGCTATTTTTCTATACATACAACGGTCTCCTTTATGTGCATACTCATATGTATAATTCATGTTCGTGTTGATTTCAATGGGTTTTTTCATTAAATTCACATTATATTGCATGAACTTTTTTGGAAATATTACATTTTTCAACACTTATACGTTAGCTTTTGGTAAAAAACAGCCGTACTGCGTTGGGAGCTTGTTTGAGTTTTTATTTCGCTAAATTTTCCTGTATACGAAAGTTCACCATCTCCTGAATTAGAGTATAAGGAACTGGCTTTGTATAGGGAAGCTGTACCGTTCCCTTGGAGCACTTATACTCGGTCAACCGATCTGCAAATGTTTCAATTGCGCTGGGGGCAGGGTGGAATCCTATGTGATGCTTTGCCGCTGCAAAATGCACCAGATTTCCACGCAGAACAAAGGTCATCATCCCCCAGGAGATTTTCTCTGTTATATCTGGGTTACTGGCAAGAACAAGTGCTCTTAGTTTCTCAAGACGTTCCTTTGTCTCACCATCATATTGGGCGATGTAATCCGAAACCGTCTTAATGGTTGGTGATTCAGGGGTACGTTCTGTAATTGATACGTGAATTGTATCTCCTGGCTGTTTTTGGATTTTTTTACGGATATCTTTTCGGATTCCGATGATATGACACGGTGTTCCCATCTTCACAGCCTGTCCATCATAAGGTTCTCCATCAAAAGTAGCATGAACAGGAACCCGTCCTTTCCCAAATGTCTCTTTCACATCAAATGGAATTTCAACATAAGCACCATTGTGCTCTACCTCTTCTATAATCACAGCATCAAATTCATAAATTTTACCCATATTGTCACCTCCAAAACGTCTCTTTTCACACCATTATACATAATTATGTGTATTCTATCACATTATTATACGTTTTTATGTGGATCAAATCACATTATTATTGAATTCTTCGTTCCCAGTTCTCTAAATCACCTAAAACCGTTTGTATTTTTTGAGATGCTTGCGATCTTAAATGACCTAACCAAGAATAAAAAAGGATCTTGAGAAAATGTCTCTCGTAATAGATTCTCTTAATTTATGGGTAGAAAAAGCACTTACTACGGAGTGATGTTCGCCTTTTGAACTAGTTTGTCCATTGATTCCTCAAACCGTTTATCATCCTCTGCCGTCCTCTTTGACAGCCCTTTCAGATGATTTTTCTTCTTTGCGCTTCTGGCTTTCTTGGTCAGATGTCTTTCCATCAGCATTTGATCGATATTTTCATCGGTATACCATTTTCCATTCTGATGTATCCCATAGGCTCCTTTTCCCAGAATCATCGCCGCTACCCCATAATCCTGGGTTACAACAATATCCCCTTTTTGGCAAATACTTACCAGTTTGAAATCCACTGCATCCGCTCCTGCTCCTACGGTTATAACCTCACTGTAATCTGAGTGCAGCACGTGATTCGTATCACATAAAAGCGTCACGGGTATCTGATACTTCTTTGCTATATTCTCCACTATGGATACTACTGGACATGCATCCGCATCTACTAATATTTTCATTTTATTTCCCTTCTAACAGAAAATCGATCATATTTTTGTGAATAATACCATCTCTTGAAAAATCAAATTTATCAAGGGAAAGAACATACTTCGGATAATTATCGGTAATATCTTTAAATGCTCCAAATTCCCTTTCAATAACATCCTCGGTAGCTAATAAATACGCCACCTGATAATATTCATTCTTTCCATCTTTTGATGCCACAAAATCAATTTCTCCCTTTGTGGTCTTGCCAACATACACTTGATAGCCACGTACAATAAGTTCATTATAGACGGTATTTTCTAAGAGTGGACCAATCTCTACTTTCATCCCAGAACTTACTATCTTATCAAATCCAAGATCTGTTAAATAGATTTTGTCGCTCCTCGTCAATACTCTTTTCCCTCTGACATCATAACGCTTAACCTTATCTATAATCATAGAAGAGACTGCAAATTCAATATAATTATACAGTGTCTCCGTTGATATTTTAAGGTTAATGCTTTCAAAATATTTAGAAACCGAAGTGGCAGAAAATATCTGTGCCGGTGTTTGAATTAAATATTCCAACACTCTCTTGAACACTCCCACATCCTTTATTTTATTTCGTTCAACAATATCTCTTAAGATAATTGAATTGTATAAATCCTGAAGAAAAACTCGTTTATCCCTTTCATTTTCAAACTGTAATTGTTGTGGCATTCCACCCCAATTTATGTAATTCATAATATCATCATCATTTACCTGGTTCTTGCTTTTCCCCATGTATTCACAAGCTTCTGCAAAAGTAAACGGCATTATTTTGATACTTATATAACGTCCAGAGAGATGGGTTGCTAACTCTCCTGAGAGAAGTTTACTGTTTGAACCGGTGATGTAAATATCACAATCAAGGGTAGCCCGAAAAGAATTAATGGCTTTTTCCCACTCCTCCACTTCTTGGATTTCATCAAAAAATAGGTAGGTCTTCTTCCCCTTTATAATCTTCTCCAGCACATAATCATTCAATGCAAGTGCGTTTTTTATCCCAGCGTACTTCAAATCCTCGAAATTGATAAAGATGATTTGTTCATTCTCTACGCCTCTTTCCACTAACTCATCTATGATTTGCTGTAATAGAATTGACTTTCCGCATCTCCTGATTCCAAAAATGACTTTGACTAACTCATTATCATAAAACGGCCTGATTTTTTTAAGATAACCTTCTCTTTTAATCATAAATACACTTCCCTTCTAGATACCCCTATTCTAGCAGAATATCTTTCGAGAATCCAGTTTTATTTCGGTATATCGAAATAACTTCTAATTTTCTTGATTTATTTCGATGTACCGAAACAAAGTCGCCTCCTCTTATTCTGTCACTAATTCCGTCAATTCTCCTACGTATAGAACCATTAAGCGATGCATTGCCCGTGTACAGGCGATATAGAGTAAACCTCTGTCATATTCTGATGAGTAAGTTGCACGATCTCCATTTGGGATTATAACCTCGTCAAATTCCAGACCTTTTGACATGGGGATGGAGGTAATAATGGATTTCATCTTTTCATCCGAGGTCTGACTTAATTCCTGCTGTAAAATGTCATCCTGAATGTTGACAAAGCAACAATGGAATGCTATTCTTGTCTTGCGACATTATTTTAAAAACTGTCGCAATGTGATGTGAGGAGAAAAAGATGCCTTATTTATTTTCAGAGGAAGATCGAAAAAGAGTGCGGGAAGAAATGTTGAAAATAGGATTTGAACTGATTCGCGAGCATGGAATGACACATGCTAGTGTGGAGAAGGTAACGAAAGCCGCCGGATTAGGACGAACCACCTTTTATAATTTTTTTCCCAGTAAAGAATATTTTGTTTATGAAATTGCTGTGTCCATGCGTATGAAGCTTATGGCACATTTTGAGGAACTTCTGGACGGCAGAGACAAACTGCCGATTGCTCAAGCACAGGATTTTTTCAAAGAGATTATTTTTAATGAGGATAGTATCTACCAATATTTGACACCAGAAGACAAAGAAAAGCTCCGTGCTGAATTACCTCCGGAATGCTTTTTGGATATAGATGGAGAAGCCAATGTAATGAATTATCTTTTTCGTCATATGGAAAATGTACGGCCGGATCTCGATGAACATCTGATTGGCAACCTGCTGAAAATAATGGCCTTAACGCAAATTAATAAAGCAGAGCTTCATACCGATGCTTTAAATAGAACACTGGATCAGCTGTATGATCTGCTGTTTTCAAATATTTTTAAGAAAGAAGGGATGCAATGCAATTTATAGTTCTTTTAGAGGCCGTTGTTTGGTCCGTTCTCTGGTCCATTGTGGTCTTCACCTTAATCCTACGATTTCCTTGGCTCATTGAGCATGATTACCCAAAGGATATCCGCGAAGCCGCCAATATCCCAAGACCGTCTGCCCCTCAAAAACGAAATGGACTGATTTTTTCTATATTAGGATATTTCATTATAATTGGAACTTTAATGGGTGCCGGACTATGGCATTATCACAGTACCCCCATATCCTTCTGGTCATTACTCCTGCATCTTTGGATTATTTGCTTTTTTTGGAATATTGTTGATTTACTGATATTAGACTGGTTGATTGTTTGTGCCATTACACCTGATTGGCTCATGATACCTGGAACAGAACATTGCAAGGGATGGAAAGATTATAAGTTTCATTTTAATGGTTTTCTACAGGGCTGCTTTTATATGTCCCTGATTGCATTGGTCTTTACTGTGATTGACTATGGAATCTTGTATTTCTTCCTCTGGTAATATTTATGTGCAAAAAAACTAGCTGAAAGCTTCGTTACAATTTCCGCTAGTTTTTCCTTCGTCACTTTTTGCTTTATCGTTACAATATTTCATTTTTACTGATTGGTATCAAAATTCTCACTTCAAACCATGAATCCTTCCATGTTGCTTGTAGTGATCCTCCATATTTCTGTACTGTGCTTTGCATGCTTTTCATCCCAAATCCATGCGTGGTTCGATCACTTTTTGTCGTGACTGGAATTCCGTTCTTAAATCTAATTTCTTCCTTGCAGTAGTTTTCTGCACGTATCCTCAAAAAGTCTTTTTGTTGCAGAACCGATAGATGAATTAATCTCTTTTCTCTATCCTGCTCTTTCTCAACGCTTTCTATGGCATTATCCAATAGATTTCCAAATAAAGCACTCACATCCATATCATCCATAAAATTCAGTACACTGCCTTCTGCCACACAGGTCAAGGTAATTCCTCTTGTCTGGCAATATAAACTTTTACTCGTCAGTACCGTGTCTACAACGTGATTACCGGTCTTATTTTGAGCCTCATAGCTTTTGATTTCCTTCTCCATCTGTTCCAAATACTGAATGGATTTCCCATTTTTTGCTTCCATTTTCAGTATTCCAATCTGATGCTTCAAATCATGGTACTTTTGATTAATAATATCGATACTTTCTTGCGCCATTTGATAATTTCGGTATTGGGCATCTACAATATTCTGAAGTGTATTAACATCAAATATTCTCTGCAGTTCTTGATTTTGAAAATGATAAGCGTACAGAATCGCCAGGCCACACAAATCGGCGAATGTATGAATAATAAACAGCTCCTCCGCATAATTTGTAGAAAATGGTGTGTTGGGACTAATATAGCTAATATTACTTATTGCAAACGCTGCTGCCATAATACAAAGAACCACAATAGTTTCTCTTTTTGAAACCCGCATTTCATTTTTTTTAACAAAACTTCTCTCCATAATCAGGAAAACTCCAAATAAAATAGGGTAAATAATTATAAGAATCGCAACACCAAAAATCTCTTTTGAACTTATTTGTAATCGCGGCCACGCATAATAGCATAGCTGCCACGCAAGTGAACCTGCAAATTCACCCGTTATAAAAGCTCTTGAACAGTAATAAACCACCTCTAAGAAAGAAAACTCACAACAGATATAAATGTATCCCAATAAAATACAGAAAGTAACAATCATGCAGGGAATAAAAAGAAGAGCATTAATTCCATCTGTGATTGTCATAAATACAAAAATAGCAGCAAAAAAACAAATATGAGCCAAGAATAACTTCACTCCTTCTAACCGCCTCTTATAGGAGCTAATGTAAATAAAACAAATTAGCCAATAAGCAATAGAATAATAAAATCCAGGTGGATTTACACCCTGTCCCATACTCATTTCCCTACCTCATTCATGTAATTATTCAATGCATCCAGCATCATTTTTTTGCGGCTTCTACTGACTTGAATTGTATCACCTGCAACAATCACATCCACACTTTGAAAATGCTCTACATACTCTAAATTTACAAGATAACAACGGTGGCAGCGAAAAAATCCTTGCTGTATCAATGTCTCCTCAATATCTTTCATAGAACCTTTTGCCAAATACTCTCCGGATATCGTGTGAAATATCAAATCGTGATCTTGAACCTCCACATAATAGATCTTAGAAATATCAAACTTCTTTTTTCCACCCTTTATTGGAACGGTCAAATATTGTCCTGTGCGTTTTTTCATTCTTGTTAGCGCCCGATCGATTCTCTGAGAAAATGCAAAATACGAAACTGGCTTCAATACATAGTCCAAGGCCTCTACCTGATAACCTTTCAGTGCATATTGTGGCATATTTGTGATGAAAATGATAACAACTTCTGAGTCCGTCTCCCTTATCCTTGCTGCTGCCGTCATCCCATCCATGAATTGCATCTCAACATCCATTAAAATCACATCAAAGTTCGCTTGATAATTCTCTATAATATCTTCACCATCAGGAAAAACAGATACTCGTATTTTCGTTTTGCTCTCTTCTTCATAACGTTTTAGGTACTCAACTAGTTCTTTTACATACACCAAATCGTCTTCAACTAATGCAATCCGTATCATCATCCCAAGCCTCCAATCTATTACACGTTTTATTACTTAATAGTATAACCTTTCCATATAAATTAAACAACAGACAGGCATTCTTTCCGAATACCTGTCTGCTCTCTCTTTATACTAATCCTCTTTAATAATCCGGAAGAAAGATGTTATCATATTTAATATCCCGGCGCTGACACATAGAACCATGCCTATAATTGCACCATTCATATCCGCTGTTGTCTGCGCATTTTTCTCAAATGTCATGATACTTGCTATTCCCGCCACACGGACACTGATAAACATTCCAAAAGCAACCATTAAGCATATCCCTACGATTACCGGTAAAATATCAAATATCTTTTCGGAACCTAGTTTCTCCACGAGAATAACATATACTATTTCCACAATAATTGCCGCTGTAATACCTCCTGCAACAAGTGGATGTACCCCCTGATTTTTAAAATAAGATGAATTACAATTAATCAAATAGAATATAAGTGCTGCAAGCGCTATAATAATTGTTAATATTGAAAGATAAAATCCCATGGCCTGTTTTCTTGTCGGCTTCATTCCTATACCTCCTCTTTTCGTTTCATACTTCTAAAATACATAATCACTGCAAGAATCGTAAGGAGTGCAAATGCAATTTGTGCTGCTAATAATGCATTATCATACCACGTTCTTACATTTACAATTTTTGAATTTGCAGAGATTCCATCCATAGCATTGGAATTTGCAATTGCATAATTCTGCCATAGCATTGCGTTCTTTAGATCCTGTAAGAGTGTGGCATCTTTGCTCACATTCTCAACCGTCCAATATGGCCAGATTGCAGATACTGCGTCAATGTTATTTGCTCCCGTATTACAGGTCATTGTTACTCCACAATGTACCGCTTCTTTCAGTGTTGCATATTCTGCATCCTGAATAAAATCCTCTGACATCAAACCTTGGAATCCCCACTCTTTACGAAGAATATTTTGAAGTAATCCATAATGTGAATTATCCGTCGTACATCCCACACGATTATATGCCGTCATTATTCCCAATGCCCCCGCATCTTCAACTGCTGACTGTACACCTCTTAGCTCATTTTCACGTGCTTGCTGCTCTGTCATAAATACACTCAGACCCGTTCGATTGATTTCAGTATCATTAAAAGCGAAATGTTTTGGAGCAATAATACATCCATATTTCTTTCCACCAGATACGAAGGATGCCGCCTGATATGCCGTTAGAACTGCATCCTCAGAATAATACTCATGATTTCTCGCATTATAAGGTGTTCGATGGAGATTCGTTCCTGCTCCCCAGAAAATTGTAAGGTTCGACCATAATGAATAATTCCCCATCACCTCGCCGAACTCCGTTGCCAATTCCTTACTGAATGTTTGGGCGATTACAGTCGCATTGCTCATGACACCTGCTTTGTAATTCATGTTTTTATCATCGGGTGAAATTACATATGGATCATTAGATGCGGTATCTGTATTTGCGTATTGACCCAGAGGATATGAATTAAATCCATTTGGTCCATCATTTTGAATTACTTCCGGTGATATAATAGACTCTATTGTCTTTGTACTCGTCCCGCCAAACCCTGTTCGTATCATACTCTCTTCTAAAGTAATTTCATCGACTAAAGAAGACCATCTTTCGTCTTCAATATCCGTTACCCCTTTTAAATCAGCTAGTGACAATCCATTGTCTGCTCCAAAAACAATGGCCGAGGCATCTCCATTTTCCGTAATTTCATACGTATCATTATCAAGAACCTCCAACATCTCTTCTGTCGCAGTAATATCTTGATAGGTGGTTGGCCATGTACCACTCCAATCATTTCTCGACAAATAAGTTACCGTGTTCGGCATATAATAATTCAAATCCATATCTTCAAGTTGATTTTCTACTGCCACTCCAGTTACAGAGTAAGCAAATGCTGTAGAATTAAAATCCGAGAGTTCCCATGTCTTTACTTTATCCGTATTTCCATTTTTCGTCATTCCATCTGCTTCTGATTTTCCTTGCATTGCAAGTACATTATTAACTGCCTCATGAGATCCATTTCCTAATGCGAAATAATAGGTTCCTTCATCCAGAATATAATTTCCAGTAGTTCCTGCTTCGTTCTTATAGGTACTATCCCAGCTCGTCATATCCTGGGCATCTGCAGTAATAATTAGATTTACTGTTTCCCCCGGCTCCAGTGTATCTGTTTTTCCATAATCTAATAACTGAATTGCTGATTTTTCAACCTTATGCTCTTTATCATATTCAGTATAAGGCAAAGATACATAGAGCTCTACAACATCTTTTCCCGCAGCATCACCTGTGTTTTTCACAGTGACCTGAGCCGTTACTGTTCGCTCCTCCAGATTAACTTCTACTTGCTCTAATGTCTGTTCAAATGTCGTGTAAGATAACCCGTAACCAAATGGATAGGATACTTCATCGTTATAATTCCATTGACCATTATCCGCATTTCCTTGCTTTAGAACGCAATCTGCATATCTGGTTTCATAATACTTATATCCCATATAAATATTTTCTGCTTCAACCAATGCGGAATTAATTGCATGGGAATCATCTGCATTTGTGTACATATAGTTTCCATAATTTTGGGCAGCCGGAGAGTTCGCATTCGTAACTGCATATGTATCGGTTAAATGCCCTGATGGATTTACCTCGCCACTCAACACATCTGCAACACCATAAAATCCGTAGCCCCCAGGCAGTCCTATTTCTAATATTGCATCTACGCCGTCATTCTTCTTGATTTCATCGATTTCCATTGCACTTGCATTATTTAACAACACAACTACTTTTCCATTATTCCCTGCCTTTGCCTCCACGGCTGCATTAATTATATCGCGCTCCGTATCGGACAAACCTAAGGGATCTGTCTGGTTCAGCTTCTGTTCTGGATTGACGCCCTCTTTCCCCGGGGTATAATTCGCGTTTTCACTTCCCCCACGTGCAAGTGTGACAATCATAACATTGTAATCATTCAAGCTTTCTTTCCAGCCGGATTCTCCTTTATCCATATCCTCCTGACTGGCTTCTATACTTGTAAAGGTACCTCCTATCCCAGGTGCTGTCGTTCGATAATAGGTGGTCACTCCCCAAGGAAGTACTGCTTCCGATTTAAAACTTTCTTTCATTCCTTCGTATAGAGATTGAAGCGTTGGATTGATTTCATATCCCCTAGACTTAAATGCCGTTACCATATCTACCGTATCTGCATCTGTACCAACATTTTCAGATAACGAGCTTCCAAAATCGCCACCTTGTACAGGATAGTAACTACTAAATCCCATGAACGAAACTTTTTTCGTTTCTTCCTCTGATAAAGGCAGGGCTCCATTGTTCTTTAAGAGAACAGAGCCTTCCTCATTCATTCGCTCTCCCAAATCCTCAATTGCATCCAATAGCTCCGTCGTATTTGCATAGTCCGATGTGTAATTATATAATTCCTCCCCGTCCTCTGCCTCCGTTAGTATTTTCGTGCTCTGAGTCCCTAAATTCTTGTCAATGTCCGTTCGGAAACCATCCACAACCGCACCTGCTGTCAACGTAAGTGCAAGAAGAGATGCTGTTACCGTCGTGATTCCCCGCCACACCTGACGCTTCTTTGAATTTCTTTTCTTCTCCATTTTCTTCCTCCTCATTCATTATATAACATTTGCTTTTGCTAAAGCATATTGTTATTTTCAGCCTCTTCTTGTTCCATACGAAGACGTTCTTCTGGTTCTATCCATGTTCCACCAGATTCTAAAACAGCTTCTTTTTGTACTTTTAAAATCGTTGCCTGATCCTCTTTTACATGTCTTTCCACTTTCAGGAAGCTCGTAATGACTACGAGAACTGCGTAACAAATCAGCTCAATTCCTAGGAAGCATAAAGCCAGCACCCATTTAACATTTTCAGTTTGTACCGTCATCGTAGCATCATATCCTGACGCCGTCAGAAGAGCATTAATAATTCCATTTCCCAGTCCCGTCATTCCTACCATAATTGCACCATAAACAGACATGGTAAAACCATCACTTCTAAACCCATTCTTCGCCTCTAAGTGATCCAGTACATCTGATAAAAGGGCTAATGTGACATACATCGCTGGAATAGACCCAATTCCTTTTAAAATCACACCGATACATACAATTACGAAACTATGAATATTGGTAAAACTCACTAATCCACCAACCACAGAGATTGCCAAACCGAAAGTTACGGCACGTTGTTTTCCGATTTTATTTGCGATTGGCCATGCCAACACCATTCCAACTGCCGTTGGTATTCCACCAATCAGTCCTAATATACCCATTGCTGTACCAGCCGATGCTTCACTATTTATTCCCTCAAACATCCATCTGCAGTAATAGCTCATTGATCCATTTTTAATCAATCCACCTAATTGAAATAACAAAAAATATAGTATAATAAACCACCAATACTTATTACTAATACAAGCTTTTATCTGCTTCTTCATCGGCAATTTTTCTTCTTTAATATCAAGTTTAATATTTTCTTCCGTAATACGTTCCCTTGTAAAGAAATACTCCAATAAGATTGCAAAAAATGTGATTATGCTAAGTACACCCATAATGATTCTCCAATGATTGTAACTCGCAGCTTTGTCAATTACCCCTTCTTTTTCAACAAATAAAAAGCTTTGCAAAAGCACCGGAATCAATATACTGGCGCCTATTCCTACTGCTGCCACGCCCGATGCATTTGAAAATGTTGCCAGCATTCCTCTGTGATTCGAGTTTCTGGTAGAAAGTCCAACCATTGAGCTGTGTGCGGTATAAAAAAATGGATAGGCAACCGCATAATATAAATTGTAGGATAGTGCAATCCAAATAACCTGAGTAAAGGGACTGGTATTTTGTGGTGTCATAAATAAAAGCAAAATAGAAATCATCACTAATGGCGCCGATAACAGCATATAGGGTCTTGCCTTGCCCTGTGATGTCCTCGTATTATCAATCAAGCGTCCGACCAACAAGTTTCCAATAATTACAAAGATGACCGAAATAATAGGAAGTAACGCTGAAAAAGCACCAAATCTTTTCGTATCGGTCCATCCTAGAATATCTGAATAGTAGCGATTCAAGTATGCACCAAAAATTGCATTTGAAATAAACGCACAAAATGGTCCTATAAAATATCCAATCAGCATCTCTTTTGGCTTAACATTTGCCGAGGTAATCTTTGTCTTCAACAATGGCTTGTCAAATATTTGATTCATGTTCATTCTCTCTGTTCCTCTCTTCTTCCTCAAAATGATAGGATCCACTTGCCAGTAGTTGCTGCTCACCGGATGGCATAACCAGTTGACACGTTGCTCCTACCGGCACTTCTATGTCAATGCAAAAAATATGATTCTCTATCTTCCAACTACTTGATACCTTTCCATAAGCAGTTAACACTTCTCCCTTTGCCCAACTTATTTTTCCGCCCATAAGTGGTTTGATTTGAAAGCGTTTATAGCCACCTTCCAGAGGTTCGATTCCAGCAATTCTTCGGTACAAGAAATCTCCGACTGCACCACTGGCATAATGATTAAAGGAAACCATGCCGCCAGTTCCATCACCTTCCCCGGTATTGCAAGTACCATCTTCACGAAGTGCATCCCAGCGTTCCCAAATCGTCGTACCTCCCACTTTCGCTTCATAGAGCCATGATGGACAAGTATCTGTTAATAACATTCGAAATGCGTCCTCGGCAAACCCGTTGTCTGCCAAAGCAAAAAGCACGTAAGGGGTTCCTGGAAAACCGGTTCCTATGTGGTAGTTGTTCTCCCGAATCATCCTGGAAAGATGCTTTGCCGTTTGCTTTTTATCACTTGTAGAAAGCATTTCATAATAGAGTGGAAGAACATATGCTGTCTGGAATTCTTTCTTCACGGAGCAATCCTCCTTCATCAAAATAGAACGGTATGCATCTCCTGTTTCCTTACTCAGCGCCGCATATTCTTTGGCATCTTTTTCTTCTCCCAATATCTCGGCAATCTGTGCAACAATTCCGCTTGAATATGCCAAGCAGGCGGTGGCGGTCCACTTTCCTCTGCCCATCCATCCCCACATACTGACTTCTGGTGCACACCAATCACCATAGTGATGCAATAAACGCCAAATTCTGCGATGCTTACCAAATGAAAACAACTGTGCCCAAAATTTACAGGCTTTCATATAGCGCTTCATCGTAGGATACATTTTTTTAAGAAGATTTTTATCCCCTCTGGCTCTATACTCCGCCCATGGAACTAAAATACATGCATCTCCCCAGTGATCCACTGCCATCGGAATCATGATTTCCCATTGAAGTGGAACACGAACCAGTGGAACCGTTACTGGAATTCCACCGCCTCTTGTCTGCTCCGCTTTTACATCGAGAAGCCACTTTTCCAGAAATCGTCCCATATTGAAGTTGTATGTTGCAGTAGAAGAAAATAGTGCAATATCTCCTGTCCATCCCATACGTTCATCTCGCTGAGGACAATCCGTTGGAATATCTACAAAATTGGATTTTGCTCCCCAACAGATATTGCTTTGTAATTGATTGAGTAATTTATTTGAGCACGAAAATTTTCCATTCTCTTCCATATCAGAATAAAGGGCAATGGCTGTGATACGAAGATCTTGCTCTTCAATTCCTGTTACCTCTACATAACGAAAACCCATATATGTCATTCTGGGTGAATACTGCTGCATTCCCTCTTCACAGATATAAACAGCTTCTTGTTTTGCCGTTCGAAGTGGCTCTGTATATAGTTTTCCATCCATCAAAATCTCAGCGTGGCGAAAGGTTATTTTTTGTCCCTTTTTTCCTCTTATCTCTGCTGAAATGACACCCGCAAAGTTTTGTCCAAAATCATAAAGTAACATTCCACCCTTTGTATGGGTACAGCAAATCGGTTCAAACTGTTCCTTTGCTCTTACTGGTACTCCATATTGAGCCATGATTTTAGGACTGATTTTAATTTGTTCCTGCTCTGCCTTTCGCCACTGGATTTGATCCAAATCTACTGTGGCATCATAGACTTCCCCATTATAAAACTCTGTTTCTCGGAAATTCCCCTCTTCCGTAACGCTCCATGTCTCATCTGTGCCGACTATCTCTTTTGTCCCATCACAGTATTCAATCCGTAGCTCTGCCAACAATGCTTGACGTTTTGCATATACCCGATTTCTTCTTTTATAGGTAAACGAGCCAACCGCCCAGCCGCCTCCTACAACTACCACAAGACAATTTTTCTCTTGGAGCTGCCCTGTAACATCATAGGTCTGGTATTGCAATTGGTTACGGTACGAAGTAAAGCCGGGAGCAAAGTAATCTTCACCTACCTTTTCTCCATTTAGCATCAGCTCATAAATTCCGAATGCCGTCACGTAAATCTTTGCACATCTTATTTCCTTTGAGCAATTGATATTCTTTCGAAAAGTCATTGTTTTAGGAGAAACCTTTGCTTCCTTAAAATGATAGGCTCCATCCGTAATCCACTTTGATTTCCACTCACTCAACATACGCCCCGTCTCGAAGGTTAGTTCCGCCACTGCCGTTTCATTGTAATTATTGGATACCTCCAGCTTCACAGTGTATTGATGAAATGCATCCAGTCCTTCTCCATCGTAAGTAACCCCAATTTGTTCCACTGTGTTCTTCTGCCATCCATTGCTCATTGATAAAGTTGCATTTTTTATGACCACCTCTTGTTTGTCACTTTCTACAAAGTAAGAAAACCGTGGCTTCTCATTATCTGTAACACATCCAGAAGATAAACTTTCCACTGTAAACCTTGATATTTTCAGCATCTCTTTCTCCTTTTATTCTCTATCATATCCATATTCTCTAGACAGAAAGGGGTAATATATATTCTGATGACAAACGTCCATCTGTTACTTTCATCCTTACATTTCCACTCCCATTTGCCCGAATGACTGCCAATGCTTCTCCGTAATACGCATCGGTCTGATTGGTTAAATACCCTCTTTTATTAAAGGGACAGGCATTTCCAAATGCTATCAATTCCGCATTCTCAACTTTCATTTTTAGCGTCCCTCCCATCAAAGGTTTTAGCGTTCCCTCTTTATCTGTGTATTTCAACCGGATAAATGATAGCTTTCCTTTCTTCGCTACATTTTCCTCCGGAACAATCTGTATTTCTGTATCCGTTTTTGCTGTTTTAAGTCTTGTTCTCGCTATTTCTTGTCCCTTGGAGTTATAAGCAACTGCTTCAATGGTTCCGTTCTGATAAACGGTATGAAATACTGTATCACATTTATTTTTTAATCGCTTCCGGCCAGCTCTTTTTCCATTGATTAAAAGCTCTATTTCCGCTGCTCTTGCGTAAACCTCCACAATTGCTTTCTTCCCACTGTATCCACGGAAAGACCATGATTCAATCCCATTTGTCATCTTCCATGCTGAAGGAGAATGCTTATCTCCTGTATGATTCACTGGCACCACTGCAATGACAGGTTTATCCGTTTGCTCAAAAGCCACTTTCGTATAACCTGCTTCTGCCAATGGCTTTCCCGTCAAGTCAATGCGTCCACTTCCAGCTGTAATCCACCCCACTCCATGGGAGAAATCAGGTGCATAATCTCTGTATTCCCATGCACCAACACCTACTTCACCTAAGTAATCCATACCTGCCCACACAAAATCACCTATTAATCGGTTGTTTTTCTTTGCCATTTCCCAAAAATCATATGCGTCCGAACAAAATGTCTCACTTCCAAGAATTAATCGGTTTGAATATTTATTCAAATCCTTTCGATAACGTTTTATTCCATAGTTATATCCTGCGATATCTAAATTTGCGAATGCTTTATGTGTCTTTACATCACATCCATAAAATGATGCCCCTATCTTCATCACATCTCTTCCAAGCAGACCCGCCAAATTATTAAAGAACTCGCTTCCAACCGCTTTCTTTTTTGCCTTTTTATCACTGTATACCCCTAATCCAATCGAACTCAAAAAGTTGAAAAAGATATTGACACCACAGGTAACCGGTCGGCTGCTATCCAAAATATGTAAATACTTTGTCATCTGTCCAGCCAAGTCAATTCCCTTTTTCTGTGCAGTTTCTGAAACCTCATTTCCTGTAGAATACATAATTACACAGGGATGATTGTAGTCTTTATCCACCATATCCTTTAAATCTTGTTTCCACCATTTCATAAAGTAATCCACATAATCATATTCTGTTTTGTGAATATACCAAACGTCTACGAACTCATCTACTACTAGCATCCCCTGTCTGTCACAGGCATCTAATAATGCCTTCGAACATGGATTATGAGCGGATCGAATTGCGTTATAACCATTTTCTTTTAAGATTCGAATCTTTCTTTCCACCGCTTCCGGGAAACAGCAAGCACCCAAAATCCCATTATCATGATGAATGCACGCTCCTCGTAAAATTTCTCTTCTTCCATTCATCTTAAAACCTTGTTTACTATCCCATTCCAATTGACGAATACCAAATGTTTCCGTCACGGTATCTTCTTCAAAAAATGCTTTACAAGTGTACAAATATGGTGAATCAACACTCCATAGTTTCGCATTATCAATTTGTATCGCTGTCATTTCCCCAGAAGGAATCTCAGTTTGAATCCCTGCTTCCGGTATCTCTATTTGAACAGATCCCTGTGTAGTCGTATCCACTTTAATTTCGATAATTGCAGGTTCTATACTCAAGGTACGCACCTTTATACCATTTAATAAAATGTGATGTTTTTCTGCCACATACATCCATACCGGTCTATATATTCCTGCACCTGAGTACCATCTGCTATTGGGCTGATCTTTGTTTCGTGCAATTACTTGCATCTGATTGGTTTTACCATATTTTAAATAGGAATCAGCAGATACATAAAAATTCGAATAACCATACGGACGAAATGCAGCTTTCTTACCATTCAAATACACCTCTGCATTATGGTAAACTCCTTCAAACTCAAAGATGACTCTTTGATCTTCCATTTCCAAAGGCACCTCAAAATACTTCTCGTAGAGGTAATCGTATCCCTCAAACCATCCTGTATGAATGCCTCCCAGACTATTTTTTGTACGTTTTTCACCTAACATCGCATCATGTGGAAGTGTCACTTGCTTTCTAAAAGCATTTTCTTCATCTTTATGCAGAACTTCCCATCCTCTATTAAAATCAATCCGTTTCATTGCACATCCCTTTCCTTTATCTAAGTTATCGTCATCATTCTATCACTTAAAAAAAAGAAAAAATGTCTTTCACGTAAACTGCTCATTTTTTTACGTGAAAGACATTTCTTTTGTGCAATATAACCAAAACATTCTTAATAAATTTTAAATTCTTTTCCAAGTCCCATTGCAAGACGCCACCCATGTTTAAATATGAAACCAAAGTTATTTATGCTATAATGGTGTCAATAATTTTATTTTCATCTATAGAGGAGAATTGATATGCACAGAACTGCTGCCATTAACGATTTTAAAATAATGCCAGATTACCAGCTGGATCTAATAGAATCCGCTTGTGATTGGGCATTCATTACTGATGAACTATTTACAATCTGTTATGCCCACAAATGTCAAAGCGCTACGGGAGAAATCTTACCCGTTAACCTAATTAGTCTTTCCTTTGAAAATTTTTTGCCTTATGACTCTCGCACCGAAGTAATGCAGCTTTTAAAAGATGAGCATAACCAGAAAAAAGGGGGAGTAGAAACTGTATATACTGATCCATTAACAGGAATGTATCAAATAAAAAGTCTTCCGTTTTCTATGGAAGATTTCCATGGATATAGCATTGCGGTGCGACGCATTACTTCAGAGACTTTGGGAAAACTTCGAAAAGAATTATATGGTGAATCCTTCCGTACAATTGACCAACATGCCTCCATACAATTAGAACAGCAAAAGCTTATTACCGATTTGTCTTCTGCTTTTGCAAAAAACTCCGATGCTTCTCTGGACAAACTATTTAATCACGTCTTACAGGAGCTGGGAACTTTTATGAACGTAGACCGCTGTTCTATTTTCCGACACGACTTGGAGCACAAGACCTACAGTGTAATCTATGAATGGTGTGCACCTGACGTTCCTTCAACGAAAGCTCTCTTACAGAATATTCCTTACAACGATGACGATGAAGGGTTTATTCAGCTTACCACAAGACCTTATATTGCGGTGGATGACACCTTTCAGTTTACTGGTGAGGCTTATCGTGTCCAGCGAGAAAGTGGAATCCATTCCTTTGCTGACTTACCCATATTGTGCAATGGCCAGTTTTGGGGCTTTCTAGGTGCCGATTATGGCAGCGGCCCTCATTATTGGACAGAGAGTGAGTTTAATATGCTCCAGACCATTGGCAGTATTATGTCCTCAACCTTGGAAAAAAACAAGATGGAAAATGAACTTCATGATGCCTATGGAAAGCTTCGTGAAATTGTCAACAGCTATCCTGGTATTATCTGGTCCGTAGATAAATCCAATCATATCACTTTATTTGAAGGGCAGGCTTTAAGTGATCTTGGCGTGCATAAGGATAGCCTGATGGGTGCCAATATTAATACGCTATTAACAGAAGAGGGGATACCTGGAATAAGTCTGCTGGAAAAGCATAATGCAACATTTACCTCTGGAAGCCAAAGCTATTATGCGGATATCGAAAATCTCCATTTTGCTTGTGAAACAACACCTCTTCGTACACTGGACGGCACTGTAAACGGCATCGTTGGTGTTGCTTTAGATGTGACTGATATGCAGCAAATGCAGCTTAAATTAGAAGAAGCAATTGAACAGGCAGAACAAGCAAGTCAGGCAAAAACCGATTTTCTATCCCGTATGAGCCATGAGATACGAACTCCAATGAATGCTATTATTGGTATGAACGAGATTGCAAAGACGGCAAAAGACCCTCAGCGCATACGTTATTGTCTTGCTAAAATAGAGCAAGCATCTCATCAGCTGCTAGGTCTCATTAATGACATTTTAGACTTGTCTAAAATTGAATCCGGCAAGATGGAAATTGTAAATGCTGAGTTCAACTTCGAAAAGATGCTACAGAATGTATATAACGTAATACAACCTCGTGTAGATGAAAAGAGACTTGATTTTTCCTTTAATCTGGATACGAATTTTGACCGATGCTTAATCAGTGACGAACTGCGTCTGACACAAGTGGTCACAAATCTGCTTTCCAATGCAGTTAAATTCACTCCGGAAAATGGTGCGATCACCTTACATTCTTCTTTTGTAAAACAGAATGAGGATAATGCTGTCCTGCGAATTGAAGTGCAGGATACCGGAATTGGCATTAGCTTAGAGGAACAGGATAAGTTGTTTCAGCCCTTTGAGCAAGCTGATGGCAGCATTACCAGACGGTTTGGCGGTACAGGCCTTGGACTTTCCATCTGCCGTAAAATCATTGATTTAATGGGTGGCAGGATATGGGTAGAAAGCGAAGAAGGTACTGGCTCCCGCTTTATATTTGAAACACCGGTAGAGCTTGGTGGACCCAGCATCATTCCTCCAAAGGATTTACCAGATTTGAGAAACACACGTATCTTGGTCGTAGATGACAGCACAGACGTTTTGGAATATTGCCAGCAGATTATTTCAGGTTTTCACATGCAATGTCATACCGCCAATAGTGGTCCTCAGGCAATTCAACTTGTACAAGGCCAATCACCGTATGACATTATTTTCCTTGACTGGAAGATGCCAGGCATGGACGGTCTCGAAACCGCTGAAGCGATTCAAAAAATAGTTCCTCCTGAGACCATTGTTATCATGATTTCTGTGGCAGACTGGTGTGATTTGAAACCCCAAGCAACTGAAATCGGTATCACACGTTTTCTTGCAAAACCCTTATTACCTTCTTCACTTTTTAATACAATTGTGGAGTTAACACGTGGTGCAAAGGAAAAAATTTCTTCTGTTGACACAAAATCCAACTATAGTTGGCCTAATAAAACCATATTGATGGCGGAAGATATTGAAATCAATCAAGAAATTATACATGCTTTACTTCATCCTACTGGAATTACACTTGAATTCGCAAATAATGGTGCTCAAGCTGTAGAAAAGTATCACGCGGACTCGTCCCACTATGATCTTATTCAGTCGGTCATTTTTTGCGGACAGTTCATACATGCTATCCTTTTCTGTTCTCTGCTCCTGCGTTTGCTCTCGTTTGATTTCTCCCTCCGTATCTTCTTGGCACAAGCAGGACAATACCTTGATGCACCAGAGCCCGGGACATATTCAACGCCGCACACCGTACAATTTTTAGCGGGCATTGCTGCCCACCGTTTTGTAGGTATGATATGTAATTCATCGACAAAGCCGATGAATTTATAGTAAATCTTGATTTCCTGCTTCACTGTTCCGTCTGCCATCTTCTCACGCTCCGAAACAAGTATCTTGTCTATGAGTGCGTTTATAACTGTTGCATCCAGTTCTTTTAAGCCTTGATAATTTCGGATAAGGGCGAGGAAGTCACGGATTCCCCGTGATTTCTCGTAGCTTTCATTAAGAGTTTCCGTCACCTCTTTCAGCCTTGCTTCAATTTCAAGCTGCTCTTTCTGGTATTTCCCCGACATCATCTCAAAATTCCGCTCGGTAATACGCTCCATGACCTTATCCTCGTAGAGAGAGGAAAACAGCCTGTCCAGTTCCGCAAGGCGTTTGTTCAGCTTCTTACGTTCTTTCTCTAATGCTTTCGCCCTGCTCTGGTCTGTTTCCGTGAGCCGCTTTTCTATGGCCCTGACCGCCTTTTCATCATTCACTGCCATATCCGCAAAACAGTTGATGTCGGCAAGAACGGCATTGAATAAATCCCTTGCTTCTATATTGTGGGCACTACACTCGCTTCTTCCGTTTCTTGCATAATTATTACATGAATACTGTACACAGTCGATAATCTCTGGGCGTTTCCTCCTGTGTACGTTCATTGCCCGCAGAGCACATCCGCAGTCCACACACTTGATAACGCCTGCAAAAATATTTACAAATCCTCCCTTGTTCTGTGGAAGCCTACGACTTGTAATAAGCTGTTGGACAATATCAAATTCCTCCTGCGTGACTATTCCCTCATGGGTATTGGGTATCACTTCCCATTCTTCGGGCAGCTTAGAGGGGCGTTTCTTGCTTTTCATATTGGCGGCAATCCGTTTGTAGCCTACAAGATTTCCCGCATATATCGGGCTTCTTAAAATGCTCCTCACGCTGTTCCCACTCCAAATATAGCGTTTGTCCTCGTTCCCCTCAAAATGACGTTCAAAGCCTGTTTCGCCACGCTCCGCCGCATAAGCGGCAGGGCGTAGGATATGCTGTTTATTAAGATGTCTGCAAATTTTGGCAACTCCATTCCCTTTTAATGCAAGGTCGAATATCTCTTTTACAACATGTGCCACTTTATCATCTATCAGCAGATGGTTGTGGTCGGCAGGGTCTTTGATATAGCCATAAGGGGCGGTAGTTCCCATGAATTTCCCCTGTTGAAACCTCGCCCGATATGCCGATTTTATCTTAACAGATATGTCAGCGGCATACATTTCGTTTAAAATGTTGCGGAAAGGCGTGATGTCCATAGCAGATTTATTCAAGGTATCTACGCCGTCATTGACCGCTATATACCTCACGTTATGCTCTGGGAAGAAAACTTCCAGATATAACCCACAATCAAGATAGTTTCTCCCCAGACGGGATAAATCTTTCGTAATCACGCAGTTTATCAGACCGCTTTCAATGTCTTTTATCATATTCTGGAAACTTGGTCTTTGGAAATTTGTACCAGAATAACCATCGTCCACATACGTTTTTGCTATGTGCCATCCCTGCTTTTTCACATAATCCGTGAGGATGGATTTCTGTGTCGCAATGCTCGCACTCTCGTTATCCGTACCATCGTCTTTAGATAAGCGGCAATAAATGCCGACTAAATAGATTTTCTTTTCTTCTTTGATTCCTGCCATACTGTAAAACCTCCGTATCTGTCCTATCTGTTTTCATGTCCCATTGCGTACATTCTAAGCGGACAGCCCCTCATTGTCGAAGGTGTCGCCCTCGGCAATCTTCTTCCGAATATCCTCGGAGATAATCGGGACAAACGCTTCTGTAACGGTCTGTGTGCCGACATATTCACGGCTGATTATCATCTGCACTGGTGCTTTTGGCACGATACGCTTTCTCTTTTTATCTGCTTTCTTATCCTCGCCCATACTTAAATCTTCCTTTCCAGACAGGGCAGGGAAGAGTTTGGAAATGTCCCCGCCCTGCCAATCAGATACCATTAATCCTCGCTGTTTAATTCTTTCTGTAATGCTTTAAGGAGTGCCGCCGCTTCATCAGCGTTCAGCGTGATTCCCTTGCCGCACTTTTCACGGTTCGGGGAAAAGCTGCGGATGTCATACTTCGGCTCTTTCCCATTCCATGAAATGAGATTGATTTCCTTTGTGTAGCCACTGTCGCCCGTAGACAATACTGCGATTTCCTTTACGATTTCATACTGGATTTCTCTCATTCTCCATACCTCAACTCTCTGTATTTACTTCCCGAAAAAAGAAGATTAGCGGCTGTCACGGTTGCGTTTCCTCTGCAACTCACGCTCCAAAAGTTTGATGATGGTTTCCTCCATCTGCTTCGGCGTTGTGTTCTTCGGAAAGTATTTTTTCAGCTTGCTTGTGTTGATTTTCAAGGTTTCTTTCTGGTTGCCCTTTTCCTCCGTCATAATCGCAAATATCGTATCCATGTCAAGCCGCCCGCTCTGGCTTAACTGTTTCATCCGCTGTGCCTGTGAGAGTGAGGGCGTTGCTTCTTCGCTCTCCATCGTGGCAAAGAGGTTTTCCTGCTCGTCTTTCTTCAAGAAGGACAGTTCCACCGCAGGCGTGAGGGCGATTTTCCCCTCGTCCACCATCTGCAAAATCGGCGGTATCAGTTCCGTCAGGCGGATAAAACGCTGCACGGTCATCCTGCCCACGCCGAAGCCCTGTGCCACCTTGTCGTCCGTCCGCAACTTCGTCACAACTTGTGACGAGGTTAAGTCTGTGCGGAAACCCTGCCGCTTCATGGCTTCGGATTTCATCTTGTAAGCAAACGCCCGCTCCGATGGCAGGATATTCTCACGCTGCAAATTGCTGTCTACAAGGGTGATGATGGCTCGGTCACGGTCTAAGGGCAGGACAAACGCAGGCACGGTATTTATCCCTGCAAGTTCAGAAGCACGGACACGCCGCTGTCCTGCAATCACTTCATAACCGTCCCCGTCCTCTTTCGGGCGTGTGATTATCGGCGTGACAATGCCAAATTCCTTGATGCTTTCCGCTAACTCTGACAGTGTTTCATCTTCTGCCACATGAAACGGATTGTCGGGGAACGGGTACAAGTCTTTGGTCTTTAACACCTTAAAATCCTGTTTCTTCATTCACATATCTACCTTTCTTTCGCTCTGCTTCTATGATTTTTCTGCAATTCTTCCAACACTTCGGGCGGTATTTTTGACAGCAGCCGCCCCATCTGCTCGTTGGTTCTCTGCAATTCAAATATCTTCTGATTCGCTTTCTGCACCTTTAGTTCCTGCTCGTACTTTTCATCACGCATACGCCCCGCATAGTCTGATTCCTGCCCAATTCTCTCTTTCAAACTGTCGATATACGCCTGCTGTTTCCCGATTTCCTTAGAGAATTTCTCCACGTCTGGCAGCCATGCAGAGAGTAAATCTAACGCTTTATCCCTTTTCTTCCCTGCGTTAAAGGCGTTGATGTCGGATAGGGCAGACACGATTTCTTCATACTGTTTATCAAGCCTGCCGCCTAATTTATAGAGCCATGTGGGGACGTGTTTCCGCTTGGTTTCCATTGAGGACTGCCCCCGTTCAAGCTGATTCCACCGTGAGGACATCCGCTCATGGTAGGCGGTCTGCCACTCGGATAATGATTTCTGGTTGCCTAAGATAGCTTTCGCTGACAGCTTATTGTCTGGCGTAATCGGCACAAAGCAGAGGTGCATATGGGGCGTTCTCTCGTCCATATGGACGACAGCGGAGAGGATATTCTGCTTTCCAACACGCTCCGAAATGAAGTCAAGAGCCGTCTGGAAATACGCTTTTTGTTCTTCGGGCGGTAACTGGTTCATAAATTCTGGTGAAGCTGTGATGAGCGTTTCCACCATCATCACGCTGTCTTTCCTTGTCCTGCACCCCGCTTCGGCTACCATGCGGTTAATCTCTTTCTTGTAGGTGTACTTTGGTGGTGCTATGAGATGGTAATTGTTTTTAGAGCGTTCCATATCTATATCTGGGTTGCTTTTGTAGGCTTCTTTCTTCCGCTCGTTGTGGCGTTCACAAGCCGCAACGCCGCCCGCTTTTCGTTTCTGGAAACGCAGGATTGCATAAGGCATAGGCGGATTCCTCCTTTCTTTCGGCGGGTGACCGTCCTTTGGGGTGACAGCGGTGACGGTGGTGACAGCAGTTTTGGGATACCCCCTGCCGACTGCCGCAACTGTCACCCTCACCCCCTGCATGACGGTCATGTCGATGATGACGGTGTTTTTGGGATACCCCCCTCGCAAGAGCCGTCACCGTCATGCCGCCATTCTTTTATCCGAAGCCGTAAGGCGTAGGATAGCAGGGCACAGCCCTGCCTTAAGGGAGTCCAGAGGGAACGTCTGGCACACGACTTTGCAGGGCAAAGTGTAGTGTGTTACACCCTGTAAACGCAGTCGGAAAAATCGGAATGATTTTTCTGACCGCAGGGGTGGTTTTACACGACCGAAAAGGGCGAGTAAATCTCACGCCTGCATTTTGCGTTTACGGGGTGTTCTCCCGTAGGGATGACAGCGGCAGGGTATCCTAAAATCACTGTCACCACCGTCACTGCTGTCACCCGCAGGGCAGAGCCGCCAGCTTTACATGGCTTTAAGCGTCAATGACAGTAACAGGGGGGTATCCTAATATCGCTGTCACCACCATCACCGCTGTCACCCGCCCTCCTTGCAAGGGCAATCCGCCTGCCGTCTTTCCTGCGGCTGTACTGGTAGCAGATACGGTTCTCGCTTAAAAATGTGGTGCGGTATTCATTCAGCCATTTCGTAATCACCGTGGGTATGGTTTCCGTTTCCCCCATAGCGGCTAACAGTTCCGTTGCCGTGCCTATCCATTCTTCCTTATCCCTCATAAAATCCACCAACCGAAAAAGGACATCTGGTATCGTTTCTTTCGCAAGCTGCTCCTGCGTTTTCCGCTCCACAAGCTCCCAACGGCAATCACGGAAACGCAGCGTGTATTCCTGATAAGGCGTGTCCCTGCCCGTCACATACAGCTTGGCGGTGTCAGACGCACGTTTCTCCTTTTCCAGAACAAAGGTAGCGTCCGCACTCCCCGTTAATCCTGTCGTCCCAGACACCTTGTTGAACACGTCGCTGTCATTCTGCTTTCGGATGTGGTGTACGACAATGACCGCCAGAGAGTGCCTGTCGGCAAAGTCTTTGATGAGGGAGATGTCCCCATAGTCGCTTGCATAGGCATTGTCTTTTGAAGCTGTACGGACTTTCTGCAAGGTATCAATGACAATGAGCCTGCTGTCTGGGTAATCTTTCAGATAATCTTCAAGCTGCACGATAAGACCGTCTGACAGCTTGCAGCTTGCCACGGCAAAGTGGAGCCGCCCGCTTGCTTCGTCCGTCAAACGAAATAACCTGTCCTGTATGCGGCAGAACGTGTCCTCAAGGCAGAGGTAAAGCACATCGCCCTCCATTGTCGGCATATCCCATAAAGGGATTCCCTGCGACACGCATAAGCATAGCTTCAGCATGAGCCAGCTTTTGCCTATCTTCTGTGAGCCGCAGAACAGCGATAAGCCTGTCGGGATAAGGCTGTCCACCACAAAGGATGGTTTCTCAAGCGGTTCATAAAGGAGCGTTTCGGCGTTGACTGTCTGTAACTTCTGCATGGCTTTCCTCCTTTCGGGCGGTGTCTTTGTTTTCGTTGCACATAGGCGTTGACCTCCTTAAAAATAGATTTACTCCCACGGAAAAAAGTGAGAGTATGTAATGCCGCCAATCCCACACAAATAAAAAACAGATTTCTTTTTCGGGCGGTGTCGGTCACGGTTGGAGATATTTCTTCAATTTCCGCCTTTACTTTCTCCTTTGCAATCGCAACAGATTTCTGTATTGCCGAAGCGGTGCAATGCTCCATAGCGGCGATTTGGTAAAAATTGAACTCATACTCGTAGTAGAGCAGGAAACGCCGCCTTTGTATCTCTGGAAGGCTCCCAACCGCCTTATAGAGCGTTTCATTCCGTTCTTCCTCAACCATGCGTTCATCAAGGCTCTTAGGCACACGCAACGCCCGTCTGTAAAGGGTTTCGTCCCATACCTCGTTAAACTCCCTGTGCCGCTCGTCCCATTAGAAAAGATTCCTGTTCCTGCGCTCCATCTGCCGAAACTCCATAAAGAACTGTTCCGACACTTCCAACTCGTGGGATTTGCCCTGCCCGTCCTTAAAGCTGATAAAATACCTTGTGCCGCTTTCCGTGGATTCCTCCCGAAGCGTGTATGCCTTAACCCTGTATGCCATCCTGTTGTCCTCCTGCAAAAAATGAGTGAGGGGATTTCCATCCCTCACCCAGTAGCCCGCAGGATGGCAGGCTGTTTTAGAAGCTATAAAATTTTCCGCAGCTTCTTCCGCAGATGGTCTAACCTCGCATAGATGGCACCAGTCGTCAAATGCACAAGCGGGGCAATCTCCTTTGTGGAATACCCCTGCATTTTCAGCAGGACGATTTTCAAGGTACGCCCGTCCACCGTGACTAATACTTGATAGAGATTTTCGCTCTCAATCTCTTCCAGTAACTCCGCAACCGTACCCACTTCCGCCTGCCGCTCCCTGCCTGCCATGTCCTCAAGATATTCCGCAACGTCATTCGTCCATCGGTAAAACCGCCTGTTGGAATTGAAGTCTGCCCTGTCCGCCATGCGTATCTGCTCAATGGTCGCTTCATCAACGCCGCACTCACGCAGCAGCTTTTCCTCCGCTTCTTTCCAGATACGCCATTTCCTGTCCTCCCGTCCGTGGTTGTATGCCATTCTTACTTCCTCCAATCAGAATTGATTGAGAGGGCAGAGAAAAGCCCCCTCATCTTCCCAAAGGAAAAAACAAGGGGGCTGAACGCCTTAAATTTTAATTTTCTATTATCTTTCTTAGTTTTATTAGGATTCTGGCTTTGCGTTTGTTTACAACGCTCTGGGTTATGCCCAACCTCGCCCCGACTTCACGCTCGGAAAGTCCGTCAAAAAAGATTGCCTGTATCAGCTCCTGTTCACTATCCGACAGCAAAGGCAGGGCGGCTTTCAGCCTGTCCACCATGACCGCATTGACAACGGTTTCTGCAATGTCCACCGCTTCATCAGTGATAAAGTCCAGAGGATTCCCCTCGCTGTCCGTAAATCCGTCGAGAGATAGCAGTCTATTCTTTGTATCTAATTTTTGCAGATAACGCCACCGTTCCTTGTCACGGTAGAAGTCTGTGTATTGCTCCCTCACGACTTCAAGCAGACAGCCTTGAATGGGGATAAACAGCTTGTCCATATAGGTCTGGTCGGATTCCCTGCAACGGCAGAACTCCGTGTAGGATAATTCCACATAGCCGCCACTTTCTCTGATATATACCTTTCTTGGTGCATATTTCACCATAAATACCTCCCATCTGAATTTTTGAAATGTAAAAAATCCAGATGGAGAGGCGGAGAACGACACCGCATATCAGAAACAGCCCTACGGCACTTTCCAACAAAAATCGACAAAAGAAAAACCGCAAAGGCTCTGTGACCTTTACGGTTATAGGAAATAGTAATTCTATTGTATGGAGATTGTACTTCTACTTTCAAGGTGAGAAGTACCGTTGCACTGGCAGAAATTTTTTTAACTGGTTTCCTGCCGTTCTCTGATATGCTATGTATTGATAAATTTTGCTTCGTATGAGCAGATAGATAACTGCCCGAAAAAAGGACATAAAAAAATCCCTCCAAATTTAAAAACAAATTCAGAGGGTAATTTAGGGTATAACAAAATAACCCACCCGAATATCGTTTTTTTTATTTGGTGAGTTTGTTCTTTCAAATACGAAACAAAAAGAGCCGATGATTCGTGAATTGTTCCACAATTTCATCGGCTCTGCGTCTTAAGCGTCTGGCTCTTTGATGACAGTTATCTTCAAGTTGTCAACTTTAATCAATCTTTCTTGTCTGCATTTTGGACAATAAAGGGGATAATTCTCCAAAACAGTGTCCTTCCTAATTTTATTACGGGTTTTGCTCCCACAAACAGGACACAATATCCATTCGCATTTCATCATAATTAGTCTCTAATCCTTTCAAATCTCATTTTATATGACTTTTGCAAGCTGTTAAGCTAACTTGTGGAACATATGCCGAACCTTATCTATACGGCTATTCGGGCGGCGGGGTTGGCAAATAAATTTACCAATAGCTGGCTGGTATCCTTTTAACTCTGTCAAGCAGACTCCCTGCCCATTTGTGAAATAAGTTAAATCGTTCCTGTATTCTTGAATACATCTAGCAGGGATTTCTCCTTTCAGAATGACCTCGTCATTCTTTATCTGAGTACTTACAATATCTGCACAATACCTTGGAGCATCATGATACGCCCGTGAGAGATATTCCTGCGGTGCATAAATTTCAAAGTGGAGATATGGCTCTAATAGTTCTGTCCCTGCTTTTTTTAAAGCCTGCTCCAATACGATAGGGGAAAGCAGCCGAAAGTCTGCGGGGGTACTTACAGGACTATAATACAATCCATATTCAAAACAGATTTTACAGTCTGTCACTTTCCATCCATACAGCCCCTGCTCGCAGCCATAAAGAACCCCCTCCATAACCGCATTTTGGAACGATTGATTTAAATATCCAAGTGAAACTCTGCTTTCATACTGCACTCCGCTTCCAATAGGGAGCGGCTCTATGGACAACCCGACAGAAGCCCAGAAAGGATTTGGCGGGACTTCTATGTGGATGGTATATTCTGCTTTTCTAAGCGGTCTTTCCATATATATAACAGTAGGCTCTTTTATTTCTGCCTCCACATGATATTTTTCCTCAAGGATGGCACAAATGACTTCCATCTGCACATTCCCCAAAAAAGAAAGTATAATCTCATGCGTTGTAGTATCCACATAATATTTTAAAAGAGGGTCGCCATCTGAAATTTCTGTAAGTGCCCCAAGCAATATTTCCCGCTGTTCAGATTTCTTTACTGCAATCGTTGTTTGGAGCATAGGGAGAGGATTTTCAATAAATTTTCTCTGCGGCAACAGTATTTCGTTCCCCAAAATACTGTTTAGCTGCAAAACATCATTTGGTAAAATTACAATATCACCAGAGCAGGCTGTATCGGATGAATATAATTCACCGTTTGTCGGAACACACATCTCTGTGATTTTTATTTTCTCTTTTTCAGATATTCTAATAACATCCCTCAAATGCAATGTTCCGCTATATATACGCACATAAACAAAACGCCGCCTTTTCTCTGAATATTCAATCTTAAAAACCTGCCCGCATAGTTCAGATTGACCTTCAGGCGTTGATGAATAAAATTTACTGGCAATTACTTCTATAAGCTGCCGAATCCCCAGATTGTTTTTAGCGCTTCCGTGATAAACGGGAAATAACGTTCCGTTTTGGAATCTCCTGTTTTCTTCCTGTTCCAGTTCTGACATTTTAAACGGTTTCCCTGACATATATTTCTCTAATAGTTCATCGTTTCCCATAATTACCGCATCCCACTGTTCCATATCGTCATTGTCCGTTACATTTATATGGGGATGCTGCCCAACCTTTTGCTTCACTATAATTTCCGAAGAAAGCTTTGCTTTCATTTCCCGATATACCATTGGCAAATCAATCCCCTCTTGGTCAATTTTATTGATGAAAAAAATTGTCGGAATCTTCATTATCTGTAGTGCATGAAACAGTATACGGGTCTGTGCCTGTATGCCATCCTTTGCAGAAACTAATAATACTGCTCCGTCTAATACGGATAAAGAACGGTATACTTCCGCCAAAAAATCCATATGGCCTGGCGTATCTATAATGTTGACTTTTACATCCTCCCACTGAAAAGATGTCACTGCTGTCTGGATAGTGATTCCCCTTTGACGCTCCAAATTCATTGTATCTGTCCTTGTTGTGCCTTCATCTACGCTCCCTAGTTCTGCAATTGCACCACTGGTATACAATAAACTTTCCGTTAATGTTGTCTTTCCTGCGTCAACGTGAGCCAGAATGCCTAAGTTAATTATTTTCATGTGATTTTCCTCCTATCAACACCCAAAAAAGGGCATAAAAATACCCAGTGATAAATACTCCTATCACTGGGTAAATAACTCCAATAGCCCCAAAACACTTATATGTTTTCGGGCATATAAAATTACATGATAAAAGTATTCTTAAACTGGGTACAAAAAACTAAGCCCCATATTAAAAGTGAAACGGGACTGCTACTTTTTGTTCCCACTATCAAATTGACAGTTTATTTAAGAATACCTTGCCGCATATTTATTAACTCCTTGTATAATACTGAATCTAATTATATTCCTTAACCCTTTATTTGTCAAGCTGACAAACTAAAGCAGAAAAAGCGGCAGGATTTCCCCCTGCCACTAATCATCTGTTTATGCAAAAATAATTTCCTTTTCCACAATCTCCCTCGCACAAGCCCTTATGTTATTGAGGCATCCTGTCCATTCTAAGGCGTTTTCTGCCTTTAGCTGTTCCGTTATGCCCTGTGCCTGTTTCATACCCTCTATGAGCCTTTCAAAGCGTTCCTGTGCCTGTCTGTTGATGTCGGCAAGGTAGGCGTTTAGCCTGCCGCTTGTAAGAAGATTGGTGTATGTAACTTTACGGTACTGTTTTAGATAATCTAAATGCCGTTGCCCCCAGATGCCTATTGCCTGTTCTTCTTCGGCGGGTACAGTTAAGCACGGTATCAAATAATCCCCTTGCCTTTCGTATTTGCCGCCCAGTTCCTCAAATAATGATTTTGCCATTGTCTGTTACCTCCACATTCTTTTTTATTTTGAATGTCCGCAAAATCCGTCCTACATCTTATGGATGTACAGATGCCCGAAATGGATGGCTACGAAGCTACCCGAAGAATCCGGGAAAGCGAATGCGAAAATGCATCGAATATTCCAATTCTTGCCATGACAGCCAATGCATTTTCAGAAGATGTTGAGAGATGCTTAGAGGCTGGTATGAATGATCATATTTCAAAACCGATAAACGTAAATGAATTAATGAAAAAAATAGACAACCACTTGTTATAAGTTTTCCCAAAATTAATTTCATTAGCAAAACCCCAATAAATCAGATTTTAACTCTAACTTATTGGGGTTTGTTTTATTCTTTTACATTAAGGACAGTATATCCCGCATCCCGAACCCTTTGCCTTAGGGCAGAAACATCTGCTGGCTCTTTACTAAGCACACTTGCTTTTCTCTGTCCCAAATCTACTTTTGCATAAATACCTGGCTGGCTATTGAGCACGTTTTCAACTCGAAGTGCACAGTTTGCACAAGTCATACCATCAATAAAAAATATAATCTCATATGGGTAGTGTTTTTTATTTCTATCCGCTACATGTACCTTCTTAATCGGCTCTTCTCCTTCGCTGCAACAGCTCTCACCACGACGCAGCTTACTTACATAGTGATAGAGAACAAATCCACAAAAAACAAATATTCCACCAGCAATAATATATGTCATCATAATAGAGTCTTCTCCCACATAGCCACACCTCGGGATGTGTCTTTCCCGCATCCACCTGTCGAACCACTGCATTTCCCGCCACAGCTTTCACAACTACTGCCACTCGTTACCCGGCGTAAGAATCCTGCTCTCTCTAAATATTCCATCTGAGCCTTTACGCTCTCTTCTCTGGTTCCACAAAGCTCGGCTAATTCCAACTGGGAATATGCACGGCCCTCATCCAATAATGCTAGAAGTTTAATTAACATCCCTCTTCGCCTCCTTCACTTAGAAAATAAGCAACCCAATATGATAAACCAAAAAGGCCAATATTAATGCGGCACAGAAATAGTAAAGAGCAATTTTAAGTGTCCATTTAAGTGAGCGTGTCTCCTGATAAGTAGAACTAATTGCCATAAGGCAAGGCACATTAAAGGTAACCGCAAAAATAAAGGATAACGCTTGAGCCTGCGTAATGGAAGTGGCCAATACTTCACTTAAATTCGCCGCTGTTCCACTTCCGCCAAAGGTTGCCGAGAAAAGACTTCCACCACCTACATAAAGAGTGGATAAGACACCTAGTGCAGCTTCTTTACTAATCGCAGAGGAGACAAAAGCTAAAAATGTCTGCCATGTGAAGCCAAAAATTTGAGTCACTGGTTCGATAAAACGACCGAAGCGATACAAAATGGTTGTTTCTGGATTTCCATTTCCTGTATAAGTGAGCAACCAAAATACTAAGGATACAATGAAAATAACCTTAATGGCTTTCCACAAAATATCTCTGGTTTGCACTAGAATCGAGCGAATTAGTGCTCCCCATTTCGGCTTATGGTACGGTGGAAGCTCCATGATAAGCCCTGTTCGGTCTTCTTCTTTTACCAGGCGTTTCCCAAATATTTTTGCTGTAATCATCATATGTAGTAATGCAACAGCAAAAATAGCAATAATTACCAATGGTGCTCCCATTCCAAAATAAAGACTTGATAAAAATGGTACAATCGACCAGGTTGCTGCACAAGGTACAACCCATGCTAAAGCAATTGTAAGAACCCGTTGCCCCCAGCTATCAATTACACGGGTACCAGCAGCTCCACCGATGGTACAGCCAAAACTAACGAGAAACGGCATGACTGCCTTTCCCTGTAAACCTAGTTTGGTCATTGTTCCATCGAACACATAAGAAACCCGCGCCATATAGCCCACTTCTTCAATTAGGCCAAACACCAGATTGACGCTAAAAACAAAACCAATCATTGATATTGCAAATCCTACTGTATTAAGGGCAACATCTACCAACAAGCTGATAATAATAGGTGGCGCTCCCATTGCGGTAAGACCTGCGGTAATCCCTCCGCCTAATCCAATAAGACCTTGACCAATCATCATAATAGGGGCAGCTGGAATAAAGGATGCAATTAATCCTGCCAGCATAATACAAATTGCTATTAGTTTACCCCATCGCTTACTGGTTGCCTTCTTATCAAATTTTGAAAGTGTCCCTCTCTGCTTTTTCCCTGAAACAGCTCCCTGCAGGGTTTCATCAATCCATTTGAACTTACAATCACCCGTTAAAAGCGCTCCATTTTTTATCTGTGAAATGGTTTCTTCAAAAGCTTTTTTCTTCTCGATAGACAGGCTCTCTCTTACCTTTGCAATCACTACCTGATCTCCCTCTAAAGCTTTTGCCGCAAGCCAAACAGGTGAATATCCATCGATTCCATCCTTTGGCATTAAATCATAAAGAGCTTTATAATAGCCGCCTTCCATCTCACGGTAACGCTGATCCAGTTTTTTTACATCCAGACACTCCTTTTTCTCCAAAGCTCGATCAATTGCTTGATAAAATCCGTCATATTCCTTACGATTTGCCGCAATAAAAGGAACTACTGGAATTCCCAAGCGTTGTTCAATCTTCTTAGCATCCACTTTCTTCCCTTGTTCTTTTGCAATATCCATCAAATTCAAAAGCAATACTGCCGGGCAATCCATGCCTGCATAGTCTGCCAGCATAAACATACTCCTCTCCAGCTGAGCCGCATCTGCTAAAATACATACTACATCTGCCTTTCCACTGGCAATATAGTCCCGGGTGATAACCTCCTCATCCGAATTTGCTGAGAGGCTATAGCTTCCCGGCAAATCCGTCACACCGTAACGCTCACCATTCTTGGTAAAGTATCCCTCTTTTTTTTCTACCGTCTTACCTGGCCAATTACCAACATGCTGATGGGACCCTGTAAGAGCATTAAATAACGTGGACTTACCGGAATTTGGTTGTCCAAGAAGTGCTATTACCGGTGTTTTCACTGCTGTCATGGTACTCATACTGTCACCTCCACCAAAATATTGTCACTTTCATCCCGGTTAAGTGCAACCATGCTGTCCCGTCCATAAAGCAGCAGCGGCATTTTCTTTTCATTCCGCAGCACCTCAACCCGGCTTCCTACCGTTAGACCAATGGATATTATCCTGGTCAAAAAACGGGTGTCACCTTGTACGCTGGCTATGGTACCTTGCTGTCCTGTTTTTAGCTCGTTTAATTTTTGCATAACAATTCCTCCTCATAAAATTGGTTAGTTCTTGCTAACTATTGGTTAAAAAATAACGGGGTTAAAACCCCAGTATTTTCTGCCATCCAGCTGTATAAAATTCCTCTAAAACTCGTACACATCCCAATGCTTGTTCTTTTGGCATCTCATGAATAATTGGTTCAAAGATTCCGGCATAATATGTACTGGTTATAATGTGAATCGCTTCTTCGTCAATATCACGTTTTAATATCTTTTGCTGTCTCAAGTAATGGGTAAAGCGGATTGTGGACTCGGTCTCAATTTCTATAAGTGAGTCAATATAGTTTTCATAGCTCGTTCCGCTGGCGCTACAGCAAAGTAAGCGAAAGGCATCAAAATGTTCATATAAATAATCAACTAAGATATCCGGATTAATATCTAGCCACTTGCGCCAAGGAGTTATATCTTTACGAAGTGTTTCATCCATCTCATTAACAGAAGCCATAATTTGTTCCTTAAGCTTTTCTGTTGTTCCCGACACAAGTGCTTCAAACAGAGCTGCTTTATCTGGAAAATATGTATAGATTGCCCCTGTAGTCACCTGGGCTGCTGCTGCAATTCTTCGTAACGTTGCTTTCTCAAATCCATATTTTAAAAATTCCTTCTGTCCTGCCTCTAGAATAGCGGCTCGCAGCTTCGCATTAAATGTTCGCATTTGGTCCTTTGCCTTTCTTAATATAACATTGTTATTTTATAAAAAACTTAAAGTTTTGTCAAGAAATATCCCCAAAAGATACTAGCAACTACAATTGTTTTTTCCTTACCAACATGTTATAGTATATCCATCAAATTGTTTCTTAGGAGGATACACTCATGAGTGATTTACCGCATATCACACAAAGTGAATGGAATGTTATGAAGGTGCTGTGGAAAAAGTCACCTCTTACTATTATGGAGCTTGTGAAAAATGTTCAAGCAGAACAGAAGCTGGTTTCCACCACTGTAAAAACCTTGTTGCGGCGATTGATTGCGAAAGATGCTGTTGGCTTTACCATAGATGAAAAAAACTCAAAGCTTTATTATTATTTTCCACTTGTAACGGAAGAAGAGTGTGTAAAAAAAGTCAATAAGCAGTTCTTGAAGCAATATCATCAGGATAACGTGGAAAATCTCTTTGCTACCTTTGTGAATAGCACTGATTTATCCGGTGAAGAAATTGACCATTTAAGAGCTTTACTAGAACAAAAGAAAGCGGAATCAAATGAATAGCATATTAGGCCAAATCAATACAATCTGTACTATGCCAGTTTTTTTTCTTCTGGTTGCCCTTGTTGTGAAATGTCTGCTTCTATCGATTTACTGCCTTTTAATCTATCAAGGAATTCGGTTTGTTCAGAAAAAATTTCACAATCATATGGGAGCACGTACAAATTATTATGTATGGTATGGGCTCCTCCTTAGTTTTCCCTTATCTTGCTGTAAGTGGAATGATTCTATAAAGCTGCCGATTTATCGTGCAATTCATCAAGAGTGGCGTGCTGTGCTATTTATAGCAGTTGCATTTTGGCTCTCTATTTCTATGCTTCGTTTGGCAAAGTTCATCGTTCATACTTGGCGAATCAAACAACTGATTGCTGCCGCTGCACCTTATAGAGATCGTGGCAATCTCAAGCTTCGTGTGGCAAACACCGTTGGCTTACAAGAAAAGTACATCCATATTGCTGCCGTAGAGTGGGTTGGATCTCCCGTATCCTATGGCATGTTCAAAAAAACAATTCTGCTGCCTGCTGAATATGAAAAAAAATATACCTCCCTCGAATTGGAGTTACTCCTTCTTCACGAAATGGTACATATTAAAAATCGTGACACAATGAAGTTGTGTCTTTTTAGCTTGATTTCATGTTTTATTTGGGTATTACGTCTGTTTGATAGGCCCTTCAAGAGGGATATTGAAATACTTTGTGATAATCAGGTCATAGGTTTTCAGAATAACGGTCGAAATACCTACGGTGAATTACTGATAAAAGAGTGTTCTACGCAAACTGTTGTGAAAGGACTCAGCTTTTCTGATTCCTACCGTACTATTGCCAGTCGTTTAGAGGCTCTCTATCATTTCAAGCCCGAAAAGCCTGGCTATGCTGTTGTTTCTATTATTTCTTTTGCCGCCTTGGCTCTGTCCCTTTTGTGGTTATACCACCATCCTGCCAGTTGGTTTATTCCAAATGATTCCAGCTACAAAAAGTTTGATGTGAATATGATGCTTGCCGAAACAAATGATTTAGGTGAGCTTGAATACACCATGTTACCTTTACCGACGGATGTAGCAGACCAAGTCTACACGGTTTCAGAAGAAGCTCTACAGGTTAACGTTCCCGCTCTTTCCAGGGCAATAAAACCATATCAGGATGAGGGCTTAGCCATTGAGGAAATATGGTTTCAGTCGGTTGTTTACTCCATGGATTTAGATGAAGATTCATTCAATCCTGTGGATATGGCACAAACCTATGTAGAATACACTTTGCCCTGCAGTGAGTTGGAGCAATACGGCGAGGATTACCGTTATTTTCCCCAGGTACAGAATCAGAAAGGTTCTGTCTTTATCTACTCTCTGATTGCCCGCTGGCTTTGAAGTTGCTTTTGTTATAAATGATACTAAAGTTACATCTGCCGCTGGCATAAATAACCTCATTGGACATCATGTTGACAAATCGCAATGCAACTGATATTCTAAAAGCATTCATATACACTGAGCTAGGAGGTACTTTATGAGTTTTGAAAAAGAACTTCATGACCTATTTTTAATGCAACAGGCTTATGCCACTATGTTCTCTCTCATAAACAAATTGCAAATTACTGGTGATAATTATCTTGAGGGTTTAACATTTAGACAATATATGACCATTATAGCCATTTTACATTTACCTGAAGAAGAAACGACAATTAATAATATCGCACGTAAACTTGGAACCAGCAAACAAAATGCAAATCGTATGGTAGCAAGCATTGAAAAATTAGGATATCTTTCTTCATTTCCCAGCAAAAAAGACAAGCGTGCTACAAACGTAACACTTACAGAAAGCGGCAAGCAAAAAACGATTGAATGTTCGGAAAAAGCAATTCATTTTATGGCAGATATTTTTCATGAGTTTAACACTTCTGAATTAGAGAGCTTCTGGAAAATGGTAAAAAAACTCTATTGCTTTGATGGTAATAAGCAAGACGGCTTTGAAGACACAGGGCGGGAAATTATTAACTCTCCTTCCGAAATGCAGCACTTCAAATCTGCGTTAGAAACGTTTTCTCAAAAAAGAAATAGTAAATAAATACAACATCCGTCATTTCTAAGGGCGGATGTTTTTTTGTCTTTTTAGACAACATGTTGACAAACCAAGAGTGTGGTGGTATTCTTCTTAAGACATCATATTGTCGAAAGGAGGGTGTTGTTTAATGCCGGTAACAATTAGTGTTCATAATCTAAAAAAATGCTACCACAACGTGCAGGCTGTAAATAACTTAAGTTTTACCGTATCAAAGGGAGAAATTGTTGGGATACTTGGACCAAATGGTGCAGGGAAAAGTACAACCATCAATATTCTTGCTACGGTACTAAAGCCTGACAGCGGTAAGGTTATTATCGCAGGTCATGACCTACAAAAAGAAAAGATGCAAATCAAGCGAGTGATTGGGATTGTTCCGCAAGACCTTGCCATCTATGAGGAAATTAGTGCAGAAAAGAATGTGCGCTTTTTTGCAAGTCTCTATGGTGTTTCTGAAGCACATTTGAGCGCTCAAGTTCAAACAGCTCTAAAATCAGTGGGCTTATACGACCGACGCAAGGCTAAGCCAAAGACATTCTCTGGAGGTATGAAACGTCGTCTTAATATTGCGTGCGCAATTGCACACCAACCAGATATTATCATCATGGATGAACCTACGGTTGGTATCGATCCGCAATCTAGAAATCACATTCTAGAGACGATTGTGGCTTTGCAAGAAAAAGGTGCTACTATTATTTATTCTACCCATTACATGGAGGAGGTAGAGGCAATTGCCGACCGTGTTCTCATTTTGAATGATGGCGCTGTAATTGCATCAGGTACAACACAAGAACTCTGCAAAGGCTTTGAAAACCAAATCACTTATTCGTTCCAGGTGGACACGACGAAATTTATGAAAGAAAGTATTTTATCGCAAATCATCGGGGTAAAAGAAATTGCAATAAAGGAGAATACAATTCAAGTTGTGACGGATAGCAAGAAAAACAACTTGAATGAAATTATTTCAATCCTTATTTCAAATGGCTGCAACCTTCAAAGCATGAATAGTGAAAAAGCATCATTGGAAACGGTATTCTTAACTTTGACCGGAAAAAAACTTAGAGACTAGGAGGAGGAGTATGAATTTTCTAAAAATAGTAAAGTACGACTTTATCAATATATTGCATAACCCTGCACTAATTATATCCAACACAATTCTTCCCGTTGTCTTGATTGCTGTTTTGGGATTTGTAACACAAAACAATTTTGGAAAAGAACCATTATCCGCTTATGATTATCAGAGTGTAAATATGTTGATTTTTTCTGTATCTTTGATTGTTGCAATCACTACCAGCAATTCTTTTATGGAGGAAAAAGTGATTCGTGGTAATATGCGCATCGCCTATGCACCTGTTTCTAAAATGGAGATGGTTTTATCGAAAATAGTTTCCTCCTATATATTTGTATCGATTTGCTACGGGATGTTGATTCCATTCTGTCAATATATATTGGGGGTTAATATGGGTGGAAACAGGTGCCTATGGTTTGCACTGCTTTTAAATGCATTCTCATTTTTCGAGTGCTGCTTTGGAGCTATGTTCTGCTGCATTTTTCGAAGTGAAGAGCAAGCAAACTCCATTATGCAGATTCCGCTTTTTATCTTTATCTTCTTAGGTGGTGTTCTCGTTTCCATTCACCGTTTGGGTAAGATCGTAAACGAGATTTCCTATATCTCGCCAGTAAAATGGATTGTAAGGTGCAGCTATCAAATTATTTACGATAATGATTTGCATTTACTACTATCTATCATCATCAGTTTAGCGATTCTTTCTCTTATTTGCTTACTGATATGTGGGTTGCGATTCAAGCCGGAGGAATATATATGAGAAATCTTTTGCAAAACAAATTCGAGCGTATTCTACAAAAAAAAGCAATCCTGGTTCTCGCTCTCATTATTATGCCACTTATGATTGTATTGGCAATATTTTTTTCGGGGCATTCATCAATAAAGGAACAAATTGGCTATTTAGGAACTGACATAACCAATTTGCCAAAATGTGATCAATACACCGTTGTCCCCATTTCCGAAATGCCAAAACTTTCTCAAATGGCTGAGGGTATGTATGCTGCCGTGGTATCGAAAGACAATCATAACAAATATACTGTAACAACACTTAAAAGCGATACCGATAGCGCAGCAATTGAAACTTTATTCACCACTGGTCAACTTCCCAGCAATTATAAAGGCGATGATGCCAAACGCAAGGAGCGAGGCACTGGTACAAATATACTTGGTTTTATCACAATGCTTATTATCATCCAAGGTGTAGCACTCACAACAATGTATCCAGAAGACCGAAACTTGAGGACATTGCGACGGATTATGTCTTCTTCGGCAAATATATATTCCTACTTGTTCGCACAAATTATATTTACATTTATAAGCCTGTATCTCCCAACATACGTTGCAATTATACTTGCAAAGCGTTGTTTCGGTGCAGAACTGGGGTATTCCATTGACTTGTTGGCAGTACTTTTGCTGATTATTACACTATTTGCAACCGCTTTTGCAATTTTCATTTCTACTGTACTAGATAGGAATATCAATTTAGTAACCAGTGGGGTTACCATCATTACTTGCGTTTTGTCTGGGTGCTTTTTATCCATATCATCAGACAACGTAATCTTAATGACTATTTGTAATGCATTGCCACAAAAAGTATACATGGATATTGTTCATGGTGTGGAATTTGGTGGACATTTTTCTGACTATGGTGGAGAGTTATTTTATCTCTTTGCTCTCTCCATGTTATTCTACACAATTACAATATCCGTCGTAGCAACAAAAACATCGAAAGGAGCATACTAAAAAATGAATTCTAACATTCTAGTTCAAGCAAAAGATTTAGTAAAAACATTTCATGGGCGAGAGGTTATCAGCCACTGTGATATGTGTGTTAAGAAAGGAACCATTTACGGGTTTCTTGGAGAAAATGGAGCCGGCAAAACCACGGTCTTAAAAATGCTGATGGGTCTTCTCACTCCTACCTCTGGAAAAATAGAGATTGGAGGAGGTGACCTAAGGGAAAGCTACCCTTCTATATTAAAAAAAATAGGCAGCATAATTGAGACCCCCATATTCTATGAACACCTTACCGCAACTGAGAATTTGGCTCTTCATCTGTCTTACATGCAACTGCCTAAACGCAACATCGAAGAATCCTTACAGCTTGTGGGACTGCATCAGGCAGGGCAGCAGCCTGTTTCAGAATTTTCTCTTGGCATGAAGCAACGACTTGGAATCGCACGATCTATCGTCCATTGTCCTACATTATTACTGCTAGACGAACCAATTAACGGACTTGACCCTATGGGAATACGACAGATGAGAGAGCTATTCTTAACCCTGGTAAAAGAAAAAAATATGACCATCATTATTTCAAGCCACATTTTAAGTGAAATAGAGCAAATGGCCGATACCATCGGTGTAATCACAAATGGACGAATTAAAAAAGAAGTTACTATTTCAGAAGTAAAGGCAAAAACCCCGACTGGTTTAGAGGATTATTTTTTCAACTTGATGAAAGCAGGTGAACAATATGTATAATTTAATAAAATTAGAACTTCGTAAAACCCGCATACGCCCATACGTATGGGCGAGTGCCATTATTGCTCTATGTATGCTAGGCATGTTGTATACCTTTTCCGCTGTGTCATATATGGGCAGTGAAGCTGATGCCGCCGAATTTTCGAGCTATTACAACATAATGGTTTTGACAAATGCTTTGATTATGTTCGCATTTAGTATCCTTGCTGCAGTGATGTTCACTGCCTTTGTGATCAAAGATTACTCTGGCAAAAATGCAATTATGCTGTTTTCCTATCCAGTGAAACGGAAATCAACCTTGTTTGCAAAGGTGATACTTGTGACGACTTTTACCACTATATCCCTACTGGCTACAACCTTTGCGATTTGCTCGGTTTGGGGACTGACTGAAAGTATTTTCCCATTGGTTGATGATAGCATTAGCATTCTATTAGTTGCTAATGTAATTCGTGATGCTCTTTGTATGGCGGTTATTTCTGTGGGCATCGGTCTTGTATCTGTATGGATAGGCTTTCGAAAAAAATCCGTGCAAACAACAATTATAGCTGCGGTTATTATCAGCATTGCTCCCGCAAATTTTATAGTATTGGGAACCTCTTATCCGATTGCAAGTGTCGGATTGGCTGTAATCAGCGCAGTTGCAGGCGTTTTGGCATTGTTCGATTTATCAAATGCAGTAAACAAAATGGAGATATAGACGAATTAGTTGAGACGGGATCATAAAATTAGAATTTCTAAAGGGAAAAACTATCGAGAGTGGCAGGCATTGGAATGTTAGTTATTACGGTCTTTTTTTTGGTGGCAGTAGTAATTGATAGCGCAATTATGATTATACTAATGAATACCATATGTAAGTAAGAAATAAACAGCAACAATTCTTGCTGGTGTCACAATTGGGGATAATACCATTATTGAAGCTGATGCAGTTGTTACCAAAGACGTAAAAAGTTGCACTGTCGTTGGCGATGTTCCTGCATCTTCTTAATTCCTTTTCTAAACACCGAACATCGCGCGACAATATTCCTTACCTGTATTGGTTCGAAATACTTTCTCCAACACCGACTTAATTGATGTTTCATTCATTTTATCCTCATGTATATTTACTAAAAAATCTGCCTCTACCAATATTTGGTAATCTATCTCGTCTATATTTTTATAGGTATGATGGTGTCCAATCAAATAGCATACTCTTTCTATGATTTCCTGAGAGAACTCAAGGTTTTCTAGCATCCTTCTTGCAACTGGTGGTCCTTCTGATTCCTGAAGTTTCCCGTTTCCTATTCCATACTTTTCCATTGCCGGCTTAATGCCAATATCGTGCATAATAGCAGCAATTTCCAGTATTTCCATTGTATTACAATCAACCTTTTCCCCAACTCCTATCATACGTGCATAATCATGCACCTTTGTGAAATGCTGTATCTGATGTGGGTCACCAGAATAATATTTCACCATTTCAAAAAATACTCGTTCCATATGTTTTTCCTTTCATAGTATCAATTTCAAATCATTCTTCTCTTATTCTATTATAATGCGTCCTTCAAGCTGATTGCTTAGAGTCGTTTGATTTTTTTCCAGATACCAGATGAGCGCATTTTCGATTGCTGCATATTCCGGCATCTTAAGCTGTTTTTGTGTAGAAAATCTTTTTCATTCTTATATTCCCTCCCTATTCCTCAAAATCTTAACTAATATTATATACAGACGGGCGAATAATAGCAAAAAATAAGGCGATTCAAAACTATGTAAAAGATTCGAAGAAAAATATACCGTGTTTATCTTGTAGGCATAACAAACCCTTCTAATGCTTTATTCAGGAAATCATTGAATGGGCGCATTTGCAAAAACTTTTCACTGGCAAAATCAACAAAGGATGAAGCGTCACAGAGCGCTGTATCGTCAATTGGGTATTCAATGTACCAGCTTTTATATTTTAAATATTCAGCAGCTGGACATTCGGTAGAAAATTCTTTTGGGACGTTTTTCAAAGAAGTTCCTGAGACTTTGAAATTTTCTGCAAATAGAGGATGTTCTATGATGCTCAAAAACTCAGCCGAATTTTCGTAGATATAGTCTCGAATTAAAGCAGTAGCATCTTTAAACATATCCGCAAAAAGACCACCGCCTAAAAAGGATTGGTTGCCGGGCTTTATCATTAAGAAATATCCCACAGGTACAGGAAGCTTCCCTTTGGACGAAATATGGCAACGGAAAGCAGGGTTATATGGCGTTTTGTCATGGCTGAAGCGTGTATCTCTCACCATCTTGAAGGTGAGGTCTTTCGGGTTGTGGAGAAGTATTGAGGCATCAAACTTTCCAATCTCAAAAATGAGTGCTTGAATCAGCTCCTCGAACTCCTTTTGTGCCACCAGTCTTTGGTCTTTGTGCTCGTGAAACCAGTCACGATTATTGTTCTTATCCAATTCTGAAAGATACTTTAATATTATATTTGTGTCCATATTCTTCTCCTAACGGTTATTATTTGCTGAAAACGATATGAAGGAAAACACTCACTATCTCAGCCATTGAGCAGTTTTTCTAAATCAGCTACCGATGCACCCATCTTAACCGAGCTTATAGTTTTTCATCACAGTTCAAATCCTTTTGGGAATCGTCCCTTTTCGCTTTTTCCTTTATATAGGTTTCCACAATAACTAACGCAATAGCAAGACCAAGAATCTCTGACGCAAGATTCATGCAGAAATCATATATGTTAAAGTTGGGGTTCATAAATACCCCTACAGCAAAAGTGACCGTGAATATCGTAACCATAACCGTATAGAGTATACGCACCTTCATATTTGTAAGACCTCCTCGTTTAGACTACTTTCCATTATTTACTTCCTTCGCAAAAAACAACCTGTTTATCCTTAGATACTTAATGCTAAATGGATATTGTACCCGTCGCAAAGAAAGCCACATCACCCATGATGATAACTTCATTCCGGCTGTCTACACAACCCTTAATCACGCTCGGCCGTCCAACATAACTACCTTGATGGAGCGTGATTATATCGCCTTGAGCAGCCCGACCATTCTTCACCAGATAAGCACATAAGGGGTCTGCTGCGCTCCCGGTAGCAATATCCTCTACCGCTCCGCCATTATCCCAAGTGCGGCATTGTAGCGTGGATGTGTCGAACACATAAACGAATTTCGCACCATAACCGGACAGAAACAGCTCAAAGTCCGAGCAGCTGATTCTGCATTTTTCAATGTTTTTATTTACTGGGACAAGCAGGTAAGGTAATCCCGTAGAAACAGTTTCAATCGGGTAGTCCTTGTCAATATCATCAAGAGACAAGCTAAGAGCCCCAGCTATCCTGCAGTGCTCTGCGCTACCAATAGTGGATACAAATGCAGCTGCGCCCTGATTCATTTTGACTTTAAAATGTTGCTCCGCCTTTTCGGAATGAATCAAAATATTGCGTTCAGCCAAAGAAAACGGAATGTCAATGGTGCTGTTATCAGCGTAAAACAACTTATGGATAACCGCGCCAGCTCCTAAAATTGGATGGCCTGCGAACGGCAATTCCTCTTGTACGGTAAATATCCTTGCTTGGAACATCCCATTTTCCATCGGATAAAGAAAAATACTCTCAAACTGGTTAAACTCCTTAGTGATGCTTAACAAGTCCTGATCGGGCAGCGGCTCGTCAAGGAGCACAACGGTTAGGCCATTCCCGCTCATGGGTGTTTTGCTAAACACATCAACATGATAATACTTCATAGATATCCTCCAAACTAATTTGACTAATGCTCATTAGACAGCTCAACTTTAAATTCTTCGAGGGGCTTGCTTGCGTGATTGCGTATTGGCATATTGTCTGCACAATATAGGTTCCAAGTGGTTCGTTTTCCCACTCAAAAGCCGACCACGCCTATGCTTACTTCCTGTTAGGTTTTCTCTTGATTGCCAATAGATGCATCACTTCATCAAGCAATGAACTGTCGTCCATGTAGGCCATCATCCATTTGCCATCGTGGTAGGTTTCTGCATCATCATAAATGCGCTGAATTGCATCGGAATACTGGCTGCGGTACGCTTCAAACTTGGCTCTTTCATCCTTGCCGAAAATGATGAGCACACCAAAACAATTTTCGCGGGCATACAGGGCGCACAGTGTTTTCCCGCCCCGGCGATATTTGTATTCGTAGTCCCATTTCTTCCCACCATCGTTCCAGAGCTTCTCCATTTCGTAGGCGGAATCAACGGCATTGCATACCGCGTTCCATGCTTCCAATCTCTCTTTACCGAACAATCTTTGCAATTCGCTTTGTGAGGGAATTTCTTTCTTCATCTTGTACACCCTTTCTATCAAGTGAGCCTATTTTTCAACCGAAACAAATGGGGGAATGTTGTCCAAAGATGCTTTACGCTGCATTGTCGCTGGCTCTACATCAAAACTGTTGCCGTCATATTCATAATGCAGCTTGCCATCTTCAATAAAAAAGCGTTGGTTTGATTGAAATGCAACCGGCTTGAAGCAACCATCTTGAACAGGCTGGTCACGATATAATGCCTGTTCTTCTTTCAGTGTCAACACACCGTTATCAAGCCGCACATCATAGATGCTGCTTACGATAGCTTCTGCTGGCACATCCTTCACGGAAGCAGAAATGAAGCGAAAGAAGCCTGTTATGGCATTGACACTTTTGCGTTTGGCAAGTTCAAAGCGAAATAAAGAAACGCTGCTAAAATCTTTTCGAAGCGCTTCGCGCTGCTTATTTTTCACAATCCATATTTTTTCGTTAGACACAATAAACATATCCAACTGGAAGGCGCTCCCCGAATACTTTAGGTTGGAAAAAGAGATTTGGTCTGAATAGACACCTTCCAAAGCACCACCTTCAAGTTCATAGAGCAACTCTTTTGTGTGCAAAGTTTTCCCATTCACGTTTGTTTCAAGAAAATCAATAATATCTTTCATTGCAATCTCCCTCATAAAAGTACAGGCATGTATTTGGATTCTTGGTAATATGCTTCGCTCGTTTGGACGAGGTGTTTGAGCAAAACCAAAATTCTCGAAGCCCATCATGTTTTATGTACAGCATCGCTTTAATATAAGGATTCCCATTTTCGTCAACAGTGCCAAGCATTCCGACTTTGTTACTATTTGCAATTTCAAGTGCCCGTTTCATCGCTTCCATATTCATTACATCCTTCCTGCAAGATAATATATTTAGTTCCTGCGCCAAACCGATCTGTTTTAGACCTCTATTGCCGATTACATGGGCTTGAGGTTTTTATTCAACCGCTCAACCATCCATGCAATGCGGCTTGCCCTGCCTGCGTCCGTTTTTGCATCCAGATATGCTTTGGTATAAGTCTTTTTTACGGATGGCGGCATCGCCTGAAAATTTGTATAAGCAGGCTCGTATTCCTTTAATAAATCGTCCAACTTCAAAATCTGTTCTTCCGTAATGGGTGCTGCTTTGGGCTTATCCCATTGCCCATTCTTTTTGGCTTCTTCGATTTTAGCTCTGCCATAATCAGTCATAAACCCTTGCTTTTATCAGACCATTTGCTGTTTTCCCGGCGCTGTGCGAAATACTTGATATATGACCGATCATCGAGACTCTGCATTTGACCGTCAATCCAGCCGTAGCACAAAGCTTCTTCCAGTGCGTCATTGGCAGAGAGTGTTTTCGGCCCGTCCTTTTTTCCGAATAATATCCACCACCTATCCTTATTATATCGTTATCAATGAACCACAAAGCAGAAGGGATGCCCTGCCGGGTCGAGCATTACAGTCCATTCTTCTGAATACTGCTTATTCGCCTTAGTTGCCCCACAAGTAATGGCGTATTCTATGGCTTTTTTCATTTGGTCATTGCTGGACACACAGAAATCAATGTGTAGCATTTGCTGCTGTTTTTCAGGCTTCTCCGGCCAAGTAGGGGGAACATAGTCGGGATTGCTTTGAAAGGCCAATCTCACGCCGCCCGACGGGGCTTGAATGCAGAGCCATTGATTGGGTATCTCATACTCCTTTACCCAGCCAAGCATATTGATGTAGAAGTCAGCCAGCGCATTTACATCGGTGCAGTCCAGCACGACAGTACGCAGGTCGATAGTTAAGTCATCCATTTTTGATCCTCCATAAATATTGTGTATTGATTTAAGTCATTTCTTGCTATCTGTGCCAGATAATGAGAGATCGCTATCTGTAAAAGAAGGTCTGTCAGATAAACACCATTAAAGGCAAGAGAGGCAAACCGTTTTTTTGAGGAGAGTCGCCACTCGCAATGACTACGCATGTTTTTTGTTATTTTAACACAATTTTGCCGCACCATCAACTACAATTGTTTTTCTTGTATTATTAACTTATGATAATGTCACCATTACCGTACTTATTTTCAGAAGCGGGATCAGACCATTCGAGCAGTAAGTCAATAAGAAATAATATACATTTTTCCTTATCATACAGTTATATTGAATATAATCATCAAGATTTATAATAGACGTGAAATACTATAAAAATAGTGTCTGCGACACTTCAACTCCCCTGACCCCTCATTCATGAGGGGA
>NZ_JAMXOD010000002.1 GCF_024721305.1 Aequitasia blattaphilus | reverse complement strand
TAACAGTCCCTTACAGGGACAGAGCAAACCACCGGCTGAGCCGGTGGTCATGATTCTCTTATGATAATATTTTAAATGAAAATGAAAACCAATATCAAATAGGAGAAAGTTATGTCCCCTTTGCAAGTGACGATGCAGTGCGCACCTTTGTTGAAAGGCTTAAAAGTATCAACGGCCCTTCGAACAGATACAGAGGCATGTAGGTTAATAAGAGGTTTATTGAAAGGAACAAATATTAGATTTCGTTCTTTAGATTTTTTTGATCATAAGTGTCTCATTTTTTTGTATCGCGAAGAAGACTTAATGGGGTACCTGACACAGCCACAGAACCGAGAATTCCTGGAATCTTACGGATACCATGTATTTGAAATAGATGAGCTTTTAAAAAGATTAACTTTAAGAATTCGTCTGTTCAGAGAAAAAAACATGGGATTCCCTCATGAAATAGGTCTCTTCTTAGATTATCCTTTGGAAGATGTAAAGGGTTATATAAAGAACAATGGGAAGGGAAGTATTCTAACAGGGTATTGGCAGGTTTATTACAATAGAGCCGAAAAAGAAAAGATTTTTTCGGAATACAAAAGGGCAAAAAGTATCGCAGCAGCAGAATTTCAGGCAGGTAAGCCAATATCTGAGATTGCAGTAGCAAGGACGTAACAAAAGGAGGAAAATAAAATGGCAGTATCAATCGTTTATTGGAGTGGAACAGGAAATACACAGACTATGGCAGAAGCCGTTGCAAAAGGAGTTGAAGAAGCAGGGAAAGAAGCAAGCTTGATTCCTGTTTCAGAAGCAAACATTGATGTTTTAGCAAACGAAACAGCATTTGCACTTGGATGCCCATCTATGGGAGATGAAGTGCTGGAAGAGGGCGAAATGGAACCCTTTGTGGCTGAACTTGAAGGAAGAGTAAATGGAAAAAACATTCTTCTATTTGGATCTTACGGATGGGGCGATGGCCAGTGGATGAGAGACTGGGTAGAGAGAATGCAAGGTGCAGGTGCTACTGTTATAACAGGGGAAGGCGTTATTGCAAACGAGGATCCTGACGAGGATGGTATTGCATCTTGTGAAGCGGCTGGAAAAGAACTTGCATCCTTAGCTTAAGGAAGGGGTGAAGAACCATGAGTGTTGTAATCATTGGTGGCAATGAACGAATGGAACAGCAGTATAAGCAGATTTGCAAAAAGTATAAGTATAAAGCAAAAGTATTCACTCGAATGAGTGGAAATCTAAAGACTCAAATCGGACAGCCAGATCTTATTATTTTATTTACTTCAACGGTTGCCCATAAAATGGTACATTGTGCTTTGAAAGAGGCACAGAGGTTTGATATTCCGGTAGAACGCTCTCATAGTAGTAGTGCAAGTGCGTTGGAAGCAGTTTTGGAAGGAAATAGAGCCTCTTAATTAAGAAGAAAAGAGATTACATCACATTTTATCCTTGTGAGTAATCTCTTCTTTTATTTTCCAAATAAGTTTAGATATTGAACCTTCTCGTAATCTTGTAATTCTGAAGAGGTTGATGCCTCGTCATAAGAAATCCAGTTCCCGTTCGAATCAAGGACACCCCCGGTACTGATAACAGGATAAAGAGGATAAAGGGATGCCATATATTTGTTGTAGGTAGTGAGCTCCAGATTCGCTGCGTTTTTCGTGAGAATTGGAAGGTAAAACAAACTCATTACGCCGTAGTCCTTCGGCTGGATATCGTAATTGCTCCAGATAAAGAAAGGTGTCTGGTGTCTTTTTAGCTGCTTTACATCTTCACTGTCTGTAGAACCGGCTTCCAGCGCTTCGAATAAGGAATCTTCAACCATCGGAAAGTGATCTCCAAAAAAGCAAATCAAAACGGGATCCTCTTGGTTTTGAAAGAAATCAGTGAGCTCCTTAAGAGCTAAGTCCGATTGCTTCATACAGTTAATGTATTCTTCAGCCTCAGGGAAATCACCCTCTGGCTTTGTGATTTTAATTTTTTTCTCTATGAGCTCACTTTGGTATCCCCCATGATTTTGTATTGTAACATTGTACATAAAGAAGGGATCGCCAGTTTCTTTGTTTTCTTTCCATAAATCAATGACCTTATCATAGTCGCATTGGTCAGATATTGCATGGCGCAGGATATCCCGTTCTTCCAAATCATCCAGATAAAGAGTATTGTCAAAACCAAACCATTCATACACATTTTTTCGATTCCATCCATCAGGAAAGAGGGGGTGGAAGAAGGTTGTATTGTATCCCAGCTCCTTCATTTCGCTTCCTATATTCTGCGTATCTTTATCAACATAGTCTTGATAAGGAACTGCATCTGCCGGAAGGAAAGTGTTGGAAAATCCAGTAACGTATTCGAATTCTGAATTGGCAGTTCTTCCACCAAATACAGGAACATTTACATAGCCATGAAGAGAATTTTCATAAATCTCCCGGAAATTGGTTAAATATTCTTCAGAAGTCTCGAAATCTCCCAAAGAGCTAAAGTCTGCAAATGACTCATTCATAATCACGATGATATCTGGCTGTTTACCATTTAAATCTGATTCCACACTTAAGGTGTCGGATGCTTTGTCAGCACCTTCGGTTTCCACTTGCTGTGCATACACTTTATTGAAATTTTCTGGTTTTTCCATTCTTACGTAAGGAATATGGTTGACAAAATTCAACAAAGTACCAAAATCAGTAGCACTTTCGGCAACAGACCATACATAGGGCTCCATACCATGCTTTTCTACAAACTCTTTTGATAGAAGAACTTGATTGGTCACAAGAAAAAGAGCTGCGGCAAGAAGAAAATTCAGAGCAAATACCTTTTTCTTTTTTATCTGCCAACGGAAGCGAAGGGAGATAAAAATAATAAATAGTGCAACAATAATCAAGCGGTATTGATTGGCCTCAAATACAATATTGTAACCTTCCATTACATTAGAGGCAGTGTTTAAGGACTTGAAGTCTCCCGTATTGATAGCAGTTCCACGAAAGCTTAAGAGAAAATCGTTGGCCAAAGAATAAATCGTAATAAGCAAAGTTCCCAGTGAAACAGCTATTTGGGTGTTCCCTGTAATGAGATAAAGCATCAGAAAGGGAAATAAATAGTAAAAATAATTCATAACCACATAGAAAAAGGGTAATGAACCTACTTGAATTCCTGGTAAAGCCTCGGCAGTAAAGAAAAGAATGCCAGGAGCAGCCAGAAGTGAAATGAAAGATCCGGCAAATTGTATGTAGGGGTCATATTTTCCATAATTAATGCGAAAACAATTGAAAACTGCTAATAGCAGCAACAAAAAAAAGGGAAGTATAAAATGACTTTCCCGAAAACTGAATCCCCGGTGTGCATACCGTAGGACAAGTACTAATGCACTGATTAGGACAAGAGACACTAGAATATTATTTTCTTTTATTATAAATCGATTGCGTATTTTTTCTTTAAACATATCATCACTCCAACAAGTATTGTACTATAAAACTCATCGTGTTACAATATACAAAATGTCAATGAAAGGAACGATAAAATGAGTTATGCAGATAAAGTTTTTATAGATATGTGCCGAGATATTATCGATAATGGAACCGATACAAAAGGGGAAAAAGTACGTCCTGTTTGGGAGGATGGAACAGCAGCCTATACCATCAAGAAATTTGGGGTTGTGAATCGTTATGATTTGCAAAAAGAGTTTCCAGCCCTTACGCTGCGCAGAACGGGAATCAAGAGCTGTACAGACGAGCTGTTATGGATTTGGCAGAAAAAATCAAATAATATTAATGAGCTGAGCTCTCATATTTGGGATAGCTGGGCAGATGAAGAAGGTTCCATAGGCAAAGCCTATGGATATCAAATGAGTGTCAAGCATCAGTATAAAGAAGGCATGTTTGATCAAGTGGATCGTGTTTTATATGATTTAAAAAACAATCCATACAGCAGAAGAATCATGACGAATATTTACGTGCATCAAGACCTTAGTGAAATGGCATTGTATCCTTGTGCATACAGTATGACCTTCAACGTGACAAAAGACAAAAATAAAGAGAAGCTTACATTGAATGGAATTTTAAACCAGCGCTCCAATGATGTGCTGGCAGCAAATAACTGGAATGTATGTCAGTATGCTGTGCTTCTGCATATGCTGGCTCAAGTAAGTGATATGGAAGTGGGAGAGTTTGTACATGTGATTGCAGATGCACACATTTACGACCGCCACGTTCCTATGATAGAAGAACTGATTCAAAGAGAACCATTAAAGGCACCGAAGTTCTGGTTGAATCCGGAAATAAAGAATTTTTATGATTTTACAAAAGATGATGTTAAATTGATTGACTATGAAACCCATGAACAGATCAAAGGGATACCGGTAGCTATTTAGGAGGAAAAGATGAATTTAATTGTAGCAGTAGATAAGAATTGGGGAATTGGCAAGAATAACAAACTTTTGGTAAGTATCCCTTCAGATATGAAGTATTTTCGGGAAACCACAACCAATAAAGTGGTTGTGATGGGAAGAAAGACATTGGAAAGCTTTCCTGGTGGAAAACCATTACCAAACCGAACCAATATTGTAATCACAACCGATCAGAATTATAAAAAAGAAGGTGCTGTTTTTGTTCATGACATGGAGGCGTTAAAAAAGGAGCTTAAAAATCATGAAGAAAGCAATGTCTTTGTCATTGGCGGGGAGAGCGTTTATAAAGCTTTGCTTCCCCTCTGTAAAAAAGCATATATTACAAAGATTGACCATGCTTATGATGCAGACACTTATTTCCCTGATTTGGATCAGGATGAAAACTGGAAAATGACACAGACCAGTGAAGAGCAGACGTATTTTGACTTGGAATTCGTTTATACGATTTATGAAAGGATATCATGAGAATCTTAAGTGTCAGTGGGCAAAAGCCTTTTGCTACAGGAAGCGGCATCTATTTGCATGAAATTGTAAAGAGCTTTGCAAAGAAAGGATATGTCCAGGGAGTTGTTGCAGGAGTTGATCAAGAAGATTGTATAAGTCTGCCTGAAGAGGTGGACTTTTATCCTGTACATTTTAACAGCAAGGAGCTTCCTTTCCCGACGGTAGGTATGTCGGATGAAATGCCCTATGAAAGTACGCGATTTAAAGATTTGACAGAAGAGATGATTATCCAATATGAAGAAGCCTTTCGGAAAGTAATCCGTAAGGCTGTTTGGGAAGTTAAGCCGGATATTATCCTGTGTCATCATTTGTATTTTCTGACTGCTTTGGTGCGGAAAGAATTTCCTGAGGCTGTAGTATATGGTATTTGTCACAATACGGATTTGCGCCAGATGGAAAAAACGGATTTAAAGAGAGGGTTTATAAGAAGCCAGATTCAAAGGCTGAATAAGATATTTACACCGGGAGAAGCTCAGATTGGAATGATTCAGGATATATACCTTGCTTCACGAGAAAAGATACAGGTTATTGGAACGGGGTATAATCGAGAAATTTTCTGTTTACAACAGAAAAAAAGAACAGACTCTGAAATACGGCTTATTTTTGTGGGGAAAATTGCAATCAAAAAGGGCGCCCTGGATTTGATTCAAAGTCTTTCCCATCTTTCCTTTCCCAAAAATGAATTGGTTTTATCAATGGTGGGAGGAGCAGGCAACCAGAAAGAATATCAGCAGATTGTAGAGGCAGCAAAGAATGCACCCTACAAGGTGGAATTTCTTGGGAAACAGAACCAAAGAGATTTGGCAGAGCTATACAATGAAAGTGATCTGTTTGTTTTACCCTCCTATAGCGAAGGAATCCCTTTGGTACTAATCGAGGCACTGGCCTGTGGGCTGAAGGTAGTGATAACAGATTTACCGGGGATAAAGGAATGGATTAGAAGACGTCTGCCAGAGGCAAATATTCAATTTGTTCCACTGCCTGGAATGAAATATGCAGATGAACCGGTGGCGGAAGAACTAAGAAGCTTTCAAAGGGGGATTGCTCAGGGAATAGAGGCAGGTATTTCTGGCGATAATAATTATAAACTGGATGTAAGTGCATTGTCCTGGGACGGTGTAAGTGAAAGGATTATAAGAGGGAATGAGTAAAAAGAAGGCAATTATAATAGGAAGTTTTTTGGTCCTAATCATTGGATTTCTTGCAGTATTTTACAAGAGAGAAGTATTATCAGTGATGACGGAGCCAAATGTGATTTATAAAGAAATCAGAGGGATGAATATAGAAACCAACACGAAGGTTGGTTTAAGAGAAAAAGAGAGTGTCACGCAGAAAATTCATATGATAAGCAATGAAATCAGTGGACTGAATTTCACCTATGAGCGTGATGATATTGCACAGGGTCTGATTTACCTCACCCTGAAAGATCAAGATGGACAAGAGATTAAGCAATGGGAAATTATTGTAGAAACTATGCCGGAAAAGGAAACCTACAATGTGTTCTTTGAAGAGCCTTTGAAAGTCCATCCGGGGGACGTTTATACAATGGAGTTTACATCCAAAAAACTAGAAGGGGATGTACGGCTGATTACAGGACGGGATGAGTTAACGGACCGCTTTATTCATGTGGATGGGAAAGAGATTGATGAGAAGGTATTGGGATACGGAATTATCAATGGAAACTGCATGTCTATTAAGTGGATTTTTGGGCTGTTTGTATTTGGAGGATTTCTTTCCCTGGCACTTACAATTATTCTCATCTGGAAAAAGAAAGAAGTAGAAAAGATTTTTGTGACATCGATTCTTGTTTTAGGATGCATCGTGATTTTAATAATTCCCCCATTTATATCTCCAGATGAAGGGGTACATTTTATTACGGCCTATACCCAAAGTTCTAAATTACTAGGACGCCCCGTGACAGGAGATCAAGGAAGAGCTCTTGTGGATGGAGATGCATATATTTACCGTGTGTCACCGACTCTTAAGAGCAGAAGCAGCTATGTTCGTTTTTTCAAAGGTGCCATTGGACGGGAAGTCAGTGTTTCACCGAAAGAAGATATATTACGAAGTCCATTGAGCGTACCAGGTTTTGCCTATGCACCTCAAGTCATAGGGATATCAATTGGAAGGCTTCTCCATGTAAATGGGGAACAGCTAATGTATATTGGGCGTTTATTTGCACTCCTTTGTTATGGATTTATTATGTATTGGGCAATTAAGCTGCTGCCCTATGGGAAAAACATATACTATTTAATTGGTATTTTACCAATGACCCTTCAGATGACGACATCTTTTAATTACGATTCAGTTCTGTTAGGAAGCTGCTTCTTTTTAATCGCATATTTGTTGTACTTAAAAGAAAGCAAAAAGAAGATTGGCATAAAAGATTATATTCTGGTACTGCTTCCTATTATTGCCATAGCAGGTATTAAGCCTGTGTATCTTCCAATACTTGCAATTGCATTTTTGATTCCGAAAGAACGCTTTGGAAATGGAATCATCAAAACAATCGCTGCATGTGTAATGGGAGGCTGCGCAATTTTAACTACATTAATTACGCGGATGACAAATATATCAGGTTTAGTGAATCCAGAGATTGAAGGTGTGCCCCGATACACGATAGCTTCCGTACTGGGGAATCCAGTCAGCTCGTTGACGTATATGATGAATACCTTGATTGATAAGCTTTCGTACTATATTGAAACAATGGTTGGAGGACCTTACGGATGGCTGGAAATTGAAACACCATCCCTTCTGTTGGCATTCACCATCCTTTTGTTCGGATTGGCCGTGATTCAAAGGGACGGAAAAGTCCGCCATATATATGCAAAAGAAAGATGGTGCTATGGATTGATTAGTGTGGGAACCCTGTTTCTTCTGTTGTTTGTCATGATGATTGACCATACCACTGTTTTATCTCCGTATATTGAAGGGGTACAAGGCCGGTATTTGCTGCCAGTTCTTCCCTTGGTGCTATTAATGGTATCCAACAAAAGTGTTGTCCTTCGGAAGAATATAGATGCATATATTTATGTGGGAGCTAATATGGTTACCTTAACCACGATGTTCTATATTTTTAGAGAAATCATTCATTCTCCGTAAAAATGATTGACAACGGAGAAAGATTTCCCTATAATAAGATTAATTATCAGAGAAACGCGATGATAAGGAGGGCTATAAGTTAAGGAAGCAAAGAGAGAAGATGGTTGGTGTAAATCTTCGTGAGGAGCTTATAGTAGTAGCCTTTGAGCAGTAGAGTTGAACGAGTTTTTTAGTAGATTCTAACGTATTTCCCACGTTATAGGGAAGCAGTATCGGAAGAAGTTCCCGTACTGACAGAGTGCAAAGAGTAATCTTTGAATTTAGGTGGTAACACGGATAAAGTAATTCGCCCTAAGCTAATTTTAGCTTAGGGTTTTTTTATGATTGATTAAAGGAGGAAAAAAGAATGCGAAAAATCAGTGGGAATAAATTGTTGGTAAAAGCATTGAAAGAAGAAGGCGTGGATATTCTTTTTGGATATCCGGGAGCTTGTACAATTGATATCAGCGATGAAATATACAAGCAGGATTACACAAAAGTGGTTTTGCCCAGGCAGGAAGTTGCCCTCGTACATGAAGCGGATGCCTATGCAAGAACAACGGGGAAGGTAGGTGTTTGCCTGGTGACCAGTGGGCCAGGAGCGACAAATCTTGTAACGGGACTTGCGACTGCAAATTATGACAGTGTTCCATTAGTATGTTTTACAGGGCAAGTGTCCAGGCACTTGATCGGCAATGATGCATTCCAGGAAGTGGATATCGTTGGCATTACAAGAAGTATAACCAAATATGGGGTGACAGTTCGGAAAAGAGAAGATTTGGGACGGATTCTTAAAGAGGCATTTTACATTGCAAGAACGGGACGGCCAGGACCGGTACTGATTGATCTTCCAAAGGATGTTATGGCGGAGCTGGGAGAGGCAGAATATCCAACTGAGGTAAATATCAGAGGGTACAAACCAAATACCAGTGTACACATAGGACAGCTAAAAAGAGCCATAAAGATGCTGGAAAAGGCAAAGAAGCCCTTGTTCTTAGCAGGAGGCGGAATCAATATTGCAGGAGCCAATGCAGAATTTACGAAACTGGTTAATCAAACTCAAATACCTGTTATCACAACGATTATGGGAAAAGGAGCAATTCCAACCAATCATCCTTTGTACGTTGGAAATGTGGGGATGCACGGTGCTTATGCAGCCAATACAGCGGTACACAACTGTGATTTACTGTTTTCAATCGGAAGCCGTTTTAACGACCGTATTACAGGAAAGCTGCATTCCTTTGCGCCAAAGGCCAAGATTGTACATATTGATATTGATACTTCTGCGATTTCAAGAAATGTTCAGGTGGATATCCCAATCGTTGCAGATGCAAAGGAAGCAATTGAGAAGATGTTAGAATATGCAGTAGAGAATAAGAGAGAGGGTTGGATTGACGATATCGAAAAATATAAGGCAGAGCATCCTCTTACCATGAAGGAACATCCATATCTAACACCGAAAGATATTATTGATGAAATCAATGACATTTTCGACGAAGCTATTATTGTTACGGATGTCGGCCAGCATCAGATGTTTGCTTCTCAATTTGTTGAGTTAACAGAGAAAAAACAGATGATTATGTCTGGGGGATTAGGAACAATGGGATATGGACTTCCAGGCGCCATTGGAGCCCAAATAGGGAATCCAGACAAAACAGTTATTTCGATTTCCGGAGATGGCGGTTTCCAGATGAATTCCCAGGAGCTGGCAACAGCATCGATACAGGAGCTGCCAATAATTAATTGTATTTTCAACAATAGTGTATTGGGAATGGTGCGGCAGTGGCAAAAGCTTTTTTATGGAAAGCGATACTCAATGACAACACTTTGTGAGGAGGAATGTACCTATTTCCCAGACTTTGTTAAATTAGCCGAAAGCTATGGCGGCATGGGAATACGAGTTACGAAAAAGGAAGAGGTACGAGAAGCATTTTTAAAGGCCAGAGAAAGCAAGGTGCCGGTGGTTATTGAGTTTATTATTAATCCCGAGGATTTAGTATATCCGATGATAGAACCAGGTGGAACTTTAGTGGATATGATTATGGATTGTTAAAGCAGGAGGAGAAACGATGAAGAAAAGATGGATGTCATTATACGTGGAGAACCAAGTAGGTGTTCTTTCAAAAATATCCGGCTTGTTTGCAGGAAAATCTTATAATCTGGATAGTTTAACAGTGGGAACAACAGAGGATCCTACCATTTCAAGAATGACCATTGCAACAGTGAGCGATGATGAAACTTTTGAGCAGATTAAAAAGCAGCTGAATCGCATGGTTGAGGTGATTAAGGTAATTGATTTCACCGATATTTTTATACGGATGAAAGAGATTTTATATGTAAAGGTAAAGAAATGCACAAAAGACGATAAAACAGAGTTGTTCCAGATAGCGGATACTTTTAAAGCAAGAGTAATTGACTACGGGAAAGATAGCATCCTATTGGAATTTGTCCAAACTGCAACGAAAAATGACGCAGTAATACAATTGCTGAAAGAAAGCTTTAAAGAGATTGAGGTAGTACGAGGTGGAAGCGTTGGAATCGAATCAATCAGTATGATGGAAAGGTAAGGGAGAAAAGTGGATAAAGCAAACTTAGATTGGCAAAACATAGGTTTTGGATACATACAGACAGAAGAAAGATACGTAGCAAACTATAAAAATGGAGCCTGGGACAAAGGAGCATTGACAAAGGACGCAACGGTGGTATTAAGTGAGTGTGCCGGCGTGCTGCAATATGCCCAGACCATTTTTGAAGGATTAAAGGCCTATACAACAAAAAATGGAGACGTGGTAACGTTTCGGCCGGATTTAAATGCAAAGCGGTTAAATGATTCTGCAAGACGAATGGAAATGCCGGTGATTCCAGAGGAACAATTTTTAGAAGGTGTTCGTCAAGTTGTAAATGGCAACAGAGCCTATGTACCTCCCTTTGGAAGTGGAGCTACCTTATACTTACGTCCTTATATGTTTGGGTCAAATCCTGTGATTGGAGTAAAACCAGCGGATGAATATCAATTTCGAATCTTTGCCACACCAGTAGGTCCTTATTTTAAGGGAGGAGCAAAGCCTATTACCATTCGTGTGTGTGATTATGACAGGGCAGCACCAAATGGAACGGGACACATTAAAGCTGGGTTGAATTATGCAATGAGCCTCCACGCTATTGTGGAAGCCCATGAGCTTGGTTATGATGAGAATATGTATCTGGATGCAAAAACAAGAACGAAGGTAGAAGAAACGGGAGGCGCTAATTTTATCTTTATCACAAAGGATAACAAGGTAGTGACACCAAAATCTTCGACTATTCTTCCTTCTATTACAAGAAAATCCCTTCTGTATGTGGCGAAGGAGTATTTGGGCTTAGAGGTAGAAGAAAGAGAAGTGGATGTTGAGGAACTGAAAGATTTTGCAGAGTGTGGTCTCTGTGGAACAGCAGCTGTCATATCTCCTGTTGGAAAGATTGTGAACCATGGGGAGGAAATTGTATTTCCATCAGGCATGGATCAGATGGGGAAAGTAACCCAGAAGCTTTATGATACTTTAACAGGAATTCAAATGGGAGAAATTGAAGCACCTAAGGGATGGATTTATGTTATATAAGTCGTATGATTATTTGGCAGAAGTATATGATGAGCTTATGGATAATGTGCCCTATGATATCTGGTCTGATTTTATCATTCATATTTTAAAAGAGAATCAAATAGAAAATGGATTGATAGCAGATTTAGGATGTGGAACCGGTGCAATGACAGAAATTCTGGCAGAGCATGGATATGATATGATTGGTATTGATAATGCATCATCCATGCTTGAAATTGCAACGGATAAGAAGTTTGAAAAAGACTTGGATATTTTGTATCTGCTGCAAGATATCCGAGAGGTTGAGCTTTATGGAAGTGTGCAAGCTATCATAAGTATCTGTGATACCCTTAACTATATATTAGAGAAAGAAGAGCTAAAAAGAGTTTTCCAGCTGGTAGAGAAATATCTGGACCCAGGTGGGCTCTTTTTCTTTGACTTTAATACCGTTTATAAGTATGAGACAGTGATAGGCGACAGAGTAATCGCAGAAAACCGGGAAGATATAAGCTTTATTTGGGAAAATACTTATGACAAGGAAGAGGGAATCAACTGCTACGAATTGACATTATTTGTAAAAGAAGAAGAAATGTTGTATAACAAGTATGAGGAAATCCATTATCAAAGAGGATATACCTTAGACGAGATAAAAGAACTGATAGAAGATGCCGGCTTGGAGTTTACAGAGGCTTTTGAGGATTATCAAAGAAATCCAGTAAAGAAAAAGAGCGAAAGAATCTGTGTGATTGCAAGGAAGGCAGCAAAGAAAGAGGAGATTAAATGAAAGACTATATGATTAGAGGTACGGCGGCCAATGGTGAAATCCGTATCTTTGGAGCATATACAAAGAGTACAGTAGAAGAAGCAAGAGAGAGACATGATCTGAGTCCCGTAGCATGTGCTGCTTTGGGACGTTTGCTGACAGGTGGTGCTATGATGGGATTGATGATGAAAAATCCTTCTGATGTGCTCACTTTGCAGGTACATGGAGATGGACCAATTGGAGGTATTACTGTTACAGCCAATGCAAAAGGAGATGTGAAGGGGTATGTGAATCATCCCCACGTTATGCTGCCGCCCAATAGCAAGGGAAAGCTTGATGTAGCAGGAGCAGTTGGAATTGGCTTGCTGTCTGTTACAAAGGATATGGGGCTAAAAGAGCCATACTCCGGCCAAACAATATTGGTAACCAGTGAAATTGCAGAGGATTTAACGTACTACTTTGCAAACTCAGAGCAAGTACCATCATCCGTAGGGTTAGGGGTCTTGATGAACAAGGATAATACAGTAAATTGTGCCGGTGGTTTTATCATCCAATTAATGCCCTTTGCATCGGAAGAGACAATCACAGCATTGGAAGAGAACCTAAAAGGATTCGATTCGGTGACACAGTATCTGGAAAAAGGTTATACGCCTGAAATGCTCGTGCAAGAAGTACTGGGAAATATTGAAATGGAAGTGCAGGAGAGTGTGCCCGTACAGTTTTACTGTAATTGCAGCAAAGAGAATGTGGAAGAAGTAGTTGCCAGTGTGGGAAGGAAAGAAATTGAAGAAATGATTGAAGAAGGCGAGACCATTGAGGTGAAATGTCATTTCTGTAACAGTGCTTACCACTACACAGTAGAGGATTTGGAAAGAATACTAGAAAGAAGTAATTAAGAGGAGACCGGAATGAAGCATGGATTTGTAAAGGTTGCGTCGGCCACCCCGGATCTTAAGGTGGGAGATGTAGAGTATAATGTTAGTCGAATAATTGAAAACCTCTCTGCAATCAAGAAAGAGAAAGGAAAGATTATTGTATTTCCTGAACTCTGTATGACAGGATATACTTGTGGGGATTTGTTTCTTCAGGAGCGTCTTCTGAAAAGGGCGAGAGAAGGTCTGGAGAAGATACAAGCTTATTCAAAAGAGATAGATGGACTAATCTTTATTGGATTACCTTTGGCTGTGGAAGGAAAGCTCTATAATGTGGTGGCGGCTTTGAATCGAGGACGGCTGCTGGGCTTTACAACAAAGAGTTTTTTGCCAAACTACAGTGAATTCTATGAGATGCGCCAATTCCAAAGAGGACCGGCGAAGGCAAGATTTATTGATTACAGAGGTGAGAAAATCCCCTTTGGTCCAAAGCTTTTGTTTCGGGCAAAGGACATGGAATCTTGCGTTGTAACGGCAGAAATTTGTGAGGATTTATGGTCCCCAATACCTCCAAGCATCGAAGGAGCTTTAGGGGGGGCAACCATTGTGGTAAATGCTTCTGCAAGCAATGAGCTGGTAGGAAAGGCTGCTTACCGCAGAGAATTGATTAAGGGACAGTCTGCAAGGCTGATATGTGGTTACGTATACAGTAATGCGGGTATTGGTGAATCCACAACAGATGTGGTCTTTGGAGGCCATGATATTATTGCTGAAAATGGAAGTGTTTTAAAAGAAAACAAGTGCTTTGAAAATGAAATCATATACAGTGAAATTGACACGATGCGTATTTTGATGGAGCGCCAAAAAAACACTACCTTTTCGCCGATGGAGGATATGGACTTGATTTCAGTTCCGTTTGAAATGGATTGGGAAGAGACCCCTCTGACCAGAGAATTTCCGAAAAATCCTTTTGTACCTGAGAAAACAGATGAACGGGGCAAAAGATGTGAGGAAATATTAATGATTCAGGCAATGGGACTTCGAAAACGATTGGATCATATTGGAGCAAAGACAGCAGTGGTTGGCATTTCAGGGGGGCTGGACTCTACCCTGGCACTTTTAGTAATGGTGAAAACCTTTGAGCTTTTAAAGCTGGATAAGAAAGGGATTATAGCCGTTACCATGCCAAGCTTTGGTACGACAGACCGAACGTATACCAATGCATGTTTCATGACAAAGAAGTTGGGGGCTACTTTAAGAGAAATCCCAATCGGAGAGACGGTACGCTCTCATTTTAAAGATATTGGACAGGATGAAAATGTCCATGATGTGACGTATGAAAATGCCCAGGCAAGGGAACGTACACAAGTACTTATGGACGTTGCAAACCAGGTAAATGGAATTGTCATTGGAACGGGAGATTTGTCAGAACTTGCCCTTGGTTGGGCAACTTATAATGGAGACCATATGTCCATGTATGGAGTGAATGCTTCCATACCAAAGACCTTGGTTCGTTATCTGGTTGAATATTATGGAAATTTGACAACGGACGTGGAACTGAAAGAAATTTTATTTGATGTGTTGGACACGCCAGTGAGTCCGGAGCTGATTCCACCGAAAGATGGAGAAATCTCTCAAAGGACAGAAGATTTAGTCGGACCATATGAGCTTCATGATTTCTTTTTATACTATATGCTTCGGTTTGGATATGAAAAAGACAAGATTTTCCGCATTGCAAAAAAGGCTTTTGATGGAGAATATAAAGATGAGACAATAGAAAAGTGGCTGGATATTTTTATCCGCAGATTCTTTAACAACCAATTTAAAAGATCCGCCCTTCCGGACGGACCTAAGGTTGGCAGCGTTGCTCTTTCTCCCAGAGGAGATCTTCGTATGCCCAGTGATGCTTCCAGTCAAAGCTTTTTATAGAGAGGCACAAGGAATCCCTACGGTGCACTTTCCACAGACTTCTTCTCCATAGAGGGAGTCGTTGGGAAGGCAGCCTTTTTCAAAGCAAAGAAAACGATCAAAGCCATCTGGTGTGAGGGCGCCTGTAAAGCAGTTTTTAACACAAACTTTACAGGTGCCTTTTCTTTTGTAAAGGCAATTTTCATCTTCAAGAATCTCATCCGGTACAAGGGGAAGATCCGTGACGATGGAACCATAACGTCCGCAGCAACCCCTTTTTGTAATGAGCATATTGTTGATTCCAAAGGTACCAAGTCCACAGGCATATGCAATATGTCTTTGAGACCAATTGCTTATAAGCCGATTGTAATCCATGTTCCATTCAGGGACGGCTCCGGAAAAGCCAAGAGACTCTACTTTTTTCACAAGAGCTTCGTTGGTCTGGGCGATTCGCTGATTGGTGATGGTATAGGCTTTGGCCCACTCTGGCGATGTGTAATTGTCAGGGGCATGGTGGTTCGTCTGGGCAAGTTCCTTTGTAAAAGGAATAAAATAGGAAATCACAATTTTGGGCATCAAAAGGAAAGACTGGGGAAGGCTGTGTTCTTTTGCCACAACATGAGGCAGGTTTTGAATGTAGGGATGCATCGCATCTCCAAATCCAACCAAAGGCTCTCTCCAAATCTTTCCGAAAGGATGTCCGCTGTCTTTTGTTAGGATACAATCCGAAATAAATACTTCGATTTCATTTCTTAAATCTATATCCGTCATAATAAAACCTCTTAGAATTTTATGTCTTTGAATAAATCACCAAGGCTGGTACCAATGTCCTCTGCTTTTGGAATGTCTACTTTTTCATAGACTTCTTCTACAACATCGGATGCCAAGGCTTTCATGCTAAGGCTGATTTTGCCGTCCTTAACGCCAATTACTTTTACTTCTACTTTCTGTCCTTTTTCTAAAATTTCAGATGGAGACTTTATTCTCTTCGCACTAATCTGAGAAATGTGAACAAGACCAGATAGTCCATTTTCCAATTTTATAAAAGCGCCATAGGTTTGCAGAGAATCTACGATTCCTTCCAACACAGAACCAACTTGTACGTTGTCTAAACGTTCTTCCATTTCTTTGGCTCTTTTTTCTTTCAGGATATCATTTGCGGATAGAATCAGACGGTTGTTTGATTCGTCTACGTCAATGACACGAACCTCCATGTCTGTCAGCAGGAAGGATTCCAGATCCTCCACATAGGAAAGAGAAAGCTTTGAGGCAGGGATAAAGCCTCTGATTCCTTCTACCATAGCGATGGCACCGCCATTTACAATTCCTTCGATTTTTACAGGAAGAGTTGTTTGGTCTTTCATATAACGTTCTGCCACTCTCCAAGGGTTTGCATCATCAAAATGTTCTTCGTAGTCTGCCATAGTTTCTTCGTTTTTAATTTCTTCACTCATTGTACATGTCCTCACTCATTTATATTTCATATATAAGTATAGCATAAATAACAAAATTATAGTTGACGAAAATACAAAAAAATGGCAATCTTACTAGTAGGATAGAAAGTTAAGGTGATTAAAATGAAAGAAAAAAGAAGAGTATACGTAATTGGACACAAGAATCCCGATACGGATTCTATTTGCTCCGCAATTGCTTATGCAGATTTGAAATCAAAAATAGATCAGGGAGAGTTCGTTCCTAAAAGAGCAGGACATATAAATGAAGAAACCCATTATGTGCTGACGAAGTTTGGAGTAAAGCCTCCAAGATATTTAAAAAACGTAAAGCTGCAGGTAAAAGATTTAGACATCCATAAGACAGAAGGAATTTCTCCCAAGGTTTCCATACGGGAAGCCTGGGTGATGATGAAGGAAAATAATATTAAAACCTTGCCGGTTTTAGAAAAAGGTAATTTAGTTGGATTGATTTCCACAGGAGATATTGCCAGATCCTATATGGAGGTACACGAAAGTACGACACTTGCAGCAGCGAAAACCCAATATAAAAATATTCTTTCTACATTGGATGGAACTCTGGTTACCGGTAATCCCCATGGAATTTTTGTAGAGGGAAAGGTGGCAATTGGAGCTTCCGATTCGAAGCGGATGGAAGAATTCATTTGTGAAAACGATATGGTGATTTTGGGAAATCGACAAGATGCCCAAGAGGTTGCTTTGAAAATTAATGCGTGCTGCTTGATTATTTGTGGTAATGAGCACGTATCAGAGGCGCTTATAAAGAAAGCAGAAGAGCAGGATATCGTTGTAATTCAAACACCTCACGATACATTTACAGCGGCACGCTTAATTAATCAAAGCGTTCCGGTGAAACAGTTTATGACAAAGGGACCACTTATGACATTTAAATTAAATGATTATGTGGATGATATTAAAACTTCTATGACCAGTAAGAAGTATCGTGATTTCCCGATTCTGGATGAGCATAAAAATTTTGTAGGATTTATCTCTCGAAGAAGAACGATGAATGCGACGAAGAAGCAGGTGATTCTAGTGGATCACAATGAAAAATCCCAGGCGATAGAAGGGATAGAAGAGGCAGAAATCATTGAAATTATTGATCATCATAGAATTGGAAGCCTTGAGACCTTAAGCCCGGTATTTTTCCGAAACCAGCCGGTGGGCTGTACTGCAACCATTGTTGCCCAAATGTATGAAGAGGCGAGAGTCGAAATACCCAAGGAAATAGCAGGACTTTTAGCCAGTGCTATTGTTTCCGATACATTGCTTTTCCGTTCCCCTACATCCACAAAGGCAGATGAAGGAGCAGCAAAGAAGCTGGCTCAAATTGCTGAAATTGATTTAGAGGATTTGGCGAAGGGAATGTTTCGGGCAGGGAGTTCTTTGGAAGGAAAGACAGAGAATGAAATTGCAAATCAGGACTTTAAGCAGTTTGCCGTGGATCAGACGAATTTTGGAGTTGGACAGATTTCTTCTATGGATGTAGAGGAATTAAAAGAAATAAAAAATAAATTAATTCCATATCTGCCGGGATTTATGAAGAAAAAGAATTTGGATATGGTTTTCTTTATGCTTACCAATATTTTGACAGAAACCTCAGAGCTGATTTGTGTAGGAAATCAGGCCAGGGAACATATAATAGAGGCTTTTGAACTGCCAGAGAATACAAAGGATATCTTGTTAAAAGGTGTGGTATCCAGAAAGAAACAGCTGATTCCTACATTAATGAGTGAATTACAGCAATAGGAGGGAAGAATGGGGAAAGAACATTGGAAACCAGGGAATATGGTTTATCCTCTGCCGGCCGTTATGGTCAGCTGTAGTGATAAAAAGAAAAATACAAATATTATTACAGTAGCCTGGACAGGTACTCTATGTACCAATCCAGCGATGGTGTATGTATCCATAAGACCAGAGAGACATTCTTACGGAATGATTAAAGAAACAAAGGAGTTTGTCATTAATCTGACAACGAAAAAACTAGCCCATGCTTGTGACTTTTGTGGAGTGAAATCGGGCCGTGATCTGGATAAATTTAAAGAAACAGGACTTCACAAGGGAAAAGCAAAAGAGCTGAAATATGCTCCAATCATAAAAGAAAGTCCGGTTAGTATTGAATGTCAGGTGAAGGAGATTGTGGAATTAGGCTCCCACCATATGTTTATAGGGGAAGTGAAAAATGTGCAGGTAGAAAAAGCCTACTTCGAGGAGGGAGGAAAATTCTCCCTGAACAAAGCAGGCCTTATTACTTATTCCCACGGGGAATATTATACAGTTGGAAAACCCTTAGGAAAATTCGGGTTTAGTGTTCAGAAGAAACGCTCTTAAGAGGTTTGATTTTAAGGCGGTAAATTCTTCGAAGCAGCAAGGTACAAAAGGTCAAGGATGAAAGCTCAGCAATGGGGAATGACCACCATACAAAATGCAAGCCCAGGGTTCTGGAAAACAGAAAAGCCAGAGGCAAGATGAAAATCAGCTGTCGTATTACCGATACGATTAAAGCGTACATTCCATTTCCAAGAGCCTGGAATACAGCACTGGTAATAATACAGAAGCCTGCGAAAATAAAGCTTAAGCTGATAATACGAAGAGCAGGCACACCAATGCTTACCATATCTTCGGATGCAAAAAACAATGTGCGCAGTAGAAACTCTGTTCCAAACTGGAAGATAACAAGCCCTATTAACATAAGGGATGAAGAGAGTAATACGCTGAGTTTGATGGTTTTCACAATACGATCTGGTTTTTTCGCACCGTAGTTATAGGCAATAATTGGAATCATACCATTGTTAAGACCGAATACCGGCATGAAAATAAAGCTTTGTAACTTGAAGTAAATACCAAATACTGCAGTAGCAGTAGAAGAGAACATCAGTAAGATTTTATTCATACCAAAAGTCATTATGGAACCAATGGACTGCATGACAATGGAAGGAATTCCAATTTTATAGATGGCGCCAATGGTTTGCTTGTGAGGGCGGAAGCCCTTAATGGATAAATGAATTTCTTTGTTCTTTTTTAAGTTGAAATAAATCGCCAAACCACATGCTACAAATTGTCCAAATACGGTAGCGATTGCGGCACCAGATACCCCTAATGCAGGGAAGCCGAAATAACCAAAGATTAAAATTGGATCCAAGATGATATTGATAATGGCACCGATTCCTTGAGTAATCATGGTATAGAAGGTTTTCCCGGTGGATTGTAACAGTCTTTCAAAGGTTATTTCTAAAAAAATACCAGCGGAGAAGATGGAAATAATCTCCATATACTGTATTCCCATACGAGATATCTCAGGGTCTGTAGTCTGTGCATAAAGAAATGTCCTTGAAAAGAAAATTCCGATGAGTGCAAAGATTACAAAGTTCAAAACCCCCAGGAGTACACCGTTTTGTGCAGTGCGATTGGCTTGAGCAGTATCTTTGGCTCCAAGACAGCGGGAGAGAATTGCATTCATACCAACTCCCGTCCCTGCCGCGGTTGCAATCATTAAATTCTGTATCGGGAAGATTAATGAAACAGCAGTAAGAGCATTTTCTCCAAGTTTTGCAACGAAAATGCTGTCAACTATATTGTAAAGTGCTTGTACAAGCATTGAAATCATGATTGGCAGTGACATGGATACCAAAAGACTTGGTATCGGTTTTGTTCCCATTTTATTTTCCATATTTATATTTCCTCCAATTTCTCATTAGACAATTGTAGGTTGAATAAAATTGATTGTCAACCTAAAATTTCATATGATATGATACGTAAGAGGTGAAGAATTATGACAAATGTATTTTCAAGAACCGAACTTTTGTTAGGAAGTGAAGGAGTATCCACTTTGGCAAAGTCTACGGTTTTAATTTTTGGTGTGGGGGGAGTAGGCTCTCACTGCATAGAGGCTTTGGCAAGAGCAGGAGTGGGGAATCTTATTTTAGTGGATAATGATGTGGTATCCCCATCTAATATCAACCGCCAATCCATTGCATACCATAGTACAATAGGGGAGAAGAAGATAAACCTTATGGAAGAACGAATCAAAGACATTTCACCGGATACCAGGGTGATTACCTTTGAAGATTTCGTTCTTCCTTCTAATGTAGATAAATTTTTTGAAATGAAAGTGGATTATATTATTGATGCTATTGATACGATTACAGCAAAAATTTGTATTGTAGAAAAAGCGAAGGAACATAATATTCCAATTCTATCCTGTATGGGTACCGGGAATAAAGTGCATGCAGAACTTTTTGAAATAGGGGATCTTTCAAAAACCAGTATGGATCCATTAAGCCGTGTCATGAGAAGAGAGCTTAAAAAGAGAGGAATTTACCACTTAAAGGTGCTCTTCTCAAAAGAAAAGCCAATGGATGTTGGAGAGTCTTCTGTTCCAGGGAGTGTATCCTTTGTACCCCCTGTTGCAGGATTGCTGATTGCCGGTGAAGTAGTCCGGGACATCCTTCAGATGTAAGAGAGGAGAAAATATGGATCTATTTGATTACGTAAGGGAACAAAATATGGAAAAAGAATCTCCATTAGCGGCCAGACTAAGACCAGAGACATTAGAAGAGGTGGTAGGCCAGGAGCATATCATAGGAAAGGGGAAATTACTGTACCGTGCCATAAAGGCAGATAAATTGGGCTCGGTTATCTTTTATGGACCTCCGGGAACTGGAAAAACCACAATCGCAAAAGTGATTGCAAATACAACAGAATCAAGCTTTGTTCAAATCAATGCTACTGTTGCAGGGAAAAAAGACATGGAAGAGGTGGTAAAAAGGGCAAAGGATGACTTTGGAATGTATCAGAAGAAAACTATTCTCTTCGTAGATGAAATTCATCGTTTTAACAAAGCCCAGCAGGATTATCTGTTACCTTTTGTAGAAGACGGTACTTTGGTGCTGATTGGAGCGACGACAGAAAATCCTTTTTTTGAGGTGAATTCTGCCTTGCTTTCCAGATCCAGTATCTTTGAGCTTCGTCCATTGTCTGAAGAGGATATTAAAAAACTAATCCAACGGGCAGTTTACGATGAGAAAAAGGGAATGGGAAGCTATAATGCGGAAATTACGCCAGAGGCAATTGATTTTCTGGCAGATGTCTCAGGAGGAGATGCAAGAAGTGCTCTCAATGCAATTGAATTAGGCATTATGACGACGGAACGCAGCGATGATGGAAAGATACATATTACTCTGGAGGTTGCAGCGGAATGTATACAAAGAAGAGTATTGAACTATGATAAAAAAGGAGATAACCATTACGACACAATCTCGGCTTTTATAAAAAGCATGCGGGGCTCAGATCCGGATGGGGCTCTGTACTATTTGGCAAAAATGCTGACAGCTGGTGAGGATGTGAAGTTTATTGCAAGAAGAATCATGATTTGTGCATCGGAAGATGTAGGCAATGCAGATCCTATGGCATTAAACGTCGCAGTGAGTGCATCTCTTGCAGTAGAGCGGGTTGGTATGCCAGAGGCTCAGATTATTTTGTCTCAGGCAGTTTTGTACATTGCAAACGCACCGAAAAGCAATTCGGCATTGGGAATCTTTGAGGCAATGAATAGTGTCAAGCGTAAAAAGACCAGTGTTCCATCTCATCTTCAGGATGCTCACTATAAAGGAGCACCAGATTTGGGACGGGGAACGGGTTATTTGTATCCACATGATTACCCCGGGCACTATGTGGAACAGCAGTATTTGCCTGATGAAATTAAAAACGAACGTTTTTTTCACCCGGGAGACTATGAAAAAGGTAAAAAATAAGCAAGAAGTGTTGACAAGACCTCTTTCAAGTGGTAGATTTATATACGTAGGTGTTAGCACTCAGAAACGTCGAGTGCTAACATGCTGAAAAAAGGAGGTGAGCTCTTGGCAGAACATGAACTGGCAGAACGAAAACTTCGTATCTTGCAGGCGATTATAAAAAATTATCTGGAGACAGGTGAGCCGGTGGGCTCAAGGACAATATCCAAGTATACGGATTTGAATTTAAGTTCAGCAACTATACGTAATGAAATGGCAGATTTAGAGGAGATGGGATACATTGTACAGCCTCATACATCTGCAGGAAGAATTCCTTCCGATAAAGGGTATCGGCTTTATGTGGATATGCTGATGGCGGAAAAGGAAAAAGAGCTGATGGAAAGACAGGATGCCATGCTTGAGAAAGTAGACAAGATGGAGAAGCTCTTAAAGCAAGCGGCAACTGTGCTGGCAAGCAATACAAATTATGCGACGCTGATTACGTCCCCTGCAAACAGTGGGAACAAGATAAAGTTTATTCAGCTTTCGAGAGTAAACAGTGAACAGATTATTGCAGTTATTGTTTTAGGTGGAAATGTGATTAAGAACACCATTATAGATGTAGACGAAAGGATAACGGATGAAGTCCTGTTAAAGTTAAATATGCTTTTAAACACTACACTAAATGGATTACCCATTGCAGAGATTAACCTGGGTCTGATTGCAAAACTAAAAGAAGAAGCAGGGATTCACAGTGATGTGGTAGGATGTGTGTTGGATGAGGTTGCAAGAGCAGTTTCATTAGATGATGACATTCAGGTTTATACCAGCGGAGCAAGAAATCTTTTCAAATATCCGGAGCTAAGTGATAAAGAGAATGCTCAGGAAATCATCAGTGCATTTGAAGAGCAGCAGCAGCTAACGGAATTGGTAACACAGACATTAACAAAAGAAGAAAATACAGGAATACAAGTCTATATAGGAGACGAAACCCCTGTTGAAAATATGAAGGACTGCAGTGTTGTTACAGCCACCTACGATTTAGGTGAAGGCTTAAGAGGCAGCATAGGAATTATCGGTCCCAAAAGAATGGATTATGAGCATGTGTTGAAGTCCATGAAGAAGCTCCAACAGGAACTGGATAGTATGTTTCACAAAAAAGAGTGAGAAAGGAGGACGTATCCTTGAGTGAAAAGAAGAAAGAAGACATGATTAAGGAAGCAGTAGAAGAAGCAAAGGCTTCCGGGGAGGTTGTAGACGAAGAAGAATTAAAGGCAGATCCCATCATAGAGGAGGCCAAGCAGGAAAAAGAAAATTCAAAGAAGAAAAAGTCCAAAAAGCAAGACAAAAAAGACGAAAAAATAGAGGAACTTACTGACAAGCTGACGCGCCAAATGGCGGAATTTGAAAACTTCCGTAAGCGTACAGATAAAGAAAAATCTAAAATGTATGAGATTGGTGCGAAAGACATTGTTGAAAAAATACTTCCGGTAATTGATAACTTTGAAAGAGGTTTAGAGGCAGTAACAGAAGAAGAAAAAAGTGAGCCTTTCGTTCAAGGGATGGAAATGATTTATAAACAGCTTATCACATCCTTAGAAGAGGTAGGAGTAAAGCCAATCGATGCTTTAGGACAAGAATTCAATCCAGATTTCCATAATGCAGTGATGCATGTGGAGGATGAAAGTCTTGGAGAAAATGTAGTAGCAGAAGAGTTACAAAAAGGTTATATGTATAAAGATACTGTAGTTCGATTCAGTATGGTAAAAGTAGCAAACTAGAAAAATTGATAATAAATCAGGAGGTTATATTATGGGTAAAATAATTGGTATTGACTTAGGAACAACAAACAGTTGTGTAGCAGTAATGGAAGGTGGTAAACCAACGGTTATCACAAACACAGAAGGATCAAGAACAACACCCTCTGTAGTAGCATTTACAAAGACAGGAGAGCGTCTTGTAGGAGAGCCTGCAAAGCGTCAGGCAGTTACAAACTCTGAGAGAACAATTTCTTCTATTAAAAGAGAAATGGGCTCAGATTACAAGGTAGAAGTAGAAGGAAAGAAATATTCTCCACAGGAAATCTCTGCAATGGTGCTTCAGAAGCTGAAAGCAGATGCAGAAAACTATTTAGGAGAAAGTGTTGGAGAAGCAGTTATTACAGTACCAGCTTACTTTAATGATGCGCAAAGACAAGCAACAAAGGATGCAGGAAAAATTGCTGGATTAGATGTAAAGCGTATCATCAATGAGCCTACAGCAGCAGCTTTGGCTTATGGCCTTGATAATGAAAGCGAACAAAAGATTATGGTATATGACTTAGGTGGTGGTACCTTCGACGTATCTGTTATTGAAATTGGTGATGGAGTTATTGAAGTGCTTTCAACAGCAGGTGATAACAGACTTGGTGGAGATGACTTCGATGAAAAAGTAACAAAATATATGCTGGATGAGTTTAAAAAGACAGAAGGTGTAGATTTATCAAGCGATAAGATGGCTCTTCAAAGATTAAAAGAAGCAGCTGAAAAGGCGAAAAAGGAGCTTTCAGCATCAACAACAACGAACATCAATTTGCCATTTATCACTGCAACAAATGAAGGACCAAAGCATTTTGACATGAATTTGACTCGTGCTAAATTTGATGAATTAACACATGACTTAGTTCAAAGAACTGCAGAGCCAGTAAAGAGAGCGCTTTCTGATGCAGGAATCAATGCATCTGACTTAGGACAGGTTCTTTTAGTAGGAGGATCTACTCGTATACCAGCAGTGGTAGAAGAAGTGAAGAAGCTAACTGGCAAAGAGCCAAGTAATAAATTGAATCCAGATGAATGTGTAGCTCTCGGAGCATCCGTACAAGGTGGTAAACTTGCAGGAGATGCAGGAGCGGGAGATGTACTTCTTCTTGACGTAACTCCACTTTCTCTTTCAATTGAAACCATGGGAGGAGTTGCAACAAGATTAATCGAGAGAAATACAACGATTCCGACAAAGAAGAGTCAGGTATTCTCCACAGCAGCAGACAATCAAACAGCGGTAGACATCAATGTAGTACAAGGTGAAAGACAGTTTGCAAAGGATAATAAATCTTTAGGACAATTTAGACTGGATGGAATCCCACCGGCAATGCGTGGAGTACCACAAATCGAAGTAACCTTTGATATTGATGCCAATGGTATTGTAAATGTATCTGCAAAAGATCTTGGAACTGGTAAAGAACAGCACATTACAATTACAGCTGGTTCTAATATGTCTGATGATGATATTGATAAGGCAGTAAAAGAGGCAGCACAGTTTGAGGCAGAAGATAAAAAGCGTAAAGAAGGAATCGATGCGAAGAATGATGCAGAAGCATTGGTGTTCCAGACAGAGAAATCTTTGACTGACATTGGTGATAAACTGGATGCAGCAGATAAGGAAGCAGTAGAGGCTGATTTGAAAGCATTGAAAGCAGTTGTAGAAAAGGTAAACGTTGAAAATGTTTCCGATGCTGAAATTGCAGAATTAAATGAAGGTAAAGAAAAGCTAATGGCAAGCGCACAAAAACTTTTTGAAAAGGTTTATGCTCAGGCAGGCGCTGATGGAGCGGCAGGTCCAGATATGGGACAACAGGCTGGAACAGGCCCGGCACCAGAAGGCTTTGATGGAGACGATGTTGTAGACGGAGATTATAAGGAAGTATAAATATGGCTGAATCAAAAAGAGATTACTATGAAGTGCTAGGCGTCAGTAAAGATGCAGATGACGCAACGCTAAAAAAAGCATATAGGCAGATTGCTAAAAAGTATCACCCGGATATGAATCCGGGTGATGCTGAAGCAGAAAAGAAATTTAAGGAAGCCTCTGAAGCTTACGCAGTATTAAGTGATTCTGAGAAACGTCGCCAATATGATCAATTAGGTCATGCTGCCTTTGATGGTGGTGCAGGAGGCGCCGGTGGATTCGGTGGATTTGACTTTAGTGGTGCTGATTTCAGTGATATCTTTGGAGATATCTTCGGAGATATCTTTGGTGGAAGCAGAAGAGGATACTCGAATCAGGGACCGATGAAGGGAATGAATGTACGAAAAAGTGTTCGTATTACCTTTGAAGAAGCGGTTTTTGGTACGGAAAAAGAAATGGATATTCAGTTAAAAGAGTCTTGTCCAACCTGTAACGGTACAGGCGCAAAGGCTGGAACGAGTCCAGAGACCTGTCGGAAATGTGGTGGAAAAGGCCAAGTGGTGTATACACAGCAGTCCTTCTTTGGAACCGTTCAAAATGTACAGACTTGTCCGGATTGTCATGGAACTGGAACAATTATTAAGGAGAAGTGCCCAGATTGTAAGGGCAGCGGATTTATCTCTGTGAATAAAAAAATCAAAGTGAATATTCCAGCAGGAATTGATAATGGTCAAAGTGTACGCATTCGTGAAAAAGGTGAACCAGGTACAAATGGCGGACCAAGAGGAGACTTACTTGTAGAGGTGATTGTGGCAAGACATCCAATTTTCCAAAGACAAGATACACATATCTTCTCAACCGTTCCAATTTCCTTTGCTCAGGCAACTCTGGGAAATGATATTCGAGTGAAAACAGTTGATGGTGAAGTAGTATACACGGTAAAACCAGGAACGAAAACAGATACCAAAGTACGTTTAAAAGGAAAAGGTGTTCCTTCTCTGCGAAATCCAAAGGTAAGAGGAGACCACTATGTAACTTTGGTTATTCAGACTCCGGAAAAATTAAGCCCGGAAGCGAAAGAAGCTTTAAAACATTTTGATGAATTGACAGGCAATACTTTAAAGCAGGAAATTAAACCGAAGAAAACGAAAAAGAAGCTTTTTGATTAAAGATAGTAAAAGAAGGAGTTTGATACTCCTTCTTTTTTCATGGGATAAAGCTACTGTTTTTGCTGCATTAACCTAGAGACCACTATGGAAACGCTGAAGAAAGCGGCGGCAAACAGTAGTTGTATTCCATAGCATTTTATTAATGTTGCCATTTGACTGGCAGATAAGATCGTGTTATGAGCTAGAATATCATTTGCAATTTCATACCAATATACAGGTAAGAACTTTGCAACAGTAAGGACACCGGAACCTAAAAACTCCATGGGAACAAATACTCCGCAAAGGAAAGCCATTCCAAGAGATAGTATGTTGGTAATAGGGTTTAGAAGATTTTCTCTGTCTATGAGATTACCAACCAGGAAGGCCAGAGATAAGGACATAACCAGGAGTAAAAATGAGTTTGCTATATAATGCCATATATTGGAGTCATTTGTCATATTTCTGCCGTACAGAATCAAGGCAAGGCCAGTGATTATTAAAAAGAGTAAAAATCCAACAGCCAGTGTACCCAGCAAAAGTTCCATATTTTGCTTCCTGGAAGAAATGGAAGAGCAGAGCAGTCTCCTTTTTAAATCTAAATTCCGATATTCCAGATAAATTGTTCCAAAGATGAAGCAGCAAATGGCCAGCATGATATAAGGCATGTACTGATAGTAGAATGAATGCGGCGCTATTGTTCCGCCGTTTCCATTGGAATCAACTAAGGTAATTGAGGTTTCAATCTTTGTTGAGTCCAGCATTTCATCTACAGCTTCGGAGGTTGAAAAACCACTTGTTTTTAATGTTCGGATTCCATTTAAGAAAGCATCGATTTCCTGGTCTCCATAAATAGCAGAGGTACTGTCTGGTAATTTAGTAACCGATAAAGAGTCCCCGTTTTGAATGACCTTCTCTTCAAAATTTTCGGGAATGTAAATAATATAGGAGATATCCCGATAAAATAGCTTATCTTGAAGCAGGGATTTATCCATAGGATAGGAAGTAACAGTATGCTTTGTACTTAAATACTCCTTGAGTCCTTGAGACAATTCGGAATGGTCTTCATCCACAACCCCGATTTTCAGAGAGGTTTCTTCAAAGCTGGTTTGAGCCTTAGCACCGCCCACTCTTTCAATGGCAATTGCAATTGAAAGGAAGATGCCGAGATACATAATGCCAATGCCTATATTTCGTTTTGCCAGAAGTAAAAATCCTTTAAATACTGTCATATTGTTCCCTCCTTACTGCGATAAATGCAATGGCAAGTATTAAGATGCTCATAAGACCAAGGGTGATAAGATTTCTACTAAGCTTTGCTGCATCCGTATAGATTCCCAGACAATAAAAGCATTCACTTAAGACTGCTGCAGGATTAATCCGATTGACGATAGGCAGATTATTCTCGATAATATGCTGGATGTTTCCAAACATAAGTCCTGCAAGAAAGCTTGGGAACAATGTAAGAAGGACGGCAAATCCCATTTTTCCATTAATAGATAATTTGCTGACTGCTCCAAAAGCAACACCTATGGAAATTCCAATCACACTTCCCATGAATAAGATCATCAACAATTTCCCCACCTCTGAGCCAAAATCAATTTTTAGAATAAAACGCAGGTATCCACATAAAATCAATACATTAATGAAATGTACAGTAACGAGAACAAAAAAGTCTACTAAAATCAAGGTGAGCTTGTGAGTTGGAGTAATGCTGCGTCGTGCACCAAGGGGCGAGGTGTTGGCCTGGCCATCAATGCTTGCTTTTATTCCGAGAAAAGCACCGGATAAACAGCTGTATGCAATCAATGCGAAAAAGTAGTGAATTATAGGGTTCAATGAGGAGCCGCCAAGAGAGTTCTCTTTGGTGTAGCTTTCATAATTTGCAATTTCTTCCATGGCAGTCGCAATTTTTTCTGGATGTTTGGCTGCTATAGAAGTCATAAGATGGTAATTTTTGTTATAGCTTTCCAACAAAGAGGAAAGGATGCTTTCATTCATGCCAGATTTTCCGACAATCAATTCAGGCTCTTTCTGAACTTTATAGATACCAGAAATTTCTTTTTCTTTAAGAGCTTTTTCGGCTTCTTTTTCTGTGCTGTAGGACTGAAGGGCAATTATATCTTCATCAGCGCTCTCTAAGAAAGCAGCAAAGGTGTCTCCTTCCCTGGAATCATCCACAGTTATGACTCCTACTGGAATTTCCGTCCAGTCAGAATCAGCGGATCCAATAGCATCATTTGATCCCAAACGGCCAAAGGCAACGAAGAACATGGTTCCAAGAAGCAGAGGCCAGACTAAGCTCCAAAACATAGAGGTCCGGTCATTCACAATTTGTATGAAACGGTATTTTATAAGATGTAACATGGTGATTCCTCCTAGTCTCTCAGTTCTTTTCCGGTAATTTCAAGGAAAACGTCATTTAGTGTTGGAAGTTCAGAAAGTACCCGGCCAAAGTAAATGTCTTCTGACTGGAGATATTCCAGTACGCGAACGAGATTGTGCTTTCCACTGCTGAGCTTTATTTTCAGCTTATGGTCTGTGTAGCTTACGTCGTAGACATGAGGAAGCTCCTGTATTCTTGCTAACTCATCAGGGGTCAGGGATATGGCATCAATCAGAATGATTTCTCCGGTCTTAATCATTTTTTTCAGTTCCTCAGTGGTGCCGGTAGCAATTGCCCGCCCTTTATCCATAATAGCAATGCGGCTGCAAATCTGCTCTACTTCCTCCATATAGTGGGAGGTGTAGATGATTGTGGAGCCTTGACGATTCAACTCCATGATTCCTTCCAATATTTTATTTCTGCTTTGTGGATCCACAGCTACCGTTGGTTCATCCATAATAATAAGCTTTGGTTTGTGAACAATTCCGCAGGCAATGTTTAACCGGCGTAAAAGTCCACCGGAGAGCTTTTTGGGACGCATTTTCCGATAATCGGAAAGACCAACAAATTCAAGAGCTTCTTCGACAAGGAGCTTTCTTTTCTTTTTATTTGTAACGTAAAGGCCACAGAAGTAATCGATATTTTCATAAACACTCATCAAATCAAATACTGCTACATTCTGCATCACTACGCCGATGTCTTTTTTGATATCGTAACTGTTCGGTTTCATAGGTTTACCAAATATACGGATATCTCCTTTGTCGTAACGCAAAAGTGCTAACAAGCAATTGATTGCCGTTGTTTTTCCAGAGCCATTTGGACCAAGCAGTCCAAAAATCTCACCTTCTTCAATATTTAAGTTTAAATGGTCCAGGGCAACTAAGCTGCCATATCTTTTTACTAGATTTTCTATTTGAATCATTTGTCTTACCCCTTTCTTTTCTTACTTGTAGTATAGAATCTGTGCGTATATAATAGAAGTGTCACATGTCAGTAAGGCATGTGACAAATGTCATTAAATTAAGGAAGTGAATATGAAATCGGTCATTGATCAAGTTATTTTGTTATTATATTGCATCACAAGTGCTTTTATTATTGGGTTAGAGGATGGATTTATCATTGCTTTTCTGCTGGTGGTTTTATATGGAGCTATCGACTTTTGCGTAAACTATAAAACAGGCAATTTAGTTGTGGTGCTGGTATATCTTGTTTCCGGACTTATAAACCCCATTGCTTTGCTTTTTATTCCGGTGATTTTTTATGGAGCACTTAGGCGAAAAAACACCTGGGTGATTCTTCCATTAGCAGGCGTCTATATCTATCAATGGGGGACAGATAATATCCAATTAACTGTTTTTTTAGTACTTGGACTCACAATCTGTCTGCTCTTTCATCATCAAACGATGAGCTATGAAAAATTAAAAAATGAATATATTGAAACCAGAGATACAGGTGTAGAGAAAGAACTTCTTTTAAAGGAGAAAAACAGGGCGATTCTGTCCAATAAGGAGTATGAAATTCACAATGCTACGTTGAAGGAAAGAAATCGCATTGCAAGAGAAATTCATGATAACGTGGGGCATATGTTGTCACGGGCAATTTTAATTAATGGAGCAATTCTTTCCCGAGAGGAAGAAGGGGCTAAAAGGGAGGGGCTTGCCCAGCTGAAAGATACTTTGGATCAGGCAATGACCAGTATCCGTGAGAGTGTTCATGATTTACATGACGAATCCATCGATTTAAGAAGTATGTTTGAAAGGATTACAAGAGAATTTGATTTTTGTCCCGTTACTTTAAAATTTGAAATGGAGAAGGATGTAAAAAGAGAGCTGAAATATACCTTTCTATCTATTTTGAAAGAGGGATTGAGCAACGTTGCAAAGCATAGCGATGCAACAGAGGTAAAGGTATCTCTTATTGAGCATCCGTCTATGTATCAGTTTATTATTGAAGACAATGGTCAAAAGCCGGGGAATGAAGGAGAGGGAATCGGCTTAATGAATATGGAAGACCGGGTAGAGGGCTTTAAGGGAACTATGAGGATTCAAAAAGAGAAGGGGTTTCGTATTTTTATAACCATACCAATTCATACAGGGAGAGTATAAATGAAAATATTAATTGTAGATGATGATAAGCTGGTTTCTGTGTCATTAAAGATTATTTTAGAAGGAGATCCATCCATTGAGGTGGTTGGAATTGGACAGGATGGAAAGGATGCTATTCGTTTATTTAGAGAGTATACACCGGATGTACTTTTAATGGATATCCGCATGGAGGAGATGGATGGACTGAGTGCGTCTAAAGAAATATTAGAAACCAATAAAGATGCTAAAATTTTGCTTCTTACTACATTTTCCGATGATGAGTACATTATAAAAGCCTTGAAGTATGGAGTGAAGGGATACTTGATTAAACAGGACTATGAAAATATTATTCCTGCAGTCCATGCTGTGTATTCAGGACAGACTGTTTTCGGAAATGAAATTGTTTCAAAGATTCCAGGGCTTCTCCAAAGAGAACAGAAGTGTGATTTTACAGCCTATGAAATTGGAGCAAAGGAGATGGATATTATCCGTTTGGTTGCACAGGGATTGAGCAATAAGGAAATATCAAACACTTTATATTTGAGTGAGGGAACTGTACGTAATTATTTGAGTCAAATATTAGAGAAATTAAATTTGCGTGATCGAACACAGCTGGCAGTATTCTATCTGAATAATAAGTAAGGGGGAATCAAAAATGTCAATTGAGGGATTTGAGTTTGGGTATCACCTAGAACCAGTGGAAACGATTAATGGTTATGACGTCAGACCGGGATTTTATGAACATTTGGGAGCGATGGCCATTCCATCTGGTGGAGTCTGCTTTACAATTGCATCAAAAGGCGGAACCTCCTGTGAGCTTTTACTTTTTCACAAGGGAGAGAACAAACCCTTTGTCATTATACCAATTCCAAAAAGCTACCGTGTAGGAACGGTGTATTCAATTATTGTTTTTGGTATTAGTGTTAAAAACCTGGAATATGCCTATCGGTTTGATGGCCCATGGGAACCACAAAAAGGTCTTTTATTCAATAAGGATAATGTTCTTTTGGATCCCTATGCAAAAGCAGTGGCAGGTCAAAGAGAATGGGGAGTGCATCTCAATACAAAAGGGTATAAAGCAAGAGTGGTTAAAAATGATTTTGACTGGGGTCCCTGGCATGAACTAGACACACCGATAGAAGACTTGGTGATTTATGAGCTTCACGTACGTGGCTTTACGATTCAAGATGAAAGTGTAGAAGCAAAGGGAACCTTTGCAGGACTGAAGGAAAAAATTCCATACTTAAAAGAACTGGGAGTCAATGCAGTGGAGTTGATGCCTGTGTTTGAATTTGATGAATTAAGCGGGAGAAGATTTCACAATGGAAAAGAGCTTGTAAATTACTGGGGATACGGTTCCACTGCTTTTTTTGCACCCAATACAAGCTATGCCAATGCAATCGAGTATAATTTTGAAGGAAGAGAATTTAAGGAGCTGATTCGGGAGCTTCATAATCATGATATAGAAGTTATCTTAGACGTGGTATTTAATCATACGGCAGAAGGAAATGAAGAAGGACCCTTTATTTCTTTTAAGGGCTTGGATAACAACATATACTATATGCTGAATCCGGATGGCAACTATTATAATTTTAGCGGCACAGGAAATACCATGAACTGCAATCACCCAGTGGTGCGGAGAATGATCGTGGATTGCCTGCGCTATTGGGTAACAACTTATCGTATTGATGGGTTTCGCTTTGACCTTGCTTCCATTTTAGGAAGAGATGAATCGGGAGAGCCCTTGAAAAATCCACCTTTGATAGAGTCCTTGGCTTTTGATTCCATCTTGAGCAACACAAAGTTGATTGCGGAGGCATGGGATGCAGGTGGGCTTTATCAGGTGGGAAGCTTTCCTACATTTAATCGTTGGTCTGAATGGAATGGGCAGTACAGAGACACTCTTCGGGAGTATTTAAAGGGAGGGCTGGAAAGTGCAGCCCAGGCGGCAAAGAGAATTGCCGGGTCGGAAGATATTTATTTGACGGAAGAGAGGGGACTGAAAACCTCAATTAATTTTCTAACGTGTCACGATGGATTTACTCTTTATGATTTGTATTCCTATAATGAGAAACACAATGAAGCAAACGGATGGGATAACACAGATGGAGCAAATGATAACCGGAGCTGGAATTGTGGAGTGGAAGGGGAAACAACGAATGAAGAGGTACGTGCACTTCGAAAAAGAATGATTAAGAATGGGGCAGGTGTTCTTTTCTGCAGCAGAGGCACTCCTATGTTTTTGGCGGGAGATGAGTTTTGTAACACACAATATGGAAACAATAATCCTTACTGTCAGGATAATGAAATTTCATGGATTTCATGGAAGGATTTGGAAAAAAATAAGGATATTTTCCAGTATTTCCAATTTATGATTGCCTTTCGAAAAGAGCATCCAGTTCTCCGGGGAAGAACAAAAATGTCTTCACAGGGACTGCCAGAAATCAGCTTTCACAGTTTGCAACCCTATGTAAGGGATATGAACTTTTCCAATGGAGTAGTTGGTGTACAGTTTGCTGGATACGACGAAGACAAAGCAGAGGAGGACATTGTGTTGATTTATGTGAATCCCCATTGGGAAAGTCAAAATATTTCCCTTCCCTCCTTGCCGGCACAGAAAAGATATTATATAGTGGTTAATACAGGTCTGGAAGACAGTGTGTATCATGAACCAATAAGAATGGAGAGTGAGGAGTGTCTGATTGGAAGCAGATCGATTATCATATTTGTAGGAAAAAAAGAAGGAGGTAAAAACAATGGATAGTTTTCGATATTACAGCCCTACGGAAATTGTGTTTGGAAGACAGGCACAAGAGAAGACGGGTGAATTGATAAAAAAATACAATGGAAGTAAGGTTTTAATTGTCTACGGAAGTGGTTCGGTGGTAAGAAGCGGGCTTTTAGACGAGGTGAAGAAAATTCTGGAGAAAGATGGAATTTTGTACGTAGAGCATGGAGGAGCCAAACCAAATCCAAGGCTGGATTTTGCAAGAGAAGGTGTAAAGAAGGCCATTGAAGCAGGAGTAGACTTTGTCTTGGCAATTGGCGGTGGTAGTGCAATTGATACAGGTAAAGCAGTGGCAGTGGGTGCAGCGAATCCCAAAACCGATATTTGGAGTTTTTGGATGGATGAGGAGGTGCCAAAGAAGGCATTGCCAGTCGGTGTGATTTTAACCCTTGCGGCAGCAGGAAGTGAAAGCAGTCCATCAGCAGTTTTAACCAATACAGAAATAGACCGTAAGAAGGGGCTGACATCAGATTTAAATCGGCCACGGTTTGGAATTTTGAACCCGGAGCTTACATTTACCCTTCCGAAATATCCCTTGGCGTGTGGAATTACAGATATCTATATGCATACAATTGAGCGCTATTTCACGAAAGCCAGTGGAAATGAGATGACGGATGAGATTGCAGAAGGTCTTATGAGAAATGTCATAAGAAATGGAAAGAAGGCTTATCGTAATCCAAAGGATTATCAGTCCATGAGCGAGATTATGTGGAGCGGAAGTCTCTCTCATAATGATTTAACCGGATTGGGAAATGGAAAGGATTTTGCAGTCCATGGAATTGGCCATGTATTGAGTGCTTTGTATGATGAAGCCCATGGTGGGACACTGTCGGCTCTTTGGTCAAGCTGGGCGCGAGAAGTCTATCAGGAAGATATAGACAGATTTGTCCAGTATGGAAAGAGAGTATTCAATATTGAAAATGAGAATAAGGAGGAAGCAGCACTCGAAGCAATTGAAACAACGGAGCAGTTTTTCAAGTCTTTGGATATGCCCATTCGTTTAACACAATTATCCAAAGGGAAGTTGGAGGATGAGGAGTTACGGAAAATGGCAGATATATCCACATTTGGAGATACGAAAACCCTCGGTGTTTTTTGCAGGATAGATGCGCAAAAAGCATATGAAATATACAAAAGAGCAAACGAAGAGCCTGGGGTTTAATCCAAGGTCCTTTTACGGACAGGTATTTGCCTTGATTATCCCTATGACACTTCAAAATCTGATTAATGTAGGGATTACGGCAGCAGACGTAATCATGTTAGGGAAGGTAGGAGAGAAGGTATTATCCGGCGCTTCTTTAGCGAATCAAGTCCAGTTTATTATGACGCTGATTCTAATGGGGATCACTTCGGGAGCAACGGTATTGACTGCACAGTATTGGGGAAAAAAGGATGTTCAGACCATAGAAAAAATACTGGGAATGGCATTATTATTTGGGGTAGGCGCAGGAGTGCTTTTTGCAATTTTAGCATTATCCATACCCCAAGTATTGATGGGGATTTTCAGTAATGATCCTGAGGTGATAGCAGAGGGAGTGAAATACCTGCGCATCATAGGAATTTCTTACGTCCTAACCTCGATTACACAGGTCTACCTATATATTATGAGAAGCATTGAAAGGGTACTGATTGCTACCTTCGTTTACTTAGCTTCTTTGATTACCAATGTATGTATAAACTCTTTATTGATCTTTGGCCTTTGGGGATTCCCGAAGCTGGGCATACAAGGTGCAGCAATCGGAACACTGGCTGCGAAAATAGTGGAAATGACAATCGTTTTTTTCTACGCAAAGCTCAAAAACAAGGAAGTGAAAATTCGTTTCAGACACATGGTGAAGTTAGATGGCTGGTTGGTAAAGGATTTTATCATCTATGCTCTACCTGTGGTAATCAATGAATTGCTTTGGGGGATGGGGACATCTGCCAATGCGGCGATTATCGGGCATATGGGAAGTGCAGCTACGGCTGCGAACTCAGTGGCACAGGTGGCGCGACAGCTGGCGATGGTCGTGGTCTTTGGGGTGGCTAATGCAACAGCTATTTTGTTGGGAAAGACCATTGGAGAAAAGAAAATGGAGCTTGCCAAGGTTTACGCGAAGCACTTTGTTTGGATTAGTGTGATATTGGGAGTCTTTGGAGGTTTGCTTATTTTAGTGCTGGGTCCAGTTGCAACAGCGAACCTTGCATTAGGAGATTTGGCGAAGGAGTATGTGAAGGTAATGTTTATCGTCATGAGTTACTTTGCTTTTTGCCAGGCAATTAATTCGACCTTGGTAGTAGGAGTGTTTCGAGCCGGTGGAGATACGAAGATGGGGCTCATTTTAGATTTGGTGACAATGTGGGGATTTTCCATTATAGCAGGTGCCCTGGCGGCATTTGTGTTTAAGCTTAGCGTACCGGTGGTGTATGTGCTATTATTAAGTGATGAGGTATTGAAATTACCATTTACGCTGAAACGATATAAAAGCTATAAGTGGCTTAAGGATGTAACGAGAGAAGAAAGGAGTCAGCTATGATTGTATTGGGGAAAGAAGAGATCAAAAAGAGAATTAATTTAAATGAGATGATGGATGAGATTGAGCATGCATACACTGTTTTTGGAGAAGGAAATTATTTTATGCCTCCAAGACAAAGTGTAGAGGATAGCAATAAAACCATGATGTACATGCCTTGTTATACGAAGGAAGTGATTGGGACAAAGATATTATCCATTTTTCCGGAGAATGCAAAAATAAATCTTCCTCTCATTGATGGGGTTGTTCTGCTAAATGATGTAGAAACCGGACAGCCAATTGCAGTGTTAGATGGCCAGACCATAACCGCCTATCGGACAGGAGCAGTAGGAGGTGTTGGTATTCGCCATTTTGCGAAGAAAGATGCGAAATCAGTTGGAATTATCGGTGCAGGCACACAAGGCTATTATCAAGCACTCTTTGCCGCCTGTGCCAGAGAATTAGAAAGGGTGAATCTGTTTAACCGCCGGGGAAAGGATATGGAAGAATATAAGAAGAACTTGAAGGAAGAAATTCTGGAAAAGACAGGAAGAGAAGTTGAAATTTGTGAATACAAAGAGGTAGAAGAGCTGGTAAAAAAGAGTGATATCTTATGTACTACAACTACCGCGACTGCTCCAGTGCTTCCAAATGATGCAGAGCAGTTAAGAGGAAAATGTATCATTAGTATTGGTTCTTATACCCCAGAGATGCGGGAAATACCGGACGTGGTCTGCTCTTTGGTTGATAAGGTGTATATTGAGCTGCCCTATGCAATGGAGGAGACAGGAGATCTGGCCCAGCCTTTGGCTGAAGGAATCTTAAAGGAAGAAAATGTTGTTTTAATGAGCGACTATTTAAAAGGAGAAAGAAGGGCGATAGAGAAAGGGGAAACTACCTACTTTAAATCGGTAGGGATGGCTCTTTTCGATATCTGCGTCTCTCATAAAATATTAAATACAAAGGAGAATTAAAATTATGAAAGCAGTACAAACAGACAAAGCACCAAAAGCGTTAGGACCTTACTCACAAGGATACATCCACAACGGATTATTCTATAGTGCAGGACAGATACCAATTAATCCGGCTACCGATGCAATAGAAGCAGAAAGCATTTCAGAACAAACGGAACAAGTTTGCAAGAATCTTGCGGCGGTATTGGAAGCGGCTGGAACAGGCTTCGACAAGGTATTAAAAACGACTTGCTTTCTTTCAGATATGGGAGATTTCGCAGCGTTTAATGAAGTATATGGAAAGTATTTTACATCGAAACCGGCAAGAAGCTGTGTGGCTGTAAAAACCTTGCCAAAGAATGTACTGGTTGAAGTGGAAGTATTGGCAGTTGTAGAAGAATAAGTATGAATAGAGTGAAAATCCTGTTTCAAGCATTGTGAGTTTGCTTGGAACAGGATTTTTGCTTTATAAGTGCACGTCTGTGTTACAGGCATTATAAAGAAGCCGTCTGACTTCCATAATTTCATCGATTACAACATAATAGACAGTATAATTACGGACGTATATCCGATAATATAAAGAGTCACGTGCTTTAGAAGATACAAAAGGTTCAAAGGATAAAGGATTTACCAAACGACGAAGAATAGAACGCTCAACGTCATCTATTAAACGTTGAGCGGCATAGGGATTATTTAGTTCTTCAGAAATATAGAGTACTGCATTGAGTAAATCCTCTTCAAACAGAGAAAGATATTGCAGTTTATAATTCATCTAATTTCCTCCGAACTTTTTGGAAAATTTCGTTATGTCCCAGCCTTTGACTAGTGGATTCGGCTACCATATCAGCTTCATCCAATTGGGTTTCGACATATTCTGTGAGTTTTCCGTATTGCTCTATGCTTAATACAACCATGGAACCGTGTCCATTTTTCGTTAAATAAACTGGTCCCCCTTCTTTTACAAGATTTTCGATTTCAGGGAATTTATTTCTCAAGTCTGATACTGGTCGAATATGAATCATCATGTCACCTCCACATTTAATATCGTAATTTTATCATAATTTTATCATAAAAGCAAGAAAATCCTTTTCTTTACAAAAGAACAAATGTTCGATATAATAAAAGAAACAAATGTTGAGGGAGGGAATGAGTGTGAGAATCCAAGAAGAAAAATCCTTATATGATAAATTAAATATCCTGTCCGATGCAGCAAAATATGATGTTGCCTGTACCTCCAGTGGAGTAGACCGGAAAAATGATGGAACTGGAATCGGGAATTGCCAGGCGGCAGGGATTTGTCATTCTTTTTCCGCAGATGGCAGATGTATTTCCCTTTTGAAAATTCTTTTTACGAATGAATGTGTCTATGACTGCAAGTATTGTTACAACAGACGGAGTAATGATATAGAGCGTACAGCATTTACACCGGATGAGGTGTGTAGTTTGACGATGGAATTTTATCGGAGAAATTACATTGAGGGGCTTTTCCTAAGCTCAGGGGTGATGAGAAGTCCGGACTATACGATGGAATTAATTTATGCCACCCTGCATAAGTTACGAACGGTACATAACTTCCAAGGCTATATTCATGTAAAAGCAATCCCAGGGGCAAGCCAGGAGTGGGTAACGAAGCTGGGATTTTTAGCGGATCGTATGAGTGTAAACCTAGAACTGCCTACGGCAGAGGGGCTGCGAGCCCTTGCTCCCCATAAGAGCCGGGAAAGCATTTTAAAGCCAATGCGTTTGGTGCAAAACCAAAGGAGCCAGAATGGATATGAGTTGGTTACTTATAAAAATACCCCGAAATTCGTTCCGGCAGGGCAAAGCACTCAGATGATTATCGGTGCTACGCCAGAAAGTGATTACCAGATTGTAAAGGTTGCAGAGAGTTTGTACCAGAAGTTTGAATTGAAAAGAGTATTTTATTCTGCATTCATCCATGTAAATGAGGATAAAGCCTTACCGGCAAAAACAGGAGAAGGACCGCCTCTTTTAAGAGAACATAGACTTTATCAGGCAGATTGGCTTCTTCGCTATTACCGTTTTCGGGCAGATGAAATCTTAAATGAAAAAAGTCCAAACTTCAATGTCCTATTTGACCCGAAGTGTAATTGGGCACTAAAAAATCTGGAGTATTTCCCGGTAGAGATTAACGCAGCGAAATATGAGGTACTCCTTCGGGTTCCTGGAATCGGGTATACCAGCGCCACCAGAATTGTGAAAGCAAGAAGACTAGGAACCCTTGATTTTAATGACTTGAAAAAGATGGGCGTGGTTTTGAAACGGGCTTTGTACTTTATCACATGCAGTGGACGGATGATGTACAAGACAAAGCTGGAGGAAGACTATATTGCCAGAAATATGCTGGATCATAAGGAGCGTTTACCGGCAGGAGTAGATGGGATGACTTATCAGCAAATGTCCTTGTTTGATGATGTGAGATTTGGAGGTGGAAGTTTTGAAAACCGTATATCAATGCAGTAATACCGTAACGGGAATATTTTCTGCTATCTATGATGGATGGAAGGAAAGACGAGACGAAGAGTGGGGAATTAAAATCAAAGAAGACGGAGAGCTGGAACTTTTTTCTACTTATGTGGAGGTTGAGGAGAACAACCGAAAAGTGCTGGCAGTTGAATCGATGATTAAGAGACATTTAGGCTATGCTGCCTATTGGGATATTTATCATGCTGCTCTTTCTTTTGATTACAGTAAAGGCAATGCAATAGCAGAGACCATTTTAGAGGCCAGGAAATTAAAGGATAGTAAAAAGATTATGGAGCATTTGTCAAACCCAAGTGTATTAAAGGTATTTGCCCTCAGCCGGAATGTAGGAGGTGAAGCTCACAATCTTACTGGATTTGTAAGGTTTAAAGAGCTGCAGAGCCAGATTTTGTATGGAGAAATCACTCCTAAAAATCAGGTGCTTACTTGTCTTGCACCTCATTTTGCAGACCGATTGCCAGTGGAAAACTGGATGATTTATGACAAAAGCCATCATATGCTTGTGGTGCATGAGGCGAAGAAACAATGGGTTTTGGTTTCGGATGAAGAATTAAAGATTGAGAAAACCTTACAATTTTCAGAAAAGGAAGAAGAATTTTCTCGTATGTGGCAGGGCTTTTGTAAATCTATATCGATTGCTTCACGGGAAAACAGAAGATGCCAAATGAATCATTTGCCTCTCAGATATAGAGGAAATATGACGGAATTTGTGTTATCATAGAGAAATGGAAAAAAATCATGTAAGGATATCGGTAAGAAACTTTGTGGAATTCCTGTTGCAAGAAGGAGATATTGACAATCGCAGCGGTGGGATGGACTTAGATGCAATGCAGCAGGGAGCAAGACTTCATAGAAAAATTCAGCAAAGAATGGGAAGCAATTACACTTCAGAGGTATCCCTAAAGAAAACTTATGACTTAGAGGGTATTTTTCTTCAGCTAGAAGGAAGAGCCGATGGAATAATAAAAGACGAGGAGGGTGTCTGCATCGATGAAATTAAAGGGGTTTTAGCAGACATTCATCAAATGGAAAAGCCTGTGAAAGTTCATCTTGCACAGGCTATGTGCTATGCCTGTATTTATGCAGAAGATAACCAATTAAAAGAAATTGCTGTTCAGATGACTTATGCAAATCTGGAAACGGAAGAAGTGAAAAGATTTCGCGAGCTTTTTACTTCTGAATATCTAAGAGAATGGTTAGATGAGCTTTTGGCAGAATACCGGAAATGGGCGAGTTTTTCCATAGAATGGGGAAAGATACGTACCGATAGTATCAAGCAGGTGGAATTTCCCTATGAATACAGGGAAGGGCAAAAAGAGCTGGTGCTTTCAGTGTATCGCTCTATATTGCGGAAGAAGCAGCTCTTTATCCAAGCCCCTACAGGAGTAGGAAAAACCCTTGCAACTCTTTTTCCTTCTGTGAAGGCAGTAGGAGAAGGGCTGGGAGAAAAAATCTTTTATCTTACGGCGAAAACAATCACCAGAGTAGTTGCTCATCAAGGATATGAAAAGCTAAGGGAAAAGGGTCTCTTATTTAAAACCATTATTCTGACTGCAAAGGATAAGATTTGTTTTATGGATGAGACCAACTGTAATCCGGAATACTGTCCTTATGCAAAGGGGCATTATGATCGCATTAACGATGCAGTATTTGATGGGATTACCCAAAGGGACGTGTTTGACCGGGAAACCATAGAAGAGCATGCAAAGAAGTGGAGAGTGTGTCCTTTTGAGCTGGGGCTGGATATTTCTCTTTGGATGGATGGTATTATCTGTGATTATAATTACGCATTTGACCCGAATGCCCATTTAAAACGATTCTTTGCAGATAGTGTCAAGGGCGACTATCTTTTCCTCATTGATGAGGCTCACAACCTGGTGGAGCGGGGAAGGGATATGTACAGTGCCACGATTTACAAGCAGGACTTTTTACAGGCAAAGAAGGTTCTGGGAAATGAGAATGAAAGATTAAAAAAAGCATTAGCTGCTGTGAATAAAAAAATGCTGGAAATGAAAAAGGAATGTGATGACTTTAGGGTGCTGGAAAGTGTTCCAGATCTCTATTTTAGTTTGTCTAAACTTATGTTTGAGATGGAACGCTACTTTGATGAGAATAAAAGTAAAAAGGTAGAAGAGGATGTATTGGGGTTATTCTTTAAGGTAAGGAGTTTTTTATCTGTATATGAAAACTTAGATGAGAACTATCAAATCTATGAAGAAAATGGATCGTCGGGAGAATTCAAGGTATGTCTCTTTTGCGTAAATCCCGGTGCAAACCTAAGTAAATATCTGGATAAGGGAGTCTCTAGTATATTTTTTTCGGCCACCTTGTTACCGGTAAAATATTATAAGGGCCTCTTAAGCACAAGAGAGGACGATTATGCGGTGTATGCAAGCTCGCCTTTTCGAGGGGAAAACCGAAAGATTCTAATTGGTGGAGATGTGTCTACAAAATATACGATGCGGGGACCGGATACGTATAAAAAATATGCCCAATACATACTTGATACGGTACAAACCCAAAAGGGGAATTACTTAGTCTTTTTTCCTTCCTACCAGTTTTTAGAAGATGTTTATATGGAATTTTTGGAAGTGAGTAAGGGTGAAAAAATCGAATATGCTACCCAAGGTCCTTATATGTCGGAAGAAGCGAGAGAAATATTTCTGGAAAATTTTACAGAAGAGCGAGAGGAAAGCTTTGTGGGATTTACGGTGATGGGAGGAATTTTTTCAGAAGGCATTGACCTGACCAAGGATAAATTAATTGGCGCTATTATAATAGGAACAGGTCTTCCCCAAATCGGAAGAGAGCGGGAGCTGTTAAAGGAATATTTTGACAAAAAAGGAGAAAATGGTTTTAACTACGCTTATCTGTATCCTGGAATGAATAAGGTTTTGCAATCGGCAGGGCGCGTCATACGTACGGAAAAGGACAGGGGAATAATCTTACTTTTAGATGAACGCTTTAAACGAAATGAATACAGAGCAATCTTTCCAAGGGAATGGGAAAAGATAGAGCTGTGCACAATTTCAAACATTAAAAGAGAAATATGCGAATTTTGGTTTGAAATTGAAAATAATTACACTTTGTAGTATGATAGGCAGAGGATTTATTCTAACTGGAGAAAAGAAAATGCAAATATACGATCGAAATGGATATCAAATATATCGAATTAGTACAATTCGCTGCAAGTGTTATCTGATTTGTCATGAAGGTAAAAGTGTCCTGATTGATACAGCGACACCAATCGAACGAAGAAAAATCACGTCTGCAATAAAAACTTATGCCAAAGGCAGGCTGGATGGGATTTTTCTGACGCATAATCATGGAGACCATGCAGGGAATGCGCAAGCACTTTCAAAAAAGTACGGCTGCAGAGTCTATGTGTCTCATCTGGGAAGCCTGAATTTATTGATTGGAAGACCGGGAATTCCCAAGGGATTAAGTCCTACAGGAAGATTTTTTGAAAGAATGGCAACCTCTCTGTCAAAGATTTATGATGTTTCTTTGTATGAGCCTTGCCAAAATGTTCATATTATATCAGTGGATGTGGTGAAAGAAATCATTGGAGAAGAGGTTGTAGTAATCGATACTCCAGGGCATTCCCGAGACAGCTTAAGCTTTGTGGTTTGTGATGATGTGGCCTTGGTAGGAGATATTATGGGAAAGGGCATTGTTTCTATGTTTCCAATCTTTGGAGAAGATGAAGAAATTATTATTCGTTCATGGCTTCAGCTGTTAGATACCAAGTGCCAATACTTTGCACCATCACATACACGGATTATTACGAGAGAGATGCTGGAAAAGCAGCTGGAAAAAGAAAGATAAGGTCAGGTAACATATATGTATAAAAAAACGAAAAGTAAATGGCTGAAACATTTAGATTTTATGTTGATTGATCTCATTTGTTTACAGATATCTTTTGTCATATCCTATTTGTTTTACTTTGGCTGGTCCAATCCTTATTGGAATGAAATATATCAGGATTTTGCGGTTGGGGTTATGCTTACTTGTATAATCGTAACCTTTTTATTTGAGCCTCATAAGAACATATTAAAGCGCAGCGTATATACAGAAATCAGTGCCATTATCAAGCAGGTAATGCTGATGGTAATGCTTTTTACCTTGTATCTTTTCGTGCTAAAAAGAGGAATCTGGTACTCTCGTATTGTAGTATCCTTAACCTTTGTACTTTTTTCCATATCCATATTTATAGTACGTATGATTCGAAAGGTTTATCTGCTCAAACGAATTGCAAGGAAAGAAGGAAATAGCTTCCTTTTTATTGTTACTTCAACAGACCTGGCTACAGAGACGGTTTACAATGTACGGGACAACAATTATGGGAAATACCGGATAGACGGAGTTGCTATTATTGATGGCGATTATGTAGGCGGACACATTGACCACGTTCCGATTGTAGCAGATGGAAGCAATTTGTTGGATTATATTTTGTCCAGATCCATTGATGAAGTCCTGGTCTGCTTGCCGGATGAAATACTGTATCGTGGGCAGATGCAGGAAATTGTGAATCAAATTACAGAAATGGGTGTGATTGTCCACTTGAAGATAGCAGAGCTTCAAAATCTGATTGGAAAGAAGCAAAGCATTGGAAAAGTAGGGAATTATACCGTGCTGACAACAAGCGTTAATATCATTCGTACGCACCATTTGATTGCAAAGCGTGTAATTGATATAATAGGAGGGGTTGTGGGATGCCTTATCACAGGAATTTTATTTATATTTCTGGCACCTCTTATTTATCGAAAGTCACCGGGACCGATTTTCTTTTCCCAATTGAGAATAGGAAAAAATGGAAGAAAGTTCAAAATGTATAAGTTTCGCAGCATGTACTTAGATGCGGAGGAGCGAAAGAAAGAGCTCCTGAAAAGTAATAAGTACAAAAATGACTTGATGTTTAAAATGGACTACGATCCAAGGATTATAGACAGTGAGAAGGGCAAGGATAAGGGTCTTGGTTATTTTATCCGCAATCATTCATTAGATGAGTTTCCTCAGTTTTACAATGTATTAAAGGGAGACATGTCACTGGTGGGAACGAGACCGCCAACAGTGGATGAATGGGAGAAATACGAATACAGCCACAGAGGACGGCTTGCAATCAAGCCGGGAGTTACAGGACTTTGGCAGGCAACTTACCGGAATCAGGACATACAGGATTTCGACAAAGTCGTTGAATTAGATAAAAAATATATTAATGAGTGGTCCTTTGGTTTAGATGTAAAAATTTTACTGATGACAATAAAGGTGCTGTTTAAAAATGAAAGTTAAAACACCAAGATAGATTAGGAGGAGAATTGTGAGCGATTCAAGAAAGAACTACCATAGAGGAAGAAAAAAACAACAAGTAAAAGAAACAAGGAAATCAGAAAAGGGTGGAACCGGATTAAAAAGAGCTGGATTTATTATTGTTTTGATTCAGCTAATGGTATCGGTTCTCCTTGTTGCGACGATTGGAATGACTGGATTTGCACCGATGAAATATTTGGTCATTGTAGGTGGAGGACTGTTGTTCCTGTTCCTTATAACCTTTAGTCTCCAGTTTGGAAAGAAAAAGGCAAAAATAGTTGGAATCGTATTCAGTTTATTATTCAGTGTGATTGTTGGATATGGAATCTATTTTGTAATCTCTGCAAACAATCTGGCTGGCAAGGTAAGTGGTGGAAAATACAAAACCGACAATATGGTTGTAGTCGTTAAGGATTCAGATCCTGCAAAAACATTAAAGGATGCAAAAGATTATACCTTTGGTTATCAGATTGCAACAGACGCAAAGAATAACGGAACAATGATTTCTGCAATGGAAGAGGAATTGGAATCAACCATTGCAACGAGAGAATACAATTCCTTGAATGAGGTTGCGGAAGCGGTGCTATCAGGGGAAGTAAAAGCAGCTTTCTATAATGAAGGATATGGAAGTATGCTGGAAGATACTATTGAAGGCTATTCCGGGCAGGTGCGGGTAATATACCAGCATGGAATCCATACAGAGGTAAAAGAAGAGGAAGTGGAAAAGGACGTATCGAAAGCCTTTACGGTGTACATTAGTGGGATTGATGTAAGCGGACCAATTACTACGAATAGCCGAAGTGATGTGAATATCCTTATGACCATTAACCCGGATACAAAGAAGGTTCTCCTAACCACAACTCCAAGAGATTTTTACGTTACCATTCCAGAGGTGAGCGGTGATGCAAGAGATAAGCTGACCCATGCAGGTATTTATGGTGTGGATGCATCGATGCGTACCTTATCACAGCTTTACGATATCCCAATTCAGTATTATGCAAGGGTAAACTTTGATTCTCTGATTCAGATTGTAGATGCAGTAGGAGGCGTAGAGGTTTATTCAGAAGAAACCTTTGTAACAGAAATCGGCGGTTATCAGATTAATGAAGGAATGAATCAGCTGGATGGACAAAAGGCTCTTGGATACGTAAGAGAGCGTTATGCTCTTGCTGGAGGAGATGTACAGAGAGGAATTAACCAGCAAAAGGTAATTACAGCCATCTTTAAAAAGATGCTTTCACCTACCCTTTTGACAAATTTTGGTCAGATATTAGGCAGCGTTGAAGGAAGTGTACAGACAAACATGACGAAGGATGAGATGTCGAAGCTTGTAAATGATCAGCTTGCCACAGGCGGGGATTATGATATCCAATCGGCTTCTGCAATCGGAACGGGAGATGAACAGCCTTGCTTCTCGTCCGGAGCTCAGCCGCTTTACGTAATGTGGCCGGATGAAAATGTAATAAACGATATTAAAGCACATATGAAAGAAGTGATTGGAGAGTAATGGAACGATTATTAAGTAAAGTAAGAGGGATTGATTTATCGGTTTTATATAAATTCATATTGTTGGGATTTGATATTATTTTTATTAATTTCAGTTCTGCTCTGGGCCTCTTGCTGCGCTTCAATCTTCAGCTAAGCGAGATTCCAGAGGAATACTATATATCCGTCACGAGAATGGCAGGATTTAATACGGCGGGGACAATTTTAATCTTTGCCCTGTGCCGCCTCTATTCTTCATTATGGCGGTTTGCGGGAATGAAAGAATTTTTCTATGTCATAAAGGCCTGTGTTGCATCCGTGCTGCTCAATATTCTAATGTACTATTTAGGATATCAGCCTATTTATAGAAGCTACTTTATTCTCTATGGAACCTTTCTTTTTATTTTTACAATTGCAACACGTTTTGCTTACCGGGTTGCCCGGACGGTTTACCGGAAGAATCAACACGGCAGTCAAATGCGTAACACCATGATTATTGGTGCAGGAGAGGCGAGTAATGTCGTCATTAATGAGTTGGAGCAAAGCGGTGCTCTTGATGCGAAAATCTGTTGTATTATTGATGATAATCCGAAAAAGCAGGGGAATTATATTCGCGGCATCAAAGTAATTGGTGGACGAGATATGATTTTAGATGCTGCAAAAAAATACAATATAACAGAAATTGTAATAGCGATTCCCAGTGCGCAAAAGAAGGAAGTCTCTCAAATCATTGAGATTTGTCAGAAAACGGATTGCGAGTTGAAAATTTTACCGGGAGTTTACCAGTTGGTAAATGGAGAGGTTACCGTATCGAAAATCCGGAATGTGGAAATCGAAGACTTGCTGGGAAGGGATCCAATCCAGATTACTTCTGAGAAAATCGGACGGTACGTATCCGATAAGGTGGTGCTGATTACCGGTGGAGGTGGAAGTATCGGAAGTGAGCTGTGCAGACAGATTGCAGCCAATGGTCCCAGACAGCTAATTATCTTTGATGTCTATGAAAACAACGCTTATGATATTCAGCAGGAGCTGAAACAAAAGTATGAAAACCTTGATTTAGTGGTGCTGATTGGTTCCGTAAGAAACAGCAGAAAGCTGAACAAGGTGTTTGCTCAATACAGACCAGACATCGTGTACCATGCAGCGGCTCACAAGCATGTGCCTCTTATGGAGGACAGCCCAAACGAAGCGGTTAAAAACAATGTCTTTGGAACCTACAAGACTGCATTGGCGGCAGATCGGTACGGAGTGGAAAAATTTGTGCTTATTTCTACCGATAAGGCAGTGAACCCTACTAATATTATGGGTGCCACAAAGCGTATGTGTGAGATGATTATCCAGATATTTGGAAGGCGCTCTCAGACAGAATATGTGGCAGTACGGTTTGGAAACGTATTGGGAAGTAACGGAAGTGTGATTCCTCTTTTTAAGAAGCAGATTGAAGAAGGAGGGCCGGTTACCGTTACACATCCGGATATCATCCGTTATTTTATGACGATTCCAGAAGCAGTGTCTCTTGTTCTGGAGGCTGGAGCCAGTGCGAAGGGTGGAGAAATCTTTGTCCTGGACATGGGTAAGCCGGTGAAAATCGTAGACTTGGCAAGAAATCTTATTAGCTTATCTGGTTACACACCGGAGGTAGATATTGAGATTAAATATACGGGACTGCGTCCCGGAGAGAAGCTTTATGAAGAGATTTTAATGGATGAAGAGGGATTAGAGGAAACAGAAAATTCTCTGATTCATATTGGAAAACCTTTGGACTTTGACGAAGAAGAGTTTTTACGGGAACTGGAGAAGCTGTATGCTCTTACTTATGCAGAAAATCCGGGAATCAAACAGATTATTAGCCGATTGGTGCCCACCTATACAATAAAGGGTGCAGATATTGAAAGAGACAAGAAGATATCGGATAAGCTGAATCGGGAGTACAGTGATACGAACGAGAAGCTTCCCCAAGCCTTTTTAAATAATTCACATACTTTGGAGAATAACGATGTTGCAGAAAAACAAGAAGATTGATTACATCTATAGCGTAGAGTTGGCATTTAAAATTGCATTTTTGCTTCTTACTTTTGCCACCTTTAATACCTTTATTTATTTATCACCAGTTCAGCCAGTCCTGGTTAAGATTTGTCTGGGGCTGGGAGGGATTGCTCTGATTTTGCGGGCAATTCACTTTAAGGAATATATAAAAATGCCGTATTGGTTTGTGCTGGCAGGTTTTATTGGCAGCTTTTTACTGTCGATTTTTACGAACCGCCAATATGGTCGTATGACAGATGATTTAAAATGGGTGATCTGGACGGTATTTCTATTCTTTTTACTTTATACAGTTCGTCAAAAAACGAAAGAGGATAGTTATAAGAAAGAATTTACTTTGATTGCCCATGTATTTATTGGATGCAGTGTCATTGAAGCTATTTGGAGTTTGTATCTGATGTTCACCTATTACAGCAGCTTTCTGACATCCGAATCAGGAGAAATGCTGATCGCAGGTTTCAAATGGGGAAGGCTTTGGGGTGCCTATACAGATCCAAACTACGGAGCAGTCGTAAGTGTTGTGGCAATCTTTCTATGTATCTACTTTTTTATGCAGAGAAAGCTTCCAGGTAAACTTCTCTATGGAATAGCAATGCTATTGAATTATGTCTATATTGTTTTTTCGGATTCAAGGACGGCAGAGTTGACTATGATTGCCGGAATTCTAAGCTATATATTTGTATACCAGATGGTAAAAAGGAAGGGAGTGAAAAAGATTTTACTCTCTCTTTTGTGTGGAGTGCTATTGTCTGGTGTTTTTCTGGCTGGAACCACTTTGCTGAAATTAGAATATAACGTAAAGATTCAAAAGGAAGTTACACGGATTGAAAAAGAAAATGCCAAGAAAAATCAGAAGAACAAGACAAATGCAGAAAAGAAAAAAGAGCAAATGCTAGGCAGAAAGAAGGATATTGAAAACAATATCAGTAATGGAAGGCTGGATTTGTGGAAAAGTGGTCTTGAAGTATGGAAAACAAGTCCTGTTTTAGGAACAGGATACAATTCCTTTATACCTTATACGAAGGAAAACGTAGAAGACACCTATGTTGTGAATAATAATCAGGGAGAATACGTAAGTCTTCACAATGGTTATGTTAATATTTTAGTATATCAAGGGATTTTAGGATTCCTTTTAATGCTTGTATTTATCGGCTTGGCAATTCGATATTATGTGAAAGGGTTTGCCTCTATTCAAAAAGAGGATGGAGGTTATCTGGCTGTTTTAACTACAGGTGTTGTGATTGTGGCCTGCTCCATGATGTTTTTATTAGAAGGCGTTTATACGAATTCGCCAGGAGCCTTTATTCTTTGGAGCTTTCTCGGGTATTTAATGCATTACTTTTACAGTAAAAAAGAGGAGAAATAAGTTGAAGCGTATACTCGTTGGATTTATTATGGATGGCAGAAGTGGTGGGATTGATAATTATTTATTGAATCTTTTAGAGAATGTCTGGGAGCCGGAGCTGAGAATTGATTTTTTATCTGACCGCATAGACGAAGAGTTACAGGAACGTCTCAAACCATACAAAAGCAGAATATTTGCAATACCTTCATTAAGGCGGCCTTTTGCCCAATATCGCTTTGTGAAAAAGTTGATTCAAAAGGAAAATTATGACACCCTTTATTTTAACATTTCAACTGCCATTGATTTTATTAGCCCTATGGCTGGAAAAAGCGCCGGAGTAAAGAGGCGGCTGATTCATTCTCACTCCAGTGGGAATGACAGCGAGAGCAGTGTAAAGAGAAGAATTCTGGATGGAGTAAACTGGGTGTGTCGAAAGTTTCTTTACCGTTTTGGAACGGAGTTTTATGGTTGCTCAAAAAAGGCGGGATTATGGATATTTCCAGAGAAGGTTGTGGAGTCTCCGCAATATGAGACAATCTTAAATGCTGTGGATTTCAGCAAGTTTCATTATTCAGAGGAAGAGAGAAAAAGGCTTCGAGAGGAGTTGAATATAAAAGACTCTTTGGTTTTAGGAAATGTAGGGAATCTACGGTACCAAAAAAACCAGGAATTCTTGATTCGGGTAATGAAAGAAGTGGTGAAAACCAGAAGGGACGTGGTTCTTCTAATTGTGGGAGAAGGTCCAAGGAAAGAGTGGTTTGAAAGTCTGGTGAAGGAAGAAAATCTTACAGAGAATATTCGTTTTCTTGGTTTTCGTAAGGATGTAAATGCTTTGATGAATGGAATGGATGTCTTTCTTCTTCCCTCAAGGTTTGAAGGACTGCCTACAGTAGGTGTGGAAGCACAATGTGTGGGATTGCCATGTTTGATGAGTGATACCATCACCAGGGAAGTGAAGATTACAAAGGACTGTGAGTTTTTAACCATTCAGGATGAAAAGATTTGGGTGGATAAAATCTTGAGGATAAAAAGTAAAAATAGAGAAGAGATACAGTGGCTTTCGATAAAGGATCAGTACCGAATGGAAGCGCTAAAGGAAAAGCAGAGGAAATTGTTAAGATGAAGGCTTTAGTGAGTATTATTGTTCCGGTATACAATGTCCAGGCATATTTGGAGCGGTGTGTTATTAGCCTGGAAAATCAAACCTACAGAAACGTTGAGATTATTTTGGTGGATGATGGCTCCACAGATGGCAGTGGTGCCTTGTGTGACAGTCTAAAAGAGAGGGATTCTCGTATTCAGGTCATTCATAAAGAAAATGGTGGCTTAAGCGATGCAAGAAATACAGGCTTAAAAGCTGCCAATGGAGATTATGTCATCTACATCGATAGTGACGATTATGTGGGACTTAATATGGTTAAAGCTTGTTTAGAGAGAATTACTCAAGATGAGAGCGATTTATTGATATTTGATTTGATTCGTGTAGAAGATAATCAGGAATCGATTGATACCATCCATGAGCTAAAGAGTGGTTGTTATAGGTTGAAGGAGGAAAAGAAGATTCTTCTTAGTTCGCCGTCGGCGTGTAACAAGATGTTTCGAAGAGATTTTTTATTAAAAAGTGGCGTGACCTTTCCGGTGGGAAAACACTATGAGGACTTAGGGACGATACCAAAGCTTTTTCTCTTAGCAAATAAAATCAGCTATATAAAGAAGGCTTTTTATTACTATGTTCTTCGATCAGGCTCGATTATGACGGGGCAGGTACTGGAGAGAAATTATAGGGATCGAACGGAGATGATTGACAGAATCATAAAGTTTTATCAAGAGAAGGGAGAGTATCAAACTTTTTATAATGAGCTTTCCTGGATGACTTTCTTAAATGGGTATTTTCTTCCATCGAAAGAAACGATTTTGTCGGATTATCGAAATAAAGGAATTCGAAAATTCAAACAGTATATGTATAAGAGGTTTCCGGATTTCAAGAAAAACCCTTACAGGAAAAATCTGTCCAAAAAGGATGGTTTTCATCTTTGGACTATTGATTCGGAAAATTATTGGATTATGATTCTTTTTTCGAAGCTTCGGAAATTAAAAGAAACCATATTGGGTTGAAAGAAGAGGAAATGATTGGGATGGAGTATTTAGTGAGTATTATTGTTCCGGTTTATAATGTACAGGCCTATCTGGAACGCTGTGTAGTAAGTTTAAGAAATCAAACCTACGAGAATATGGAAATCATTTTAGTGAATGATGGATCCACAGATCAAAGCGGAGAGATGTGTGATTCTTATGGAAAAGTGGATTCCCGCATTCGCACCATTCATAAGGAAAATGGCGGCTTAAGTGATGCAAGAAATACAGGCTTAAAAGAGGCGGCAGGTGACTACGTAATTTTCATTGATAGTGATGATTATGTAGAGCCAGACATGGTAAAGGAGTGTCTGGAAAAAATCACACAGGACGAAAGTGAGATGCTGATTTTTGACTTTGTACGTGTGGAGGAGGGCCGAAAAGAAATCAATACCATTGATGGGTTAAAAAGTGGCTGCTATACATTGAAACAGGAAAAGAAACTTTTGTTAAGCTCTCCATCAGCATGGAATAAGATGTATCTTAGAGCGTTTCTTTTAAAAAGTGGTGTAACCTTTCCTCTCGGTAAGCATTATGAGGATTTGGGAACGACGCCTAAGCTTTTGCTTTTGGCAAATAGGATTACTTACTTTAAAAAAGCATTTTATAACTATATGATTCGTCCTGGTTCAATTATGACTGGACAAGTCTTAGAAAGAAACTTTCGGGACCGAACGGAAATGGTGGATGAAATCTTAAGGTTTTACAAGGAGAAGGGAGAATATCAGGAGTTTTATAATGAGCTTTCCTGGATGACTTTTTTTAATGGTTATTTTTTTCCTTCAAGAGAAATGATTTTATCGGATTATCGCAAGAAAGGAATTCGAAAATTCAAAGAGTATATGTACCAAAGATTTCCGGATTTTAAGAAGAACCCTTATACGGCCACCTTATCAAGAAAGGATCGTTTTCATTTATGGTCGATTGAGAGTGGAAATTATTGGGTTATGGTGCTGTTTTCGAAGCTTAGAAAATTAAAGGAGAGGATATAAGGATGCTGAATGAAGAGAAGGTTCTAACTGTTGCAATTCCGTCATATAACGTGGAAAGATTTTTAGAACAAACATTAGATTCTTTGGTGATAGCAGAGGATTTGATGAAAAAGTTGGAGGTTCTAATTGTAGATGATGGGTCAATGGATGGAACGAGGGAGATTGGTTTAACGTATGAGACGAAATATCCCGATACATTTCGGGTGATTTCCAAGGAAAACGGCGGACACGGCTCTGCTATTAACAGCGGAATCAAAGAAGGAAAAGGAAAGTATTTTAAAGTACTGGATGGAGATGACTGGGTTGACACAGAAGATTTTGCAAAGCTTATACCAGCACTTGAAGATGTGGACACAGACTTTGTTTTCACCAATTATTATGAGGTGGATGATCAGACGAAGGAGAAGAAACTGATTGACTACAAAGAATTTACTTCCGGCCAGCCGGTTCCGATTGAAGAGGTTCTTGATAAGATTCTGCTTCCCATGCATGCTCTTACTATTCGTTTGGAATTGCTCCAGAGAGAGAAAATTGTCATGGATGAGCATCGTTTTTATGTCGATGTTGAATACGTACTGTTCCCCATTCCTTATGCGAAGGACATTACTTATCTGGATTTGAATATCTATATGTACCGCCTTGCTCAAGTACATCAAAGTGTTAGTATGAGAGGCTACCAAAAGCATATACAAGATCATATTGATGTGGTTCTGCATTTGGCTGCTTTTGCCAGAGATTATAAAGAAGATAATCCCGTTAAGCAGGAGTGTATTAAAACGAGAATTGCACAAATGGCCAGAGATCAAGTTAATATTTTTATGAGCTATGATGCCAGCAATGAGGATATTCAAGACTTGTTTTATGTTTTTGACCAGGAATTGAAACAAACGAATTTTGAGATTTATAAGCGGACAGGAGAGTACAGTGGCATGCTTCGCCTGCTTCGCCGCTTAAGCTTTGCATTTTACCGACCGATTGTGTCCTATGCACAGAGAAGAAATCAACCAAAGGAAGAAGTAAATGAAGATACGCTCAGTTAAATTCAATTTTATCATGAACTTTATATTGACAGCATCTTCCATTATTTTCCCTCTTATTACGGCACCCTATATTTTTCGTGTGCTGCAGCCAGAGGCCAGTGGAAAAGTGGATTTTGTGGCATCTGTTATTACGTACTTTATGATGTTTGCTTCTCTCGGTATACCAACCTATGGGATACGAGCCTGTGCAAAGGTAAGGGATGACAGAGATAAGCTGTCGAAGACGGTACAGGAATTGATGATTATTAATACGGTTACCATGTGTATTACTTATGGAGTGTTTTTAATTCTGCTTCGCCTTGTTCCTCAATTTTATGCAGAGAAGGAACTGTTTCTGATCAATAGTATTAGTATGGTTTTAAATGTGATTGGGGTTGCTTGGTTTTACAATGCAATAGAGCAATATGCATATATTACGACGGTATCCATTATTTGCAAGGTGATTTCCATTATCTTTATGTTCTTGCTGGTGAAAAGCCCGGAGGATTATATTGTATATGGAGGAATTACAGTTTTTGCAGGAAGTGCCTCATACATTGTAAACTTCTTGAACTTAAGAAGGTATATATCCTTTCGGAAGAAGGGGGCTTATGAATTTCAAAGACATTTCAAGCCGATTTTAGTCTTTTTTGCTATGACGGCAGCAATTAGTGTTTATACCAATCTGGACATTGTTATGACCAGGTTTATCAGTGGGAATACGGAGGTTGGATATTACACGGCTGCAATTAAGGTGAAAACTCTGCTGGTGACCTTTATTACCTCTCTCGGTACGGTACTCCTTCCAAGGCTGACTTATTTGATGAAGGATGGAGAAAATAAAGCCTTTCAAAAGATTATTATAAAAGCCTTTAATTTTGTACTGATTATTGGTTTGTCGGTGACGGTTTACTTTACACTTTATGCAAAAGAGTCTATATTAATTTTAGCAGGTGTTCATTATGACAGATCTGTTCTGCCAATGCAGATTTTAATGCCAGCAGTATTGTTTATTGGATTATCAAATATTACTGGAATTCAAATACTGACGCCAAGAGGTGAGGAAAGAAAGGTTCTTTACTCTATTCTCTGGGGGGCGGGGATTAATTTTATATTAAACATGATATTAATACGTCTTTATGGCGCCGCCGGCGCCGCCCTTGCAACTTTAGTTGCAGAAGGTGTGGTATTGATGGTACAGGGAATTTATTTAAGAGAGACCTTAAAAGAAATTCTTCCAGAGATAAGTTTTTTACAAAACCTTTTGGCCAGTGCCCTTAGTATTGGATTGGTCTGGTTCTTCATGAGGTTTGTGGACTTGAATGCGTTCTTAACAATGGTGGTTTCCGCTTGCATCTTTTTTGGAACATACCTGATTGTTTTGGTTATCACAAAAGAAAAATTCACCATGGATATACTTCATGGTTTGTTGGAAAGAAGGAAAAGATAATGAAGATAGCGTTTTCACCCCCAGATATAACAGAAGAAGAGATTGAAGCAGTAGCAGAGGTTTTAAGAAGTGGTTGGATTACCACTGGTCCTAAGACAAAGAAATTTGAAGAAAAAATTGCAGAGATTTCAAATACGAGAAGAGGAGTTGCACTGAATTCTGCAACGGCTTGTATGGAAATGACTCTTCATTTGCTGGGGATTGGTCCGGGAGATGAAGTGATTACAACGGCTTATACGTATACTGCTACAGCAAGCTGTATATGCCATGTAGGAGCAAGGCCTGTAATCGTGGATACCATCAAGGGAGAGTATTGGATGGATCCGGAAAAGGTGGAGGCAGCAATTACAGAGAAAACAAAGGGGATTATTCCTGTGGATTTAGGTGGCATCATCTACCCCTATTATGATAAACTATATAAGGTTATCGAAAGTAAAAAAGAAATTTTTGTTCCAAAGTCTAAGTTTCAGGAGGGTATGGGGCGCATTGCAGTGATTGCAGACAGTGCTCATAGTGTTGGCGCGAAACGTCAGAATCGGTCAAACGGTACCTGGGCAGATTTTACTTGCTATTCTTTTCATGCGGTGAAAAATCTCACTACAGGAGAAGGCGGAGGTCTGACCTGGAATGTTTCAGAAGAATGGGATGAAGAAATCTATAAGGAATATATGCTTTTATCTTTGCACGGGCAGTCAAAGGATGCTTTGGCAAAGACACGGCTTGGTTCCTGGGAATATGATGTGGTTGCACCTTATTATAAATGCAATATGACGGATATTGCAGCAGGAATTGGTTTGGTGCAGTACCAGAGATATCCGGAGATTTTAAGAAGAAGAAAAGAGATTATTAACCAGTATAACGAAGGCCTTCAAGAGCTGGGGATTCACACCCTGCCTCACTATTGTGATGGGAATGAGTCGGCAGGACATTTGTATCTGACCAGAATTCCAGGATTTACCTTGGAGGAGAGAAATCGTTTTATTGAAGAAATGGCAGAGCGGGGAATTGCAACGAATGTTCACTATAAACCTCTTCCTCTTCTTACGGCATATAAAAACCAGGGATACCAGATAAAAGATTATCCAAATGCTTTCGAAATGTATCAGAATGAAGTTACACTTCCTCTGCATACAAAGCTTACCGATGAGGAAGTGAGCTATATTATAAAGAACTATAAAGAAGCATTAAGGAGTATACAAAAATGATCCGACCTTATGACCAGTTACCGGGGTTTATGCAGAAACCGGAAATTTTGTCCTACTATTTACAAATCAAGAAGAAAAGAATAAGCTTAATATTAAAACGTGCCTTTGATTTGATTGTGGGAAGCTTCCTGCTTATTCTATTAAGTCCGGTTATGTTGATTGTAGCAATCTTAATTAAGGTCGACAGTCCCGGACCGATATTTTACCGCCAGATACGTGTGACTCAATATGGGAAGCAATATCGAATTTTCAAATTTCGAACCATGGTAAACAGCAAAGGGAAGAACAAACAGCTGATTACCGGGAAAAATGACAACAGGATTACGAAGGTGGGAAGTAAGATACGGGACTTACGCATTGATGAGATTCCCCAGTTGTTGAATGTACTGACAGGAGATATGACCTTTGTGGGAACCCGACCGGAGGTTTTACAGTACGTTGAAAAGTATACGCCGGAAATGATGGCAACGCTTTTACTGCCAGCCGGAATCACCTCTCCAGCCAGCATTAAGTATAAGGATGAAACGGAAGTGATTCAGGAGTACGAAAAGCAGGGAATGGAAGTGGAGGATATTTATACAAACATTATATTGCCAGAGAAAATGGAGTATAATCTTACTTATTTGAAAAAGTTTAGCTTTTTAGGAGATCTTAAAGTTATGATAGATACTGTTGTGGCAGTGCTAAAAAGGAAGGAATAAACAGGATGAAGAAGCTTGGAATTATCACCATGGGTGTGAAATTAAATGGAGAAAAAGGATATACAAGATTTCGGTATCTTTCGGAATTTTTAGTGAAAAAAGGGTATCAGGTGGACTTGATTACCACAAGCTTTCAGCATTGGGAAAAGGCTCAAAGAGATATTGAGGACATTAAAAAGGACCGGTATCCTTTTGGGTTGAAATTCATATATGAACCAGGCTATAAGAAAAATGTTGACTTGAAAAGAATTTACAGTCATAAGGTGGCGGCAAAGAATTTGCGGGCTCTACTGGAGGCGGAAGGAGATTATGATCTCTTGTATGCAGAGATTCCACCGAATGATGTGGCTTTAGTGGCAGCAACCTATGCAAAAGAAAAGAATATCCCTTTTGTAGCAGATGTAAATGATTTGTGGCCGGAAGCCATGAAGATGGTTTTGGATATTCCTCTGCTGAGTGATTTGTTGTTTCACCCACTTCAAAGAGATGCTGAAAAAGTGTATTCCTTAGTGTCAGGTGTAATTGGAACCTCAGATGAATACAGAGACCGGCCTTTCGAAAACAATGACCGGAAAGGAAAGATTCCCAGTGAAACAGTTTATGTAGGAAATGAAATTGCGGAATTTGACTTAGGTGCAAAAAAGCATGAGGCTGAAGTGGAGAAGAAGGAAGAGGAGTTCTGGATTTCCTATGCCGGTACAATTGGCACCAGCTATGATATTAAAACTTTGGTTTTAGCCGGCGAAAAGCTTCTGATGGAGGGGCACGAAAACATAAAGGTTAAAATTATGGGTGGCGGTCCCACAAAGGAAGCGTTAGAAAAGCTGGTACAGGATCAGGATATTAAAAATGTTGAGTTCGTAGGGTATGTTTCCTACGAGATGATGGCAGCCTATTTGAAAAAATCAGATATCGTAATCAATTCATTTGTGAAGAAGGCGCCTCAAAGCATTGTCACTAAGATTGGTGATTATCTGGCCAGCGGAAAAGCAATGATTAATACCGGTATGAGTCCTGAATTCCGCGGGAAAGTCGAAAAGGATGGTTTTGGTGTTAATATTATGCCAGAGGACGTAAATGTTCTTGCGGAGGCCATTTTGAAGCTTCAGGCCGATGAGGCTGGACGTTTGGAAATGGGAAAAAGAGCAAGGCAGATTGCTGAGGAGCAGTTTGACCGGCCAAAGGCTTATGAAAAAATCGAAAGGTTAATCAGTGAATTATTATGAATAAACCCTTTGTCAGTATCATATTACCCACCTATGGAGTAGAAAAGTACATAGAGCAAAGCCTGCAAAGTCTTTTAAAGCAAAGCTTTCGGGATTTTGAAATTATAGTAGTAGATGATGCTTCTCCTGATAACAGTATTGAAATTGCAAAGAGATACCGGAAGATTGATGAGCGTATCAAAATCATATGCCACGAAAAAAACCAGGGTTTAAGTATGGCAAGAAACACAGGGATTGAAGTGGCAAGAGGAAAGTATCTTTGGTTTATGGATCCAGATGACATTGTTGACAAGGATTTGATTGAAAGAGTGTATCAGTCTACTCTTAAGAATGAAGCAGACTTGATTATTTTTGGACTTAAAGAGGAGTATTACGAAAAGGATACGTATCTTTACAGTAATACCCGGATGCCGAAAGAGCATTGCTTTCGAAACAAGGAAGAGCTGCGAAGATATATTATGGAGCTGGAGCAGGAAACACTTTTTGGATATGCGTGGAATAAATTTTACAAAAGAGACCATCTCTATAAAATAGATTTAAAGTATGAGAAGGTGACTTTGATTGAGGACATTGTTTTTAATATTGCTTTTGTAAAGGATATTCATTCCATGAATACCTTGGCCTTTGCACCGTATCACTACGGGAAGAGAGGTACAGGAAGTCTGACTAATAAGTTTGTCCCAGATTACTATAAGCTTCATGAAAGAAGGATTCGGGATTTTTATCGACTTCTCCGGTATTGGGGAGAGGACACTCCTAAAAATAAAGGGATTCTTGGAAGTCTTTATGGGAGATACGTACTGTCAGCAATACAGAGAAATTTTGATCCGAGAAGCGGGTTGAAAAGGAAAGACCGCAAAGGGTTTATATTGGACATCTTCAGAAATAAGTTGTATATAGATTTGGTACCCCATGCAAAGGCGAAGGAGAGTAAAGCCCTTCGTATCTGGCTTTTTATTTTTAAAAGAAAGAGAGCTGGACTTTGTTTGTTTATGGGAAGAGTGGTAGATATTATACGTAATCGAATTCCGGTTTTCTATAATAAGACGAAATCGGGGAGATAAAGAGGAGGTCAATGAATATGAAAAGAAGAGTATTACTGATTCTTATGGCTTTGGTGCTGGTCTTTGGCATAAGTGCATGTAAGAAGAAGGAAGAACCAAAGGAAGAAACCAAAAAAGAAACGAAAAAGGAAGTGGTTGAAGAACCGGAAGAGGAAGAAGTAGTGGAGCCAGATGCGGCGAATACCAATACTCTTACAGGACTTCCCACGCTTACAGATGGAGCAATTGGAAAGCGTCCTGTGGCAGTTATGATTAACAATGCCCAAGCGGCAATGCCTCAATACGGAATTTCTCAAGCAGATATTATCTTTGAGATTCCGGTGGAGGGAGATAATACAAGATTAATGGCTCTGTACGGAGATTATACACAGGTGCCAAAGATTTGTCCGGTAAGAAGCTTACGTGCTTATTTTGCATCCTATTCGGAAGGATTTGACGCCTTTATGATTCATTGGGGTATGGATGATACCATGCAGGAATACTTTGATGCTCTTGGAATTGAAAGATTTGATGGAATCAGTGGCGCAGGCGGTATGTTTGGAAGAGACGAGGCAAAACAAGCAGCAGGATACGCCTTGGAGCATACGGGGTACGTTGAAGGCAGCATGCTTCCTCAGGTGTTAACCAGCGCTGGAAGAAGACTGGACTTGGCAGAGGATAAAAAGGACAATGCATTTGTCTTTAATAAGTTGGATGAGTTGATCCCAGCAGATGGAAATAGCTGTAATAAGGCGAGCATTAATTTTGGAGCTCAGTCTGCTACCTTGAACTATGATGAAGCCAGCAAGACTTATAAGAAAGATATGAATGGTTCGCCTCAGATGGACAGTGTGACGAATGAGCAGTTGGCGTTTACCAATGTATTAATCCTAGAGACCCAGATATCTGTCCGGGATGAGGTTGGACACAAAGAGGTTGTCTGGGATGGCGGTGGAACAGGAAACGCTACGGGATATTATATCTCAGGAGGAAAGATTCAAAAAATCTTCTGGTCCAAGGATGCCAATAATGAGAAATCAAGAATTCATCTTTTTGATGAAAATCATAATACTTTGAAAATCAATCGAGGGAAGACTTATATTGCGGTGAATTATGCAAATAGGGGGACTTTTGAATAAAAATCAAGTGATTTATAATTTTTTTTTTGGTAAATGAATGGATTATGTGATATAATCCATTTTGGTGTGAAATATGATTGATAAATGAGGGATACTATGAAACATATGCTCAAACAAGTAGAGAGAGTGTACAATACAGACTTGGCAAGAAGTTTTTTCCTTAATATTTTTGTGTTTCTAATTGTTCTCTTTTTTTGCGCACCTAAATACGAAGTGTCTGACGATTTTATTATGGAAAATATTTTATCAGGTGCATTTGGTAATTCTCCCAATCCTCATATCTTATTTGTTAATATAATAGTTGGATATGGCTTATTACCTTTATACAAGTTATTTCCTGGATTTAGCTGGTATTTTTTGTTTTTACTTGTGGTTGGTCTAGTATCGCTAATAGCAATTACGTACGCTATAATTCAAAAGGTAGATAATAGAATGCGGTGGGTTTTAGTTACGCTGATAATCAGCTTTTTGATAGATGATGTATATATATTACCACAGTTTACAAAAACATCAATGGTTGCAATTATGTCAGGCTCTCTTTTGTTTATAGATGCTGTTTTTTCTATAGATAAAAAAAGAGGACAAGAAATTGTGGGAGCATTTTTATGTGTTATCGGAGGACTCATTAGATTTTCAAGCATTTATGTTGCAGGTGTTTTCGTATTGTTTTTAGTTTGCTATGAGTGTTTTTGTTTGAGCAGAGAAGATGACAGTGCGTTGAAAAAAGCAGTCTTTAAAAGAGCAATTTTTCATGGACTTATTCTGTGCGGTATTATTTTTTGTCTAGAATATTTGAATATTTATTGTTATCAGATAGATGAAGAATACAAGTATTACTATGAGTATAGCCAGGCAAGGAGCAGAGTTGTAGATTATGAAGATCTTGGATATGAAGAATATGAAGAAGAGCTAAAGGAATTGGGTATATCATATGATGACTATATGTGTATGAAAACATGGAATTTTGCTGATCCTACCTATTTTTCTTTGGAAAAAATGCAAAAAGTTGGTGATATTATAGTTAAACATCAAAAAAGCAAGACGTTGAGTTTGATGCAAATATATGAATTGATGCAAGAACGAAAAATAGCGGCATATCCACTTTTTTTGTCATGTATTGTGTTAGGAATTTTTATGATTATTTTTTGTACAAGACAGAGATGGATGTTATTTTGTGTTTACCTGATAGGCGGATTTCTTTATCTTTTACTGTATTGGAGAAATCGAGTGATATATCGTGTTGAATTCTGTATATTTGTAGGCATACTCCTAAGTTTGGTTTATATATTTAGAATAGAAGAGGATAAAAGTAAAATAAGTAAGAAAATAGTTTGGATATTCATTGGTGTTTTACTTTTTAGAAAGCTCCCTTTATTGATTCCTGACAACACCTATATAAATGTACCAAGTGAGGAAAGAAGGTATTTTGTAGAGCGAGTCTTTTTCAAATCGTGGGAGTATGATGGTAGAAAGTATAGAAGGGTGATAAACAAAAATATACCTGAGGATTCATTGTATAATGAAATGTTAGACAATAAAAATAATTTCTATTTTTTGGATTTTAGTACAACGATTCAAACTCTATATTATGACAATTCGCCATTCCACTCTTTACCAAAAGGGTATTATAAGAACTTTTCGTATTTTGCGGGGATTACTATCAATCATCCAGATGTAAATGATTTGTTGATAAGCAATGATATTTACAATCCGATGAAGAGTTTGATAGATGAGAATGTTTTTTTGGTTGATGAAAATGTTGAATTAAAAGTTGAATTTATTAAAGAACATTATAATATTGACGTTGAAGCAGAACTTGTAAAATATGTTGAGGGGTATCCCATATGGAAGTTAAAAGAAATATAATAAAGAAGGAAGAAAAAAAGATGATCAAATTTAATGTTCCACCATACTTGGGTTCTGAAATGGAGTATATACAAGAAGCAATTTTAAATCATAAAATAAGTGGAGATGGGTTATTTACACAAAAATGTTCAAGAAAACTGGAGCAGTTAACGAAATCAAAAAAAGTGTTATTGACAACATCCTGCACACATGCAATTGAAATGGCAGCTATATTAGCAGGAGTTGGAGTTGGAGATGAAGTGATTATGCCGTCGTATACTTTTGTTTCTACAGCAAATGCATTTGTTTTACGTGGTGCAAAAGTAAAGTTTGTTGACATTAGACCTGATACTATGAATATAGATGAAAATTTAATTGAAGCCGCAATCACAGAGCGTACAAAGGCCATTGTACCGGTTCATTATGCAGGTGTGGGTTGTGAGATGAGCACAATATGTGCGCTGGCAAAAGATAAAAATATACATGTTATTGAAGACGCTGCTCAAGGAGTGAAATCAACATACAAAGGAAAAAGTTTAGGAAGTATGGGAGCGTTTGGATGTTTTAGCTTTCATGAAACAAAGAATTATAGTATGGGTGAAGGTGGTGCCTTACTTATTAATGATTCGTCTTTTAGAGAAAAAGCAGAGATTATTCGAGAGAAAGGTACAGATCGAAGCAAGTTCTTTAGAGGTGAGGTAGATAAATACTCGTGGGTTGATGTGGGATCATCGTATTTACCAAGTGAGTTAAATGCAGCGTACTTGTTGACGCAATTGGAAAATGCAGATTTAATAAATAGTCAGCGAAAGCAACTGTGGGAAATATACTATAAAGAATTAAAAAATCTATCTGATAGAAACTATATTGAGTTACCATATATTCCAAAAGAGTGTGAACATAATGCACATATGTTTTACATAAAAGTGAAAGATTTAGAAACGAGATCAAAGTTGATTAAGCATCTAAAAGATCGAGGTGTAAACAGTGTGTTCCATTATGTTCCGTTACATTCATCAGATGCAGGGATGAAATATTGTGATTTTGTGGGAGAGGATAATTACACAACTTCAGAAAGCGAAAGATTGTTGCGATTGCCGTTGTATTATGGACTCGACAATGATTCGGTATACAAAGTAGTAGAAGAAATAGAAGCATTTTTTAAATGATGCGAATCTATAGAAAGTGGTGAAGAAATGTTGATATCGGTTATTATTCCTTGTTATAATTCGGAAAAAACAATTGCAGAAGTAGTTAGTTTAGTTATTGAAGAAATAGGAAAAATGAAAGGGTATGAATCGGAGATTATTTTAGTTAATGACTTCTCCAGTGATAATACCTTTGATGTGATAAGGGATTTGTGCGATAAATATTCTTCTGTAAAAGGAATTGATTTGACACGAAACTTTGGGCAACATAATGTGTTGATGACAGCACTTCATTATACAAAAGGAGATATTATTGTTGGTATGGATGACGATTTGCAGACACATCCATCACAGATACCAATCTTAGTTCGTAAGCTAAATGAGGGATATGACTTAGTTTACGGGAAATATCCGAAGAAGAAGCAAAGTTTTTTCAGGAATTTAGGGAGTAAGTTTAATGATTTTACTGTTCGGAAGTTATTGAAAAAACCGAAAGGATTGGTGGCAAGTAGTTTTTGGGCAGCTAGGAAATTAGTCAGAGATGAAGTGATAAAATGTAAGAATTACAATGTACATTTACAGGGGTTGTTTTTAAGAACTACGAAAAGAATCTGTAATGTGGATATTGAACACAGAGAAAGAAAAGTAGGAAAATCAGGATATACACTAAGGAAGTTACTTAGACTATGGGCGAGTTGTATTAATTTTTCCATAGTACCATTAAGATTGTCCATGCTAGTAGGATTTATTTTTGCAAGCTTAGGTATAATTAGTTCATTGATTATTGTAATTAGAAAACTTGTTTTTAATAATATTTATTTGGGTTGGTCATCGATAATGGCAGCTTTATTTCTATTTTTTGGAGTTGTTTTAATGGTTCTTGGCCTAATAGGTGAATATATAGGACGTATTTTTTTATGTATAAATAATCAACCTCAATTTGTAATACGAGAGATGATAAATGTTGAGGAGGAATAGGATTATGAAGAAGATAATGATATTAGGAGCTGGAATTTATCAAGTTCAACTTATAAAGAAAGTGAATGAGTTGGGAATGCAATCAATTGTATGCAGTATTCCGGGAAATTATCCGGGCTTCAAGGATGCACATAAAAGTTATTATGTTGACACAAGAGATTCAGATCAAATAATAGAAATTGCCTCTAAAGAAAAAATAGATGGTATTTGCACATCTGGAACAGATGTGGCAGTTAGCACAATAGGAAAAGTATGCGACGCTTTATCATTATGTGGTATTACATATAGGGCAGCACAAAAAGCTACCGATAAAAAAATGATGAAAAAAGCATTTTTAGAAAATGGAGTTGAAACAGCGGAATTTCGGGTTGTATCCTCGGCTGCTGAAGCAGAAGATGCGTTTTTTGCATTAAACTCTAATGTTATTATGAAGGTGACGGATAAATCTGGGAGTAGAGGAATTGTTCAGATAAAAGAATACGATAAGGTTAAAGAAACATATGAAAGGTTAATACAAGAAACAGAAAAAGATTATTTGGTTGTAGAAGAATTTATAAAAGGACATGAAATAGGCATTGATGCAATTGTGCAAAATAAAAAAGTTATTATGATGGCACCTCATGATAAAATCACATATAATTATATGGGTACAGGAATACCAATAGGTCATGTTTTCCCGTATTTAAGCAATGATGTTCTGAATAGTCAAATACATGAGCAGGTTAAAAAAGTAATTAGTGCGTTGGAGTTAGATAATTGTGCTGTGAATATGGATGTTTTTATTACTGATGATGGACAGATTAAAATTATTGAAGCGGGTGCACGTGCAGGAGCTACGGGAATTCCGGAATTACTTTCATTATTCTATGATATTGATTTTTATAAATGTATTATTCAGATTGCTTTGGGTGAGAAACTTGAGTTGGAAATGAAACCTAAAGGGTTTTGTGCATCTAGACTACTGTTTTCAGAGTTTGGTGGAGTACTTAATAATGTAGAAATAATGAAGGGAATGGACAAGATTAAAATAGATTTGGATATTTCTAAAGGTGATAGAGTAGAGGCGTTTTCCAATGGTACCTGTCGATTTGGTCAGGCTTTGATATGTGAAAGCAGTCAAGAGAATGTGAATGATTTTGTGGAAAATTTCAATCAATATATAAGATGCGATATAGGAGATGGGAATGGATAAGTACAAACTTTTAATGGGAGGAGATGCATTTTTTAACGAAGATGTAGATTTAAGTGCTTTCAAGGCAGATTATTTTATGTTCAATATGGAATTTGCATACTCTGATGAAAGTTGTGTATTGGGAAAAGTTCCTCTTGTGAGTCTATATGATTGGAAAAAACTCATACCTGCCCAAAAGATTATTGTTTCACTGGCAAATAATCATTTAATGGATGCAGGAGATGAGGGATTTAATAGTACAATAAAATATTTAACTGAAAACAATATAGCCTTTTTTGGAGCAGGTACAATTGAGAATAGCTTTAATAACCCTCATATTGAAATGATTGATGGTCAAAAATATGCTTTTCTTGGGTATTGTACATTAGGGAAATATCAAAGTGACATTAATAGTGTTTCTTTTTTTGAAAAAGAGAGGGTTTTAAGCGACTTGAAAAAATGTTCTCTGATAGCCGTTGACAAAATTATTGTTAATATGCATTGGGGAGTTGAAGAGTCGCCAAAAGAAACCCAAGAGCAGAGAAATATTGGAAGATGGTTGATAGATCATGGAGTGGATATAGTGATTGGGCATCATCCACATTGTACACAACCATATGAAATATATAAGAAACGGTATATATTTTATAGTTTGGGGAATTTATATTTTTCGGATTTCTCTGTAAGAGCATTTAGAAAAACACAGGATGATATTGGAATTGCATATAGAAAGAAGCAATTATCTTGGAATAAGAAATCAATTGTTGTTGGTATGAATAATCATAAATTATCTAATGTGGATGTATACAAATGTGATTATACAAAAAAGAAACTGAGAACCAAAAAGATAAAAAGAAATATTGAATCACATTATAGGATTTCTAAATTCATTATGTACTATCGAAAAATGAAATCATTAATCGTGAGCAATACATTTGTAGAAGGAAAAGTAGTAGATGTACATTTTTTTGTGAATGAAATGAGAATGTTTTTAAAATCACGTAGAAAGGGGAAAGACATTGAAAAATAAGACACTTGGATTTATCTTATTACAAATTGCTATATTTTTATTCGCATTTAGCAATGTTTTTTTTAAGATCGCTTCTAATTTTATGGCTGAATATGGGTTGTTCTCCTTTGAATGCTTGTGCAGTATGGCAGGTGGAATTTTAGTGTTGGTGATTTATGCATTATTGTGGCAACAGATACTAAAGATTTATGAACTGAATGTGGCAAATGCGATTAAGACTCTTTATTTGATCTGGGGAGTTTTTTTTGCAATTGTTTTTTTTAAGGAAAAATATCAATGGAATAACTTTTTAGGGTTGTTATGTATAATTTTAGGTATAATAATTATTATTAGGAATAAGGATGTGAAAAAATGAATATATATTTTTTGATAATGTTTGGTGGTTCTTTTTTGGCTGCGATTTCTCAGGTGCTTTTAAAAAAAAGTGCAAATTCAAGTCACAAGAATATTGTAAATGAGTATTTGAATCCTAGAGTGATTGTAGGATATATACTGCTTATGACATCTTTATTGGTGAATGTTTATGCATATAGAGGTGTTCCATATAAATTTGCACCAGTGTTTGCTGCTGCAACTTATGTTTTTTCGCTCTTTTTTTCTTTGATTTTCCTTAAGGAAAAAATACAAGGTAAGATAGTTGGTAATATTATCATTATTTTAGGAATGATAATATATTTTATATAAAAATGTGAGTGGTGGGATAATGAAAACAAATAGTATGAAAACACAAAACATATCATATAAAAAAGTGGCACTTTTTTTAGGTGTAGTAGTCTTTAATCTAATTATAAGTATTATTTTTCTGAGGCTTAGAGAACCATATTATGCTACTGTTGACGATACACGTATGCGAGATATTGTGTCGGGAGCAATGACGGGGACGCCGGATCCACATGTGATTTTTTTGCAATATCCATTAGGTGTAATATTAAGTACTTTATATAAAGGACTACCTACTGTTCCTTGGTATTTAATCAGTATAATTGGAAATGTTATTATCTGTGTAAGTATAGTACTTTATAAGGCAATAAAAAAGTGTGGCAATATAAAAGAGTATACATATGTGATCTTTTTTTATTTGTTGGTATATTTATTATTTTTTAAACGCATGATTATTTTTCCTCAATTTACAACTACCTCAGGTGTTTTATCGTCTACAGCAATTATTCTATATGCAACAACAGACTGGACAAAAAAAGTAAAAGATAACCTTTTTTCTCTCTTAGCAATATACTATTGTATACTGTTCGGATTTATGTATAGGACATTAGTTTTTTATATGATGATTCCTCTTTTTGTTATTATCATTTTTATAAAAAACAAACCTAATATAAAAAACAAACGCACATGGTTTGTTAATTTGACGATTTTGGTTGTTGTAAGCGCTTCATTGATTTCGATAAGGTTGGTGGATAAGTCTAATTATCAGGAAGAGGAGTATAAGACATATCGAGAATTTAACATATTACGATCACAAATTAATGATTATTATAAGATGCCGGACTATTATGAGAATAAGGAGTTCTTTGATGAAATAAATTTAGATTATATACAATGGCAGACAATTAAGAACTATTCTTTAGCATTGGGAGATGATATCTCAATAGAGAAGATGAAAAAGGTGGTTGATTATCAAAAAGAAGATTTTGATAGAAATCTAAAGGGAGAACTCAAAAGAGCAGTTTTTGGCGTGATTAGCAGTTATCAAAAGTTTTCTACATTTAAATGGCAACCATTCTTTTTAGTTATAATTGCAATATTGTTTATAATACTTTTTGCATATAAGAGAAGGTGGACACAATTTTTGCATTTAGGAGCAGCAACATCGATGGTTATATTTGGGAGTTTATACTTTATTTTTATTATGAGATTTCCGCAAAGAATAGCAGAAACTTTATGGTGTCCTTTAGTTTTGTTTTCATTATTGTACATTTTAGATATAAAGGTAAATACAAAACGCAAATATGGAAGTAGTTATATAGTGCAAAGTTGTATCTACTTGGGAGTTATTGGATTGGCTTCTTTTTGTATTTATAGAAATGAAATGGCAGATCGTGAGCAATATGAATATATTGTTGAAGCCTCAAATGATTACACATACATGATAAAGTATTCAAGGGAAAATAAAGAAAATTTCTATTACTATTATGTGTACTCTTTTGCTGATGCAAGTGACAAATTATATGTTGAAAATGAAGATGAGTTATTGAGTTTCACTTCTCTTGGTGGGTGGCTTACAAGAAGTCCGTTGTTGCAAGAGAAGTATAAGAAATATGGTTTTAGCTCAACCAATAATGCACTATTTGAGCACGAAAATGTTTATATTGCTATCACTGCCTTTCAAGATATACAATTTCTAGAAGAATATTTATGGAATTATTATCCAGATAAAGAGTGGGTAGTTGATAAGACTATAAATGATGGAAGAATTTTGTTGCTTAGAGCAGAGAATAAAGGAAAATAGAAGGAGGCTGAAATGGACTTTCGATTTAAAGATTATTTATCCATGCCACTACAACTACTAAGAATTAATAGGTCAATGAAAGCAGCACCTTATCGTAACAAGGAGGATTTTGAAAAGGAATTGCTAGTACGGTTAAGAGAGATGTGTATCTATGCGTACGAACATGTTCCTTTTTATAAAGAGTGGTTTCATGATGCGGATTTTTCGCCCTATCAAATGCAGAGTTTTGAATATTTTGAAAGATTACCAGTATTGGATAAAGATGTTGTCAGAAATAATTATGATAGGTTAATTTCGGACGAGGCTGAAAAACTTGGAGCAGTTGAGTGTGAAACTTCGGGATCAACAGGAACACCTATGCAATTCTTGCTAGATAATAATGTAAATACGGCCAGTTTGGCTCTTTTTAATAGAACATGGAACATGTGTAAAGATTGGAATATTACAAAGCCACAGGCTACAATTTCTGGATATGCAGAGGGAGAATGGAAGTATAATAGATTTTCAAAAATCTTATATTTGTCTTCTTTTCATTTGAATGAAGAAACAGTATTAAATTTTTATAATTTAATACTTAAGTATAAAGTTAAATTTATACGTGGGTACCCATCTTCGTTGTATAGATTTGCACAGTTATTGAATGAAAGAAATCTGCACCTTCAATTTGATGTGATGTTCAGTGGTGCGGAAACACTATTACCATTTCAAAGGGAATTTATAGAAGAATTTTTCAAAGGAAAAGTGATAGATCATTATACACATTGGGAAAGAACTGCATCCATATGTGAGTGTATGGAAGGACGATTACATGCACAAAATGATTATGGATTTCATGAAATTTTAGATGCCAATAATAGGAGCGTTAAAGAAGGCGTGGGGCGCTTAGTTTGTACAGGGCTTTATAATAGAGCCATGCCTTTGATTAGATATGATACGCGTGACTTGGCAGAGTGGGAAACGGAAATTTCTTGTCCGTGTGGTTCAAATTTCCCGATTGTTAAAAAAATATGGGGAAGAATTGAAGATATTGTGGTCACGCCTGAAGGTGTTTTGGTAGGGCGGTTGGATGCAGCATTTAAATATAATAAAAATATAAAATTAGCTTATATATATCAGCCCAATATAGAAAATATCATTGTGAATATTTATCCATTCGATGATTTTAGTTTGAAAACAGAGAAGCCGTTATTAGAACAAGAACTAAGAAAGCGTGTAGGAAGTACAATTAAAATTCAATATAAAATAGTGAATAAAGAAGATATACCGTTCACTCCAGCAGGTAAAGTTAGATTTGTTGTTTCCGATGTGGATAAGAAGTATCAAAATACGGAGTTTGAATTGTAAAATTTAAAGAGAGGAGAACGTAGGATACTGCGTCAAACGATGGGATATTATTCAAGAGAAGAATTAGAAAAGATGAATTTTAAATATCTAGGTCACAATGTAATGATATCGAAGCTAGCCCAAATATATAGTCCTGAAAAAACAGAGTTGGGAGATGAGAGTAGAGTTGATGATTATTGTGTCTTAACTGGTAAAATCAAGTTGGGAAAATATGTACATATTGCTATGTATACACATATAGGAGGAACCGATGAAGGGGTTGAATTTGACGATCATAGTGAATGCGCATATCGATGTGCGATTATTACACATTCGTCAGATTATTCCCTTTCAACATTGCACTCGCCGTGTGTGCCAGGAGAAATGAAGAATGGAAGAAGTGGAGCTGTATACATAGGGAAGTATTCTTTAATTGGTTATGATAGCCTTGTTATGCCAAATGTGAAGATTGGTGAGGGGACATCAGTAGGGGCATTCTCATATGTTAATAGTGATTTGAGTAGTTGGAGCATTTATGATGGAAAACCAGCAAAAAAAGTAGGTAAAACAAATAAAAAGGCACTGATGAAAAATTTAGAAAGATTTCGGCAGTATAAAAATTCTTCAAATCAGGCACTTTGCTAAATATGTTGGTTCTTTAATGAATCAAGAGATTTTATTTTATAGAAAAGAATATACTTGAAAGGAATGACATTATGTTTTGTAGTAATTGTGGTAAAGGAATTGAAGATAACAGTAAACACTGCCCATTCTGTGGGTATCAGTTTGGTGAAAAGAGAGATGAAACAGTAAGAGTAAATCAGGGGGCTGTTCCGCCAGTCAATGTGCAGCCACGTCCGGTGAATCCAGTACCGCCAGTGCAGCCAAGACCAGCAAACCAGGTTCCGCCGGTACAACCAAGAAGAAATCCATCAGCTCCACCTCAAAAAGGTGGCAAAAATAAAAATATTTTATTAATTGTTCTCCTTAGTTTGTTGGTAGTAGCAGTATTGGTTACATCTGGTTTGTTAGTGTATGACAATATTAGTAGTAAAGTTGCAGATAAGAAGGAAGAAAAGAAAGAAGACAAGAAGGTCACAGAAGATAGTAAAATAAAAGAAGGTACGGTTGTTGATTCAGGATGGGTAAAATCCTATACTTTAGATTTGAAAGTTGGGTCAATGTACACGGTTTATCATTCAAAAGGAATCATACAAGCATACGGATATTCGAAAGGGATTTTATGTTTTCCAATGGTTTCGAATGATGGTGATGCTATTAAAATCAAGCTGAATGAGGAAAAACGAACAGCAACTTTGAGTAGGGAAGATGGAGAGGATTTACGACTTCAGATTATAGAATCAAATATTCAATAAAGGCATAAGATTAGTTCTGGAGGAATAGATGATGAGATGTAAGAAGTGTAACTATCAAAATGAGAGTGGAGTAAAATATTGTGTTGGCTGTGGGCGTGAGCTCACACCAACAAGAAATATAGGCATACTGGTAACTACCTGTGTGCTTTTTTGCGTTCTGGTAATTAATTGTTTTCTTCTGTTTGGACAACAAAAAGAGAGAAAGTATCAAACGAGATTGGATAGTGCCAATCGTTATTTAGAAGCCTTAGATTACGATAAAGCGAAGGCAGAATATCTAAAAGCAATTAAAATCAATCCGAAAGAGAAGGATGCATATATTCAGCTAGGTACTTTATATGAAGAAGAAGGTGATTATGAAGCAGCTGTTGATGTATATGAGGATGGGATAGATAAAATTCCAGATAAAGAAAGCGATAACTTACAAGTTGCAGCCGGGAATTCCTATAATCAGCTGGAAGAATATGATAAGGCAGAAGAAAAGTTAAACCAAGTGGTTGAAAAAGATGAAAATAATGAAGAGGCTAAAAAAGCTTTAGAAGAAGTAAAAACCAATAAAGAAAAAAAGCATGAAGAAAAAAAAGAAGAATCTACTGAGAAAACCGCAGATAAAGATAAGACCAAGGAAGAAAAAGTAAAAGCAGAAAAAACAGAAAAGAAAGTAGAACCCGTCTTTAATATTGCATGTGATGTAAAAGCAACAAAGGAAACAGAGCGAATCTTTTCATCGGGGGAGGAGATAGGCCTGGGTCCATTTGAGTGTTCTTATCTAGAAGATGGTGGAGTACAGCAAATAGAAAAAAGTGGTGCTATTGCGACTTATACATATGATTTTGATCATGATGATATAGATGAGATTTTGGCGATTAATATAGAGCCTTATGAAAATGAGGGTGAAGTGGAAGCTGCTCATTTTTATCAAGAGAGAAATATCCTAACAATGACAATGTATGAAAAGCATAAGGGTGCGTTGCGCCCTTTGCATAAATATGCGATGTTTGAAGACGTAATGGGCTATGGAGATTCAGAGGTTGGTAAGATTTTTCTTCAAGAGAAGGATGGAAACCTATATATATGTGGAGATGCAAAGGTTGACCTTTTTACGTTTGCATCAGGTTCTCATTTACAAATGTTTGCTGTTCAATATACAACGAATGGATTTGAAGAGTATATAAAGGCAGATTATATTGGGAGCGGGTTTGTTGACTTTGAGGAAGAAAATCTAGAAACCATTGAGAAGTTAGAAGCCTGGGGCTTAGAAAAAAGCGCTCAAAATATCAGTGAGAACTATTTATTGTCCTATGATTTTTCGGAAATAGAAGGTGATGCGTTACTTTATTTCAATGGTGTTTCTACCCGAGTTGATGAAGAAGGCAATATCAAGGATGCTTCAACATTTACAACGGATGGGACAGATAAAGTTATTATTAATATGGCAGTGTATGAAGAGGCGAATGAAATTCTCAGAAAAGATAGTGAGGATCAGGAAGAAGAACAACCCAGAGATAATAGGGAATATTTATTAAGTATTCTGCGGGAAAAGGGTGAATATATCCCGGAGTATGTAGAATTAGAGCCAGGTTCGCCCTCGACAGAGGGAGAAATTTACCGAGGTTTTGACGATATGGAGACTCATATAGTGACAAGTTTTTTGTATCGAGTTGAACCGGATGGGCGAATATACGATATGGTTTTCGAAAGATATGGAGTGCGCAGTGACTACGCGGAAGGACAAGAATAGATGGAAATGACACATAATTTAACAATTATTGATTCACAGGGAACTATTACGGAATACAATCTGGGAGAACATGGAAAGGAAAATCTAGTTGTTGGCAGAAACAGTAATGTTTGTGATATTGTTATTCCAGATGAGATGGTTTCAAAGTGTCAGGGAGATTTTTACATTAGCGGTGACAAGGTTTATTACCGGGACAATGATAGCAGCAATGGAACTTATTTGGAGAACTATTCAGAGAGAATTCTTTTGAATAAAGCATATGGATACGTGGAGCTGGTTAATAACACGATTTTAAAAATCGGGAACCTTAAAAATCCGGATTACATGGTTTTACTTATTTACAATGAATTACAAGGTGAAAACACATGGTACTATAGCGAATTAGACCAAGGCTCTGTGACAATTGGAAGAGGTAAGGGCAACAGTGTTCAGTTCTCAAATCCAGGAGTATCAAGAAATCATTGCATTATTGAAAAAAGAGGAGAACATTTCTATTTGTCTGATTTAGGGAGTGCAAATGGAACACTCCTGAATGGTTTTGTAATTAATGGTGTTACACCGTTGTATGACAAAGATGTGATTCAAATATTAGACCAACAGATTATCTATACTAGAAATGCTATTTTCTATCTGAATCGCCAAGAAGGTTTGGGAATTAAGGCATTACAACTTACGAAGGTGGTAAAGAACGGAAGAGGAAGTCAGCCGAAAGCGATTATCAATGATGTTAGTCTGGAAATTAAGCCGAATGAGTTTGTTGCAATCGTAGGTGGTTCCGGGGCAGGTAAGTCCTCAATTATGAATTTAATCAGTGGTTTCGACAAAGAATTTGAAGGTAAGGTTTATGTTAATGGTACTAATTTGATTAGTCGTTTTCAAGAGCTAAAGAGTTTGATTGGATTTGTGCCACAAGAAGAGATTTTATATGAAAACTTAACGCTATATAAGATGCTTTATTATGCGGCGAAGTTAAAGATGCCAGATGATACATCGACAGAGGAGATAGAGGAAAGGATTGATCTAGTCTTAGAGACGATTAATATGACGATCCATAAAGATACCTGTATTCGAAAGTTATCGGGCGGACAAAAGAAACGAGCCAGCATAGCGGTGGAATTGCTGGCGGATCCGAAACTTTTCTTTTTAGATGAGCCAACATCAGGTCTTGACCCGGGAACGGAAAAGAAGCTAATGGAGACGCTTTCTGCATTGTCTAAAAGTCAAAATAAAACCATTATTATGGTTACCCATACGACTCAAAACATTGACTTATGTGATCGAGTAATTTTCATGGGAAGTGGTGGACGATTATGTTTTAGCGGGACACCAATGGAAGCGAGAACGTTTTTCAAAACATCTGATTTTGTAGATATCTATAATATTCTTGAAGAAAATACAGATGGCTGGGCAGAGTATTTTGCACAGAGCCAGAACCAGGCAGATTTAACGGAAATTCGTGGCGGAGAAGAAAGCTCCGGAAAGTCTCAGGGAAAGACGAGAAAGAATTCTGGATTACGACAATATGGTATTTTGTTTACCCGCTCAATGGATTTACTTTTTCAGGATAAGGCCAGGCTTATGCTTTTAGTTTTACAACCAATTATTATTGCTATTCTTTTAAAGGTTGTTTCAGAAAAAGATGTGTTTTCTATATATGAACCTACGAAATCGATTCTATTTGCTCTTTGTTGCTCTGGAATATGGATTGGAATTTTCAATTCAATACAGGAAGTCTGTAAAGAAAGAGCAATGGTTCGAAGAGAGTATATGGGAAATTTACGCTTGCCTGCATATGTTGGTGCGAAATTTTCTCTGTTGGTAATTTTATGTTTGATACAAGCATTACTTTTAACATGTATTTTCCTGCTTTTAGTTGGAAAAAACAAAGAAGGAATATTTTTCGACAATCTTTTTGTAGAGATGTCTCTGACTATGTGGATTACAGTACTTACGGCATCCGCCATAGGACTCTTGGTATCTTCCATGGTAAGAAATGCAGATAAAGCAATGGTAATAGCACCTTTTATCTTAATCGTTCAATTGATTTTCTCAGGCATTCTGTTTAAGTTAAAAGGAGTTGGAGATATTATTTCAAAAATTACTATTAGCCGATGGGCTGTGGAAGATTTGGGAAGTATTGCAAATCTGAATAAAATGGATTTAAAAATGCAAAAGGACTTTCCAATGTTGACACATAAAGCAGAAAAGTTTTTTGAACATACTGCAAAGCATTTGGTGGTAAACTGGAGTGTGCTGATAGGTATGGCTTTAGTTTGTGTTGTATTGAGTATGATTGTCTTAAGGCGTGTTTCAAAGGATAGGCGATAATATGACGAATGAATATAATGACATAGAATCATCTTATGGTAAAAAAGAGAAGTGGCAAGTAATCGGGCGAGGTGGATCGGGTGTAGTCTATAAGGTTTACCATAGAAGATTACAAAAATATGTTGTGATTAAATCAGTGGAAAGAAGAGGATATTCCGACGAGAGACTCCGTAGAGAAGTAGATATTTTGAAAAACTTGAATCATGAATACTTGCCTCAAGTCATGGATTTCTTTTCAGAAGAAAATTACGTATACATCGTTATGAGTTATATAGAGGGAAAGTCTTTTGATGAGCTGATTTCAGAAGGACGAAGATATGGTAAACAACAAATTTTAGCATGGACGCTTCAGTTGTGTGAGGCAATTCGTTATTTACATAGCCAAAGGCCACCAATTATTCATGGAGATATTAAGCCGGCGAATATTATGTTGACACCTCAGGGAAAAATCTGTCTGATTGACTTTAATATTGCCTTTTATATGAACGATAGTAAAGTCTGGGGCTATACGAGAGGATATACCTCGCCAGAGCAATACAGTATGGTGGTTTCGGGAGCCTTACCAGACGAAGAGATTGATGAGCGTTCAGATTTATACAGCTTAGGAGCGTGCATGTATTATATTGCCACTGGGCAGAAAATTGCTACATTCAATGGCGGTATTAATTACGCTTTGCTGGCAAATTGGACAGATGAATCCTTTGCAACCCTTATTGACAAGGTAACCAAATGCGATTCCAATGAGCGTTTTCAAAATGCCTATGAAATGGAGCAGGCACTTTTGCAGCTCGGAAAAGATAATTATCTTTACCGACGTTTAATAAAAAGGCAGACACTTGAAACGATTGGTATAATAAGCCTTTTTTTTGCTTCTCTTTTCTTAGTTGTTCTTGGGATATGGGAATATCAGGAATTTAGAGGAAATAATTATAATACGTATATAGAAGCTCAAATGGAAGCCATTGAAGAGGAAGATTTTGAAGCAGAAGAGGAGTATTACAATAAGGCAAAGAATATTGATCAACATGAAGTTGAAGTTTATTATCAACATGCCTTTGGTCTATCAAAGAAGAAGGAATATCAGAAATGTATTGCTTATATAGACAATGAGATATTTGAGGATGAAAAGATCGAAATTGATGAGCAAAGGATGGATGACATATACTACTTGAAGGCAGATGCCCTTTATAATCTGGAAAAATATTCTGAGGCGGTCAGCGCCTACGAGAAAGTTATTGATTTCAATAAAAGTGAGCCAATATATTTTAGAGATTATGCAATCGCCTTGGCAAAAGATGGTGATACAAGTTATGCGAAAGTGATTCTTGATGAAGCCCAGGAACTGGGATTAGAGGCAGATAGCATTTCCTATGTAAAAGGTGAAATTCAACTGGAAATGTCTAATAAGAAAGCCGCTTTGGTGGAATTCAGAGAGTGTGAAAAGCTGACAGAAGATATGGATATGAAGATGCGTTCAATCCTTAAGCAGAGTCAAATATTAAACTCTCAAAAAGCAAAGGTTGAGGCGAGAGAAGTTTTACTAAGAGGAATTGAAGAAATCCCAGAAGAAAAGCAATTTTATTTACTCAATAGTCTGGTTGCAATAGATATTTCAATGGGAGATGAAAGTGAAGAATACTTAGATGATGGGATTGAGTGTATCAATAAAATAGTAGAGAAGAATTGGGAATCTTATAACACATATGATAGTTTGGCAGTAATTTATCTAAAAAAAGAAGAACTCACCCAAAGTGAGGATGTACTTAATAAGATGCTGGATGAGTATGGTGAGGATTATAATATCTACAAACGATTTGCATTTGTAGAAATGCAAAAGCAAGAAACAATTTCAGAGAACAGTAGAAGCTATTACGAGTTTAGAGAATATTTTAATCAATCGATGGAATTGTATTCAGATGAAGGGTTACCAACAGATGCAGAGATGGATTTATTGAGGCAGACGTATGCTCAATTGGAAAATAAGGGGTGGTTTGATGATTAGTTTTTTGAAAATAATAATGCCGATTGCACTTGGATGCACGGGATGCATTACAAGTATCATACTATTTTTGAAAAGAAAGAGTCGATTTAAACGCCAACAAAAAGTTCTTTTAGAAAATATTAGAGAAGAGTAAGGAGAGAGAAAATGGGAGATTTAGATGAAACAGTATTTGTAAATTATGAAAATAATCAAGAGGTGCAAAAACAGGAAGTACCAGATGAATTGTATGTGGATTTAGGAAAGCAGTACTATGACCGTTTTAAAACGAATCCATTACCAGAGCTAAAACCTATTGTTGAACAATTGAAAACTGAATTGGGAGATAATAAGTGTCAGGCATGTGGGAATAAATATGAGATAGGGGATAAATTTTGCAAGGGTTGTGGAAATCCTCTGGAAGGGGGAAGTTTCCATCAGACCAAAGAAGCTATGTGGATTAATCAAAAAAGCACACAGGTAATTTCAGGAGCAAAAAATATGTTCCAGGAAATTATTCCCATATTGAAGAATCCTGTCACAAAGACAACGAAAATTGCAGAGACGAAATCAGTGGCAATTGGAATGGAATTTGTGATTGCTAAGATGGTTCTGGCTATACTGGTAACTCTAATTGTAGTGCTTAAGGTGGATGATTTTGCAGGATGGTTTGTAGAGCTGCCTTATCTGAAAATCTTTTTTGCAGTAATTGTTTTCAGCCTTGGTGTAGATGCTTTCTGGGCATGGTTTTGTAATATGGTTTCCAGAGCCTTTAATGTACACACAACGTATTCAGAAATGATCACCTGGGTAGGAACAAAAGCATTATATGACAGCATAGGGATGATTTTTGTGGCATTAGGAGTATTGATTAGTGTTAAAGCTGCACTCTTTATTATGGCATGTATGATGATAGTAGTGCCTTTTGTTGAGTTTGCATGTTTTCGCTCAATTGTAAAATGCACAGAAGATAAGAAGCTTTATATTTTTATGGTAGCCAAGATAATATTTTTCATTATTATTTTAATCATTTTTGCACTTATTTCAGCAGGTGCAAAAGAATATATGATGAGTCAGTTTAATGTTTGGGATTTGTTGAATTCATATTACTAGAGAAAAGGAAGGTAAATAGAGATGGATGTGAATACATTATATAAAGAATTGGGGAAGGCATTTTATCAAAGTGAGAAGAGTAGGAGTATACCAGATTTAATGCCAGCAGTGAATAAGATTGCCGCCTTTAATACAAAGTTTTGTACTTCCTGTGGAGAAAAAATTGATGCAGATGCTAAATTCTGTATGAAGTGTGGCAATAAAGTAGAAGTATAATTATTTTAAAGTGGAAGAGAGAAGGAGAAATGAAAACAAATCAAGAACAAAGAAAATGGATTGCTTTAGTACTAATAGGTGTGGCGGCGTTAATGTTTTTCATGAATTGGGTAACCGTGCATCGAAGCTATCGTGAAGAGCTGGAAGAAGCCTATGAATCTGCTGCTTATGAAATTGAAGAAGCGATGGAGTATATGGATATGGCAGAAGCTTTTGGGATTAAAATAAGTATGCCTAAACTAGAGACATTCATGAAAAAAGTAGAGAAGGTAATTCAAAAAGGCGGGTTGTCAGTTCGTGATGGGTCTTATGTTTTGAAAACAACGGACAGTATGCTGGGAATCGGGGAGAAAGCCCTTGCCCTTATGGATGAAGAACTTGGATCCGAAGAGCAAAAAATAATTGATGATATTAAGACTTATAATACGTTCTATCAGGGCTTGTGTATCATAACGGTACTCATATATATTGTATCGATTATATTACTGTTTTTGAAGAAAAAGTGGTTTGGAATTCCACTTATTGTGATTCAAGGAGTGTGGTTGATTACGATTATGACGTTGATAAGCAAACTGAATAAGATGTTTAGAGATGCAGAGTTTTTAGCTGATCAACATACAAAACTATTATCTATGACATTTTGGCCATTTTTAGCCCTGGCATTTGTCGTTGCAGCAGCTTTTGTAGGAAGAAGTCAAAAGAGTGTAACATTTTCGAGTACGTCAATCCCCAGAAGGTTTTGTGCAAAATGTGGAAACTCATTAAATGACTCGGCGAAATTCTGCAACGCATGTGGAAGTTCAGTAGCAATTATGAATTGCAAACAATGTGGTTCGGAACTAAAGCCTGGGTATAAATTTTGTAAGGAATGTGGTTTTCCGGTAGAATAGGAAAATAACGGAGGGAGCAGGGTATGATTTGTAAAAATTGTGGACATGATAATATTGTAGAAGCGAAGTTTTGTGAGGAATGTGGTACTGCTTTAGAGGCGCAAAAACAATATGAGCAACCTGTAAAAAAGCAGTCTAATACTCACATTGTTCTGATATCGGTCATTATAGTAGTGTGTTTGATAGCAGGAGTGGCGGGATTCTTTTTTGTTCGGATAAACAATGCAAAAAAAGAAGAGGCGGCAAAAGTAGAACGACAATTAAAGGAACAATTGGAAGAGGAAAAAAAGAAAGCAGAAGCTGCGAAGGATGCCTTAACCAATAAAGAGATAGAGGAAGCGAAAAAAGAAGCTGAAAAAGCGAAAGAAGAAGCGGATGCAGCGAAAAAAGAAGCAAAGGCAGCGAAGGAAGCCAGTGAGAAAAAAGCGGAAAATAAATCCTCAACAAATAGCAATGCATCATCAGGTTATATGATTTCTTATAGCCATCAACGAATTTTAACTTCTTCGGATATAAAGGGTATGAGTTTGAGAGAAATCAATTATGCCAAGAACGAAATTTATGCGAGAAAAGGGAGAATTTTCCAATCACCTGAGCTGAGTAACTATTTCAACTCAAAGTCATGGTACAGAGGGACGATACAGCCAGAAAATTTTAGCAATGATCTTTTGTCAGACACTGAGAAGAAAAATGCTGAGTTTTTAAGCGACGTGGAATTTTCTATGTCATCCTCAGGTTATCAGCTTGATGCAAATTAGGTATAGTTATGGAGAAGAAAATTAAGTTTGTTATTTTAATCTGCACTTTTTTCATTTTCATCACTGCATGCAGTGAGAATACAAAGGAAGAGGATAGTGTTTCGAAACTCATTATTCCAGAGAAAAAACAACAGATAGAAGAGCAAGTGGAAGAGCCCAAGGTAGAGGAAGAGGATACGGAACAAGATACAGAGCCAGTGAAAAAGGGGATTCTTATTGCGATTGATCCTGGGCATCAAGGGGCACATGTAGATATGAGTGCATTGGAACCGAATGCTCCTGGCTCCTCAGAGATGAAAGCAAAAGCAACTGGAGGAACGATGGGGAGGTTTACAGGGATACCGGAATATCAGCTAAATCTGGATATTTCACTCATGCTGCGAGATGCACTGATCCAGCAAGGCTATGATGTTTTGCTTACCCGTGAGGATAATGATACAGCCATCAGCAATATGGAACGTGCAACTCTTGCAAATGAAAGAGGTGCAGATATCAGTGTTCGTATCCATGCAAATGGAAGTGAAAATGCGGAAGCTATGGGAGCTCTTGTGTTGACCCCATCCGCAGGGAATCCATACATTCCTTCTCTTTATGAACCTAGCCGACGTCTGGGAGAATTGGTACTAAATAGTTACTGTGAAGCAACCGGATTTAGCAATAAAGGGATACAGGAAAATGATACAATGACGGGAATTAATTGGAGCAACATCCCAGTCATTATATTAGAAATGGGCTTTATGACAAATCAACAGGATGATCAGAGTATGGCGGATGAGAGTATGCGTCAGAAAATGGTCTCTGGCATTGTAAAAGGAATTAATCAATATTATGGATATGAGTAAAAAGAAAAAACTTGCTGCACTGTTTCTTCTTTCCTTAATGCTATTTTCAATGGGATGCAGTAAGGAAGAAGAGATAGTCGAGGAAGAAGTGCAGATCGAAAAAGAAGCAGAAAAGCTTGTTATAGAAGAGGAAAAGCAGCAAGAGGTGCAGCCACAACCGGCAGTTGAAGAGCCAACTCCTTTGACAAATCTCCAGGGAGAAATAGAGGGGATGCTCCAACCTGGTATTCAAAGTCAGGAAACTTGGGCTGTATACTTGAAAGATTTGATGACAGATGAAATGGTTGAAATCAGCAATACAAAAATGCAGTCAGCAAGTTTAATCAAGTTATTTATAGCAGGAACAGTTTATGAAAATTGGGAAATTCTTAAAGCCGGAGAAAGCTTTGACGGAGAAACGGAAGAGCTCCTCCGAAATATGCTGACAATTAGTGACAATGATGCAACCAATACACTTATACAACGAATCGGAGAAGGCAATAATGTCGTGGGTTTTGAACGCATAAACGCTTATTTATTAAAATATGGATATGAAAACACTCATATTGGGAGAGTGATGTTGGATTTAAATGCTTCGGATGATAATTATACTTCAGTAAAAGACTGTGGGCTATTTTTGGAGAAAATCTATAAGAATGAGATTCCAGGTTCGGAGTTTATATTGGATTGCTTGAAAAATCAGGAGAGAAGAAATAAGATTCCAAGTGGATTACCTGAAGGCAGTGTATCAGCAAATAAAACGGGAGAACTGGATCGGGTAGAGAATGATGTGGCTATTATATGGAAAGGTGAGAAGGCATATGTCATATGTGTAATGTCGTCCAATCTGCAGGATAGTACGACAGCACAAAAACGAATAGCGGATATTTCATCGATGGTGTATGGTGCATGGGAATAAGCATAACTATTTCACCATACCCAAGTCGGTATTATGAAAAAATTACAATCTAATAGTACAATAATTTGTATTATAAACAACGAAATAATCAGCCGCATAGGATTGACAGAAAATATACAAAAGGCTATAATCATCTTTAGATTGATGTGGGATAAGAGATGGAGGAGGTCTTTTTTTATGCAAAAAATTATGGGAAGAATCCGGATAGGATTAATCGTGAGTATTCTCTGCTTGGCATTTTCAACAGCAGCCTATGCACAAGAGCCAGAAGAGGCAACGATTGAACAAGAAACAGAGGTAGCAGTTACAGATACAGAAGATGGGCAAGAAGCGCAAGAAGAGCAAAAAGAGATAGAGCCTCAGACTGTTGAGGAACCTGTGGAAACGGCATTGCAAACAGAAGACACTTCTAAAGCAAAGTGGATTGCAGAGGGAGATAACTGGTACTATATGCAAGCAGATGGGAAACTTGCAAAAAATCAGACCTTAGACATCGATAACCAGACCTATACATTTAATGGAAATGGGCTGATGATTCGTGGATGGTTTCAATATGAGAATATGTGGTTCTACTATCGCTATGATGGTGGGATGGTTAAGAGCAACTGGGCCTATGTAAATGGTATTTGGTATTACTTCAATGAGAATGGAGTAATGGCATCCAATCAAACCTTGGACATTGGCGGTGCTACCTATAGCTTCCGTGGTTCAGGAGCCATGATTACAGGCTGGTTCCAATACGAAACAACATGGTATTACTACACTGGAAGTGGTGCTATGATGAAGAAGAATTGGCTGAATCAAGGCGGAGTTTGGTACTACTTAAAAGACAATGGTGTTATGGCTGCAAATCAGACTTTGGATATTGGAGGGGCAACTTATACCTTTAATGGCAGTGGAAGGATGGTTACTGGCTGGTTCCAGTATGGAGAGAGCTGGTTTTATTACAATTCCAGCGGTGCAATGGTGAAAAACAGCTGGGCTTACGTTCACGGCGCATGGTATTACCTGTATGAGAATGGGGTAATGGCAAAGAGCGAATATATACAATTGAGTGACGGACAGTATTTCCTGCAGTCAAGTGGTGCAATGTTTACCGGTTGGTTGAATCACGAAGGAAAGACCTATTACTATAATGGCAGCGGCAGAAAAGTATTTGGCTGGTCTTTGATTAATGGAAATTGGCACTATTTTGATCAGACAACTGGAAGGATGTTTGTGAATGAGAAAACTCCGGATGGTTATGATGTAAATGCAGATGGAATCTGGTTAAAGGATGCACAAAGAGCCGTTCAAGAGGTGGTGGATCAACTCATTAGCCAGGCAGGATGGAACCTTCATTCATGTTACCAATGGATTCTGGACAATTGCTCTTACCGTACAATGTTTGGGACCCCATATGGAAATGACGAGTATACTTGGGAACAGTGGCATGCAATCAACATGTGGGAAACAAGAAGCGGGAATTGCTATTCTTATGCAGCTTTGTTTGGACAAGTGGCAAAAAGACTGGGATATTCCGATACACAAATCCGTTCAGGAATGCTGAATGTATGGGGAAGTGGATGGCATGTTCATGGCTGGGTTGTAATTAATGGACAAATCTATGATCCTCAGCTCAATGATTCCTACGGTGTGGACTGCTTTGGAACATCCCCGGGAAGTTATATGTAAGAGAGTCAATGAAAGGGAAGGTGGAGAATTGTGGTTTTTAGTTCAATGTTTTTCTTGTCAGCTTTTCTCCCTATTACCTTTGTGGTCAGTTTATTATTACCTAAAATTAAGCAAAAAAACATTTGGCTGATTCTTGTCAGCCTTCTGTTTTACGCCTACGGAGAACCTATCTATGTTTTACTTATGATAGGTTCTGTGCTTGTAAACAATGTTTTAGGAAATTTAATTGTAATAAAACCGCGATGGGATAGGATTTGGATTGCTCTATGTGTGATTTTTAATATTGGAATTCTCGTATTCTTTAAATATACGCCTATGATTGTACAGACCATTAATAGGGGATTCCATTTGAATATAGAGATTCCAGCCATTACAATGCCAATCGGTATTTCGTTTTTTACTTTTCAGGCAATGTCTTATGTAATCGATACCTATAGGAATCAACAAAGAGAGAAAACAAGCTTTCTAAATGCATTGCTCTATGTTTCCTTTTTTCCACAACTGATTGCTGGACCAATTGTAAAATATCATGATATCCATAAGGAAATCAATAACCGTTATGCAACTGCCCAAGACATTGGGGAAGGGATTAGACGGTTTATTATAGGTTTGGCTAAGAAAGTACTAATTGCAAATACAGCAGCTCAAATGGTGGATACAATTTATGGTCTTCCAGAAACCCAGATTAATATTGTCCTGGCATGGATTGCCTCCTTTGCTTATGTATTACAAATCTATTTTGATTTTAGTGGGTATAGTGATATGGCAATCGGTTTGGGAAGAATGTTTGGATTTCATTTTAAAGAGAACTTCAATTATCCATATGGAGCTGTCAGTGTCCAGGAGTTTTGGCGCAAATGGCATATTTCCCTGTCTACATGGTTTAAAGAATACGTGTATATACCCCTTGGAGGAAATCGAAAAGGAAAGGTGAGAACCTATCTGAATCGGTACATCGTATTTTTCTTGACGGGTCTGTGGCATGGAGCAGACTGGAGCTTTGTGGTTTGGGGATTGCTGCATGGAACACTTTTGACCATCGAAAATACAAGATATTTTTCCATTCAAAAGATAAAGAAAAATTGGCTGAAGCGTATTTACATGTTCGTGGTAGTAAATGTTACCTTTGTGATTTTTCGGGGAGAGACTTTGGCTCAAGGCTTTTTTATGATTCAAAAGATGTTTGTCACAGGTTTTTCTTTTTCAGCAATCGATAAAGTATCCGTAATGGGAGTGTTAACACCATTAAATATATGTATACTAATCATTGGAGCAGTACTGGCAATTCCAAATTTGAAAAACAGGTTGGAAAAATCAAAGTGGTTTGTACCGATTTCTTATGCTGGAAGCATTGGACTCCTTTTATTGGTTATGATAAGCCTTGCTTCAAATGCATATAATCCATTTATTTATTTTAGATTTTAGGAGGAGTGAGCATGAAAAATAGCAGGGTGATTATTCTATATATTGTTTTGTTTTTTGTTTTGTCAGCATTTCCTCTGTATGGTTTGATTTTTTATGAACAACCGGAGAACACGGAGAATAAGGAGTTGGCAAAAAAGCCAGAGTTAAATCTGGAATTTCTAAGTGAAAGTGGGGATTATTTCTCCGATCATTTTGCAGGAAGACAAGAGCTCATCACGATGGACTCTATGCTGCGATATCAATTGTTCGGAGTCTCAGGACAAGACATTGTCATTGCAGGAGAGGACAATTGGTTGTATTATAAGGATACGTTGAAGGATTATCAAAGGGTGAATCTGTTCTCCCCAAGAATGACCCACAATATTGTGAAAGTAGTGTCTTTGATGGAGGAATATGCAGATTCCCATAATGCCAAGTTTGGTTTTATGATTGCTCCAAATAAAAATACACTTTATCCAGAGCATATGCCATCCTATTATGGGCAGATTGATGGGGATACAAATATGGACCAAGTATTGGAAGAATGCGAAAGTCAGGGAGTCAATGCTCTGGATTTACGAGAAGCATTTTTTCAAGAAGAGGAGACGCTGTACCATCAAAGAGATTCCCATTGGAATAATAAAGGGGCAGCGTTAGCTCAGGATGGATTGTTAACCTTCCTTGATAAGAGTCATACAGTATATCAAGAAGAGGATTTTGAGAGTCGAAAAGATTTTACCGGAGACTTAGACCGAATTCTTTATCCGAAGAACCAAAGCAAGGAAGTGGAATTCTATACAAAGTCGGACTGGAACTATTCCTATGACCAGGAAGTAGACGATATGATGAAGATGGTGATTCAGACGCAAAATAGTGAGGGGGAAGACAGCTTACTAATGTTCCGTGATTCTTTTGGAAATGCCTTAATTCCCTTTTTGGCAGAGGAATATGGGCAAGGATATTTCTCAAGAATTATTCCTTACCGAGTTGACAGTGTAGTGAGTATGGGAGCCAATACCTGTGTGTTGGAAATTGCCGAGAGAAATATAGACCGCCTCGTATACAATGCTCCGATTATGCAGGCGCCTTTCCGGGTTCTTGATTTTGAAATGACAGAGACCGAGGTTCAGGATTTGGCAACAGACCTGAAAGAGGAGGAATTTGAGTCCTATCGAAAGGTGAGCGGTTTGATTAATCCAGCTTATTTGGAAAAGGACTCTGAGATATATGTCCGCTTTACAGCAGAGGATAATAGTTATACGTTAGAGGCAGCTCCGGCATATGAAGGAGAAGAGGCCAAGGAAAATGGCTTTACTCTTTACTATTTGCCGAAAGCAATGAAAGCTGGAAGCTATGATATGGAGATTGTGATTCATACGAAGGATGGCTATCTGATATCAGGAAGTATACAGCAAGTGAAAATGAATTAGGAAATTCGAAGGGAGATATTTAAGATGAAAAAAGTGTTTGCAATCATGGTAATGATGTTACTCTTTTCAGTAGTTGGTTGTCAGAAACAAGAAGAAACTGCAGAACCAAAAACAGAAGAAAAAGTGGTTAAGGAAGAAAAAGAAACTCCGGAGTTAGTGATTGGAGAAGAGAGTGATGATACCGTAGCATTAACGGTAACAAATAAAACAGGCAAAGATATTGCGGAATTATTTGTGAAGGCATCCAGTGAGAAAAAGTGGGGCGAAAATCTGATGGAGAAGGATGCTGTTTTTAAGAAGGACAGCGAAGCGATTATCCATGTTGCCAATGGAGACAAAGAAATAGACATCTCTCCCGTATTTGCGGATGAAAAATATGAGGTTTACCACAATGTGGCAGTAAAAGATATGGAAGACCTTGAGTTTGTAGTGGAAGGTGATTTAGCATACATCAAGTACGTAGATAAAACCACAGGAAAAACCGCAACAACGAAAGAATATGAGACAGAGCTTGTGGAGAAAAAGAAAGCAGAAAAAGCAGCGAAGGCAGAAGTTGAAAACACTGCAGAAAATACGGCGGTTCAGGCAGCATCAAAGGGTGAAGAAGAAGCTGCACAAGCAGCGGAAGCTCAAGCAGCAGCACAAGCAGCCCAGGCGGCAGAAGCAGAGGCGGCGGCTCAAGCGGCTCAAGCTGCAGCAGAGCAAGCAGCAGCTGAACAGGCGGCAGCACAGGAAGCTGCACCAGCACCAGTGGAAGAGACTCCTCAGCAAAATGCAAATGGTTGTCCCGTTTGCGGAGGTGCTTTAGCATCTGCGTGGGATTGTGAGAATAATGTAGAAGTAGTAGGATGCCCATCTTGTGGATATCAGCAGTAAATGAATGAAGACTCTATAGCGAGTACAGAGATGTATCCGTTATGGAGTCTTTACTAATTTACTACGGTAAAATTTGCAAAATTTATGCAAAAGTGATAAAATCCAATTTAAAGTTAAAAATTATAGGGGAGATAATTTATGATGAAAATGAGAATTGTGTGTATTATGCTGGCGGCAGCTCTTGTCATACAGTCAGGAATTGGAACGATTACAGTAAAAGCTGAGGAAGTGACTTCCGATACAGAAACTTCAAATGAATATACCGAACCAATCGAAGAGGAAACGCAAGAAGAGGTTGTAGAAGAAGTGCAAGAAGAAGTGCCGGAAGAAGAGACGGAAGAAGTTCCGATTGCCTCAAGAGCTTTAGAGCTTCCAATCATGAGCGTTCAGTCTGGTACCATATCAAATATGGAAGGTCTTGCCTGGGTCAAATCAAGAGTTGGTACTAAGGTAGATCCAGACGGCAGCTACGGTGCTCAGTGTGTGGATCTAATTATGGCCTACTATCAGTATCTGGGTGAAAATTGGGTTCTTGGAAACGGCTGCGACTATGCTGAGAATAGTCTGCCAAGTGGATGGGTTCGTATTAAGGATGGAAAGCCACAGCCAGGAGATATTATTATCTATGGAGCATATGCAGGAAATCAATACGGTCACGTAGCAATCTATGAGTCTGATACAATTACTTATCACCAAAATTTTACAGGGCATCAATATATTGAAAAAATCACAGGAAATTATAAAAGTATGGGAATGCCTTACTGGGGACTGATTCGTCCGAAATGGGCAAATGCCTCAACAACGCCCTCCTATCTTTCGATAGATGTAGAGATGACAGATGGATGGAATGCACAGCTTTACGGGCAAGTACACAATCCAGGTAAAGCCACAGTAAGTGAGGTTGGAGTCAAGGTATGGGATGAAAGCAATAACCTTGTAATTGATCATAGTAAGAAGCATGGCGGTTCCAGTGAGTTAGTGGATCATCGAATCAACTTAGTGGCAGAGGCAAAAGCAGATGGCTTAAGATCCAGCCATACATATACGTATCAGATGTGGGCCAATGTAGGTGGCACATCAACCAGCTCGAATATGGGACAGTTCCGTACAAATGGCTGGAGTAATAGCAATGGAAAGTGGTACTATTATGCCAACAATGCAATGGTGAAAAATAACTGGATGTGGTGTGATACCTATAAAGCATGGTTTTACTTTAAAAGTGATGGAACCATGTCTGCAAACTGCTGGGTAAAGGATGGAACAAATAAATGGTTCCATGTGAATGCCAGTGGAATAATGGAACAAAATCAGTGGCTTTTTGATAACGCATGGTATTATCTGGGATTCGGCGGTACAATGTATGAAAATCAATGGCTTCAGGACGGAAAGACATGGTACTATTTGGGAACGGGCGGAACAATGCGTGGAAATGGCTGGTCCTTTATTAATGGGGCATGGTATTACATGGACGGAAGCGGCCGGATGTATTCCAATAAATGGATTTTTGATGGCGGAGTCTGGTATTACGTTGGAAGTGCCGGAAACATGTATCAGAACACCTGGTATTTTGATGGAAAGCATTGGTATTACCTTGGTGCCGGAGGAAAAATGTATGCAAATGCTTATACACCAGACGGATGCTGGGTAAATGGATCAGGACAGTGGGTTAAGTAGGGGGAGAAAAATGAGGGATATTTCTATTTCAGAAAAGGGAGTAACATTTCTGAAAGATGTAAGAGGGATGTTTGTAAAGCTGCCATCTCTTATAAAAAGTCCAGTTAGCCAGACCGCTTCTATGAGTCAGAAGGAAGGACTTCTTTTCAGTGGATTCTTTATAGGATTGAAAGCAGTAATTGCATTGTTGGTAACACTAATAGGAATTTTTTATTTTACCGAAGAGTTTTCTTATGCTCTCTTCAAGATTGCACTATTTTCTTTGATTTTAACAGCAGGTTTGGATTTGTTAAAGGTTGTGTATAATCGGGCATGGGCAGGTGCGTTTGGTTTTAAAGTAAGCTTTGGCCAGATGCTGCCGCTTACTGGAACAAGAGTAATGCTTGGATTTGTAACGGGCTTGTTAATGGTGATAAGTTTGCTGTTATCGTGGCAGTTATCCATATTCTTTTTTATGGTTTCCCGGTTTGCGTTGCCAATCATTGAATTTGGAGCATACAAAGAGGTATTAAAAGATAAGCCAGACAGATGTACGTATGCTTATATTGTATCTTGCATATGTTTGTTTTTATCCAGTGGGATATTACTATATTTTATTGGTGGAGAGCTGATTTGGATGATTCAGGAATATATCATGGAAACGATAGTGTATTATCTGAATCATCTGGGAATTTTAGATATTTTAAATGTATTTAATGTTTTATAGAAAGTAAGTGTATAAAATACATAGTAGTAGAACAGAAACTTATAAGGCTTTATAAAACTTTATTTGGATTTTTAGCGGAATTATTGTAAACTAATAATATCTAGGAGGAATTCAACATGAAGAGAGTCTTAAAAAAGTATATCTGTTTACTACTGTGTATTTTTTTGTTTTCGTCTAATGCACTTGTAGCAATTGCCCAGGAGGAAATAAAGGAAGAGGTAGAAATATCTGAGGGAACAGAGGTAGAGGTAGAAGTAGAAGGACAAGGACAAGTAGAGTCCCAAGAAAAGTTCAAAGAAGAGCCCAAAGAAGAACCTGCTCAGGAAGAGCTGCCAGAAGAAGAGGCAGAGCTATCTCAGTTAACAGAGCCAGAGTTAGAGCCAGAGGTAGAATCACCAGAGGTTCAGGAAAAGAAAGAAGAAATCAAAGCACTTGTTGAAGAGGGAGCTGTGGCATCAGATGAGTTTATCGTTGTTACAGTAGATGAAGCAATTACAGAAGAAGCAGTGGAAGAAGTCACACAGGATGAAGTAAAAGAAGTGATTTCCAACGAGGATTCCAGTTTAGTAGTTGTGGAAACCACAGAAAATATAGAAGATAAGATGCTGGAGTATGAAGAAAGACCGGAGGTTCTCTACGTACAACCTAACTTCTTTTATACGTTGGAGGAAGAAGCCAATGATCCCAATATTGCAACCAACCAGTGGCATCTAAACAATAATGAAGTGGGAATAAAAAAAGCATGGAATAATTTAGATATGAATAGCAGCAATGTAAAGATTGCTATTTTAGATACTGGTGCTTTAACGACCCATGAAGATTTAAGCGGAAATATAGCTGGAACCTATGACGTGGTCAAGAATTCCAGTGCAGTTACAGATTTAGGAGGACATGGAACCCATGTGGCAGGAATTGCTGCGGCAACAGGAAAAAATGGAAAAGGTGGAGCCGGTGTAGCATTTCATACAAAACTCCTTATCTATAATGTTTTTGAAGAGGTAGATGGAGTACAAGGTTGTTACAGTTCAAAAGTTGCAGAAGCATACAATATGGCAGTCAATGCTGGTGCAAGTGTAGTGAACATGAGCTTTGGAGCCTACTATGAAGCGGGAGTTACAGAAGCATCCTTAAATGGTTCCGCTTATCAATATGACAAATTGGTAAAGGATGCAATAGAAGCCGGAGCTAAAAAAGGTGTGGTTACAGTGTGTGCCGGCGGAAACAGTGGGAAGATTCAAAACTTTCATTTCCCCTCGGATTTAGATGCATGTATCTCAGTTACAGCAACGAATAGTGGGGGAAGCATCGTTCCTGGATGGGGATACAATAATTATAAGGATATTGCGGCACCAGGGTATAATATCTGGAGCACAAGTGCCAGTGGAAACAGCAAATATGAAGTGAAAAGCGGTACCTCTATGGCAGCACCTGTTGTCTCAGGTATTGTTGCTTTGATGAAGTCTGTTAAGCCAAGCTTAAGCGTTGCAGAAGTAAAGAGCATACTTTATTCGACTGCCACAGATAAAGGAGCAGCAGGCTACGATCCTTATTATGGAAATGGATTGGTAAATGCAGATTTAGCAATTCAGCAATCGATTATTCCGATTACTGGACTTGCACTAGATAAAACCACCGTATCACTCAACGGTACCAACAGTGCAACCTTAAAAACAACGATTGCTCCATCAAATGCCACACAAAGCAGAGCCATTACCTGGTCTAGTAATAACAATAATATTGCGAAGGTAAGCAGCAGCGGAGTTGTAACTGGAGTGAAGCCGGGAAATGCAGTGATAACAGCAAAAACAGTGAATGGAAAGACAGCAACCTGCCAGGTTACTGTAAAAGGTGTTGGAATTACAGGAGTAAAGCTTGATAAAACAACTCTTTCCGTGTATCGAGGGGCAAGTGCCACATTAAAAGGGAGCATTTTGCCAACGAATACAACAGACAGTAAAACCTTGACCTGGTCCACCAGCAATAAGGGGGTTGCGACTATTACCAGTGGAGGTGTCGTAAAAGGAATCAAGGCAGGAAGTGCAACGATTACGGTAAAGACCAGTAATGGAAAGACTGCCACCTGTAAAGTGACCGTCTCGGAAATACCGATTACCAGCGTGAAGCTTAATCAGACTGGCAGGAGCATCAGCAAAGGTGATGCCTTTACATTAAAGGCAACGATTGGGCCAACGAACACGACCCTTAGTAAGACCATTACCTGGACAAGCAGTAACACAAAGGTTGCCAAAGTGAATGCATCAGGAAGTGTAACTGGTGTAAATGTTGGTACTGCTACGATTACAGCAAAGACCAGCAACGGAAAAACTGCTACCTGTAAGGTGACGGTAACGCCAAAAGGATGGAGTAAAGAAAAGGGAACCTGGTATTACTACCGGGATGGACAAAAAGTTAAGGGATGGATAGTAGACGGTGGGAAATGGTACTCACTGGATACCAGTACCGGAGCTATGAAAATAGGCTGGGACTGGGATAGAAGTTACCATGGATGGTTTTACTTTAACTCCAGTGGAGCAATGCTGTCCAACACATGGCTTTACCAAGGAGGTACATGGTATTACCTGAATGGCAGTGGGTTTATGTTGGAAAATAAGTGGGGCTTTATCAATGGAAGCTGGTACTTCTTTGAATGGGGCGGAAGAATGTGCCAAAACCAATGGATATACGATGGTGCATGGTATTATTTGGGCTCCAGTGGAGCAATGCTGACCAACACCCAAACCCCAGACGGATATTGGGTGGATGCAAACGGAGTATGGCGTTAATTATCTAAAAAAGAGAAATGAAATTTTCTACCAGTTCAGGAACGGGAGAATTTTCATTGATTCCAAGGACAAGCTGTCGTTTTGGCAGCTTGTCCTTTGTATGAACAACGAATAAATTTTTATCCTTTGTATTGATACAATAGTCTGGTAAGAAAGCAATCCCAAGTCCTATTTTTGCAAGGTCAATTAAAAGATCATTACTGTTTACTTCAATCTCAGGGTTTAGTTCCAATTGATTTTTGTTAAACTGACGGTGTAGAAATGCACTGGTGGTGCTGTTTTTATCCAACATCAAAATGGGATAGGACAGTAAATCCTGAAAAGAGATTACCTTATCTTTTAACTCGTCAAATACGTGACTGGACAGAAAGACATCATGAAACTCTTTGAGAATTCTTGGAGCAGGAATATTTTGCAAAGAAGGGTGGGGGGCATTTACCACGATAAAATCCACCTGATTATTTTCAAGAAGCTCCACACAGCCAAGACTGGTTGCGTTGATGACTTTAATATGAATGTCTTTGTAGGTCTTGTGAAAGCTCTTTAAAAAGGGCAGCAAAAAGTAACGGCAGATTGTGTCACTTGCACCGATGCGAAGCTCAGCTGCTTTTTCTTTAGGATTTAATAAAACATTCTCACCCCGTTGTATTAAATTAAATGCTGGCTCAATATGCCGGAGAAGAACTTCCCCTTCCTCGGATAAATATACCTTCTTGGTACTGCGTACAAAAAGGGTTACCCCTAATCGTTTTTCTAAAGTCTTAATACTCTGACTGACAGCGGACTGGGAGATATACAGCTCCCGGGCAGCTCCAGAAAAACTAAGACTTCTTGCAACGTAGTAAAACACCTTGTATAATTCGAAATTTATTTCCATTATTAGCACTCCTTATATATAGTAGGATAATTATAAGGGTTTCAGGGGTGAATTACAAGGTATTCTATGGTAGTATAAAAAGAAAACAAAAAGGATTAGACTTATGAAGAAAAAAATTGAATTTTTATTTTCCACAATTGCTATGGTTTTACTGATTTTTGTGATTTTAATTACCAGCTTTCAAATGGCAATATATGGGGACACAGAATATAACTTCTATAAAAAGCAGTATGAAAAGTATGAAGTAACAAAGGATTTGGATATGAAAATAGAAGATGTTATGACGGTAACCCGCTATATGATGGACTATTTGATTGGAAGAGAAGAGACCCTTTCTATCGAAACCACAGTAGAAGGGAAAAGTCAGGATTTCTTTAACGAACAGGACCGTTTGCATATGAAGGATGTGCAGGATCTGTTTTTAGGCGGACTTTTCCTTAGAAATATTGCCTTGATTCTTTTGATAGGAATGATTGCAGCTCTTATTCTATTCAAAGCAGATTTGAAGTATATGCTGCCAAGAGCATTCCTTTTGGCCTTTGGTGTAATTGGAGGGCTGACGGTAATAATTGGGATTTTATTTGCTACGGATTTTACAAAGTATTTTACCATATTTCATGAGATGTTCTTTACCAACGACCTTTGGGTATTTGACCCGGAAACAGACTATATGATTCGTATGTTACCAGAGGGATTTTTCTATGGAATACTGGGAAGGATTGGAAGGTTCTTCGGTTTTTCTCTGGGGCTTCCACTTATAATCTCTATAGTTATGATAAGAATGAATAATAAAACATATAAGACATATTAATTTTACTAATGTAAGCCGATATGATAATATGAAACAATCAGGTAAATATTTCATGGAGGAGAAAGCATGAGCAGTGTAAGACGTATTTTTGTAGAAAAGAAAAGAGAGTATGCAGTAGCAGCAAAAGATTTAAAGGACGAAATCAAGGATTACCTTGGCATTAAGGGCGTAAATAATGTTCGGGTTTTAATTCGCTATGATGTGGAAAATTTATCAGAAGACAGCTTTCAAAAGGCTTGTAATGGTGTATTTAGTGAGCCCCCTGTAGATAAGCTGTTTTTCGAAAATTTTGATTCTGGAAAAGAGGATTTCATTTTTTCAGTGGAATTTCTCCCGGGACAGTATGATCAAAGAGCAGACTCTGCTGAGCAATGTGTTCAGTTTATTAAGGAAGAAGAGCAGCCAGTTATTAAGACTGCAACGACTTACGTAATCGAAGGTACTTTGTCAGAAGATGAGAAAGCACGAATCAAAAATCACTGCATCAATCCAGTGGATTCCAGAGAAACAGGAATGGAAAAACCGGAAACCTTGGTGACTAAATACAATGAACCTGAAGATGTGATTGTCTTTGACGGTTTTAAAGATATGGAAGAAAGTACATTGAAAGAGTTGTATGACTCTCTTGGACTTGCAATGACATTTAAGGATTTTCAGCATATTCAGAAGTATTTCAAAAGTGAGGAAAGCCGCAATCCATCCATGACAGAAATTCGTGTATTGGATACGTATTGGTCTGATCACTGCAGACATACTACCTTTTTAACGGAGCTTACAGATGTTTCTTTTGGAGAAGGAGATTACAAGAATCCAATAGAAGACACGTATAAGCAGTACTTAAAGGATCATAGCGAAATATTTGCTGGCAGAGAGGATAAGTTCGTTTGCTTGATGGACTTAGCTCTTATGGCAATGCGTAAGCTGAAAAAGGAAGGCAAGCTGGAAGACCAGGAAGAAACAGATGAAATTAATGCTTGCTCAATTGTGGTACCAGTAAGCATTGATGGAGTAGAGGAAGAGTGGCTTGTAAACTTTAAAAATGAAACCCACAACCACCCAACAGAGATTGAGCCTTTCGGTGGAGCGGCAACTTGTCTGGGGGGAGCAATCCGTGACCCATTATCAGGACGTACCTATGTGTACCAGGCTATGCGTGTAACGGGAGCAGCAGATCCTACAGTTCCAGTAAGGGATACCTTAGAGGGAAAGCTTCCACAGAAGAAGATTGTAAGAGAAGCGGCTCATGGATACAGCTCTTATGGAAACCAAATCGGACTGGCAACAGGAAGTGTCAAAGAAATATATCACCCTAATTACGTTGCAAAGCGTATGGAAATTGGGGCTGTTCTAGGAGCTGCACCTAGAAGAGCAGTAAAAAGAGAGAATTCAGATCCAGGAGATATAATTGTATTATTAGGGGGAAGAACTGGCCGTGATGGTATCGGTGGTGCTACTGGTTCCTCAAAGGTTCATACAGAAGAATCTACCAAGGAAAGTGGAGCAGAGGTACAAAAGGGAAATCCTCCAACAGAGAGAAAAATCCAGAGACTGTTCAGAAGAGAAGAAGTCAGCATTCTTATTAAAAAGTGTAATGACTTTGGTGCAGGTGGTGTTTCTGTTGCAATTGGTGAGTTGGCAGATGGTCTGGAAGTAGAACTGGATAAGGTTCCGAAAAAATATGCCGGTCTTGATGGCACAGAAATTGCTATTTCAGAATCCCAGGAAAGAATGGCAGTTGTTTTAGATCCAAAAGACGTCGATCAGTTTTTGGCTTATTCAGCATCTGAAAATCTAGAAGCAACTGTAGTTGCAACGGTAACGAAGGAACCGAGACTTGTTCTTACATGGAGAGGAAAGAAGATTGTTGACTTATCCAGAGCTTTCTTAGATACCAACGGAGCGCATCAAGAGACGAAGGTAGAGGTAAGTATACCGAGTAAATCGGACAGTGTATTAAAAAATGTAGAAGTAGATGATGTAAAGGGGAAATGGTTAGAGACCTTAAAAGATTTGAATGTATGCTCCCAAAAGGGGTTGGTTGAGATGTTTGACGGTTCCATTGGAGCAGCATCTGTATTTATGCCTCATGGAGGACTTTACCAAAGAACAGAGACTCAGAGCATGGTAGCAAAACTTCCTGTTTTAGAAGGGGATTGTGATACCGTTACTATGATGAGTTATGGTTTTGATCCTTACTTATCTACCTGGAGTCCTTACCACGGTGCAGCTTATGCTGTTACAGAATCTGTGGCAAAGATTGTAGCTTGTGGCGGAGAGTACCAAAAGATTCGTTTTACTTTCCAGGAATACTTTAAGCGTATGAAAGATGATCCAAAGCGTTGGGGTCAGCCTTTTGTAGCTCTTTTAGGAGCTTATAATGCACAACTTGGCTTTGGTCTTCCTTCCATTGGTGGAAAAGACAGTATGTCGGGAACCTTTGAAGAGATTGATGTGCCACCAACTCTCGTATCTTTTGCAGTGGATATTGGAAAAGAAGGGGAGATGATTACGCCAGAATTAAAAGAGGCAGGTAATAAGCTGTTCTGGCTTCGGATTGCAAGGGATGAATATGATATGCCACAATATGCTAATATTATGGCCGCTTATGATGCTTTAAATAAAGATATGAAGGCAGGAAAAGTAGCATCTGCTTATGCCTTGGACCGCCATGGTTTAGTGTCTGCAATATCAAAAATGGCTTTCGGAAATGAATTAGGAGTAAAGGTGGAAGATTCCATTAGTGCTTCTGAACTTTTCAGCCCGGCCTTTGGAGATATCTTAGTCGAAGTAAAAGCGGGAGAAGAGTTGGCAGGTACTTATACGTTAGTAGGAGAAGTAACTTCTGAAAAATCTTTCTGTTACAAGGAAGACAAAATTGAGCTGGCAGCTGCATTGAAAAATTGGGAAGGTACATTGGAAAAGGTATTCCCAACGGTGTCAAAGGAGAGCCGGGAGGAAGAGGTGGCAAGTCCTCTGTATGAAGCAAAAGATATTTACGTGTGTAAAAACAAGGTGGCAAAACCAAGAGTCTTTATTCCGGTATTTCCAGGAACAAACTGTGAATATGACAGCCGAAAAGCCTTTGAACGTGCTGGAGCAGAAGTTTCAACCAGAATCTTTAAAAACTTATCTGGTGATGATATAAAGGAATCCATAGAAGGCTTTAAGGATGAAATCAAAAATGCACAGATTATTATGTTCCCAGGCGGATTTAGTGCCGGAGATGAACCAGACGGTTCTGCAAAGTTTTTTGCAACGGCATTCCAAAATGAAGTCATAAAAGAAGAGGTGGAAAAACTTCTTCAAGACCGGGACGGTCTTTGCCTGGGAATCTGTAATGGGTTCCAGGCACTGGTTAAGCTGGGACTTGTTCCAAATGGAAGTATTACGGGACAGACACAGGATGCTCCTACCTTAACATACAATACCATTGGCAGACATATTTCAAAAATGGTTTATACAAAAGTAGTATCCAATAAATCTCCATGGCTGCAAGGTGCTGAGCTGGGAAATGTGTACGTAAATCCTGCATCCCATGGAGAAGGCAGATTTGTTGCAGAGAAAGCATGGCTGGATAAGCTGTTTGAAAATGGTCAGGTTGCGACACAGTACTGTGATCCAAAGGGAAATGTATCCATGAATGAAGAGTGGAATGTAAATGGTTCCTATGGAGCAATAGAAGGTATTACAAGTCCGGATGGAAGAATCTTAGGTAAAATGGCTCATTCAGAAAGACGTGACAGAAGTGTGGCAATGAACATTGTGGGAGAGCAGGATTTGAGAATTTTCGAGTCGGGAATTAAGTACTTTAAATAATTTTAAAAAAGATGATTTTAGGTGTTGACAATCCACTTAATCCAATAGTATAATAGCAAAGCGGGTTCGAGATAAGAGCCCGCAGATAATGGGATCATAGCTCAGCTGGGAGAGCACCTGCCTTACAAGCAGGGGGTCATAGGTTCGAGCCCTATTGGTCCCATTTACAACGAAAAAAAGTTGTATAAATTTCATATGGCGGGATAGCTCAGTTGGCTAGAGCATACGGTTCATACCCGTAGGGTCGCTGGTTCAAATCCAGTTCCCGCTACTAAAAAAGGAAGCTAAGAGATTGGTTTCTTTTTTTTGTGTCCAGATTTTCAATGATATGGTATAATGAACTCACTATGCATTTAGGAGGAAACGATATTGAAGGGAAATAGTATATTAAGAATCGTTGTAGGAGTATATCTGATTTATTTAGGATATCAGTTAGTAAGAGACGTTTTGGCCGGAGAGCCCGGAGCAAAAATTGGTTTTGCCCTTGCTGGAGGTGCTTTCATATTATTAGGGCTGTTTTTAGTGGTTTTGACTCTCAAACAAGGGGCAGATCAAAGCAAGCTTGACAAAGAGGCAGAAGAGCAGGATGAGGCTACAGAGACCGAGAATCCTGTTATTGAAGAAGCTGCAACAGAAGAAGCACCTGCTGTAGAAGAAGCAGCGGATGAAACAGAAGAAGTAGAAGAAAAAGAGGAATAACATGCGTGTTGGATTAGGATACGACGTTCATAAATTAGTGGAAAACAGAGAGTTGATTCTGGGGGGAGTTCATATTCCCTTTGAGAAAGGTCTTTTAGGCCATTCGGATGCAGACGTACTCACTCATGGGATTATGGATGCATTGCTGGGAGCAGCAGCCCTTGGAGATATTGGCAAGCATTTCCCGGATACAGATGAAAAGTATAAAGGTGCAGATAGTATGAAGCTTTTAGAAGAGGTCGTAAAGCTCATTGAAGAAAAGCTGTATGTAATTGGAAATATCGATGCAACGATTATTGCCCAAAAGCCAAAGATGGCACCCTATATTGATGAGATGAGAGAGAAAATTGCAAAGGCTTGTCATATTACGCTAGACCAGATTAATATAAAAGCTACAACGGAAGAAGGTTTAGGTTTTACCGGGAGAGAAGAAGGAATTGCATCTTCGGTAATTGCAAGTCTTGAGACAATACAGAATTACAGCTACGATATTATGCCCAAGTGCGAAGGGTGTCAGGGGTGTGGAAAGCATGAAAATCTATAGATTGGAACAAGAGGATAATATAAAAACAAGAGGGTTGTATGAAGAGGTTTTTTCAGAAGACAGTTCCTCCTTTGTAGATTATTATTATCAGGAAAAAATCAAGGATAATACCATATATGTATTGGAAGAAGACGAGCAAATAGTATCCATGATTCATTTGAATCCCTATCGGATTCAAGTAGCAGGAGAAATTTTGAATCTTCATTATATTGTAGCAGTTGCAACGAAGAAAGAATATCGGAAGCGCCATTATATGAAGTTCCTTTTAGAAAGAATCCTAAAAGATTTGAGAGATGAAGGAGAGAGCTTCACCTATTTGATGCCCGTTGCAGAAGCAATTTATGCGCCCTATGATTTCAGGAGTGTAACCAAGGTGGAATGGGATTTTTACGATGAAAACGAACCTTTGGCGGTGGGAACAGAGGTATCTGTTTTGACTCCGGTGGATACAGAGATTTTAGGCCAAGAGGAAAACAGAAAGAATCAGGATAAGTATAAAGTGTTTACTTATAAGGATGCGGCTTATTTTAATCGTTTAATTCAAGAGTATGAAAGCGATGGCGGCAAATTAATGGTTTATAAAAAGGCGGATAAAATCATAGGATATAAGCCATATGTGAAGGAAAGTACAATGAGTGACCCCAAAATTATGGTACGAATTCTGGATGTCAAAAAGGTTCTTTCTCATTTGTCTTTAAAAGGCTTAACGGCTGTGGTATTCGATGTTACGGATTCCATATTAGAGGAAAACAATAAAAGTTACATTGTTTCCGGGACAGAAAACTCGAAAGCCATGATTATGGAAGGACCAGGAACGAATAGTGAGGGGAGTTTGCCAATTGCGGCATTTACTTCTTTTATCTTTGGTTCTATTAGTGTTGATGAGCTAAAAAACGAAAAAGATGTTGTAATGAGTGAAAGAATGGCAGATGAGTTCAAAAAGATAATTCCTCTTTCACCGATTCTAATTGACGAAGTTGTATAACTGACAAGGAGAAAATATGGATGTCATGATTTGTGTTCCAATTGTAGAAAGCACAAAAGCAGAAATACTGGCAAAGGCAAAAGAGATTGCAAAAAAGAAACCGGATATGGTGGAGCTGAGGATTGACCATTTTGAATATTGGATGGAGGAATGTTTTCTTTTTGAGCTTTTAGAAGAACTCAAAGAGATATTAGGAGAAATTCCAATACTGTTTACCTTCCGAACACCTTTTGAAGGCGGAAATGAGCCCATAACAAAGGAAGCTTACTTTGCACTTCTTTCATTGGTGACGAATCGAGATGAGATTTCATATATTGATATGGAAGCAAATCTTATTAAGGACCGAGTAGGTTTGATAAAGGAAGCGAAAGAAAAAAACAAAAAAGTAATTACAAGTTATCACAATTTTGCCGAAACACCGGAAAAAGAGGAGATTGCAGCGAAACTAAAAGAGATGGAAAGTCTGTCGGGAGATGTCTTAAAGGTTGCGGTAATGCCGAATTCAGAAGTCGATTTAGTAACTTTAAGAGAAGGTGTGGAGGAAGCAAACAAGGAAATACAGAATCCAAAGATTATTATTGCAATGGGAGAGTTGGGGAGTGATACCAGAATTCATCCTTTAAACTATTCTTCCATACTTACTTTTGCAATGGTGGGAAAAGAAAGTGCCCCGGGGCAAATTGAGATTGATGAATTGAGAAAGATATTAAAGCAGGATTGACAATGCAGTAAAAGTCTACTAGAATACTTTTAACAAGATAAAAACGATGAAGAAAAGAGTACCCTATGTGGAGTCTATAGAGAGGAACCGTCATTGGCTGAAAGCGGTTTTAGATGAAGGACAGGAGAAGTGCATTTTGGAGTTGATTCGGTGAAGTAAGTAGCCGGATACGTCTAGCACACGTTACGTGTATGAGTGGAGAGGACTGATTCTCTCTATTAGAGTGGAACCGCGGATAAACTTCGTCTCTTAATGAGATGAGGTTTTTTTTCGTTATGGAGGTGAACAGATGAAAATTTTATCCTATATTAAAGAAGAAATTAAGGTGATTCGGGAGCGGGATCCTGCAATTAAGTCCAATATGGAAGTGCTTCTATACCCAAGCTTTAAGGCGATTTTAAGATACCGTGTTGCTCATAAGCTGTTTTTGAAGAAACGGTATTTTTTGGCTCGCTGGATATCACAAAGAGGAGTAAGAAAAACAGGAATTGAAATTCATCCTGGAGCTACAATAGGGAAGGGATTATTTATTGACCATGGAAGTGGTGTAATCATTGGTGAAACGGCTGTTGTAGGGGATAATGTAACCTTATATCAAGGGGTGACCCTGGGTGGAACCGGAAAAGAAAAAGGAAAACGACACCCAACATTAGAAGATAACGTGATGGTCAGTGCCGGTGCTAAGATATTAGGCTCTTTTACAATAGGGGAAAATAGTAAAATCGGTGCAGGTTCTGTTGTTTTAAAAGCAGTCCCACCTAATTGTACCGTTGTTGGGGTACCAGGGCGGATTGTAAAAAGAGACAACCAGAAAATCCCAAGGTCTGACATGGATCATGTGGATTTGCCGGATCCAATCAGCAATGAAATTGCCCGCTTAGGGAAAGAAGTCCGGGAATTAAGAAAAAGAGTAAAAACAATCGAAAAAAGCGAAGGAGATAAAACCTATGAAGTTATATAATACTTTAACCAGAAAAAAAGAAGAATTCATTCCTTTAAAAGAAGGGGAAGTAAAGATGTATGTATGTGGTCCTACGGTGTACAATTACATCCATATTGGAAATGCAAGGCCAATGATTGTCTTTGATACCGTGAGGAGATATTTTGAGTACAAAGGCTATCATGTAAATTTTGTTTCCAACTTTACAGATGTGGATGACAAGATTATTAATCGGGCAAAAGAAGAGGGAGTAGAGGCTTCCGAAATTTCCACCAAGTATATTGCTGAGTGTAAGGAAGATATGGCAGGAATGAATATTATGCCGGCGACAACCCATCCTCTGGCAACTCAGGAAATTGACGGTATGGTTGATATGATTAAAACCCTTGTTTATAAGGATTATGCTTATGAAAAAAATGGTACGGTATACTATCGTGTAAGAAAGTTTAAAGACTACGGAAAGCTTTCCCATAAAAATTTAGATGATTTAGTATCTGGAAACAGAACCTTAAAGGTTTCAGGAGAAGATGAAAAGGAAGATTCTTTTGATTTTGTACTCTGGAAGCCAAAGAAGGAAGGGGAGCCTTCATGGCCATCACCCTGGAGTGATGGAAGACCAGGATGGCACATTGAATGTTCCGAGATGGCAAAGCGTTATCTGGGAGAGGAAATTGATATTCATGCTGGTGGAGAGGATCTTGTATTTCCCCATCATGAAAATGAGATTGCCCAAAGTGAAGCTGTTAACGGGAAAGAATTTGCCAAGTATTGGATGCACAATGCATTTTTAAATATTGATAACAAAAAAATGAGCAAGTCTCTTGGAAACTTCAGAACAGTACGAGAGGTCAGCAAGGAGTATGATTTACAGGTTCTTCGATTCTTTATGCTGGGAGCTCACTACAGAAGTCCATTGAATTTCTCAAAAGACCTAATGGAAGCATCTAAGAATGGCTTGGAGCGTATTTTAAATGCAGCAGCCAACCTTCGTTTTTTGATGGAGAAGGCGGGAGATGCATCCATTAAAGAGACTGAGAGACTCTATCTGGATGAAGCCCAGAAGTATCAGAGATCCTTTGAAAAAGCCATGGAAGATGATTTTAATACGGCAGATGGAATTTCTGCTATATTTGAGCTGGTGAAATTTATCAATACCAATACGGATGAAGAGAGTGGACAAGAGTATTTGAGTGAGTTGTACGCTCTTTTGAAAAAGCTGAATGATGTACTGGGAATTATCATCGAGAAAAAAGAAGAGATTTTAGATACTGAAATAGAGGCCTTAATCGAGGAGAGACAAACGGCGAGAAAAGAGAAAAATTTCCAACGTGCAGATGAAATAAGAGATATGCTTTTAGAACAGGGAATCGTTTTAGAGGATACCAGAGAAGGTGTAAAATGGAAAAAAGCATAACCCCTTCGTTGAATGAGTGTATTAAGGAAAGTTTTTCTTTGCCGGAATTAGATTTGCGGGGATATTCTCCCCTGACTCTTGCTTATATAGGAGACTGCGTATATGATATGATTATGAAAACCATCATTGTACATAAGGGTAATAAACCGGCGGGAAAGATGCATCAGGAAAATAGTAAGTATGTAAATGCAAAAGCACAGTCGGAAATCATGGGAATCATACAGGATCAGCTCACTCAGGAGGAGCATGATGTGTATAAAAGAGGCCGAAATACAAGAAGTGTATCCACTGCAAAGAACCAGAGTGTGACAGACTATAGAAGAGCCACTGGGTTTGAAGCCTTAGTAGGGTATTTGTATTTAAAAGGAGACTACAAAAGATTAATTGAATTAGTCCAAACAGGACTGGAAGGATTAAATAGTAAATGAGAGAAGAAGAATCCATTATTGAAGGACGAAATGCCGTACTAGAGGCACTTCGTGCCAAAAAGCCTATTGATAAGCTGTTTGTTTTAGACGGATGTATGGATGGGCCAATACGAAGTATTATAAGAGAAGCTAAAAAGACAGATGCAATTTTGAATTTTGTAACCAAGGAGCGCCTTACTCAGATTTCTGCTACAGGGAAGCACCAAGGTGCGATTGCTTACGTTGCAAGTTATGAATACAGCACAGTGGAAGATATGCTGGCGCTGGCAAAAGAAAAAGGAGAAGACCCCTTTTTGATTTTGCTGGATGGAATTGAAGACCCCTATAACCTGGGGGCGATTATCCGTACCGCAAATTTGGCAGGTGCCCATGGAGTGATTATACCAAAGAGAAGAGCAGCCTCTCTTACGGCAACAGTGGCCAGAACTTCCTCAGGAGCCATTAATTATACACCGGTAGCAAAGGTTACGAATTTAGTCAAAACCATGGAAGAGTTGAAAAAGGAAGGTTTGTGGTTTGCCTGTGCCGATATGGATGGGGAAGTGATGTATCGTTCCAATTTGAAAGGCCCTATTGGCTTAGTGATTGGAAATGAAGGAGAAGGCGTTTCAAGGCTGGTAAAAGAAACTTGTGATTATGTAATTTCGATCCCTATGAAGGGGGATATTGATTCTTTAAATGCATCTGTGGCTTGTGGCGTTTTTGCTTACGAGATTGTGAGACAAAGGGGTGATGCTGTGTGTTAGGACCTTTGCTGTTACAGATTGTTCTGATTGGGTTGAATGCAATTTTTGCAAGTGCGGAGCTTGCAGTCATCTCAACCAATGAAACAAAGCTTAAAAACAGAAAAGAGCAGGGGGACAAAAGGGCAGGACGACTGATTGCTTTAACCCAGCAGCCGGCAAAGTTTCTGGCTACGATTCAGGTTGCCATTACTTTGGCCGGATTATTGGGAAGTGCATTTGCGGCAGATAGTTTTGCGAAGCCTCTGGTGGAGGCTCTGATTGGTGCAGGAGTCGGTGTTCCAAGAAGCGCACTTAATACCATTGCTGTCGTAGTGATTACCTTGATATTGTCCTTTTTTACATTGGTATTTGGAGAATTGGTGCCAAAACGTATTGCAATGAAGCGTGCTGAGCCAATGGCTCTTTCTTTATCGGGACTTTTATACTGGGTTTCTAAAATATTTGCTCCTTTGGTTTTCATTTTGACGAAATCAACCAATGGTGTATTACGCCTTTTGCGAATGAATCCAGGGGAAGAGGAAGAGCCTGTGACAGAGGAAGAGATTCGTATGATGCTTCTGGCAGGAAGAGCACAGGGAAACATTCAAAAGGATGAGACGGAATTGATTGAAAATGTCTTTGAATTTAATGATATTGATGTGGCACAAATCTGTACACATCGAGTGGATATGACAATCCTGGATATGGAAGACGACATTGAAAAATGGGATGCAATCATCTATGAAAGTCATCACACCAATTATCCGGTATATGAAAGTGACAAGGAAAATATCATAGGGATTTTGGACACCAAGGAATATTTCAGACTTTCAGAGCGTACCAAAGAGAATGCTCTTAAGGAAGCGGTTCTAAAGCCATACTTCGTTCCGGAAAGCATGAAGGCCAATGTGATGTTTCGGAATATGCAGGAAAATCGAATCTACATTGCGGTAGTAGTAGATGAGTACGGTGGAGTTACAGGAATCGTTACCTTACATGATTTGATTGAAGAGCTTGTAGGAAATTTGTATGATCTGCAGGAAGAAGTACAGCCTCAGGAGATTGAGCAGCGCTCAGAGAAGGAATGGCTGATTCGAGGCGGTGCTGATCTTAATAATGTTGCGAAAACCTTGAAAGTTGATTTGCCGGTAGAAGATGAAGATTATGATACTTTTGGAGGTTTTATTCTAAAAGAAATTGATCGGATTCCAAAGGATGATGAAGAGTTTGACTTAACAGCTTATGGACTGTATATTCAGGTGAAACGAGTGGAAAACCACAGAATTTTAGAGACGGTAACAAAAATTATTGAATAGGATTGACAAGAGCCATGAAGATATTGTATTATAAATATCGTTGCAGTATGCTGCCATGGCTCAGTAGGTAGAGCGTCGCCTTGGTAAGGCGGAGGTCGGCGGTTCAAGTCCGCTTGGCAGCTCTTTAGGGATTAGACTTAGGTCTAGTCCTTTTTGCTTTAAAAGGATATTGTTCTATGTTAAAATGAAGTACCAGTAATGTAAGGGGGAAAGGGAAATGAAAAGAGAATATTTCTTAAAACATAAAAATACTATTGTTTTTCCATGTACATTTGACGACGAAACAAATAGACTTGTAAACAGTGGAAAAATAGATGCAGTAGAACTTCTCCCTATAGGTGTGGGAAGGGTTGGAAATTCTATCAACAAAAAAATGTTTGCCCGTTGGCTGGAAGAACGGCAAATTCCGAACACACGGTATGGATTTAAGGAACTGTTGGAGCGGATAGGTGTTGACAATGCCAGTGAATTAATGCTGAAAAATCTCGGATTAAATATGACGGATCATTATTGGCTTTGTCCGGCTGAAAGAAATTTGAAATGGGAAGAAATCAATTTTTTTGAAAACGATTTTTCGGTTGAAATAGACACCGTTCTATTAAAACGAGATTATGTACAGGTTGGTGATACATTGGATTTGAATCCGGCATATACTACGTCTGGAAATCTGGCAAAGGCATGGATGATTGAGGATGGCAAAGCCATGCTTTACAAGCAGGGGTCACATAACTACATGCAAGAGCCATTCAATGAAGTATTTGCAAGTGAGATGCATAAGCTAAACAATTGTTCCAATTATGTGTCCTATAGGTTGAAAAACATAGATGATATTCCCTACTCTGTATGTGAAAATTTTGTGGATGTAAAAACGGAGTTTGTATCAGCAAGAAATATTCTAGAATCTGTGAAAAAGGATAATCAAATATCTTACTTACAACATTTTAAAAACATTTGTTTGGATCATGGGATAGAGAATGTGGCAGATGAAGTGGATTACATGATTGCTACGGACTATATTATTGGTAATAGTGATCGACATACAAATAATTTTGGGATAATTCGAAATGCAGTCACATTGGAGTGGATAAAACTGGCACCAATATTTGATAGTGGGAATAGCTTGTGGTTCGATTTGTCTACACCAAGAATTGATATCAAACAAGATATAAAGTGTAATTCCTTCTATCAGACACAAGATACTATGATAAAGCATATGGAGAGTATTCCGCCTAATATACGGACAGAAGAAATTCCATTTTTGCTTTATGATATTTTCAAACAATCAGCAGATATGAGCGAGGAAAGAATTCGAAAAATAGAGTCAGGTCTGACATATCGAGGGAGAAAGTATAAGAATATTGTAAATGAAAAGGATTAGACTTAGGTCTAGTCCTTTTATTCTTTTTTTGCTATAATGAATTATCACATTAAGGGAGGAACAGTTTATGAAGAGAATGAGGGTTCTGCTTCTGGCACTTCTGCTTTCGTTTTCATTTCCATTAGTTGCAGGAGCAACGGAGGGAAACGAAGAGGTACAGCAAGAAGAGGTACAAAATGAAGAGATTCAAAAAGAAGACCTGCAAGAGACAGACGTGCAGGAAGAGGAGATAAAGCAGGAAGAAGTACCAGAAGTACCAGAGGTACAAGATGAGATTATCATGGAAACAGCAGATGATGAGGGTGTTTGGAAGGAAGGCGAAAATGGACGCTGGTACTACTACTTAGATGGAAAGATGGTGAAAGGCCAGGAAATCCAATACCAAAACAATCTGTATTTATTAGCAGCAGATGGTTCTATGAAAACCGGATGGGTTGGAAACGGTGTGGACTGGAGCTTTTATCGGTTAGGCGGCGGACAAAAGGTTCGTAATAACTGGGTGGAAGACAGGGGCATTTGGTACTATATGGATGATAATTCCAAGATGGTATACCATAAGACCTTAACGATTGGTAATTCAGTTTATACTTTCAATGGAACTGGGGCTATGGTAAAAGGATGGCTTCAAGATGGAAGCAACTGGTACTTTTATACCAATAGTGGTGCTATGGTTCGGGATAATTGGGTGTTATCAAATGGACGCTGGTATTATATGCTGGAAAACGGCCTTATGTTTAATGGGTCTAAAATGGAGATTGGCGGAACGAACTACTATTTCAATAAAGGTGGAGATGCTGTTACCGGCTGGTATATGATTGATGGGCAGTGGTACTACTTTAATTCTGACAGTCATTTAGAAGGCGGCTGGATTCAAGTTGGCTCTGGTTTCTATTATTTAGATCCCGAAACAAATGTTATGGTAACAGGATGGAAATATTTGAATAACTCCTGGTATTACTTTCATAAAACATCAGGAAGAATGGTTGATGACTGGGCATGGGATGGAAGTAACTGGTATCTCATGGGCGGTGATGGACGTATGCTGGAAGGATGGCAGTCCAAGAATGGATATTGGTATTATCTATTTGGATATAAGGATCCGCGAGGCGGCCCAAGAGGGGCAATGGCACATTCCAGAGAAATTGACGGATATCGTTTAGATGCATCCGGACGATGGGTGACTGGTCCGTCTGAAGGAATGAGACAGGTTATTGAAGGATATTCAAGTCCTACGAACTATCTTTTGGCAGTAGACTGTAATACCCATCACGTAGGGGTGTTTGAGCGCTCAGGTGGTTCATGGACGAATATTGCATACTGGCTTTGTGGAGATGGCGCTCCGGGAACACCAACAATTAAAGGGGTTTACCATGTTGGAATCAAGGGACACCATTTTGTATCCCATGGTCTGTATTGTTATTGGTACACTCAGATTTTAGGTGATTATCTATTCCATTCTGTACCTTATTATCCGGGTGGCAATGCAGTTTATGATGATCGTCTGGGAGTAGGTGTATCAGCAGGATGTGTAAGATTGCCAATTGATCAGGCTAAGTGGATTTACGACACGATACCAAGCGGTACCACAATTGTAATTTATTAATACTGAAAGGAAGTTTGAAAGTGTAATGGAAGTTGTTTCAAGAAATTTTATTGAACATGAAATAGATAAAGATTTAGAAGAAGGTGTATACAGCGAGGTATGTACCAGATTTCCACCGGAACCCAATGGCTATCTCCATATTGGACATGCAAAATCTGTGCTCTTAAATTATGGACTGTCTAAGGATTATAAAGGAACTTTTCATCTTCGGTTTGATGACACCAATCCGGTAAAAGAAGATGTGGAATATGTGGAATCAATTATGGAAGATGTGAAATGGCTGGGAGTGGATTTTAAGGATCACCTTCACTTTGCTTCTGATTATTTTGATACAATGTATGAGTGTGCAATCCGACTGATTAACAAGGGGGTTGCATACGTGGATGATCTTTCAGCAGATGAAATAAGAGACTATAGAGGCACTTTAACAGAGCCAGGAAAGAATAGTCCTTATAGAGAAAGAAGCGTGGAAGAAAATCTCAGTCTTTTCCAGGAAATGAAAGATGGACTGGTAGAAGATGGAAAGAGAGTTCTGCGGGCAAAAATTAATATGGCATCTCCAAATCTGAACATGAGAGATCCGGTGCTGTATCGAGTGGCACATATTTCTCATCACAGAACAGGAAATCAGTGGTGTATTTATCCCATGTATGATTTTGCACATCCTATTGAGGATGCAATTGAGGGAATTACCCATTCAATCTGTACGTTGGAATTTGAAGATCACAGACCTCTTTATGACTGGGTTGTAAAGGAAACGGAATTTGATCCTCGTCCAAGACAGATTGAGTTTGCAAAGCTAAATTTGTCGGATGTGGTCATGGGAAAAAGATACATCAAAAAACTAGTGGATGAAAAGACAGTAGACGGATGGGATGACCCCAGACTGGTTACGCTTTCAGCTCTGAGAAGAAGAGGATATACAAAAGAAGCCATAGAAGAGTTCGTGAAAATGGTGGGAGTCTCAAAAAGTAACGGTATTGTAGATTATGCGATGCTGGAATATTGTATAAGAGAAGATTTGAAATTAAAGCGTTCTCGTATGATGGCAATTTTAGATCCGGTTAAGCTGGTTATTGAAAATTATCCTGAGGGAAAAACAGAGAAGCTTTCCATGCCAAATAACATGGAAAATGAAGGGCTGGGACAAAGGGAGTTAACCTTTAGCCGGGAACTCTATATTGAACGTGAGGACTTTATGGTGGTTCCGCCGAAAAAGTATTTCCGTTTGTATCCAGATAATGAGGTAAGGCTTATGGGTGCTTACTTTGTGAAATGCACAGGATATGATTTGGATGATGAAGGAAATGTTACTTGTGTGTATGGAACCTATGATCCAGAGACAAAAAGCGGTTCTGGATTTACAGGGCGAAAGGTAAAAGGAACGATTCACTGGGTTAATGCACTGGACGGGAAAAAGGTAGAGGTACGCCTCTATGAGAAGCTCATTCAGGATGATCGAACCTATGCAATCAATCCGGATTCGCTTAAAATAGTTCGGAATGCTTACGTGGAAAATAATTTTCAGGATGCTAAGCCTGGAGAAAGCTTCCAATTTGTAAGAAATGGCTTCTACTGTATTGATACAAAAGATTCAACAGAAGAGAACATGGTATTTAATCGGATTGTGTCTTTAAAGAGTACATTTCGTTTGCCGAAATAAGAAGTGAAAGAGGCTGTTGCAAAAAGTGCAACAGCCTCTTAATTATAAGGATTCCGATTCGTTGGATTCGTTGTTGTTTGAAAGTGTAACGTACTCACGGTCGTTTACATCCTTTAAGTCTTCATCTAAACGAAAGTCTAAGTCCTTGTAGTCATCGACGAACTCATCCTCGTCATCAGATGAAAAATAAGTTTTGATTACATATACTACCCCAGCAATAACGGTCATAATAACCAGTAATTTGAGACAAAATGATATGAATTTCTTCATGAACTTCTCCTTTCGAAATATTATTGTTACTATTGTAATATGAATCAAAAAATTATACAATACCTTGTGAGGAAAGTTTATAAAAAAATGATGGGAGAACAGTAAATGCAGCCAAAGGAGACACAAGTTAAGGCAAAAAAAGGATTGTTTAAGATTGTATTTAGCAGAATTGGCATTATTGCCCTGGCTATCATACTACAAATTGCAATTCTTTTTATTAGTGTACAATACTTGAGAGAATATCTGCCATACATATATGGGCTTTTAATATTAGTAGAAAGTATTGTAATCATACATCTCATAAATTCAGTTGGAAATCCAGCCTTTAAGATGACATGGATTTTGCTGATACTCATGTTTCCTGGTGTGGGAATGTTGTTTTATCTTTACGTTAAAATACAGCCAGGGAGTCATATTTTAAAGGGCAAGCTTGCGGCTCAACACATAGAAACAGAGCCCTACCGTCAACAAAATCCTAGCGTGCTTGCGGCTATTAAAACAAGTAAATCGGCAAATTCATTATTGGCTCATTATCTTCATAGACAATTGGGATTTCCTACTTATCAAAATACAGACGTAAAATATTTTGCATTGGGTGAGGAAAAATTTGAGGAGATGCTCATCCAGCTTAAGCAGGCACGAAAATTTATCTTTCTCGAATATTTCATTGTAAAAGAAGGATATATGTGGAATTCTATTCTGGATATTTTGGTAGATAAGGTAAAAAAAGGAGTAGAGGTTCGTTTTATGTATGATGGACTGGGTTCTCTCACGACATTGCCTTGGGATTACCACAAACAGATGGAGCGTCTTGGAATCAAATGTAAAGTCATGGGAAGTCTAAAGCCGTTTTTGTCAACCATACAAAATAATCGAGATCACAGAAAGATATTGGTGATAGATGGCAGGGTGGCCTTTACTGGAGGAATTAATTTATCTGATGAATACATCAATCGAGTAAAGCGCTTTGGACACTGGAAAGATACGGCGATTATGTTAGAAGGTGATGGGGTTCAAAGTTTTACAATGATGTTCTTGGAAATGTGGAACGCGGAAAGTAAAGAAACAGAGAACTATCGTAAATATCTGACGCGACAAAGCAGTGGGTTCCAGAGAGGCTTAGGATACGTAATTCCTTATGCTGACAGTCCTTTTGATAATGAGAATGTAGGGGAAGAAGTTTATTTTCATATGCTGAATCATGCAAAGAAGTATGTTCACATTATGACACCTTATCTGATTTTAGATAATGAAATGATTACAACTCTTACAAGAGCAGCAAAGAGCGGTATAGAAGTCGTTATTATAATGCCCCATATACCGGATAAATGGTACGCCTATGCTGTGGCGAAAACGTATTACAAAGAGCTGATTATGGCCGGAGTACAAATTTACGAATACAATCCTGGATTTATTCATGCAAAAGTATTTGTGTCAGATGATGATACAGCAGCAGTAGGAACGATTAACTTGGATTATCGCAGCTTGTATCTCCATTTTGAGTGTGGTGCATTTATCTATAACAATATGGAAGTGCACAGAATAGAAATGGACTTTCAAAACACTCTGAAACGCTGTCATAAGGTAAGTATGATGGAAGTTGAAAAGCGCAGCTGGTACTATATTTTGATGGGAAAGGCACTTCGGCTATTTGCGCCACTTATGTAATTATCAATTTACAGAGGGAAGAAAGTGTTGTATAATGAGGCTTGCGGTTTAATGTTAGTTTACACTAGGAGGAATAAAAATGGTAAAAGCAGTAGTAGGTGCGAATTGGGGTGACGAAGGTAAGGGTAAGATCACGGACATGCTGGCACCAAAAGCGGATATAGTAGTTAGATTTCAAGGTGGTGCAAATGCAGGCCATACAATTATCAATGATCATGGACGGTTTGCTCTCCATACACTTCCCTCCGGCGTTTGCTGCGATAACGTAACCAATGTAATTGGGAACGGTGTAGCGCTTGATATACCGGAATTATTTAAGGAAGTACAGGAAATTGTTGAAAAGGGTGTGAAGATGCCGAATCTATTGGTATCGGATCGTGCGCAGATTGTAATGAGCTATCATAAGAAGTTGGATGCCTATGAAGAAGAACGATTAGGCAAGAACTCTTTTGGTTCCACGAAATCCGGTATTGCTCCTTTTTATTCCGATAAGTTTGCAAAAATAGGATTTCAGGTAAGTGAACTTTTTGACGAAGAAATCTTAAAAGATAAAGTGAAAAGGGTTGTGGAACAAAAGAATGTTTTATTTGAACATCTTTACCATAAGCCTCTTTTGACTGAGGATGAACTTATGTCAGAACTTGCCGAATATAGAAAAATGGTAGAGCCTTTTGTGTGTGATACCTCATTGTATTTAAATAATGCGATTAAAGAAAACAAAGAAATTTTACTGGAAGGTCAGTTAGGTTCCTTAAAGGATCCTGATCATGGAATTTATCCAATGGTTACCTCTTCCTCTACTTTAGCAGGATATGGAAGTATTGGCGCAGGAATTCCTCCCTATGAAATTAAAGAAATTATTACGGTTTGTAAGGCGTATTCTTCAGCTGTTGGTGCCGGCGCTTTCGTGAGTGAGATATTTGGTGAAGAGGCAGATGAACTACGTAAGCGAGGAGGAGACAAAGGGGAATTTGGAGCCACAACGGGCAGACCCAGAAGAATGGGCTGGTTTGACTGTGTTGCATCGAAGTACGGTTGCCGAATTCAGGGAACCACTTCTGTGGCTTTCACTGTTTTGGATGTATTAGGTTATTTGGATGAGTTAGAAGTTTGTGTTGGGTATGAGATTGACGGAGAAGTGACAACTGAGTTCCCAACCACTGCAAGATTGGAAAAGGCAAAACCTGTATATAAGACTTTGCCAGGCTGGAAGAGTGATATCCGAGGAATTACAGAGTATGAAAAGTTACCGGAGAACTGTAGAAAATATATTGAATTTGTAGAAGAGCAAATTGGTTATCCAATTAAAATGGTATCCAATGGACCAGGAAGAAAAGAAATAATCTTTAGAAATATTTAGAATTTCTTAATGTTTCATAATCATAACTTTAGAAAATCGCCACAATGCTGACATATTTATTTTGTATTATAAATATAGTTAATGGCATAAGGGGAGAAATGATATGAACAGACAAGAAGTTTTTAAGGGTGAATCGATATCGATTGAAGAGTATTTGGAGAAAATACAGGAGATGATTCGATATCCACGAAGAGAAAAGATAAAGGTTATACAGAACGAAGAAAAAAGACTCATCAATTAGGTGGGTCTTTTTTCACAAGTTTGTAAACCAAGGTAATGGCATACAAAAGAACAGGAAGTAGGATGGTTGTTGCTATGGAGGCTTTTAATAGCCCCTGGCTTTTGGAATGATCAATAAATGCAAACAGGAGTGTGCTTCCGTACATAAGTGCCAATGAGGCAGCTCCAACAAGTGCTAAAATGCGTTTTAATTTTTTCATAGATAATCCTTTCTTTACAGATTCTTTTGAACCATGTATAGTATCTAGTATAATACAAAAGATAGGAGTTTTACAAATGGCAAAATCATTATATGATCAATGGCAAGCAATTGCATACAACGAAGAGGAAGAAAGAGGAAAGTTAGAGAAGTTTTGGGAAAATTATTTTGAAAGTGAAACGGCAGTTTACGAAAAATTATTAAGCAACCCAAATGAAAAGCTGGAAGGAAGCTTAAAAGACATTGCGGAGAAGGTTGGCCTGGATGTTCTTACGATGGTAGGTTTCTTGGATGGAATTAACGACAGTTTGATTACACCCAATGATTTAGACACAGTAACAGAGGATACAATCGTTAACTTAATATTTGATGAAGCAACTCTTTATAAAAATATGGTGGATGCGAAGGCAGAATGGCTCTATGAGCTGCCAGAGTGGGATGATATTTTTACGGAAGAAGAGCAAAAAGCGCTTTATAAGGAACAGAAAGAATCTGGAACAATTCGCAAAGATAAAAAGATAGGCAGAAATGATCCCTGTCCTTGTGGATCTGGGAAGAAATACAAGAAATGCTGCGGTAAATAGCATTTGTTTCTTTTGGGGAGGAGATAGATGGAGAGGAGAAAAAAGAGCAGGTATTCAATCATTGGACGATTGGTAATTATAATGACAGCAATCACCTTGGTACAAGGTGTACTTTGCTGTCTTGCAATTCTATTAAATGGTGGGTTTGGCAATCTGGAAAAGAATGCCGCCAACCATTTTATTAATATGATAGATAATCGTCGGAATCAATTGGATAGTCGAAGCTTAATCATTCGAAATACGTTGGAAGAAAAGCATGTTAAAATGCAAAGTGTTTTAGAAGAATCGGCGGATGATATTTCGGCAAAAGAGTTCTTGACCCGAGTGGCTCCTGAAGTGGAGTCGCTTTTAAACACGCAAGAGTTTAATGATGCATTTATCATACTGACCCAAAAAGAAAATGAGAGTCACAAGGGGCTTTTATTTTCCAGTGACAAGATGACAACAACGCTAAGAGTAGGGGAAGCAGATATTCTAAGGAATTCAAATGCGGTGGCTCATGAAAACTGGAGTGAAGTGTTTGGCCCAGTGACAGGAGAAAACTTTTTTTCTTCCATTGAGAAATTGGTGGAAGAAAGTGAAAAATATTTGTATTTAAAAGAATCCGCATTGGGAAGCTGGTTGGGCAGCTTTGCATGGGATGAAGGAGAAAAAGAGCGTATGGCATACGTGATTCCATTGCGAAAGGATGGGGTTACGTATGGATGTGTGGGTGTCGGAATCAGCAAAGAGCAAATCGCCAGTTATATGCCGGCTAAAGAATTGGATTCGGCTATGACGGGTTCCTATATTTTGGCAAGGAGAGTGGATGAGAATACATACACGCCTCTTGTTGTAACAGGGCTTCTCAGCGATCAAAATCTGGAAGAGCATTTAGTTGTATCGGATGAAAAGAGCTCTTTTGGATTAAACAAAGTGGAAGGGCTGGGCAATACCTACGGAGACGTAAAGGTGCTGGGCTCTGCTTATGGCAGTGAATTTCATCAAGAAAAAGCTGAGTTTGTTTTAATGGGTACCGATAATAGTGAAGCGCTTTTAAAGGGACCGGATCAGTTAAAGGCAAATGTTGGTATGGCCTTTTTTGCATCCATTCTAATTGCAATCGTTAGTTCGGTGCTGGCCAGTATCCAGTTTGCAAAGCCGATTGTTAAGATGTCGAATGTAATCAGCAAACAAAATGTAGATGATCATTTTGAAATAGAAGATTCCAATATGATGGAAATCGATGATTTGGGTCATGCGATTAGTCGGCTGAATAAAAAGGTAAAGGAAAATGGGGAGAAAGTTTCACAAATTATTGAGCTTGTAGATTTGCCCTTTGGTGTTGTTGAATTTGATAAGGAGCAAGATATTGTTTTTAGTACGAGACAAGTAGTTGACTTACTGGAAATGGACAAAAGAAAGCTTTTAAAAGGGAAGCTTTCAAGAGAGTACTTCGAAGAGTATATTCATGATACTGGTTTAGAAAAATATCTTTTAACCGAGGATGAGTTTGACTTCGAGATAAACAGAGAAAAAGAAAAATGGCTGCATTTTAACTTAAAACGAGATGAACAGAAAACTCTGATTGCTTTAATGGATGTAACGAAGGAGAGACGAGAAAGAAATTACGATCCTTTGACTCATTTGCTAAATCGAGGGGTATTTAGTAAAAAGGCAAAGCAGCTTTTACAAGAACCGAATAGGTCGTTGTCCGCAGTAGTAATATGGGATATGGATAACTTGAAGTATGTGAATGATACCTATGGCCATGATTGTGGAGATCAATATATAAAGAGAGCGTCAGAGGTTTTAAGACGTTTTGTAGAAGCGAATAGTGATGATGGAATCCTGGGGCGAATATCAGGAGATGAGTTTATTGCGATTATTCCTTATTGCAATTCGAAAAATGAAACTCTGGATGAATTATGGGAGCTGCAAAATGAATTTGCTCATACAAAAATGGTGATGCCCGATGGTGAGGAGGTCTCGGTACGAGCAACAGGAGGTGTCTCCTGGTATCCAGAGGATAGCTTGGACTATGACGAATTGATTCGATTCTCTGATTTTGCAATGTATGAAGCGAAGAAAAGCTACAAAGGAGTCCTGAAGGAATTTAATATGGAATCCTACCAGAAGAATGGACTTCTGCTTCAGGGAAAAGAAAAGCTTAACAAATTGATTGAGGGTAGAAAAATACGTTATGCCTTTCAGCCGATTGTGGATATTAAAGTGGGTGAAATATTTGCCTATGAAGCGTTGATGCGTCCTCAGATTGATGGATTAAGCTCACCAGATGATGTTATGCGCTTGGCGACGGATCAATTTCGTCTACCAGACATTGAAAAGCTTACCTTTTTATGCAGCATTGAGAGTTATGATAAAAATAGAGAGGCTTTCAAGAATAAGAAGTTATTTTTGAATTCAATACCGAATCAATTATTAGATATCAATTGGCTGCAGGAGCTTTTTGATACACACAGTATCCACTCAGAGGATGTGGTAGTTGAAATAATTGAGAGCGAACAAGCCGACAAAAATACACTGAAGACGAAGATTGATTATTTCAAAAGCATCCATTCCCATATTGCCATTGATGATTTTGGCTCGGGTTATAATTCGGAATCAGCATTACTCAGTATACAGCCAGACTACGTTAAGATTGATATGGCAATTGTGCAGGGAATACACAATGATTATAATCGCCAAAGCTTGATTCGAAATATGGTGGAATATGCGAAAGGACGAAATATTAAGATTATTGCAGAAGGGGTAGAAGAAAAGGAAGAGCTGGAAGTTTTAATCGAAATGGGAATTGATTATGTGCAAGGCTATTTCTTAGGGAAACCATCTTTTGAAATTTGTGATATACCTTTCGAGAAAAAGGAAATCATCCATCAAATGAATCAAAATAAGGGTAAGAAGATTTGAGAAAAGAGCTCTTGCCTGAACAAAATAAGCGTGCTATAATACCCTAGATGGAAAGCGTTGAAGAGAAGAGTAGATTAAGGAAAAGATGCAGAGAGAGAAGCCATGGCTGGAAGCTTCTTCGTTTAGACTTAATTGAAAACCACCTCTGAGCGGCCTTAATAGGGTTCGGTGACACCGTTATCGTCAAAATGAAGTGGTTCCGGATAAGTCCGGTACAACGAGGGTGGAACCGCGAGTCAATTATGAACTCGTCCCTTGCAGTATTTTTTATATTGCAAGGGTTTTTTTATATCTATATTTAAAATGGAGGAAATAGCAGTGGATAATCATATTTACGAGCATAAGGTACAATACTATGAAACGGATCAAATGGGTGTGGTACATCACTCCAACTACATTCGATGGTTTGAAGAAGCAAGAACAGACTATATGGAGAAGCTTGGTCTTGGATATGAGACAATGGAAGACGAAGGGATTATGAGCCCGGTTTTAAGCGTAGATGCAAAGTATTTAAGAATGGTTGGATTTGGAGATACCGTCTATGTGAAGGCGAGAATTAAGGAGTATAATGGCATTAAATTGACGGTCTCATATGAGATTATCAGTGATCGAACAAACCAGGTTCATTGTAAAGGAGAGACAAAGCACTGTTTTATCACAACGAAGGGGAAACCTTTGTCTTTAAAAACTGCAAGCTCACAATTTCATGAAATGTTTTTAAAAGGACTGCAAAAGGATAAGGAGGAAAACGAATGAATACAGTAAAAAAATGTTTTTTGTTTTTTGTAGGAATGGTCACAGCTCTTTTACTGACTATTTTTATATCCACGTTTGTTCCAACAGGTAATGCTTATGCCTTTGAGCAGAAGCTGGATGTTTATCTGGGTGCACAGCCAGGAAGCCTATATCGATTCTTAAGCGCTCATGAGAACGACGGTTACTTACTGGGTACGCCTTATCGAAGCATTTTTGCGGCAGGAAGTAATCAATATAATGTAATGTCACCGAACGGCGATCCTTACAATGGTTCACCGAGCTTAAGCTGTACTGGATTAGTTGCTTACTCAATGAGAGCAGCAGGTGCAGATATCGAACCAATCGGTCAAGTGGCAAACCGCCATGGTGGTATAGCAAATGGATTTAACTGGGAGGATTTTTGTCTTGCTGCTCCTATTGAAAAATATAGTTTTGCAACGAAAAATGAGATGATGTCTTCTGGAGTCCTTGAAAAGGGTGACATCATATATATGAAAAGCAAGACTGCCGGTGCAGATATGCACACAGGTTTTTTCTGGGGGGAGAATCCCTATGATGAGAAATTTTTCCATAGTCATCCTACCTTCGGCGGCGTAGCAATTACTCATATCAATGATGCATGGGCATATACCTACTATGTATTTAAGAATTCTTATATCGGTGATCAGTCTCGTTGGGAAAAATGGGGAGATTCATGGGTTTATTTTAAATCTGATGGACAAATGAAAATATCTGGTTGGGAATTTATAAATGGTAAGTGGTACTATTTCGACGCTGCAGAAAGTAATGGACAGACAATTGGCGTTATGTACAATGGATCTAAACGTACGATAGATGGCGTTCCCTACCGTTTTCGTTCTGGTGGAGACATGCTCGTAGGCTGGGTCAAAGAGAATAACAAATGGATTTATTTTGGCCAAAATGGTAAGCAATGTAAGAACCAGTGGGTATTTTATAATAGTGAGTGGTATTATTTGAAAGCCGATGGTTCGATGGCCGATAACGAATGGATTAGTGACGATACCGGCACGTATCTTCTGTTAAACGGTGGACGTATGGCCAGAGGCTGGGTGGAAATTGAGACAAATACATGGGTTTATTTTGGAGGCTCGGGATGCCAACTGGGGAGCCAGTGGATATTCTATCAGAACCAATGGTATTATCTGAAATCAGACGGTATTATGGCGTCGGATGAGTTTCTGCAATTAGACACAGAATATTACATAACCAAATCGGGCGCTATGCACACGGGATGGCTGAACATAGGAAAAGGGAACTGGAAGCACTATCGTGGTGATGGCAGACTCTCAAAAAAATGTTGGGTTGGTAATTATTACTTAAAGAAAGATGGCACAATGGCTCGTGACGAATGGATAGGGCAATGGTATGTAGATGATACCGGTGAGTGGATTGAATAGCTTTTTACATGACTCAAACGAACAAGGAGGAAGAATAGATGAAAATTAAATTAAAAGATGGTTCTGTAAAAGAATATAGTGAAGCGATGTCTGTATTTGAAATCGCGAAGGATATTAGTGAGGGATTAGCAAGAATGGCAACCTCTGCAAAGGTAGATGGAGAACTTGTTGATTTACGTATGGTAATCCATCAGGATGTGGAGCTTGAAATATTAACCTTTGATTCAAAGGATGGAGCCCATGCCTTTCACCATACCTCAGCCCATATAATGGCTCAGGCAGTTAAGCGCTTGTTTCCAGAGACAAAGCTTGCAATTGGACCTGCTATAGAAAATGGATTTTATTACGATTTTGACAGAGAAATTCCATTCGTGGAAGAAGATTTAGAAAAAATCGAAAAAGAAATGAAAAAGATTGTAAAAGAAAATCTGGCCATCGAAAGATTTACAAAACCAAGAGAAGAGGCTATTGCTCTGCTTCGTGAAATGGACGAACCTTATAAGGTGGAATTAGTGGAAGATTTGCCAGAGGGAGAAGAAATCAGCTTCTACCAGCAAGGAGATTTTACAGACCTTTGTGCCGGACCGCATCTAATGTCTACGAAGGCAGTGAAAGCATTTAAACTCACATCTCTTGCAGGTGCTTACTGGAGAGGAAATGAGAAAAACAAGATGCTGACAAGAATCTACGGAACATCATTTCCAAAGAAGGCAGATTTAGAAGCCTATCTTGAGAGATTAGAAGAAGCAAAAAAGAGAGACCATAGAAAGCTTGGGAAAGAATTGGATTTATTTATGATGACGGATGAAGGTCCGGGATTCCCGTTTTTCTTGCCGAATGGAATGGTTTTGAAAAATACGTTGATTGATTACTGGAGAGAATTGCACAGAGAAAATGGTTATGTTGAAATCAGCACACCAATCATCTTAAACAAAGAACTATGGTTGACTTCAGGACACTGGGATCATTATAAAGATAATATGTACACAACAGTGATTGATGAGGAAGATTACGCAGTGAAGCCAATGAATTGCCCAGGTGCAATGTTGGTTTACAAGCATGAACCACATTCCTACAGAGATTTGCCACTTCGTGCAGGTGAGTTGGGATTGGTGCATAGACATGAGAAATCAGGAGCACTCCATGGTCTGTTTAGAGTTCGCTGCTTTACTCAGGATGATGCTCATATCTATATGACGAAAGAGCAGATAAAAGATGAGATAAAAGGAGTCACCAGACTGATTGATGAGGTCTATAGCCTCTTCGGATTCAAATATCATGTAGAGCTTTCGACAAGACCGGAAGACAGCATGGGAAGTGATGAAGACTGGGCAATTGCAACCAATGGGCTTCAGGGTGCATTGGACGAAATGGAAATGGATTATGTCATTAACGAAGGAGATGGAGCCTTCTACGGACCGAAAATTGATTTCCATCTTGAAGACTCATTAGGAAGAACGTGGCAGTGTGGTACGATTCAATTAGATATGCAAATGCCTCAAAGATTTGATTTGGAGTATACAGGAGCAGATGGCGAGAAACATAGACCGATTATGATTCATCGCGTTGCTTTTGGTTCGATTGAGAGATTTATTGGAATTTTAATAGAGCATTTTGCAGGAGCATTCCCAACTTGGCTTGCGCCAGTTCAGGTGAAGGTTCTTCCAATTTCCGATAAACATATGGAATATGGAAACAAGGTTCTGGAGGCTTTAAGAAAAGCAGGAATTCGTGGTGAAATTGACGTGAGAGCAGAGAAAATCGGTTACAAGATTCGGGAAGCTCAGATGAAAAAAGTTCCTTATATGTTAGTGGTAGGTGCAAAAGAAGAGGAAGAAGAGCTGGTAGCTGTCAGAAGCCGATTTGGTGGAGATTTAGGACAGAAGAAGCTGGATGAATTTATAAAAGAAGTGAAAGACGAGATTGACTCAAAAGAAATAAAGTAAGAGGAGATAAAAGATACTATGCCGATTCGAGTACAAAATGAACTGCCAGTGAAAGAAATACTGGAACACGAAAATATATTTGTAATGGATGAACACAGGGCGACCCATCAGGACATTCGACCCATTAAGATTGGTGTATTAAATTTGATGCCTTTAAAAGAAGATACGGAGTTACAGCTTCTTCGCTGTTTGTCCAATACACCACTGCAAGTCGATGTGCATTTTTTGGCAGTATCTTCTCATGAATCAAAAAATACACCGACCAGCCATCTGAATAAATTTTATCAGACCTTTGATGAGTTAAAGGATGATAAGCTGGATGGATTAATTATTACCGGCGCACCAGTGGAGACACTTCCCTTTGAAGAGGTGGATTATTGGGAAGAATTAAAGAAGATTATGGAGTGGACGAAGACGAATGTTACTTCAACTCTGCATATTTGCTGGGGAGCTCAGGCCGCACTTTATTACCACTATGGCATTGACAAAGAGCCTTTAGAGGAAAAAATGTTTGGGGTTTTTGAGCATAAGGTAATGAATCGGAAAGTGCCTTTGGTACGTGGTTTTGATGATATTTTTTATGCTCCCCATTCCAGACATACTACAGTGAGCCGGGACAAAATAGAGGCTTGTGAGGATCTGACAATTCTGGCAGACTCACCTCAGGCAGGAGTATATCTTTTGATGGCGAAGGAAGGGAAGCAGATCTTTGTAATGGGTCACTCTGAATATGACCGTATTACTCTTGACCGAGAGTACAGAAGAGATAAAGAAAAAGGAATGGAAATAAAGATACCTTTTAACTATTATCCGGATGATAATGATGAAAATCGTCCGAATTTAAGCTGGAGAAGCCACTCCAATGCATTGTTTAGTAATTACTTGAATTATTACGTATATCAGGTGACGCCGTATGATTTGATGGGAGCACCGGATTTTAAATTTGCACAAATCAAAGAGTGATATTTTGTAGAAAAGACACAAAATGAACATTTCAAATTGACAAACGAAAGCATGTTTGATAAGGTTGTCCTAACAGAAGATTTATGGATTGTTACGGAAACGGCAAAACCATCTAGAGCATTAATCTCATTAATGTTTTTAGGTGGTTTTTTTCGATAAGGAGGAGAGGAAGATGGAAATATTAAAAATAATTAATAATAACATTATCAGCTCCTTAGACCATAAAAACAGAGAAATTATCGTAATGGGACGAGGCATTGGATTCGGGAAAAAAGTTGGAATGAGGATAGAAGAGGATAAGATTGAAAAGATCTTCCGTATGGAGGGAAAAGGAGAAGCGCAACGGTTCGAGGATTTATTAAGTGAAATTCCATTGGAGATTTTTGAGCTGGTTACAGAGATTGTTAAAAATGCAAAGACTTATATCAAAGATAAAATCCAGGAGAGTATTTACCTTACCCTAACCGATCATATCAATTTTGCCAGAGAGAGACAAAGGGAGAATATTCAATTCCATAACCCGTTGCTTTACGATATTAAGAGACTTTACAAAAAGGAGTATCGTGTCGGGGAGGAGGCGGTTCTCTTGATTAATGAAAGACTAGGGACAGATATGCCCAAGGATGAAGCGGCGTCCATTGCATTGCATTTCATCAATGCAAGACTGGGGAATGATTTACCAGAAACAATCAATATTGCAAAGCTGATTCAAAGCACATTAAAAATCATTCAGTATTTCTTTGGAATTGAATTAGAAGAGGATTCTCCAGAGGCAGAGCATTTCCTGACATACATAAAATATTTTGCGCAAAGAGTTATTGGCGGCGAGATGACACAGGCACAGGACGAAGTAATCGAGCAAGTGGTTACAGAAAGGTATCATAAATCTTATCTATGTGTAAAACGAATTGCTGATTTTATAAAAAAAGAATATGAAATAGAGGTCAGCTCCAGTGAAATCCTGGATTTGACAATACAAATTGAAAGGATAACAAAAGGATGATATTGTTTTTCGATATAGATGGGACATTACTGGGAGGTGATGGGAAATTGTCACCTAAAACCATAGAAGCGTTGAATAAGGCCAAAGGAAAGGGTCATGAACTAATCATTGCTTCTGGGCGTTCGAAAGGAAGCCTGCCAAAAGAGCTGAGTAAAATAGCATGGGATGGATTTGTTTTAGGCAGCGGAATCTATGGAGAGTATAGAAACAAAGTGATTTTAAAAGAAGAAATGGATAGAGATGTGGTACACAGACTTCTTGATTTCATATCCATGAATAATGAAATAGCAGCGGTACTGGAAAACAACGAAGGCTCTTATTTGACGGCGAGTGGTCATGAAAAAGTAAGAAATAAGATTTTGAGAGATGGGTATTTTCCTGCGGAGCAAGTCGCTGAAATTATGGAAGAATTTATCCAAGTTAAAGATTTGAAGGAGATTGATACAATCAACAAAATTATGTATTTTAGTCAAGGAGACTATCACAAAGAAATGATTGAGAATTTCCAGACGGAATTTGACTTTCTTCCAAATAGTGTTGTACAAGGAAGAGATTATGAAGATGGAGAAATACAAAAAAAGGGTGTTACAAAAGCGAAAGCCATGGAGAGAATTATAAAACATTGTAGATATGAAAAAAAGAACGTAGTTGCCTTTGGTGATGGATACAATGATATGGAAATGATTCAAAGTGCAGGCATTGGAGTGGCTATGGGCAATGGAATAGATGCACTAAAAAAAGTGGCAGATTATGTGACAGATACACAGGAAGCAGATGGGGTGTATAAAGCAATGAATCTATTAAAATTAATATAGAGAAAAAAGAGAAGGGAGAAACAGAATTATGAAGAGTTTTGAGTATGTGATTACGGACGAGATTGGAATGCATGCAAGACCAGCCGGATTACTTGTAAAGGAGGCCGGTAAGTATACTTCAAAGATTGTGGTTAAGAAAGGAGAACGAGAGGCAGCTGGGACAAAGTTATTAGCCCTAATGAGCCTCGGTATTAAACAAAATGACTCTATCACCGTTGAAGTGGAGGGAGAAGACGAGGAAGCTGCAGTACAAGGAATGAAAGATTTTTTTGAAGGAAATTTGTAAAAAGAAAGATCATAATAGTGAAGGATTGTTACTTCGAAAGAAGGCAAAACCCGATTAAAGCAAAGCAGAAATATGCTTTGGATTTAATGTGGGTTTATTTTTTTTAAAAAGAAAAGGAGAGGCAGAGAAATGAACAAGTATGATGATTTGGCAAAAACAATCATAGAAAATGTTGGTGGGGAAGAAAACGTTAATAGCTTAACCCATTGTATAACCAGACTGCGATTTAAATTGAAAGATGAAAGCAAAGCAAATGATGAAGTATTAAAGTCAACAGAAGGTGTTGTTACTGTTATGAAAAGCGCAGGTCAATATCAGGTTGTAATAGGAAACAAGGTTCCCGAGGTATATGAGGCAGTTGCGGCTATAGGTGGTTTTAAGACGGCAAGTAATGAAACGACTCAAAAAATGGGGATAGGAGCAACGATTATTGATGCTATTTCAGGGATTTTCCAACCTATATTAGGGGTATTTTCAGCGGTTGGTATATTAAAAGGAATCTTAGCATTGCTGGTTTTTGTTGGAGTGTTAACAAATGAAAGTCCGACTTATCAGCTTCTTTATGCAATTGCAGATGGTTTCTTCTATTTTCTGCCAATTGTGTTAGGCTATACGGCATCAGAAAAGTTTAAGGGCAATAAATTTATTGGAATGGCAATAGCAGCAGCACTCTGCTATCCTGCAATGACTGCTTTGGCAACGGCAGAGCCCATAGGAGTACTGTTTGGAGGAACGATTTTTGAAACGGCTTATCAAAGCACATTTTTAGGAATCCCTCTTATCATACCGATGAGCGGATATCCATCAAGTGTAATTCCAATTATTGGAGCAGTTTTAGTTTCCGTTCAAATTGAGAAGTTTTGGAAGAAGGTTCTTCCAGAAGTTATAAAGACATTTTTTGTTCCATTACTGACCTTATTAATTATTGTACCTTTGACATACTTAGTAATTGGACCTATTATGAGTATCCTTTCTTCATTGATTTCAGCTTTGTTTGGTGTACTCTTTGACTTCAGCGGGATTTTGGCCGGAGTATTCTTAGGTGCGCTATGGCAAATTTTAGTAATCTTTGGACTTCATTGGGCGATTATCCCAATTGCAATTATGGAATTAGGAATGAATGGCTCCACAATGATTCTTAGTCCTATTTTTGCAGCATCCTTTGCACAATCAGCAGTAGTTCTTGGGATTATCATTAAAACAAAGGATAAAAAACTCAAAGATATTGCATTACCAGCATTTATATCCGGTATTTTCGGTGTAACAGAAGCCGCAATTTATGGAGTGACACTTCCAAAGAAAAAACCATTTGTTGTTTCTTGTATTGGAGCTGCAATTGGAGGGGGAATTATTGGATTTTCAGGAGCAGAACAAAATAATATTGGTGGTTTAGGAGTTTTTGGTTTACCTAGTTTTATCGAAGGAAACACAAAGAGTATTTCAGGTCTTTTGTGGGTAGTAGCAGCAACTGTGATTGCATCCGTAATCTCTTTTGTAATCACCATGGCAACTTATAAAGATGAGAATGAAGATAAAATAGTAGAAGCTGTTAAAGAAGACGGGAAAGAAGAAGTGTTTGTAAGCCCGATAAAGGGTAAAGTTTTAGACATTCGTGAGATTCCGGATGACGCCTTTGCAAGTGGAGCGTTAGGGCAAGGAGTTGGAATTAACCCTTCCGAGGGAAAAGTATATGCCCCTTGTGATGGGAAGGTTAGTATGGTGTTTAACACAAAACATGCCATTGGGCTAGAAAGCAATAAAGGTGCAGAAGTATTGATACATGTGGGAATTAATACCGTAAATCTGGATGGACTATACTTTGATGTAAAGGTAAAAGAAGGTGCCATTATTCGAAAAGGAGATTTGTTAATGGAGTTTGACTTAGAGGCTATAAAAAATGCAGGATATTCTGTTGTAACGCCTGTACTAATTACAAATACAGATGACTATCAGAATATAGAGTCAAATACCGGAACAAAGGTTGTTATGGGTGAAACAATTATTGCGATTGCTTAAAATGCTGAAAGGAGCTAAAAATGGGATTTAGAAAAGATTTTTTATGGGGTGGCGCAACAGCTGCCAATCAGTGTGAAGGTGGATACCAGGAGGGAGGACGTGGTCTTGCCAATGTGGATTTGATGCCAACGGGGGAAGACCGTTGGAAGATTGCAACTGGAGATATGAAACATGTTAAGCCAGATGAAAAATACTTTTATCCGGGGCATGAAGCAATTGACATGTACCATCATTATAAGGAAGATATTGCATTATTTGCAGAAATGGGATTTAAATGCTATCGCTTTTCTATTGCCTGGAGCAGAGTCTTTCCTCTTGGAACAGAGGAGAAAGCAAATGAAGAAGGACTAAAATTTTATGACGGGCTTATTGATGAATGTCTGAAATACAATATCAAACCCTTGGTTACCATTTGTCATTTTGATGTGCCAATGGGGCTTGTAGAAGCGTTTGGAGGCTGGAAAAGCCGAAAGATGATTGATGCTTTTGTAAAGTTTTCAAAGGTATTATTTGAAAGATATAAGGATAAAGTGGAATACTGGCTTACCTTTAACGAAATCAATATGATTTTACATGCACCTTTTATGGGAGCAGGTTTGGTTTTTAATGAAGAGGATAATCGGGAAGAAATGAAATATCAAGCTGCTCATTATGAGCTTGTAGCAAGTGCCAGGGTAACAAAGCTGGCGAAGGAAATTAATCCAAACTTCAAAATCGGATGCATGCTGGCTGCTGGAAACACTTATGCAAACACTTCGAATCCACAAGATGTATTTCAGTCTCTGGAAAAAGACCGGGAGAATTTCTTCTTTATCGATGTGCAGTCAAGAGGAGAGTACCCTGCCTATGCTCTTAAATTTTTTGAGAGAGAAAAAATTCATTTGGATTTTTTAATGGAAGACAAGAAGGTATTAAGAGAAAATACAGTTGATTTTATATCTTTTTCCTATTATTCTTCAAGACTTACCAGTGCAGATCCAGAGGTATCAAAATCAACAGAAGGAAATGTTTTTGCAACTTTGCGAAATCCTTATTTAAAAGCAAGTGAGTGGGGATGGCAAATAGACCCCTTAGGACTTCGTATCACGATGAATACTCTTTATGACCGTTACCAAAAACCACTTTTTATTGTAGAGAACGGATTAGGAGCAGTTGACATTCCGGATCAAAATGGAGAAATATGTGATGATTACCGCATAGAGTATCTGAAAGAACATATGAAAGCAATGAGAGATGCAGTTGATATTGATGGAGTAGAGTTGTGGGGGTATACTTCCTGGGGATGTATCGACTTGGTAAGTGCATCAACGGGGGAAATGAAGAAGCGTTATGGATTTATTTACGTGGACAGAGATAACGAAGGAAACGGAACTTTAAAGAGACAAAAGAAAAAATCTTTCCACTGGTATAAAGAAGTGATTCATTCAAATGGAGAAAACTTATGATTCGTATAGAAGGAAAAAGTATATGTAAAAAGGTGACAATGGGAAAGATATTTTTTTTGAAAAAGGAAGAGTCTATTGTACGCCGGGAAAAAGTTGAAAACATTGAAAAGGAAAAGAAACAATTCGATGCAAGTGTAGAAGAAGCCAGAGAACAACTGCTTTCTCTTTATGAAAAGGCGAAACGAGAGGTGGGGGAAGCAGAGGCGGCAATATTTGAAGTCCATACAATGATGCTGGAAGACCAGGATTATAAGGAGTCTATTTACAGCATCATTGAAAACCAACAGGTGTGTGCGGAATTTGCAGTAGCGGAAACAAGCAAGAACTTTTCCAGAATGTTTCGGGATATGAATGATGATTATATGAAAGAGAGAGGGTCAGATATTGAAGATATTTCCAACCGTATCATTCGTATTTTAGGAGGGGAAAAAGGAGATGAGGAGCAAATTACAGAGCCTGTTATCATAATGGCAAAAGATCTTGCGCCCAGTGAAACTGTTCAACTAAATAAAGAGATGCTTTTGGGATTTGTAACGGAAAAAGGGTCGGTAAATTCCCATACAGCAATATTGGCTAGAACAATGAATATACCAGCGCTCATTAATACAGAAATTCGGGAAGAATGGCATGGAGAAGTAGCCATCATCGATGGATATAAAGGAGAACTCATCATCAACCCTGATTCGGAGCGGATAAAAAAGGCTTATGAACAAATCGAAGAAGATCAGAATAAAGAGAGACGCTTAAAGGAGCTAAAGGGCAAGGAGAGTATCACCAAAAGTGGAAGAAAAGTTAATTTATATGCCAATATAGGAAATGTTGCAGACACTGGAAAGGTGCTTCAAAATGATGGGGAAGGAATTGGACTGTTTCGAAGTGAGTTTCTCTATTTAGAAGCCAAAGATTTTCCCACAGAGGAGGAGCAATTTACGGCCTATAAAGCTGTGGCGGAAAATATGGCTGGGAAGAAAGTGATTATCAGAACCCTTGATATTGGTGCAGATAAACAAGTGGATTACTTTCATTTGGAGAAGGAAGAAAATCCTGCTCTGGGATATCGGGCAATTCGGATTTGTTTGAAGGAACAGGAAATGTTTAAAACCCAGCTTCGTGCAATTTTAAGAGCCAGTGCATTTGGTAACATTTCCATTATGTTCCCAATGATTGTCTCCGTTGAGGAGCTCAGGCAGGCAAAAGAATTACTAGAGGAAGCAAAGCGTGAATTAGAAGAGGGAGGGATTCCCTTTAAAGAGATTGAAACAGGTGTAATGATTGAGACGCCTGCGGCAGTTATTATCAGTGATGAATTAGGAAAGGAAGCTGACTTTTTTAGTATTGGAACGAATGACTTAACCCAGTATACGTTAGCCGCTGACCGGCAAAATCCTATGTTGGATGAGAGTATGAATCCACGACATCCAGCAGTTCTAAAAATGATTGAAATGACAGCAGAAAGCGCTCATAGGAATCATATCTGGGTAGGGATTTGTGGAGAATTAGGTGCAGATATTGAGTTGACAGAGACATTTCTCAAATATGGTATAGATGAACTTTCAGTATCTCCAAGCCGGATTTTAGAAGTGAGAGAAAAAATACGCTCTCTAGAGTATTAGAGTATTGAAATTTTTCTACTTTTAAGATACACTACCAAAATAGTAGGAAAGGTGGAAAATGAATGGATACTCAAAAAAAGTATGTGCTTAACAATGGAGTTGAGATGCCAGTCTTGGGACTGGGCGTTTACAAAACAGAAGATGGCGAAGAAACAATACAATCAGTTCAATATGCTGTAGAAGCTGGGTACCGATTGATTGATACTGCTATGTTTTATGGAAATGAAAAAAGCGTAGGCAAAGGAATCAAACAATGCGGCGTGGCAAGAGAAGAAATTTTTGTTACCACAAAAGTTTGGAATGATGATGTTCGAGGCGGGAAGGTAAAAGAAGCTTTCGAAAGAAGCTTGGAGAACCTGGGTCTGGACTATCTGGATATGTACTTGATTCACTGGCCGGCAGAAGGATATCAGGAAGCTTGGAGGGTCTTGGAAGAATTATATGAAGAGAAGAGAATCCGAACCATTGGAGTAAGTAATTTTCAGGATTACCATATAGAGGAATTACTGAAATGTGCAAAAGTGGTTCCGGCAGTCAATCAAATAGAATGCCATCCAAGGCTGACTCAGGAGCCTCTCAGGAAGTATTTGAAATCAAAGAACATTTTGCCACAGGCATGGAGTCCTTTGGGAAGAAACAAAGATAATTTATTTGGAGAGGACATTTTAGTGGCTCTTTCTGAAAAATATGAAAAGACTCCGGCACAGATTATTCTTCGGTATGAAATTCAAAACGGAATCGCTGTGATTCCAAAGTCTGCGAAAAAGGAACGTATTATTTCTAATATTCAGGTGTTTGACTTTGAACTTAGTAAAGAGGATATGGAGAAAATTAGTAGCTTAAATCAGAATTTAAGAACGGGTCCAGACCCGGATTCTTTTGATTTTTAGTGGAGGATAACGGGATGATGTTAGAAAAGAAAGCAACGGAATTTATCGAGGAGTTATCTTCAAAAAATCCGGTTCCCGGAGGCGGAGGAGCATCGGCAGCAGTCGGTGCTTTAGGAGCGGCTCTTGGACTTATGGTAGGGAATTTGACAGTTGGAAAGAAGAAATATGCAGCAGTCGAAGAAGATGTTAAAAGTGCAATGGATCAGCTTCAGATTTTAAAGAAAAAAATGATCCATTTAACAGATGAAGATGCAAAGGTGTTTGAACCATTATCAAGAGCCTATGGTCTTCCGGCAAATACGGAAGAGGAAAAGGAAGAAAAGGCTAGAATTATGGAAGAAGCCCTATTGAATGCCACAACAGCACCATTGGCTATCATGGAAACAGCTCTTGAGATTGAAGAGTTGTTAGATGAACTAGGTGAAAAAGGAAGCGTTATGGCAATCAGTGATGTAGGCGTAGGAATTCTTTTTGCCCACAGTGCAGTGGAAGGCGCCTCCTTAAATGTCTTTATCAATACGAAGAGTATGAAAGATAAAGAAAAGGCCAGGGAACTTAATCTTTATGCGGAGAAAATCATACTAAAATCTGAAGAATTGAAAAAACAAATCTATCAGAAGGTATTAGGACAATTAAAATAGGAGGAATGAGAATGGCTGTAGTAATGAAGGGCATGGAAGTGGCAAAGTCCATGAAAAACGAATTAATCTTTCGTGTGGAAAAATTAAAGGAATCTGGAATTATTCCAAGTCTGGCAATTCTTAGAGTAGGAGAAAAAGAAGAAGACTTATCCTATGAAAGAGGTGCCAAAAAGAGACTGGAGGGTCTTGGAGTTGTGTGTGAAACAGCGGTTCTCCCCGAAGATGTAACACAGGAAGACTTTGAAAAAAAGTTTGATGAATTGAATGTATCCAATAAGGTTCATGGAATTCTGGTGTTTCAGCCATTGCCAAAGCATTTAAATATTGAGCCCGTTAAAGAGAGGATTCATCCACGAAAAGATGTAGATGGTATGAGTCCAGTTAACATGGGAAGAGTGTTTGCGAATGACAAGAAGGGAGTGGCTCCATGCACGCCTGCAGGAGTGATTGAGATGCTGAAGCATTTTGAAATTCCAATTGAAGGAAAAGAGGTTGTCATTGTAGGACGAAGCAGTGTGGTTGGGAAACCCCTTTCTATACTGTTTCTGCAGGAAAATGCCACGGTGACGATTTGCCATACCAGAACGAAGAATTTAGAAGACACATGTAAAGGAGCTGAAATATTGGTGGCTGCAGCAGGAGTGCCCAAAATGATAAAAGCTTCTATGGTGTCAGAAGGCTGTGTGGTTGTAGATGTGGGAATCAATGTAGACGAAGAAGGAAAGCTTTGTGGCGACGTAGACTACGAACAGGTAGAGCCATTGGCTTCATATATTAGTCCGACTCCAGGAGGAACCGGAAGTGTTACATCCTCTGTTTTAGCAAAACACGTAATAGAATCAGCAGAATCTTAAGAGAATCTTAAGATTCTTTTTCTTTGTGAAATGACTGTCAACTATGCAAATTGCTCAAAAGTATTGCCTTATTTTTCCAATCATTGTAGAATGTGCTTAGACAAAGAACTACTATGAACACAATACTATAATAGGTGTGGGAGAGAAGGAGGGTTTTTATGTTAGAGACATTAAATGAAGTGATTGGTAAAATTAATTCGGTCGTATGGGGATGGCCCATGATTATCTTATTACTGGGAACTCATGTGTTTATGACATTTCGATTGGGGTTCATTCAAATCAAATCTGTTACAAAGGGTATTAAGCTTTCTGTCACAAAAGATCCTGATGCAGAGGGAGAAGTTTCACAGTTCGGAGCGCTTACAACAGCTCTTGCCGCTACGATTGGGACGGGTAATATTATAGGAGTCGGTACGGCAATTGCTCTTGGTGGACCGGGAGCGGTACTGTGGTGTTGGTTAAGTGGTGTTTTCGGCATGGCAACGAAATATGCAGAATCACTAATTGCAGTTAAGTACAGAGTAAAAACGAAAGACGGACGTATGCAAGGTGGAGCAATGTATGCTCTTGAGCGTGGTCTTAATATGAAGTGGCTGGGTATGCTTTTTGCAATATTTGGTGGAATTGCATCCTTCGGTATTGGATGTGCGACTCAGGTAAATGCAATTGCAACAGTTGCAAAAGAAAACTTTAACGTTCCTCCGTTGGTGGTAGGACTTGTTGTTGCTTTTCTAACGGCAATCGTAATCTTTGGCGGAATCAAATCCATTGCAAAAGTTACAGAAAAGCTGGTTCCATTTATGGCAATTTTTTATGTGTTAGGCTGTTTGATTATTTTAATTATCAACTATGATTTCATTATCCCGGCAATTGGTGCTATTTGCACAGCAGCGTTTAAACCTTCTGCTTTTGCAGGTGGATTAGTGGGATCTGGTATTTTGATGGCAATGCGCTTTGGTGTTGCCCGTGGACTTTTCTCCAATGAATCTGGTATGGGTTCTGCTCCTATTGCAGCAGCAGCAGCTCAGACAAGGAATCCAGTCCGTCAGGCTCTTGTTTCTTCAACAGGTACGTTCTGGGATACGGTTATTGTTTGCTTGATGACAGGTCTTGTACTTGTTTCAACCATTATGAAAAATCCAACGATTAATGCAGATGAAATTCCAAATGGTGGTGTTTTAACATCCATGGCATTTAGTCAGATTCCTTATCTTGGACCAATCATCTTAACGCTTGGAATTATTTCCTTTGCTTATTCTACTGTACTTGGATGGGCATATTATGGAGAACGTTGTGTTGAGTATTTCGCAGGAAGCAAAGTATTAGTAGGATATAAGATTCTCTACATTGCTGTTGCAGCAATTGCGCCTATTGTAGCACTTGATATTGTATGGTTGATTGCAGATACATTGAACGCTTTAATGGCGATACCGAACCTGGTAGCAATCCTGCTCTTGTCCAATGTTATTGTGGCAGAAACGAAAAAATACATCAACAATTTGGACGAGAAAGATGATACACCTGTTCCAATCATTGAGGATTAAAGGTGTTGACAAATCTTTGGATTTGGAGTATCTTATGTATTAATAAAAGAAACCGATGAGAAAGAGTAGTAGATTTTCAGAAAATCATTTAAGAGAGCAGCAGGTGGTGGGATTGCTGTATGAGAAGAAGATTGAATGGACTTTTGAGGACCGCCTGAAATGGAAAGTATGGTGTGTCGGGAACCAAACCCGTTATCAATTTGGTATGTATGATTGTACATAAGCGAGTGGACATTTTGTCAATTTGAGTGGTACCGCGATAATAGTTAATTATTACCGCCTCAAACCTTTGGTTTGGGGCGGTTTTTTAGTATGAAAAAGAAAAGGAAGGTAAATGAAATATGAAAAAGAGATTCGTAGCAGGATTATTAGGAGTTGCATTAGTAGCAGGATTAGCAGTAGGTTGTCAGAAGCAAGAAACAAAAGAAGAGGGAAAGGAAAGCTATGAAATCGGTATTTCTCAGTTTGCAGAGCATGGTTCTTTGGATAACTGTAGAGAGGGTTTTTTAGCGGGCTTAAAAAAAGAAGGAATTGTTGAAGGAGAAAACTTAACAGTTCAATATAAAAACGGACAAGCAGATATGGGTGTTGTATCCCAAATTTCAGACGGATTTGTGTCGGGTAAAGTGGATATGGTTTGTGCCATTGCAACACCTAGTGCACAAAGTGCTTATAATGCGGCAATGGATACAGATATTCCGGTGGTTTACACAGCAGTAACGGATCCTGTAGCGGCAGAACTGTCAGATGCAGATGGCAATGGAGTGGGAGAAGTAACTGGAACCTCAGATCAGCTTCCGGTAAAAGAGCAGTTGGAGATGATTCGTGAGATTTTACCAAAAGCAAAGACGATTGGAATTATGTATACAACAAGTGAGGCGAATTCTGTGGCAGCAATTGAAGAATATAAAGAGCTGGCACCAGAGTTTGATTTTGAAATAAAAGAGGTGGGAGTGAATAATACTTCGGAGGTTGCTCTTGCGACAGAAACTTTACTTACAGGGATAGACTGTGTGTCGAATCTAACAGATAATACAGTAGTTGCATCCCTTCCAGGGATATTGGATAAGGCAAATGCGAAAAACATTCCGGTGTTTGGAAGTGAAATTGAACAAGTTAAGATTGGCTGCCTTGCAGCACAGGGGATTGACTATATAGCTCTTGGAGAACAAACAGGGGTAATGGCGGCAAAGATACTAAAGGGAGAGGAAAAAGCCTCTGGAATACCATTCGAGACAATTTCAGAACCAGGGTTTTATGTAAATTTGGAGGTTTCCAAAAATCTTGATATTAAAATCAGTAATGAATTGATGGATACAGCAGTAGAAAGCTTTGAAAGTATTGAGGTGAAGTAAATGAGTTTTTTGATATCCATATTAGAGCAAGGACTAATTTATGGGATTTTAGGGTTGGGGGTTTATATCACCTATAAGATATTGGATTTTCCTGATTTGACAGTGGATGGAAGTTTTCCGTTGGGAGCAGCTGTAACGGCACTTTTGATTACGAAGGGAGTAAATCCTTTTGTAACACTGCCGATAGCATTTTTAGTTGGAATGTGCGCCGGGGCGGTTACTGGACTGATTCATGTGAAAGCCAAAGTAAGAGACTTGTTATCGGGAATTATTATGATGACAGCGCTTTGGTCTGTAAACTTGTATATTGCTGGAACATCAAATGTTCCTTTGTTTTCTCAAAACAGTATTTTCAAAGGAAATGCTTTAGTGGAAGCGTTGCCAAAAGGAATCAAACCGTATGCAACACTTTTGATTATTTTTGTGATTGCAGCGGTTAGTAAGGTTTTGCTGGATCTGTATCTCAAAACAAAATCAGGACTTTTACTGCGGGGAGTGGGGGATAATGATGTTTTAGTTACATCTCTTGCAAAGGATCAAGGAAATGTGAAAATCTTAGGACTTGCTATTTCAAATGGATTGGTTGCTTTGGCGGGATGCATTTTCGCACAGGAAGAACGCCTTTTTGAGATTTCTATGGGAACGGGAAGTATGGTAATTGGCTTAGCGAGTGTTATTATAGGGACAAGTCTGTTAAAGAAATTGACCTTTATAAAAGCGACTTTAGCTGTATTTGCAGGCTCCATTATTTATAAAGCATGTGTGGCAGTAGCCCTTGCGAAATTTGATCCAAAGGCAAAGAATTTTATTACAGCGATTTTGTTCCTTGTGGTATTGGTTTTATCCATGGATCGAAAGGCAAAGGTGAAAAAGAATGCTTGAAATGAAAAATATATCAAAATACTATAATCCGGGCACAGTAAATGAAATGTGTCTTTTTGAGGATTTTAATCTTAAAATTGAAGAGGGAGAATTTTTATCCATTGTTGGAAGTAATGGTTCGGGAAAAACCTCTCTGTTAAACATTATTTGTGGAAGTATTCCCTTAGAAGACGGGCAGATTTATGTGAATGGAAAGAATATATCGAAAGAAAAGGAATACAAAAGAAATCAAATGATAGGAAGGGTATATCAAAACCCATCCTTAGGAACCTGCCCTAATATGACTATTTTAGAGAATATGTCTTTGGCAGATAATAAAGGAAAAATATATGGCTTATCAAGAGGAACAAATAAAGCCAGAACCCCCTATTATCAAGAACTTCTTCAACAGTTAAGTCTTGGGCTGGAAGATAAGTTGAATACAAAGGTAGGGGCTTTGTCTGGAGGGCAAAGACAGGCTATGGCTCTTTTAATGGCGACTATGTCACCCATTGAATTTTTGATTTTGGATGAGCATACTGCGGCTCTGGATCCAAAGACAGCAGAATTAATTATGGAGCTTACGGATAAAATTGTTAGAGAAAAAAAGTTAACGACAATCATGGTCACTCATAATTTACGTTATGCAATTGAATATGGAAATCGCTTGATTATGATGCACCAGGGAGAGGTGGTTTTGGATAAAAAAGGCAAGGAAAAAGAGGAAGAATCCATTGAAAATCTCCTGGATAAATTTAATGCAATAAGCATTGAGTGTGGAAATTAAAATATAGATTGACGTTGCTCCTGGTCAGTGGTAATATAATTTTATTAGGCACACGATATAGTGATTTGGGGAGTGTCTTATAACTAAATATTGTTGTTGAAGGAGCATATAGAAATGTTGGAAAAAGAAGTTAAAGTCGTAAAAAAAGACGGAACAAAAGAAGATTTTAATGTCCAAAAGGTAGTGGTTGCTGTTAATAAGAGTGCATATAGGGCATTAATCAGATTTACTGATGAAGAAATAGGATTTATCTGTAAATTTGTTGAAGAAAAAATTGATAGCATGAACGAAGAAAATATTCCCATCGCAGAGATGCATAATGTGGTTGAAGGAGCTTTGGAAAGAGTAAATTCTGTTGTGGCAAAAAGCTATCGTGATTATCGAAATTACAAACAAGACTTTGTTCAAATGTTAGATGGTGTATATAAAAAGAGTCAATCGATTATGTACATTGGTGACAAAGAAAACAGTAATACAGACAGTGCTTTAGTCTCCACAAAAAGGAGTCTTATTTTTAATGAGCTTAATAAGGAGCTCTATAAGAAATTTTTCCTGACAGTCGAGGAAATTCAGGCCATACGTGAAGGATATATTTACATTCATGATATGTCAGCAAGAAGAGACACCATGAATTGCTGCCTTTTTGATGTAAAGAGTGTCTTAAGTGGTGGGTTTGAAATGGGAAATCTCTGGTATAATGAACCGAAAACATTGGATACGGCCTTTGATGTTATTGGAGATATTGTGTTAAGTGCTGCCAGTCAACAGTATGGCGGATTTACGGTACCGAGTGTGGATGAAATTTTGGAGCCATATGCTAAGAAATCTCATAAGAGACTTCTTGAGAAATATTACGGATTAGGAATTGACAAAGATAAAGCAGAAGAAATTGCATGGTCTGATTTGGAAAAAGAAATGGAACAAGGATTCCAGGGCTGGGAATACAAATTTAACTCCGTATCCTCCAGTAGAGGGGATTACCCCTTTATAACGGTAACGGCAGGTACCGTAACCAGTAAATATGGAAAGCTTGCTACAATAAAAATGTTGGAAGTAAGAAAAGAAGGCCAAGGAAAGAAAGGGCATAAAAAGCCGGTATTATTCCCTAAAATCGTATTCTTATATGATGAGAATCTTCATGGCCCGGGAAAAGAACTGGAAGATGTTTTTCAGGCAGGAATTGAGTGTTCTGCAAAAACAATGTATCCGGACTGGTTGAGTTTAACTGGAGATGGATACGTTGCAAGTATGTATAAAAAGTATAAGAAAATTATCAGTCCTATGGGATGTCGTGCATTTTTATCACCATGGTATGAAAAGGGTGGTATGGAGCCGGCAGATTCAGAGGATGTACCGGTATTTGTGGGTCGTTTTAACATTGGAGCAATCAGTCTGCATCTTCCTATGATTTATGCGAAAGCAAAGCAAGAAGGTAAAGATTTCTACGAAGTGTTGGATTATTATCTGGAGCTTATCCGCCAACTACACATCCGGACCTATGATTATTTGGGAGAAATGCGGGCTTCCACAAATCCATTGGCTTACTGTGAAGGTGGATTCTACGGTGGCAATCTGGGATTGTACGATAAAATCAAGCCTCTTCTTAAAACGGCGACAGCCTCTTTTGGGATTACAGCATTAAATGAGCTGCAGCAGCTTCATAATAAGAAATCTTTAGTGGAAGATGGAGCTTTTGCAGTAGAGACAATGAACCATATTAATGAAAAGGTTCAAGAATTTAAAGAGGCGGATCAGAGGCTGTATGCAATTTACGGAACACCGGCAGAAAACCTCTGTGGTGTACAGGTAAAACAATTCCGTAATAAATATGGAATCATTGAAAATGTTTCGGATAAAGAATATATTAGCAATAGCTTTCACTGCCATGTATCAGAGGATATTACACCGATACAAAAGCAGGATTTGGAAGGGCGGTTCTGGGAGCTTTGCAATGGTGGGAAAATTCAGTATGTAAAGTATCCAATCAGCTATAACCAAAAAGCAATTGAGACATTGATACGACGAGCAATGAAGAAAGGATATTACGAAGGGGTGAATCTTTCGTTGTCCTACTGTGATGATTGTGGCCATGAGGAGCTTTCAATGGATGTTTGCCCAAGTTGTGGCAGTAAAAATCTGACCAAAATTGATCGTATGAACGGTTATTTATCCTATTCCCGTGTAAAAGGGGATACCCGTCTCAACGATGCGAAAATGGCAGAAATAGCGGAAAGGGTTAGTATGTAACATGCGTTATCATAATATTACAAAAGACGATATGCTAAACGGAGAGGGCCTGCGAGTGGTGTTGTGGGTGGCGGGATGCGCACATGCATGTTATGGATGCCACAATCCTGTAACCTGGGATCCAAATGGAGGTTTGGCATTTGATACAATTGCGAAAGAAGAAGTGTTTGATGAATTAGACAAGGATTATGTGGCAGGAATCACATTTTCTGGTGGTGATCCTCTTCATAAAGCAAATGTGGAAGGGGTTACGAACCTGGCAAGAGAAATTAAAAGACGTTATCCTAAAAAGACCATATGGCTCTATACAGGAAGTACGTGGGCTGAAGTTTCAGATTTGGAAGTTATGCAGTACGTTGATGTACTGGTGGATGGTAAATTTGAACTGGAGAAAAAAGATGCTTCTCTTCACTGGAAGGGAAGCAGTAATCAAATGATTATTGACGTACAACAAACGTTAGAATTAGGAATGGTGGTATTATATGACTAAAAGAATTGCGCAATTTCATAAAGTAAGCCTTGAACAATTTAAAGAAGGAATGCGAGATGTATTCGGTCCGCTTGAAGAAAAAGAAATTGAAGACATATATCAAAAGATTCAACTGCCTAAAAGAGCGACGGCGGGATCAGCAGGTTATGATTTTTTTACTCCGGTTCCAATTGTTTTACACCCTGGAAAAACGGTGAAAATACCAACTGGAATTCGTGTGGAAATGCAAGAAAACTGGGTGCTTAAATGTTATCCCAGAAGCGGTCTTGGATTTAAATACAGGCTTCAGCTTAATAATACAGTAGGAATCATTGACAGTGATTATTTCTATTCCGATAATGAGGGACATATTTTTGCGAAAATAACCAATGACAGCAATGAAGGCAAGATACTGGAAATCGAAACCGGTTCCGGTTTTATGCAAGGAATATTTGTAGAATATGGGATTACTTTAGATGATGATGTCGTAACAAAAAGAAATGGTGGATTTGGAAGTACCTCATAGGTTGTTTTGTCTAATACTATTCTTGTAATCTAAAATGGAAAGTGATATGATATTTCAGATGGAATAGGAGGATAATGAAATGAGCAATTATACAATTACAGCAAACAGTACAGTTGACTTGCCAAAGGAGTGGTTAGAAGAACGAAATATTGTAACCATTCCCTTGCATTACGAACTGGATGGAAAAATATATAAAGACAAAGAAGGGCTGTCTCCGGCAGAATTTTTTGAAAAGCTAAGAGATGGAAAGCAGGCAAAGACATCCCAGGTAAACCCGGATGAAGCAAAAGCTTATTTTGAACCGATTTTAAAAGAAGGAACTGATATTTTGCACCTTGGATTTTCTTCTGGCTTAAGTGGAACTTATAACAGTATGCGAATCGCAGGGGAAGAGCTGCAGGAAAAATATCCTGAAAGAAAGATTATTGTGATTGATTCTTTGTGTGCGTGCTTAGGTGAAGGACTATTGCTCTATAAAGCCTTACAAAAACAAAAAGAAGGCTTGAGTATAGAAGAGCTTGCCCAATGGGTAGAAGAGAATAAGCTGCACATTTGCCACAATGTAACAGTAGATGATTTGCATCATCTGCACAGAGGTGGAAGGGTGTCAAAAGCGACTGCTGTAATCGGAAGTGCAATTCAGATTAAACCAATGATTACTGTAGATAATGAAGGAAAATTGGTTGTATGCGGAAAAAAACGAGGCAGAAAAAATGCCTTGCATCATTTAGTTGATATGTCTGTTGAAAAAGCAGGAAACTGGGAAAATGATATGATTATGGTTACTCATGGAGACTGTATAGATGATGCAAAGTATGTTGCAGAAATTGCAAAAGAAAAACTCGGCGCAAAAGAAGTGCTGATTAACGATATTGGATCGGTAATTGGTGGTCATACAGGGCCGGGAGTAGTTGCAATCTTCCATATGGGAGAAAAACGGTAATAAAGTGATTGACAAAGCAAGTGGGTATGTGATATATTAACACTTGCGTAATGCAAAAACAAAGCAGAGTATCCGCTCTCACCATAGCACAATTGAGTGACTATGCGTATCATAACAACGATGAAGACCATTTGGTCTCCTTGTGATATTTATGTGGATAGCTCATGCTGTCCACTTTTTTATATTGAATAATAAACGGAGGTATACGACAATTAGCGATTTAATGATTAACGGTCAGATTAGGGACAAAGAAGTACGATTGATTGGAGAAAGCGGAGAGCAACTTGGTATTATGTCATCAAAAGATGCATATAAGCTTGCTCAGGATGCAGAATTGGATTTAGTGAAGATTTCACCAAAAGCGCAGCCACCTGTGTGTAAGATCATTGATTATGGAAAATATAAGTATGAGCTTGCCCGCAAGGAAAAAGAAGCAAAGAAGAAACAAAAAACAGTTGAACTTAAGGAAGTACGTCTTTCACCCAATATTGAAACGAACGACTTAAACACAAAAATCAATAATGCCAAGAAGTTTATTAGCAAAGGGAATAAGGTGAAGGTTACTCTTCGTTTCAGAGGTCGGGAGATGGCTCATGCAATGCAAAGTAAACGTGTATTGGATGATTTTGCGAAGCAGCTGGAAGACATAGCTGTCATCGAAAAGCCTGCTAAAATGGAAGGAAGAAGTATGAGCATGGTTTTAACTGAAAAACGTTAAAATATATTTGGAGAAACATTAAGGAGGAGTTAACAATGCCAAAGATTAAGACAAATAGAGCCGCTGCAAAGCGTTTCAAAAAGACAGGTACAGGAAAATTAAAGAGAAATAAAGCTTATAAAAGCCATATCTTAACTAAGAAATCTACAAAGAGAAAAAGAAATCTTAGAAAGTCTATCATTACAGACGAATCCAATGTAAAGAACATGAAGAAAGTATTACCATACCTGTAAATCAGGTTCGTGATGAAGGAGGAAATAAGACATGGCAAGAATTAAAGGCGGTATGAACGCTAAGAAAAAACACAATAGAGTATTAAAATTAGCAAAAGGTTATAGAGGAGCACGTTCAAAGCAATACAGAGTTGCAAAACAATCTGTAATGAGAGCGTTAACATCTTCATATGCTGGTAGAAAGCAAAGAAAACGTCAGATGCGTACACTTTGGATTGCACGTATCAACGCAGCAGCAAGAATGAATGGATTATCTTACAGCAAATTTATGCATGGACTGAAGTTGGCTGAAATCGATATGAACAGAAAGATGTTAGCAGAACTTGCAGTAAATGATAAAGAAGGATTCAAGTCTTTAGCAGAACTTGCAAAAGCAAAAGTAGCATAGTGTTTGACAAAAGATGGTCGTTATTCTAAAATTTAGAATAACGACTTTTTATAATGAAAGAAAAGAGAAAATGAAGGGCAGACGAGAAGAGATATGACAGGAATTGGAACGTTGGTAAATGCAGGGGCAGTTGTAGCTGGTGGTATAGTGGGTTTGTTACTTAGAAAAGGACTGACAAAGAGGTTTCAGCAGATTATTTTACAAGGAATTGGATTATCTGTAATTTTTATTGGTATTTCTGGAGCTATGGAGTTTATGGTAGGGGGAAGCGGTTCCTTTGCGAAAGGTCTGCCTATGTTGGTAGTTGTTTCGATGGTACTGGGGGGCTGGATTGGAGAGGCGTTGCAGATCGAAGGACGATTTGAACAGATGGGTGATTTTCTGAGACGTAAGATGGGAGATGAAAGAGACTCACTCTTTGTAGAAGGATTTTTAATTGCAACAATGACAATCTGTGTGGGGGCGATGGCTATAGTAGGAGCTTTACAAGATGGACTGCAAGGAGATCCTACCATGCTTTATACGAAAGCAATTTTAGATGGAGTTATCTTAATTATTTTGACTTCTTCTTACGGAAAAGGAGCAATTTTCTCCGTGATACCACTTGTGGTTTTACAGGGAAGTATCACATTTTTTGCGAAAATAATACAAAAAGTTTTGACTCAGCCGATGATAGACAGCATATCGGTAACGGGCTCTATGATGATTTTTTGTATTGGAGTGAATTTGATGTTTGATAAGAAAATAAAGGTGGCAAACTTACTGCCTGGACTGCTGGTGGCAATCCTTTACACAGCCATTTTTTTATCTTGACAAGGTGGATAATAATTGATATGATTAAAAAACAGAACGCACTCTGTTTTTAAAAGAAAAGGTATGAGGTGTTTTATGCAAAGAGTATATTCGTTATTAGTAGACAATACCCCCGGTGTTCTCAGTCGAATTGCCGGATTGTTCAGCAGAAGAGGCTATAGTATTGATAGTATTACAGCTGGAGTTACTGCGGATCCCAGATATACAAGAATTACAATTGTAGCAAGTGGGGATGAACAGATTTTAGAGCAAATTGAGAAGCAGGTAAGAAAGCTTGAGGATGTAATAGACATTAAGGTTTTGGAAGAAAACAGGAGTGTTTATCGAGAGCTGATCATGGTTAAGATACGTGCAAATGCATCTCAAAGAAGTGAAATCATCTCGATAACAGAGATTTTTAGAGCTAAAATCGTAGATGTAGAGGATGAATCTGTGATGGTTGAGCTTACAGGAGCCCAGTCAAAATTGGATGCATTTTTAAAACTGGTGAATGGCTATGAAATTTTGGAATTAGCTCGTACCGGCATCACTGGCTTGTCAAGAGGAAGCGAGGGTGTAGCATTTATTGATTAAATGTGAATCCTTAATTATATTATTTTAAGTTACGAATTCAGGAGGAAAAAATGGAAGCAAAAATCTATTATCAAGAAGACTGTGATTTATCACTATTGGATGGGAAAACCGTTGCAATTATCGGTTATGGAAGCCAAGGACATGCACATGCATTGAACCTAAAAGAGTCTGGCGTAAAAGCAATTATTGGACTTTACGAAGGCAGTAAATCATGGAAGAGAGCAGAAGAACAAGGATTGGAAGTGTATACAGCAGCTGAGGCAGCAAAAAAAGCTGATGTTATCATGATTCTTATCAATGATGAGAAGCAATCTGCAATGTACAAAAAAGATATTGAGCCAAACTTAGAGGAAGGAAACATGTTAATGTTTGCTCATGGATTTGCAATTCACTTCGGTCAAATTGTACCACCAACAAATGTGGATGTATGTATGATTGCACCAAAAGCACCTGGACATACTGTAAGAAGCGAATATGTTGCAGGAAAAGGAACACCTTGTCTTGTGGCTGTAGAGCAAGATTATACAGGAAAAGCTTTGGATAAGGCATTGGCGTATGCCCAAGGAATTGGTGGAGCAAGAGCAGGAGTTTTGGAAACAACCTTTAGAACCGAAACGGAAACCGACCTTTTTGGAGAACAAGCAGTATTGTGTGGTGGTGTAAGTGCTTTGATGCAAGCTGGATATGAGACTTTAGTAGAAGCTGGATACGATCCAAGAAATGCATACTTTGAGTGTATTCATGAAATGAAGTTGATTGTAGATTTGATTTATGAATCAGGATTCGAAGGAATGCGCTATTCCGTATCGAATACAGCAGAGTACGGAGATTATATTACAGGACCTAAAATTATCACTGAAGATACCAAGAAAGCAATGAAGAAAGTTCTTACTGATATTCAAGATGGAACATTTGCAAAAGATTTCTTGTTGGATATGTCTAAAGCAGGTGGACAAGCACACTTTAGAGCAATGAGAAAGCTTGCAGTGGAGCATCCATCTGAAAAAGTTGGACAGGAAATCCGTAAGTTGTATAGCTGGAGTGATAAAGATAAACTTATCAATAACTAGTGCATATAGAACAAGATCATTTTTGTGGTCTTGTTCTTTTTATTGTGATAAAATAAAAGAAAACAGATAGTGGAAAGGAGTTGTCTTTATGGAAATAAGATTAGAAGATTTGTATTCACCTAAAAACTCGAAATCCAAGATCAAGATTATGAGAGGACATTTTTCAAGTACCCATGCTCACGTAAACACGTATATTGACATTTCCACGGTGACAAATCGCAGTAAAAATGCAAAAGAAACGGCAGACTTGTTGGCAGAATCCTATCGATACAGTACAAAGGTTGACACTATTGTATGCTTGGATGGAACGAGAGTGATTGGAGCCTTTCTGGCTGAGAATTTGTCAAAGGAAGGAATGAGTTCCATTAATGGGGGAGAGAATATTGCTGTTGTTACGCCGGAAACGGTTGCCAGAGGTCAGCAGGTGTTTCGGGATAACACAAAGAGAATGATTGCAGAAAAAGATGTTTTGATTTTATCTGGTACGGTCATCACAGGAGAAACAATGCTTCGCACGATTAATACGGTTCTTTATTATGGCGGAAGGGTATCGGGATTGGCGGCTGTATTTAGCGGTATTTCAAAAGTTGCAGGTATGGATATGGTTTCAGTGTTTGCTTTGAAGGATGTACCGGATTACCAGGCCTATAGTATGCATGACTGCCCCATGTGTAAAGCGGGAAGAAAGCTGGACGGAATTGTAAATAGTTATGGATACTCATTGTTATAAGTTTTTGTGCACAAAAAAAGCTATCGATGATGGATGCAGCCGTTATCCATCGAAGATAGCTTTTGGTTTTTATAATTAGTTTATAGCCGCTACGGCTTTAGATAAACGAGAAATCTTTCTGGAACATGTGTTTTTGTGATAAACACCTTTGCTCTTAGCTTTTGAAATCTCAACGATTGCATTCTTTAAAGCGGCACTTGCTGCTTCTTTATTATTTTCAATAACAGCAACGTCAACTTTTTTCACTGCTGTTTTAACCTTTGACTTGATTGCTTTGTTTCTTGCAGCCTTTGTCTGGTTTACTAAAATTCTTTTCTTCGCTGATTTGATATTAGCCAATTCCTACACCTCCACATTATTATTAAAATGTTTACCGAATCAGACACGGGCGCTCCGTTAAACATACTAACTAATTGTATATTGTATAGAGGACAATGTCAATATCTATCTTCAATTTTCTTTGAATTTGTGATAGAATACTAGCAGTATGATTTCAAAAAGGAAGGAACGATAATATATGGCGAAAGCAAGCAATTATGGTGCTGAGAGTATTTCTGTCTTAGAAGGACTGGAAGCGGTGCGAAAAAGACCGGGGATGTATATTGGAAGTGTCTCTACAAAAGGACTGAACCACTTAATCTATGAGATTGTGGATAATGCAGTAGACGAGCATCTTGCAGGATTTTGTAGTGAAATACATGTCACCCTTGAAAAAGATGGATCGGCAACCATTTCCGACAACGGAAGAGGGGTACCCGTAGGAATGCATGCAAAAGGGGTTTCGGCGGAAAGAATCGTATATACCATCCTCCATGCAGGAGGAAAATTTGATGATAATGCATATAAAACCAGTGGTGGGCTTCATGGCGTAGGTTCCTCTGTAGTAAATGCCTTGTCAACATATATGGATGTACAGGTAAAAAGAGATGGATACATTCACCATGACCGATATGAAAGAGGAAATCCGGTTATTCAGTTGGAGAATGGGTTACTTCCAACAATTGGAAAAACAAAGGAAACTGGCACCAGAGTAAATTTTCTGCCAGATGATACCATATTCGAAAAAACAAAATTCAAAGGGGAAGAAGTAAAAAGCAGGCTCCATGAAACAGCTTACCTAAACCCTACCCTTACCATTATCTATCAGGATTTGCGTGGAGAGGAGAAGGAAGAGATAACTTTTCATGAACCAGATGGAATATTAGGATTTATAAAGGATTTGAATTCGAAAAAAGAAACGATTCATGATCCAGTTTATTATAAAGGAAATGCAGAAGGAATAGAAGTGGAGGTTGCTTTCCAATACGTGAATGAGTTTCATGAAAATGTTTTGGGATTTTGCAATAACATTTACAATGCAGAGGGGGGAACCCATCTGACTGGATTTAAGACTACTTTCACAACGGTAATGAATCAATACGCCAGAGAAATAGGAGTTTTGAAAGATAAAGACCCAAACTTTACAGGAGCAGATATTCGAAATGGTATGACAGCCATCATATCCATTAAGCATCCGGATCCCAGATTTGAAGGACAAACGAAGACGAAGCTGGATAATCCTGATGCAGCCAAAGCAACCAGTAAAGTTACCAATGATGAAATTACAAGATATTTTGACCGGAATCTGGAGACACTGAAAAAGGTGCTTTCATGTGCAGAAAAGGCAGCAAAAATACGTAAAACGGAAGAAAAGGCGAAAACAAATCTTTTGACCAAACAAAGATTCTCCTTTGACAGCAATGGAAAACTTGCGAACTGTGAAAGCAGAGATCCGAAAAAATGTGAAATTTTCATTGTGGAAGGGGATTCGGCAGGAGGCTCTGCAAAAACAGCAAGAAACCGAAATTATCAGGCGATTTTACCTATCCGCGGTAAGATTTTAAATGTGGAAAAAGCCAGTATTGATAAGGTGCTTGCCAATGCAGAAATCAAGTCTATGATAAATGCTTTTGGATGTGGTTTTTCGGAAGGGTATGGGAATGACTTTGACATATCAAAACTTCGCTATGACAAAATCGTGATTATGGCGGATGCAGATGTAGATGGTGCTCATATATCAACCTTGCTTTTAACGCTGTTTTATCGGTTTATGCCAGAGTTGATTTTTGAAGGCCATGTATATGTAGCGATGCCTCCGCTTTATAAGGTTATGCCAAGCAAAGGTGAGGAAGAGTATCTTTATGATGATAAGGCTCTGGAGAAATACCGGAAAACACATACAGGCAGTTTTACTTTGCAAAGATATAAAGGGTTGGGAGAAATGGATGCAAACCAACTATGGGATACAACATTAAATCCAGATACCAGAAAGCTGAAACTGGTGGAAATAGAAGATGCAAGAATGGCATCTGGGGTAACGGAGATGTTGATGGGAAGTGAAGTTCCGCCCAGGAGAAGTTTTATCTACGAAAATGCGAAAGAAGCAGAATTAGATGTTTAAGGGAGTAAGATAAATGGATGAATCAAACATCATTCGAACGGAATATTCGGATGTTATGAAAAAATCATATATTGACTATGCAATGAGTGTTATTGTGGCAAGAGCTCTGCCGGATGTAAGAGATGGCTTAAAGCCGGTACAAAGAAGAACCCTTTATGATATGTATGAGCTTGGAATTAAATATGACAAGCCTTATCGAAAATGTGCTCGTATCGTTGGAGATACAATGGGTAAATACCATCCTCATGGAGATAGTTCGATTTACGAATCTTTAGTGGTTATGGCTCAGGATTTTAAAAAACGTATTCCTTTAGTTGACGGACATGGGAATTTTGGCTCAATCGAAGGAGATGGAGCGGCAGCTATGCGTTACACAGAAGCGCGGCTGGAAAAGATAACCCAGGAAGGTTTTTTAAAGGATTTAGATAAGGACATTGTGGACTTTATTCCCAACTTCGATGAAACAGAACGAGAACCGGAAGTTTTGCCAACAAAATTCCCGAATCTGTTGGTTAATGGTGCAGAAGGGATTGCAGTAGGTATGGCAACCAGTATTCCGCCTCATAACCTGGGAGAAGTTATAGACGGTGTTGTTGCTTATATGAAAAATGAGGAAATCAGCACCAGAGGACTTATGAAATATGTCAAAGGTCCCGATTTTCCAACAGGCGGAGTGGTTGTCAATAAAGATGAGCTTTTACAAATATATGAAACGGGACAGGGGAAGATAAAAGTCCGCGGGAAGGTTGAGATTGAAGAGGCAAAAGGTGGAAAGAAAAAGCTTGTGATTTCTGAGATTCCCTATACGATGATTGGAGCAGGAATCGGAAAGTTTTTAAATGATGTCTCCAATTTAATTGAAAAAAAGCAAACCAATGATATTGTAGATATTTCAAATCAATCTTCTAAAGAAGGAATCCGAATTGTTTTTGAGTTGAAAAAAGGTGCGGATGCAGAAAACCTAAAGAATTTGCTCTATAAAAAGACAAGATTAGAAGATACTTTTGGGGTAAATATGCTGGCGGTGGTAGATAAGAGGCCAGAAATTCTTGGTATTAAAAAGATTATTGAACATCATGTGGACTTTCAGTTTGATGTGGCCACGAGAAAATATAATACCTTGTTAAAAAAAGAGCAGGACAGGAAAGAGATTCAGGAAGGTCTGATCAAAGCAACCGATGTAATTGATTTGATTATTGAAATTTTACGGGGAAGTAAATCTGTAAAAGATGCAAAGGCATGTTTGGTATCCGGGATTACAGAGAATATTACTTTTAAATCAAGTATATCAAAGAAAATGGCAGCACTCTTACAGTTTACGGAAAGACAGGCTCAGGCAATCCTGGAGATGCGTTTGTACAAATTGATTGGACTGGAAATTGAAGCTCTTCAAAAAGAACATGAGGAAACTTTAAAGAATATACGTCATTATGAAGATGTCTTAAATAATTACGACTCAATGTCTGGGGTCATCATGGAAGAGCTGCTAGAGTTGAAGAAAGAATTTTCGACAAGACGGAGAACTGTGGTGGAAAATGCGGAAGAGGCAGTGTTTGAAGAGGCGAAAATTGAAGAGCAGGAAGTCATCTTTTTGATGGATAAATTTGGTTATGCAAAGGTGATTGATGTTTCGACTTACGAACGGAACAAAGACACGGCAGACAAAGAGAATAAATACATTTCTTACTGTATGAATACCGGGAAAATCTGTGTTTTTACAAATGAAGGCAGGATGCATCAAATCAAAGTCCTGGATCTTCCTTTTGGAAAATTTAGAGACAAAGGAATTCCCATAGATAATGTGAGTAACTACGATAGTGCCAGTGAGCGTATTGTTTACTTGTGTGATGAACGGCAATTGCTTTTAGGTAAGTTTTTGTTTGTTACGAAAGCAGGTATGGTAAAACAAGTAGAAGGAAGCGAGTTTATAGCAGGAAAACGAACGATTACAGCTACAAAACTGCAAAGTGGTGATGAATTAATATTTACCAAGGTGGTAACACAAAATTTAAATCTGGTACTTCAAACGAAGAATGGATACTTTTTACGGTTTTTAGTAGCACAGGTTTCAGAAAAGAAAAAAGGTGCTGTTGGAATCAGAGGAATCCGTCTGCAGGACAAAGATGAGGTGACGAAGGCTTACCTTTTTGAAGAAGGAATTGATACAAAAGGAAGGTATAAAGGAAAAGTCGTAAGTTTAAACCGTCTCAAACTATCAAATCGTGATACCATTGGGGTAAAACAACGGCAATAACCCTTGCTTTTTAAAGGGGAAAGTGTTATAGTATTTACAGTTACATAGGAACCCGCAAGAAGAGTGAACGAGAAGTTCACTCTTCTTTTGTGGGAAAGTACTATTAAAGGTTATATACGAAAGAAAGGAAGAACATGTCAAAAAGAGAAGTAATTGAATCAAAGACGGAAGCAATACTACTTCCTATTGTAGAAGGACACCAATTTGAACTGGTGGATGTGGAATATGTAAAAGAAGGTGGAACCTTTTATCTAAGAGCCTATATTGATAAAGAAGGCGGTATTACAGTTGAAGACTGTGAGTTGGTAAGCAGAGCCTTTTCGGAAATTTTAGATCAAGAGGATTATGTTGAAGATGCCTATATATTAGAGGTGAGTTCTCCAGGGCTTGGCCGTCCTTTAAAAAAGGAGAAAGATTATAAGAGAAGTATTGGAAAAGAAATTGAAATCCATACCTATAAAATGATTGATAAGCAGAAAGAGTTTTTTGGGATTTTAGAGTCTTATGATGATACAAGTGTAACCATAATAATGGATGATAATAAAAAAGAAGTATTTCAAAAGAGTGAAATTGCCCTGATCCGGTTGGCATTTCATTTTTAAAACGAAGGAGGAAGTAAACAGATGAATACTGAGTTATTAGAAGCGTTAACGATTTTGGAGAAAGAAAAAGATATCAGCAAAGAAACATTATTAGATGCGATAGAAAACTCCTTGATTAATGCCTGCAAAAATCATTTTGGAAAAGCAGATAATATTAAAGTTGTGATGAACAGAGATACCTATAATTATAAGGTTTTTGCAGAAAAAAAAGTTGTAGAAAAAGTGGAAGACGATTTAGAAGAAATTTCGATTGTAGATGCGGCTAAAATTGATGGGAAATTAGGTATTGGTGATATTGCCCAAATCCCTATTGAATCAAAATCCTTTGGACGTATTGCGACACAGAATGCAAAAAACCTGATTCTGCAAAAAATCCGGGAAGAAGAACGAAAAGTAGTTTACGACCAATACTTTGAAAAAGAAAAAGACATTGTAACAGGTATTGTACAAAGACAAGTTGGGAAAAATTACAGCATTGACTTAGGAAAAGCAGATGCACTGTTAACAGAAACAGAGCAGGTTAAGAGTGAGATATTTAAGCCGACAGAAAGAATAAAGCTTTATGTCGTAGAAGTGAAAAACACAACAAAAGGGCCGAAAATCTTAGTATCAAGAACACATCCAGAACTTGTTAAGAGATTATTTGAATCAGAAGTGACGGAAGTAAAAGATGGAACGGTTGAAATTAAGAGTATTGCCAGAGAAGCTGGAAGCAGAACGAAAATCGCAGTTTGGTCCAATGACCCGGATGTGGATCCTGTAGGAGCCTGTGTGGGAATGAATGGTGCCAGAGTCAATGCGATTGTAGAAGAACTTCGGGGAGAAAAAATCGATATTATTAATTGGAGTGACAATCCTGCGATTTTAATTGAAAATGCATTGAGTCCTGCAAAGGTTATTTCGGTAATGGCGGATCCGGATGAAAAAACGGCAAGTATTATTGTGCCTGATTACCAGTTGTCACTTGCGATTGGTAAAGAGGGTCAAAACGCAAGATTGGCTGCGAGATTAACTGGATTTAAGATTGATATTAAGAATGAAACACAGGCAATTGCTTCAGGTGAGCTTCCAGAAAATTACATGGAACTTGGTGAAGGTGTTTACGAAGAAGAAATGTATGAAGAGGGAGAAGACGTAGCATTTGAAGGTTTTGAAGAGGTATAAAAAGCAATGGCAGTAAAAAAGAAAATTCCCTTGCGGAAATGTGTAGGATGCGGGGAAATGAAAAGTAAAAAAGAAATGATCCGTGTCGTAAAAAATGATCAGGGTGAATTTTTCTTAGATAGTACCGGAAAGAAGAATGGCAGGGGTGCATACATTTGCCCTCAAAAGTCTTGTCTGGAAATGGCCATGAAAAACAAGGGGCTGGAACGCTCGTTTAAACAAAGTATTCCGGTAGAAATATATGAAGTATTAGAAAAGGAGTTGGAAGATATTGAAATCTGATCAGGTTTTATCCTTAATCGGATTGGCAACGAAAGCGGGAAGAGTTGCAAGCGGAGAGTTTTCGACGGAAAAAGAAGTGAAATCCGGAAGAGGAAAGCTTGTGATTGTCGCAATGGATGCTTCGGAAAATACAAAGAAGAAATTTTCCAATATGTGTGAATTTTATAAAGTTCCAATTTTCTTTTTAGCAGATAAAGTAAGCCTGGGACATTGCATGGGAAAAGAATTTCGCGCTTCCTTGGTAGTTTTAGATGAAGGATTTGCAAAAAGTATACAAAAGAAATTGGACGCTAACAATTAAATAAGGAGAATCGTATATGTCAAAAAAGAAAATTTATGAAATCGCTAAGGAACTAGATGTTCAGAGCAAAGAGGTTCTAGAGTACTTAGAAAAGAAAAATATAGAAGTCAAAAGTCATATGAGCAGTGTAGAAGAAGATGTGGAGAAAATGGTTCGCTCAAACTTCTCAAAAGAGAAGAAAACAGCAGAATCTGTTGAAGCTACAGACTCAGCAGAGCCAGCAAAGAAGAAGAACATTGTACATGTGTTCCGCCCACAAAATACCCAGAGTGGTGGAAGCAGAAGCAATAACCAAAGAACGGGACAAGGACAACAACAGCGTCCGCAAGGCCAAGGGAATCAGAGACAGAGACCCCAGGGTCAGAACTCCAATTACCAGGGAAACAGACCACAAGGCCAAAACTCCAATTACCAGGGAAACAGACCACAAGGCCAGAACTCCAATTACCAGGGAAACAGACCCCAGGGTCAGAACTCCAATTACCAGGGAAACAGACCCCAAGGTCAGAACTCCAATTACCAGGGAAACAGACCACAAGGCCAGAACTCCAATTATCAGGGAAACAGACCACAAGGCGGTGGACAAAGACCCCAAAACTCCAATTATCAGGGAAACAGACCACAAGGCGGTGGACAAAGACCCCAGAATTCCAATTATCAGGGAAACAGACCCCAAGGCGGCGGACAAAGACCGTATAATCAGGGGAACCAAGGCGGGGATAATAGAGGGAAATTCCAAAAGCCAAATGAAGGTACACCTGTAACAAGCACGGAGACTAAGAAGCCACAAAGAAATAAGGTAAAGAGTAAAGAGGATTACAAGAAGAAGGAAATGGAACGTCAAAATCAGGCTGGAAAAGGGAAAAAGGGTAAGGTTGAAAATGCTCCACAGCTTCAAAAGCCAAAGGCAAAAGAGCAAAAACCGGAAGAGACAATTAAGTCTATTACAATCCCAGAAGTTCTTACCATTAAAGAGCTTGCAGATAAAATGAAAATAGTACCTTCTGTTATTGTTAAAAAACTATTCCTGCAGGGTAAGGTTGTTACAGTAAATCAAGAAATAAGCTTTGAGACAGCAGAAGAAATTGCACTTGAATTCGAAGTTCTTTGCGAAAAAGAAGAAGTGATTGATGTAATTGAAGAACTGTTAAAAGAAGAAGACGAAGATGAGACAAAATTAGTAAAACGACCTCCTGTTGTATGTGTTATGGGACATGTTGACCATGGTAAAACTTCTCTTTTAGATGCCATTCGACACACCAATGTAATTGATCGTGAAGCAGGCGGTATTACACAGCATATCGGTGCTTACGTAGTGAAAGTAAATGGTGAGAAAATCACATTCCTGGATACACCTGGACATGAAGCTTTTACAGCTATGCGTATGCGTGGAGCTTCTTCTACAGATATTGCTATTTTGGTGGTTGCAGCAGATGATGGTGTAATGCCACAGACTGTTGAAGCGATTAATCATGCAAAGGCGGCTGAAATTGAAATCGTAGTTGCGGTCAATAAGATTGATAAGCCAGGGGCAAATATAGACAGAGTAAAACAAGAACTGGCCGAATATGAATTGATTCCAGAAGATTGGGGTGGCAGTACGATTTTCGTACCAGTATCTGCAAAATCAGGAGAAGGAATTGAAGAGCTGATGGAAATGCTGTTATTAACTTCCGAGGTGCTGGAGTTAAAGGCGAATCCAGATCGAAATGCCAGAGGTCTTGTTATAGAAGCTGAGCTTGATAAAGGAAAAGGCTCTGTTGCTACTGTTTTGGTTCAAAAAGGAACCTTGCATGTAGGAGATAACATTGCTGCAGGATCCGCTTATGGTAAGGTAAGAGCCATGATGGATGACCGTGGAAGAAGAGTAAAAGAAGCAGGTCCTTCTGTACCAGTAGAAATCCTGGGATTAAACGATGTACCAAATGCTGGAGAAGTTTTTGTAAGTACAGACAATGATAAGGAAGCAAGACATTTTGCAGAGACTTTCATATCACAAGGAAAAGAAAGATTGTTAGATGATACAAAGACAAAGGTATCTCTGGATGACTTGTTTGAACAGATAAAAGAAGGAAACTTAAAAGAGCTTGGAATCGTAGTAAAGGCAGATGTACAAGGATCAGTAGAGGCTATTAAACAAAGTCTGTTGAAGCTTTCAAACGATGAAGTTGTTGTTAAAATTATTCATGGCGGTGTTGGTGCGATTAACGAGTCCGATGTTATTTTAGCATCTGCTTCTAATGCAATTATTATTGGATTTAATGTGCGTCCAGATGCGTCTGCAAAGGAAACAGCAGATCGAGAAGGCGTAGATGTACGTTTGTATCGGGTAATCTATAATGCGATTGAAGATGTGGAAGCTGCTATGAAGGGAATGCTTGATCCAGTATTTGAGGAGAAAGTGTTAGGACATGCAGAAGTACGTCAAACCTTTAAAGCATCTGGCATTGGAACCATAGCAGGAAGTTACGTACAGGACGGTACATTTGAACGTGGCTGCCAGGTTCGTATTACGAGAGATGGCGTAGTTGTATTTGAAGGAAATTTGGCGTCATTAAAGCGTTTCAAAGATGATGTAAAAGAAGTAAGAGCAGGATATGAATGTGGTCTTGTATTTGAGAATTACAATGACATTAAAGAAGGAGATCTGGTTGAATCCTTTAAGATGGTTGAAATTCCGAGATAAGGAGCAAAAAAAACATGAGAAAGCGAAGCATAAAGAATACAAGAGTAAATGCGGAAGTACAGCACGAACTGACGAATATTATACAAAGAGGTATTAAAGACCCGAGAGTGTCTCAGTGGACTTCGGTGGTAGCGGCAGTAGTTGCACCAGATTTAAAGACAGCGAAAGCCTACGTGAGTGTATTAGGAGATGCAAAGGTGAAAGAAGATACAATCATTGGTTTAAAGAGTGCAGAAGGTTACATTCGAAGAGAGTTAGCTAAAAGCTTAAATATGAGAAATACACCGGAAATCACTTTTATTTTAGACGAGTCCATTGAATATGGAGTGGAAATGTCAAAGAAAATCGATGAGGTAAACAAAGACCTGCATTATGAGGATGAAAACGATGCTTAAAAAGGTAATGGAAGGTGTACATACCGTAGCGGTTAGTGGACATCTCAGACCAGATGGGGATTGCGTTGGATCGACTACGGCGATGTACTTATATTTGAAAAAATGTTACAAAAATGTTCAAGTTGATTTATATTTGGATGAAGTGCCGGATGTCTTTCGAGAAATAAAAGGTGTGGGTGACATTCTTCACAAGAAGAAAGATGTTGCCTACGACCTGTTTATTGCCCTGGATTGTGGTGACAAAGAACGGTTAGGGTTTGCAGAGGAAATATTTGACCGGGCAAGGAAGACTTTTTCTATTGACCATCATGTGAGCAATCGAAATTATGGAGATGAAAACTACGTACTGCCAGATGCAAGTTCTACTTGCGAGCTTTGTTATAATCTTTTTGACAAAGAAGAAATAGACAGGGATATAGCAAGGTCTATTTATCTCGGCCTTGTACATGATACAGGGGTGTTCCAGTATTCAAATGTGTCAAGATCCACATTTGAAGCAGCTGCATTCCTTATTACAAAGGATATTGACGCCCCTGCATTGATTGATGAGACGTATTATAAAAAGACATACAGCCAGAACCAAATTATGGCCAGAACACTATTGGAAAGCTTTCTTTTGCTGGATGGAAAAGTTATTGTGGGAAGCGTTTCAAAAGAAGTGCTGAAGTTTTACAATGTTACGACCAAGGATTTGGATGGAATTGTAAATCAGTTAAGAAATACCAAAGGCGTTGAGGTGGCACTTTTTATGTACGAGCTTGAAGATGGTATATATAAAGCGAGTCTTCGCTCGAATAAAGAGGTGGATGTGAATGCAATTGCTGGTTTGTACGGTGGTGGTGGACATATTCGTGCAGCTGGATTTAGCATGCCGGGAACTGCTCATGACATTGCAAATAATGTGGCGCGAGAAGTAGAAATGCAATTAAACAGAATAAGGTAAGGATGGATTGAAGAAATGCTGCATGGTATCTTAAATGTGTATAAGGAAAAAGGATATACTTCACACGATGTAGTTGCAATTCTTCGTCGTATGACAGGAGAGAAAAAGATTGGACATACCGGAACACTTGACCCAGATGCAGAGGGTGTGTTACCGGTATGTTTTGGTAAGGCTACAAAGGTGAGCGATTTGCTAACAAACAAAAGAAAAGCTTATCAGGCGACCCTTCTATTAGGAGTGACAACGGACACTCAAGATGTCACGGGAAAGGTAGTAGCCCAGCGCGAAACCACCCACGTAAATGCTGATAAAATCAGAGAGGTAATTGAAAAATATATAGGGGAGTACGAACAAGTACCACCTATGTACTCGGCCTTAAAAGTACAAGGAAAAAAGCTTTACGAGTTGGCGAGAGAAGGAAAAGAAATCGAGCGAAAAAGCAGGAAGGTTCATATATATAATCTTAAGATATTGGAGATTAATGTACCACGGGTTCGCTTTGAGGTGGAATGCTCAAAAGGAACCTACATTCGTACTTTGTGTCAGGATATCGGCGAGGATTTAGAATGTGGCGGTACCATGGAGAAATTGATTCGAACCCAGGTGGGTGAATTTCGAAGTGAGGAGTCGGTCACATTAAAAGAGGTTGAAGACGCAATCCAAAGAAACGAGATAGCGAAAATGATTTGGCCTATTGATAGAGTTTTTGAAGAATATCCAAGGATTCAAATCACTAATGAAAAGATAGAAGAACTTGCATACAACGGAGGCCGGGTTGGGGAAAAGTGGATTGCTCAAGGTGAGAATCTGGAAGAAGGGACAAGGGTTCGACTTTATAATAAAAGAGATGGATTTGTAGGGATATACAAAAAGAAGGCCAAAGAATTTGAACTCGTAAAATTGTTTTATACACCATCTAGGGAAGAACAACGTAGTGCCATTACCATTGGGAAATTTGACGGGCTCCATTTGGGACACCAGATGCTGGTCAATGAGATGGTTAAGCGAGGGAAACAGGAAAACTTAAGAAGTGTTGTATGTGTTATGGATTTTGAACCTCTGTGGAAGGAAAAAGATATAACACCTAAGCTTCTGATGACCAAAGATGAACGAGAAAGGCGATTAAAAGGGAAGGTGGATGAAGTTCTGAACTTACCCTTTGATAAGGAGTTTAGAGAGCTGACACCGGAAGAGTTTGTTCGGGAGATTATCTTTAAAAAGTTAAAAGCGAAGTATGTAGTTGTTGGTGAGGATTTTCATTTTGGATTCCAAAAGGCAGGGAATGTAGAAGTCTTAAAGAGTTTAGAGAATAAATATGGATATAAGACTGTCGTTGTGGTGAAGAAAAAATATAAAAACCATATCATCAGCAGCACTTATATAAAAGAGCTTATCACAGAAGGAAGAGTCTCTACTGCGAATAAATTATTGGGCTATTCCTATGGCTTTTCGGGTGAAGTTATGCGTGGTAACCGTATTGGAAGAACGCTGGGATTTCCGACGATTAATGTTTACCCTCATAAGTATAAGCTTTTACCGCCCTTTGGCGTTTATTTTAACAAGGTGAAGCTTGATGGGAAGTGGTATCCGGGAATTGGAAATCTAGGAGTAAAGCCTACGGTAATGGCAGACTCAGATGTATTGATTGAAAGTTTTTTGTTCTCTTATGAAGGGAATGCCTATGGGAAGCAAGTTGAAATTGAGCTGAAAAAGTTTCAAAGAGAAGAAATAAAATTTGAAAGCCTGGAGAAAATGAAGGAACGTGTTGATTTTGACATTCGAGAGGGAAAAGAATACTTTACGAATCGATAAACACGTGCTATACTGTATCAGTAATTCAGCCGGTATTCGGTAGTTGGAGACTCCGACCGCTGCTTAATATCAGGCGATTTCATAAAAAAAGAGGAGGTAATTGTAATGATTACAAAAGAGATGAAAGAAGACATTATTAAAACCTATGGAAAGACAGAAGGTGACACAGGTTCTCCGGAAGTACAGATTGCGATTCTTACTGCAAGAATTAATGATTTAACAGATCATTTCAAAACCAATCCAAAAGATCATCATTCAAGAAGAGGACTTCTTAAGATGGTTGGTCAAAGAAGAGGACTTTTAGCTTACTTAAAGAAGAAAGATATTACAAGATATCGTACTTTGATTGAACAATTAGGCTTAAGAAAATAATGGTCAGAAAAAGGAGTTGTTGAAAATATAATTCCTGAAGAAGGGGTCAACACCGCTCAATTGAGTGATGTTGACCCCTTTTAAATATGTTGGAAATTCAAAATTAAATTTTTCGAAGGAAGGGTACTTTTTTTAAGACGGGAGCCAATACAGAGGCTAAAAAGAGACCCATTGCTCCCTGCATAATGTTGGGGATAATACTGGAAAGGGCAGCACCTGTACCAAATAAGAATATTTCAAATAGGAAATAGCCAAATACGACCAAAAAAGTATTTATCAATCCTGCAATCAGTAGTGAAGGAATTGTTTTAAGATGAGTTTGATATTTACTGCAAATAAGTCCGATGAAATAAGCGGATAAGCCTTTTATTAAAAATGTGGCAGGAACAAAGACGAAGTATCCTCCCAGCAAGTCTGAAAGCATTGATCCAATACCGGCAGCTAATCCGCCGTAGATGGGCCCAAGAAATATTCCGCATAAGATCACAATGGCATCTCCGGGATGGACGTATCCGCCTGTGCCAGGGGTGGGAATGCGAATGACAGATGTTGCCACGAAAACAAGTGCAGCAAATACAGCAGAATAAGAAATTTTCTTTAGTTTTGTGTTCATAATAATCTAGTCTCCTTTTAGTGATATTGTTTTAAATCTCAGTATACACCTATCAGAGAGAAAGAGGAAGGGGAAAATAGGATTTACTTTGAAGGGTGCATATGCTATAATGTGAAAGATTATGAGCATGTTCAAAAAAGTTGCCGAGACCACTGAAAAGTACATTTGGATCAAAGTGGGTTTTTCAGTAGTTTCGGATGAGGAAATTGAATATGCATAAAAAGAAGGAGAAAATTTATGTTTAAAAAATTTGAAATGGAACTTGCAGGAAGAACTCTGCGAGTGGATGTTGACCGTGTGGGAAAACAGGCAAACGGTGCGGTTTTAATGCATTACGGAGATACGACAGTGCTTTCAACAGCAACAGCTTCAGAAAAGCCAAGAGAAGGAATTGATTTCTTTCCGTTAAGTGTTGAATACAATGAGAGACTATACTCAGTTGGAAAAATACCGGGAGGATTTAATAAGAGAGAAGGGAAGGCATCTGAAAACGCAGTCTTGACTTGCCGTGTTATTGACCGCCCTATGCGTCCTTTGTTTCCAAAAGACTATCGTAATGATGTGACTCTTGAAAACCTTGTTATGTCTGTTGATCAGGACTGTTCTCCAGAGTTAACTGCAATGCTTGGAGCAGCGATTGCAACAAGTATTTCGGATATTCCTTTTGATGGTCCTACATCAACCACACAAGTAGGGCTTGTGAACAATCAGTTTGTGTTCAATCCTACCGCTGCAGAAAAGGAAGCCTCTGATCTTTCCCTTACTGTTGCATCAACAAAAGAAAAGGTAATTATGATTGAAGCAGGAGCGAATGAAGTTCCGGAAGACCAGATGATTGAGGCGATTTATGCGGCTCATGATTTGAATCAAAAAGTAATCGCTTTTATCGAAGAAATTGTTGCAGAGTGCGGCAAAGAAAAGCATACATATGAAAGCTGTTCTATTCCAGAAGAATTATTCGCTGCAATGAAGGAAATTGTGACTCCGGCTGAGATGGAAGAAGCAGTATTTACAGATGAAAAGCAAGTAAGAGAAGATAATATTCGTGGAATTACAGATAAATTGGAAGAAGCTTTTGCAGACAATGAGGAATGGCTGGATGTTTTGTCAGAAGCAATTTACCAATACCAAAAGAAGACGGTTCGAAAAATGATTCGTGAAGATCATAAGAGACCAGATGGAAGAAGAATTGATGAAATCAGACCTCTGGCAGGAGAGATTGATTTGATTCCACGAGTACATGGTTCTGCAATGTTTACAAGAGGTCAGACACAGATTTGTACCATTACGACATTAGCTCCTTTAGCAGAGGCACAACGTCTTGATGGATTGGATCAAGCAGAGACTTCAAAGAGATATATGCACCACTACAACTTCCCATCATACTCAGTAGGTGAAACAAGACCCTCAAGAGGTCCCGGAAGAAGAGAGATTGGACATGGCGCATTGGCAGAGAAGGCTTTGCTTCCAGTACTTCCTTCCGAAGCAGAGTTTCCCTATGCAATTCGTACTGTATCAGAGACCTTTGAATCAAACGGATCTACATCACAAGCAAGTGTTTGTGCATCATCGATGTCTTTAATGGCTGCAGGTGTACCGATTAAATCAGCAGTTGCAGGGATTTCTGCAGGACTTGTAACAGGAGATACGGATGATGATTATCTCGTGTTAACGGATATTCAGGGACTGGAAGATTTCTTTGGAGACATGGACTTTAAAGTAGCTGGTACTCATAAAGGAATCACTGCAATTCAAATGGATATTAAGATTCACGGTTTAACAAGAGCGATTGTGGAAGAAGCAATCCGCACAACGAAAAAAGCGAGAACTTTTATCTTAGATGAAGTAATGAATAAGACAATTGCTGAACCAAGAGAAGAAGTAGGCGAATTTGCACCAAAAATCATTCAAATGCAGATTGATCCACAAAAAATTGGTGAGGTTGTTGGTCAAAGAGGAAAGACAATTAACGAAATCATCGAGCGTACAGGTGCGAAAATTGATATCACAGATGAGGGAATGGTTTACATCAGTGGTATTAAGAAAAGCGACATGGAAGAAGCAAAGAAGATGATTACTCTTATTGTAACAGACTTTGAGGCAGGACAAGTGTTAGAAGGTAAAGTTATCAGCATAAAAGATTTTGGTGCCTTCCTGGAATTTGCCCCAGGCAAAGAAGGAATGGTACATATTTCAAAAATCTCGAAAGAAAGAATCAAACACGTAGAAGATGTGTTAACACTTGGAGAGGTTGTGAAAGTAGTTTGCCTTGGAAAAGATAAGATGGGCAGAATTTCCTTTAGTATCAAAGATGTAGCTACAGAAGAAACACCAGAGTAAAAATAGAAGCAAGAGAACACTCGGTTGGCCACTAAGGCGTTGCAGGCGTCCACCCAAGTGTTCTCTTGCTTTTTATTTACATTAACGCCGATAATGGACAAGATATAAACACACCAAAAGAGACTCCGATGAGCGCCTGCAACGCCTCGAGTGCTCAGCGGAGTCTCTTTTGGTGTTTGTCTATATACTTATCACGCTACTGAAACCGCACAGTGACATAGGCGATCTCGGGATTGGCTCCAACGCGCATGTTGGGTCCAAACACCCCGATTCCAGAAGTCGTAATGTTCGTCATATCTCCTTTTTTCAGAAGTCCATATGCATTTTCCCACATCAATTTGATGGTAAGATTTCCGGGAAACATTTGCCCGTCGTGAGTATGACCAGCAAGGTCTAGGTCTACCCCTGCTTTTGAAAGTTCGGACAGTTGAGCGGGTTCGTGATCCATTAGAATAACGGGTTTTGAGAGATCCATGTCCTTTGTAATCTCAGAAGGAGTTTTCCGCACTGTAATTCCCCGATTGGGACGTTCTTTATCTGGCCGTCCGTAAAGGTAAAAGTCGTTCTCGATTAGAACGCCCTCATCCTTTAATAGAAGAATATTGGACTTTTCTAAAAGTTCATCCATTCGCGGATCGCTCATCTTTTTACCTTCTTGTTTAAAAGTAAATCCGGCAAGAATCTTTTCCTCGATATCATGATTGCCATAACAAGCATAGGAGCCGTATGTGCTTTTGAGCCCCTTTAATGTTTCGATAATTTTTTCGGGGTCTTCAATTGCATCGTATTCATTGTCAAAGATGTCTCCGGCAATTACTACGAGATCAACATCGGCTTCATTTATCTTGCGAACCATTTGTTCCATCATAAAATTTCCGGTGTTATAACCGAGATGGAAATCGGCCACTAAGGCGATTTTGAGGGTTTTAATATGTTCTGTTTTCTTTTCGATGGAAACATCATAGGAAACTTCTCGTATGTGTTTGGCATTCAGTACACCGTATGTGGATATGGCCAGAATGAAAATGACACAAATGGTTCCGGTAGTTACGAACAGCTTTTTTGAAGCCAGCTTTTCCTTGTCTATGGGAATTACATATTTTAGTAGAATGCGAATCAAATCAACAATTAAAATAGTAAGTATAATATAAAGAGCCATTCCAAACCATATGTTTGTGATAACCTTAAGCCATCTTACAGGGAAGAAAAACGAGGTTAAAATGCTAAGAGCAAAGAAACTGTAAATAAGAATAACCAGTGTTTTCATCCAGTTCTTTTTGAAGTGATGTGAACAAGCACCCATCCATTTTAAAAGCCATCTTATTATATATACATTGAAGAGTATATAGATGGGGGCAAGAAAGATCGCGACCATTGAGGCACCTCCAGCTTTTTTTCTTTTGCATTGTAACATAAGTGTGCTATACTGTCTATTGTTGTGTAGATTCAAAGTAGGAGATAAAATAGGTCAGATTATGAACAAAGAAGTGAAAAATGAAATCAAGAAAAGAAGAACTTTTGCAATTATATCCCATCCCGATGCTGGAAAGACAACATTAACAGAGAAATTCCTTCTCTATGGAGGTGTTATCAATCAGGCAGGAAGCGTAAAAGGAAAGGCAACCTCAAAGCATGCTGTATCAGATTGGATGGAAATTGAAAAAGAAAGAGGGATTTCGGTCACCTCTTCAGTATTGCAATTTAATTATGATGATTTTTGTATCAATATATTAGATACTCCAGGGCATCAAGACTTCTCAGAGGATACGTATCGTACGCTGATGGCGGCAGATTCGGCAGTGATGGTAATTGATGCATCAAAGGGAGTGGAAGCACAGACAAGAAAGCTTTTTAAAGTCTGCACCATGAGGAACATTCCGATTTTTACATTTATCAATAAGATGGATCGAGAGGCAATGGATACCTTTGAATTGTTAGATGATATTGAGAATGAGTTGGGAATTGCAACGTGTCCAGTGAATTGGCCGATTGGCTCTGGCAAGGGCTTTAGAGGGGTTTACGATCGAAATGAGAAAGAGGTGGAACTCTTTTTTGACACGAAAAAAGGAACAACCCAAGGGGAAATGAAGAAACTTAAGATTTCGGATCCGGAAATCAATAGCTATATAGGAGAAGATCAGTTACAAAACTTGGAAGATGATATTGAGCTGCAGGATGGTGCAGGTGCGGGATTTGACCAGGAAATGGTAAGCAATGGAAAGCTGTCGCCGGTATTTTTCGGGTCTGCTCTTACGAACTTTGGTGTGGAAACCTTTTTGAAACATTTTCTTAAGATGACTCAAGCGCCACTGCCAAGAATGTCCGATGCCGGTGAGATAGATCCGATGGAGGAAGAGGAATTTTCGGCCTTTGTTTTTAAGATTCAAGCAAATATGAACAAGGCTCATCGAGACAGAATTGCGTTTATGAGAATCTGTTCCGGACAATTTAAGGCTGGAATGGATGCAACCCACATCCAAGGTGGAAAGAAGGTACGTCTTTCTCAACCACAGCAGATGATGGCAAGTGAAAGAAAGATGGTTGAAGAAGCCTACGGTGGCGATATTATCGGTATATTTGATCCAGGGATTTTCGCGATTGGAGACACCTTAACTACGAAGGCTCAAGGATTTGCCTATGAAGGAATCCCGACTTTTGCACCAGAGCATTTTGCAAGGGTTCGCCAAGTGGATACGATGAAAAGAAAGCAATTCGTAAAAGGAATTACTCAAATTGCACAAGAAGGTGGGATTCAGATTTTCCAGGAAGCTAATGGTGGTATGGAAGAAATTATTGTAGGAGTGGTGGGAACGCTCCAGTTTGATGTTCTTCGGTATCGTCTGGAAAATGAATACAAGGTTGAAATTCGATTGGAAAATTTACCCTATTCCTTTATTCGCTGGATTGATAATGAAGAGATTGATCTGGCCAGCCTTTCAGGAACAAGCGATATGAAGAAAGTGACAGACCTAAAAGGACGTCCTTTGGTTTTATTTGTTAATGAATGGAGCATACGGCTGACAACGGAGAGAAATGAAGGGCTAAAATTATCGGAATTCGCCAGATAGTTTTACATATAGAAGGATATTTGGTATAATATTCTCAGCAAATTTATTTGTCAGGAGGAAAAATCATGGAGAAAGATTCAAAGAATACATATACATTACAAACAGAAGATCCTAGTATAGAAGTAAAGGTAGCGGATGAGGTTGTTGCCGTTATTGCAGGAATTGCAGCAATGGAAGTGGAAGGTGTAGCTTCAATGGCTGGTAATGCTACGAAAGACTTGATTCAGAAGCTGGGAAGAAAGTCTTTATCAAAGGGTATTAAGATTGAATTTTTGGAAGACAATGTAATGACCGTTTTTGTTTCAATCAATATTAAATATGGATATAATATTATGGATATTACTAAGGGAGTTCAAGAAAAAGTAAAAACTGCCATTGAAAACATGACCGGTCTTAAGGTAGCAGATGTAAACCTGAGAGTAGCCGGTGTAAGTGTACCGGAGGAAGCATAAAGTGTCGAGAAAAGAGCAAAGAGAGCATATTTTTAGACTGGTGTTTGGATTGGAATTCAATGAAGTGAGTGAGATGCCTGAGCAGATTAAACTGTACTTTGAACAGTTGCCGGCAGTTCCAGAAGAGGATCAGAGTTTTATTCGTGATAAGGCGTGCAATATTGGCGCAAAGCGAGAAGAAATCGATCGACTGTTAAATGAAAAGACTACAGGATGGAAGACGAGTCGTATGAATAAGGTAGATTTAACGATTCTGCGTCTTGCTATTTATGAGATTAATTGGGACGAGGAAGTTCCATGTAAAGTAGCCATTAACGAAGCGATAGAACTGGCAAAGAAGTACAGTGGTGAGGGTGGACCTGCCTTTGTAAACGGAGTTTTGGCTAAATTCGCGTAGGAAGAGGACGGGTTATGGCTAAAAGCGTATATACTGTAAAACAAGTAAATACATACATTAAAAATATGTTTAACCAAGATTTTTTACTTCCACGTTTGTACGTAAAGGGAGAGGTATCAAATTGTAAGTATCATACTTCGGGACATATTTATTTTTCGTTAAAAGACGAGTCTGGAACGATTGCCTGCGTTATGTTTGCAGGCTCACGGAGCGGACTCGCTTTTCGTATGCAAGAAGGTCAGCAGGTAATTGTTTTTGGAGGAATTAATGTATATGAACGAGGCGGCAATTATCAACTCTATGCAAAAGAGATTCGTTTGGATGGGGAAGGTGTTCTGTATGAAAAATTCATGGCTCTTAAAACAAATCTGGAAGAAATGGGAATGTTTGCCCAGGAATATAAGAAGGACATCCCATCGTTTCCGGAAAAAATCGGGATTGTAACAGCTCAGACTGGAGCGGCAATCAAGGATATCATGCAGATAGCAAAAAGAAGAAACCCTTCTATTCAGCTCATTCTTTATCCAGCCCAGGTTCAGGGGGATGGAGCAAAGGAAAGCATCGTAAGAGGGATAAAGGCTTTGGACGCCTATGGTGTTGATGTTATGATTGTAGGACGTGGCGGTGGCTCGATTGAGGATTTGTGGGCCTTTAATGAGGAAGAGGTGGCCCGGGCAATATTCGAAGCAGAAACACCGGTTATTTCAGCAGTGGGACATGAAACGGATACCACAATTGCAGATTTTGTCGCAGATTTAAGAGCGCCTACACCATCTGCAGGGGCAGAACTTGCAATTCCAGATAGGAGCCTTTTAAAGGAAGGGCTGCGAAAGCGCCAGGAAGGTATGAAAAAAAATCTCTTCCAGAAGATAAAGATGGCAAGGATAGAAGTAGAAAATACAAAAAAGAGACTACTATATTTACACCCTCAAAATATGTTGCAGACGAAGCAACGCTATTTGTTAGAGTTAGAAGAGAAATTACAGAATCAAATCCAAGGAAAGCTTAGAGAAGAAAAACACCACTTGGCTATTTTAGTTGAAAAAATGAAAGGGCTATCTCCTCTTATTAAGCTAAATCAAGGCTTCTCTTATGTAGAGGATCGAAACAAAAAGACGATTCGAAGTATTTTGGATGTTGAAAAAAATGATGAAGTAAAAATCTATGTTACAGATGGGGCGATCACTGCAAATATAAGTGGGACAATGGAGGTGGATTATGGCAGCAAAAAAGAATAATCTGGATGATTTATTTCAATCCTTAGAAGAGATTACGGAAGAGATGGAAAGTGAAGAGATTTCCTTAGAAGATTCCTTTACCCTCTACAAAAAAGGTATGGATATTCTGAAAAAGTGCAATGAAAAAATAGAAGGAATTGAAAAGAAAATACAAATATTAGATGATGAGGGAGAAACCCATGAATTTGAATGACTTCAACATTAAAGTTGAGAAAAAGACGAAGGATATCGAAGAGATATTAAAGTCTTATTTGCCGGAAGCAAAAGGAAAGCAAAAGCTTATTATGGAGGCAATGGATTATGCCCTGATGGCTGGAGGAAAACGTCTCCGCCCAATGATTCTAAAAGAAGTTTATCGGATGTTTGGAGGAACTGGGAAAGAAGTAGAGGCTTTCATGGCTGCGCTTGAAATGATACACACATACTCTTTGGTTCATGATGATTTGCCGGCAATGGACAATGATGAATATAGAAGAGGAAGAAAAACAACCCATATTGTGTATGGCGAGGATATGGGAATATTAGCAGGAGATGCCCTTTTGAACTACGCATTTGAGACAGCTTTTCAGGCCTTTGATATTGCGCCTGAAAATCCTAATATAGGTGTGGCTTTGCAAATCTTAGGAAAAAAAGCAGGTGTTTTTGGAATGATTGGCGGTCAGGTTGTGGATGTAAAGGAGACCGGGAATAAGATAGACGAAGAGACCTTAGGGTTTATTTTCAAGCTTAAAACAGCAGCACTTCTGGAAGCAGCAATGATGATTGGAGCAGCTTTAGCAGGGCAAGATAAAGACACGATACAACGGATGGAAAGAGTTGCAGAAAATGTAGGGATTGCTTTTCAGATTCAAGATGATATTTTGGATGTGACGGGAACGAAAGAGCTTCTTGGAAAAGAAACAATGAGTGATGCAAAAAATGAAAAAACCACTTATGTCACCCTCCATGGAGTGGAGTGTTCAAAGGAAATGGTTGAAAAGCGTACAAAGGATGCTCTTGATGAATTGGCATCTTTTGAGGAAACCAACGAATTCTTAGTTGAATTGGTTAAATCTCTCATATATCGAGAAAAATAAAGAGGAATAATTATGCTATTAGAGCAGATTGAAAAAGAGAATGATATAAAAAAAATTAGTGAAACAGATTATGATTTGCTGGCTCAGGAAATCCGGAATTTCTTGATTGATAAACTGAGTAAAACAGGAGGCCATCTGGCATCAAATCTTGGTGTAGTGGAACTGACAATGGCTATGCATCTGACTTTTGATCTTCCGAAAGATAAAATCATATGGGATGTAGGACACCAATCTTATACCCATAAAATTTTAACAGGGAGAAAAACTGGTTTTAATGATTTGAGAAGATACGGTGGAATGAGTGGTTTCCCAAAACCCAAAGAGAGTAAAAGTGATGCCTTTGGAACGGGACATAGTTCGACCTCTATTTCAGCAGGTCTTGGTTATGCAAGAGCAAGAGACTTGTTAAAGGAAGACTATCAAGTTGTATCCGTTATCGGGGATGGGTCTTTGACCGGAGGAATGGCTTATGAAGCTATGAATAATGCTTCTCAAATCAAGAGTAATTTCATTACGGTATTAAACGATAATACAATGTCAATCTCAAAAAATGTTGGGGGAATTTCTCAACATTTGTCTACCCTTCGTAGTGCGAATTTATATCACGGCATTAAAAAAGGAGTGGAGGTTACCCTGGAACATACCCCCGTTATTGGAGAACCAATGATACGCCAAATAAAGAAAGCAAAAAATTCTTTGAAACATTTGGTGGTTCCCAAAATGCTTTTCGAAGATATGGGACTTACGTATTTGGGGCCAGTATCGGGACATGACATTAAAAAGCTTTGTCATATTCTACAGGAAGCAAAGAAAATTCAAGGGCCAGTATTGCTCCACGTATTAACTGAAAAAGGCAAAGGATATGAGCCGGCTATGAAAGAACCATGGAAATTTCATGGAATTGGACCTTTTTGCATAGAAACCGGTGAAGCGGTCTGTAAAGGCGAGAAAAAACCAGGCTATGGAGATGTCTTTGGACAGGTACTTTGTGATATTGCAGCGAAGGATGAGAAAGTGGTTGCGATTACGGCAGCAATGGAGGATGGAACAGGCTTACGGCAGTTTCATAAGCTTTTTCCAGAACGATTTTTTGATGTTGGAATTGCGGAGGAACATGGAGTGACCTTTGCAGCAGGACTTGCAGCGGCAGGTATGAGGCCGGTTTTTGCAGTTTATTCCTCTTTTCTGCAAAGAGGATATGATCAAATGATTCATGATGTAGCACTGCAAAATCTCCCGGTTATTTTTGCAGTAGACAGAGGTGGATTAGTAGGAAGTGATGGTGAGACACATCAAGGGATTTTTGACTTATCTTATTTAAGCTCAATACCGAACATGACAGTGCTCTCACCTAAGCATAAATGGGAATTAGCTGATATGCTCCGTTTTGCTTTTCGTTTGGATGGACCTGTTGCAATACGATATCCAAGGGGTGAGGCATATGAAGGATACCAGGAATTTAGAATGCCGATCGAACTGGGCAAAAGTGAATGGATTTATAAAGAAAAGCATATTGGAATTCTGTCCGTTGGACATATGTTTGAAGAGGCAGTTAAAATTCGGGATATTCTTGTAAAGAAAGGATATTCTGTCAGTTTGGTGAATGCACGATTTGTGAAGCCGATTGATCAGGATATGATTAGAGAAATCAGTGAAGACCATGAATATTTGTTTACTCTTGAAGAAAATGTTCAGATTGGTGGGTTTGGTAGTCAAGTTCTTTGTTTTGCGGAAAAGGAAAGGCTTCCAATCAGGGTAATCAATATGGCGTTGCCGGATCAGTATGTTGAGCATGGAAGCGTGGATGTATTGAAAAGAGAGCTGAATTTTGATGAAAATTCGTTGGCAAATAAAATTATAGATGAGATAGACCATAAGGAGTAAGAATGAAGGAGCGTTTAGATGTGCTGCTGGTTTCCAGACAGCTGGCACCCTCAAGAGAAAAAGCAAAAGCAATTATTATGTCTGGAAATGTATACGTGGATGGACAAAAGGAAGACAAGGCTGGATCAACCTTTTCAACAGAGGCACTAATTGAAGTAAGGGACTATTCTATTCCTTATGTAAGTCGTGGGGGCTTTAAGCTTGAAAAAGCAATGTCAGAGTTTGATTTAGCATTGCAGGATCTTGTATGTTGTGACGTAGGTGCCTCTACTGGAGGGTTTACAGATTGTATGCTCCAAAACGGTGCGAGAAAAGTCTTTTCCATTGATGTAGGAAGAGGACAGTTGGATTGGAAGCTTAGGCAAGATGAGCGTGTCATCAGCATGGAGAAAACCAATATACGTTATGTGACCAAAGAGGATTTGAAAGAACCGATTGATTTTGTATCGATTGATGTATCCTTTATATCATTGACAAAAGTCTTAAAACCTGTGTTTGATTTTTTAAAGAAGGATGGTCAAGTGGTTGCACTAATCAAACCACAATTCGAAGCAGGAAGAGAGAAGGTCGGGAAAAAAGGAGTGGTTCGAGAAGCCTCTACCCATAGAGAGGTTATACAAAAAGTGGTTAATTATGCATCGGAAATAGGATTTCATGCATTAGCACTTTCTTTTTCACCAATTAAGGGGCCGGAAGGAAACATTGAATATTTGGCACTGATGAAAAAAGCAGGTGATTGTGGTATGATAGGGGAGAGCATAAATATAAATGAAGTGGTAGAAAATGCATTTTCCTCTTTAGCAAAAAAATAAAAGAAGAGGTTTGGTATGGAAAAAATACTAATCGTAACAAATGAAACGAAAGATTTGGATTATTCTGTAACGAAAAAAGTGAGTCAGATTTTAGCGGACAAGGGCAGAGCTTGTATCTTGCATGATAAAGGAAGTGATTTGAACACCTTATCAAAGTACACGAAGAAAGATATAGATTTGGCCTTGGTTATTGGCGGAGATGGAAGCTTGATTCGATTGGCTAGAGCACTTATGAATACGAATATTCCAATTCTGGGAATCAATATGGGGACGCTGGGATACTTAACAGAAGTTGAACTGAGCAATATTGAAGATGCCATGGAACAGATTTGCAGTGAAAATTTTGAAATCGAAGACCGAATGATGTTAGAAGGTGCATTGGAAGATGGTACGAAATCTGTTGCATTAAACGATATCGTAGTCAATAGAAATGGCGGTCTTAGAGTACTTCATTTTGACATTTACGTAAATGGCAAGCTTTTAAACTCTTATCAGGCAGATGGTATGATTATTTCCACGCCAACGGGATCTACGGCTTACAACCTTTCAGCCGGCGGCCCGATTGTGGAGCCTACGGCTTCCTTGATTGTTGTTACGCCGATTTGTTCCCATGCGTTAAATAAAAGCAGCATTGTACTTTCACCAGAGGATGTGATTGAGATTCAAATAGGGGAAGGAAAAAACCATGCGATAGAAGAGGCAATTGTAACCTTTGACGGGGCAGATACCACTGTGATAAAAACGGGAGACCGGGTTCGGATCTATAAAGCGGATGCGAAGACAAAAATTGTGAAGCTGAATAAGGTGAGTTTCTTAGATACCTTACGCAGAAAGATGAAAGGAAACTGATATGAAAGGGAATCGAAGACAGAAAATCATTGAAATTATCAATAAGTATCCAATTGAGACCCAAGAAGAGCTTACGGAATTTTTAAAACGAGAAGGAATTAGTACAACTCAGGCAACCATATCAAGAGATATCCGGGATTTGAAGCTTACGAAGGTTCCAACAAAAGATGGAAGACAAAAGTATGGCGTTCTTGAAGGCGACAAACCGGAAATGAGTGAAAAATACATTCGTGTTCTGAAAGAAGGTTTTCTTTCGATTGACCGTGCAGAGAATATTTTAGTAATAAAAACTGTGGCTGGTATGGCGATGGCAGTTGCAGCGGCAATTGATGCTATGGATTGGGAACAGGTTGTAGGCTCAATTGCAGGAGATGACACAATTATGTGTGCAATAAGAACCGCAGATGATACTTTTGACGTAATAGAAAAGATTGATAAAATTGTTTCATAGGAGGGTTACATGCTGCATAGTATGTATGTGAAAAATCTGGCTTTAATCGAAGAAATCGAGGTAGAATTCGGAAAAGGGCTTAATATTTTAACCGGTGAAACGGGAGCTGGAAAGTCTATTATTTTAGAGTCTGTAAGTTTGGCTCTTGGTGGAAGGTATACGAAGGATATTTTAAGGGAAGGTACACCTTTTGGACTGGTAGAGCTCACCTTTTTTCTGGAAAATGAAGAATTAAAGAAACAGCTGGAAAAATTAGATGTGTTTTCGGAAGAAAACACATTGGTTTTAAGCAGAAGACTTATGGATGGAAGAAGCATCAGCAAAATCAATGGGGAAACAGTCTCTATGTCTTTGTTGAAAGAAGTTTCTTCTCTTTTGATTGATGTATTCGGACAGCATGAACATCAGTCTCTGCTGCAGAAAAAAAATCATCAGCAGCTTGTAGATTTATATGCAGGTGAGAAACTGTTAGCAGTAAAGGAAGAAGTAAGAGAAGCTTATAAAAGCTATATGAGTCTGGAAAAAGAGAAGAAGGAAGAAGAAAGCAAAACCAGAAATATTGCAAAGGAATTGGATTTTCTGCGCTTTGAGACCAATGAAATTACAGAGGCAAGGCTAAAAGAAAATGAAGATAAAGAGCTAGAGGAAATCTACACTAGGATGAATCATGGAAGGACGATTAAAGAGAGTGTACAAAGGGCATACTCTTTTACCGGTGGATATGAAGGTGGTGCAGATGGAGCAATAGCAAGAGGAATTAAGGCTCTGGCAGAGGGTTTGCGTTATGATGATAAACTGGAAGAGTATCATAAGCAGCTTTTGGAGATTGATTCATTGCTGAGTGATTTTAACCGGGATATTTCAGAATATGAGGCTTCCCTTGATTTTGAAGACGCTCAAGTACAAGAGATAGAGGCGCGGCTTAATCTTGTGAACCGGTTGAAAGGCAAGTATGGGGAGAGTGTCGAGGCAATTCATAGATACTTAAAAGAGAAGGAAGAAGAGATTGAAAAGCTTGAAAATTACGAAGCCTATCTCATAGAGTTGGATCAAAAAATTGAAAAAGCATATGCACATTTAAGGGATAAAGCAAGTAAGCTATCGAAACTTCGAAAAGAGAGTGGCAAGGGATTAGGAGAGAAAATAGCGGAAGAGATTAAAGATTTAAACTTTGAGGCAACTAAATTTTTCATTGATATCAAGGAAAAAGAGTCTATTACAGAAGAGGGTATGGATGATGTGGAATTTATGATTGCATTGAATGAGGGAAATTCACTAAAGCCTCTTGTGAATGTAGCTTCTGGTGGAGAATTATCAAGGATTATGCTTGCGATTAAAACGGTGATGGCTAAAAAAGAGAAGGTAGAAACGCTGATATTTGACGAAATAGATGTGGGAATTAGTGGACGAACGGCACAGAAAGTTTCAGAGAAGATGGCGATTATCAGTCAGGAAAATCAAGTCATTGCCATTACACATTTACCACAAATTGCAGCCATGTCAGATGTACATTTTTTGATTGAAAAGAAAACATCTGGAGGTGATACAACGACCAGAATCCGAAAAATTGATGAAAATGAAAAGATTGCAGAAATTGGACGTATTTTAGGTGGGGTAAAAATCACAGACACAGTCAAAGAAAATGCAAAAGAGATGATGAATCTTGCAAAAGAAACCAAGGAGGAGATGAGGGTATGATGAATATACTATTTGCGGCATCCGAGGCCGTACCTTTTATAAAGACAGGGGGGCTGGCTGATGTAGTTGGTTCTTTGCCAAAAGAATTTGACAAGAAAGAATATAATATTCGTGTAGTGCTTCCGAACTATACCAGCATACCTCGTGAGTGGAGGGATCAGTTTCGTTTCTTGAGCCATTTCTATATGGATTTAAACTGGAGACAACAGTACGTAGGCATTTTTGAATATAAGCATGAAGGAATCACTTATTATTTTCTGGATAATGAGTATTATTTTGGAGGAATGATGCCCTATGGCCGCGCTTATGAGGATATAGAAAAATTCGCCTTTTTTTCGAAGGCTGTCTTGAGCTCAATTCCGGTGATTGGTTTTCGACCGGATATTATACATTGTCACGACTGGCAAACCGGTTTGATTCCTGTGTTTTTAGACAATTTCCGCTATGGTGATGAGTTTTTCCGCGGTATTAAAACGATTATGACGATTCATAATCTAAGGTTCCAGGGGATTTGGGACACAAAACGAGTAAGAGATATTACCGGTCTTCCTCAATATTACTTTTCACCGGATAAATTAGAGGCTTATGAAGATGCGAATTATTTGAAAGGCGGAATTGTGTATTCCGATTGGATTACGACAGTAAGTCATTCTTATGCCGAAGAAATTCAGACACCATTTTATGGCGAGAGACTGGATGGATTAATTCGTGCCAGATCAAATAATCTTACGGGAATCGTAAATGGGATTGACTATGACGAATACAATCCTGAAACAGATAAGATGATTTTTAAAAATTACAGTGTGTCAAATTTCAGACGGGAAAAGGGAAAGAATAAGTTGGCTCTTCAAAAGGAGTTAGGGCTGAAAGAAGACGCGAAGGTAATGATGATTGGTATTGTATCAAGACTGACAGATCAAAAGGGATTTGACTTGATTGATTGCATTATGGATGAATTATGCCAGGACGAGGTGCAGATTGTAGCACTGGGTACTGGAGAAGACAAATATGAAAATATGCTTCGGCATTTTGCATGGAAGTATCCGGACAAAGTATCTGCTAATATTTATTATTCGGAGGAAATGTCCCATAAGATTTATGCATCTGCTGATGCTTTTCTGATGCCATCCCTATTTGAGCCTTGTGGACTCAGTCAATTAATGAGTCTTCGTTATGGAACGGTTCCCATTGTACGACAGACAGGCGGACTGATTGACACAGTGGAAGCTTATAATGAATATGAGAAGGTGGGAACAGGATTTGGCTTTATGAATTATAATGCCCATGAAATGCTAAGCATTGTTCGCTATGCACAGAGTATTTATTTTGACAAGAAAAGGCAGTGGAATAAGATAGTGGAGAGAGGAATGGAAGAGGATTTTTCCTGGAAAAATTCGGCGCTGCAATATCAGGAGCTATATGAGGAATTATAAGGTTATTTTAAAGGAAACAATTCGCTATATGGGATATGGGGGAAAGGGAGTGCCAAAGGATATTGAGAAGTTGGCAGAAGAATCAGTTCAACGAGTGGAGGAAGTCTCTCGTTTCCGCATATCTGCAAAAAGGTTTCCTTTTTATCTGTTAGAGGATGGCAAAATGATGCTTGGGGATATAGCTGTTTGCAGTGATAATTTACAGAAAAACCTGGAAAATGCTCGTGAGGTATATCTTTTTGCAGCGACTTTGGGGATTGAAGTGGATCGGTTAATGAAGCGTTTTTCCATTTCAGATATGGCAAAAGTAGTGGGAATACAAAGTGGTGCTGCTGCACTTTTAGAATATGAGCTTGACGTTTACTTTAATATGCTTAAAATAGAACATGAAAAGGAAGGACTCTATCTTCATCAAAGATTTAGTCCTGGATATGGTGATTTTAGTATTTCCCATCAAAAAGAAATATTAGATAGGGTAGATGCTGGCAAGCGCCTTGCCCTAACGAGTACAGAGCAGGGAATGCTTAATCCCTTGAAGTCTGTGACGGGAGTTGTAGGTCTTGGACCTTTTCAAAAAAAGAATAAGGGTGGAAAATGTGGAGAGTGTAAAAAAAGAGATTGTACATTTCGTAAATAAAAAACGTTTGTTTTTAGATGGTGGCATGGGAACTCTGTTACAGGACCGGGGTCTGAAAGGTGGAGAGTTTCCGGAAATATGGAATATAGAGAAGCCAGAGGAAATCATTCAAATACATAAACAATATGTGGAAGCGGGAAGTGATATTATATTGACCAACACTTTTGGTGCAAATGGTCTTAAGTTCCAGAATGGAGAATATCAGGTTTCCGCTATTGTAAAGGCTGCAATCAAAAATGCAAAGGCGGCACAAAGTCCCTATATAGGCTTGGATGTTGGACCAACAGGCAAGCTTCTTAAACCTCTTGGCGATTTATCCTTCGAGGATGCTTATCGGGCATTTCAGGAGGTTATGGTAATTGGAGAAGAAGAAGGTGTCGATTTAATCCACATCGAAACTATGAGTGATTTGTATGAAACAAAGGCAGCCGTGTTGGCAGCAAAAGAAAATACAAAATTACCGGTTTTTGTTACTATGATTTTTGATGAAAATGGAAAGCTGTTAACAGGAGGAGATGTTCCAGGAGCTGTTGCCATGCTGGAAGGGCTGAGAGTAGATGCATTAGGAATTAACTGTGCAATGGGACCGGCTCATATGATTCCAATCCTGGAAGAGTTATTAAAATATTCATCGAAGCCCGTGATTGTAAAACCGAATGCAGGATTGCCAAGACAAAAGGATGGAGAAGTCTATTACGATGTTGGACCGGAGGAATTCGGGGACTACATGGAAAAAATATCTCGTATGGGAGCTGGAATTGTAGGTGGCTGCTGTGGAACCACTCCCAAGCATATTAAAAAAATGGTAGAATCTTGTAAGACAGTGCCCTTTGAGGCGGTTAAGAACAAAGATTATACCATTGTATCTTCATACGGAAAAGCCCTCATTTTAACGGATGATCCGGTGATTATTGGAGAAAGAATCAATCCTACGGGAAAGAAAAAATTAAAAGAAGCCCTGGTTGCAAAGGACTATGATTATATCTTAAAGGAGGCGCTGGCTCAAGAAGAGGCAGGGGCTCATATATTGGATGTAAATGTGGGATTGCCAGAGATTGATGAAGAGGAAACAATGATTCATCTGGTGAGAGAAATTCAAAGCATAACGAGTCTGCCTCTTCAAATAGATACGGTAGATTTGCAGGCTATGGAAAGCGGCTTAAGGGCCTATAATGGAAAAGGGATGGTAAACTCAGTTAATGGAAAACAAGCTTCTATGGATGAAGTATTTCCATTGGTTGCAAAGTATGGCGGCGTTGTGCTGGGACTTACCTTGGATGAGAACGGAATTCCAGACACTTCAGAAGGCAGGGTGGAAATAGCAGGACGAATAATTGAAGAAGCAAAAAAATACGGGATTGACAAAAAAGATATTATTATTGATGTTCTTGCCATGACCATCAGTTCAGAACCAAAGGGAGCCTGCATTGTATTAGAGGGAATCCGGGAAGTGAAGAAACGGTTTGGAGTAAAAACGGCTCTGGGGGTTTCGAATATCTCTTTTGGACTTCCCAATCGAGGAAAAATCAATTCGAACTTTTATGCTTGTGCGTTAGAAGCAGGGTTAAATGCCGGAATTATTAATCCGGGAACGAAAGAGATGATGGATACTTATTTTTCCTATCGTGCACTTGCTGGCTATGATAAGAATTGTCTGGATTATATCGGGTATACTGGGAAGGAAATGGAGCCGAAAGAGAAAGCAGGAAGGGATATATTTTCTCTAAAAGCAGCAATCGAAAAGGGGTTGAAGGATGAAGCGTCACAGTTGACACGGAAGCTTTTAAAGGATAAAAAGCCCTTAGATATTGTAAATGAAGACTTAATGCCAGCGTTGGATGTGGTTGGGAAAGGATTTGAAGAAGGATCTATTTTTCTGCCCCAGCTACTAATGAGTGCAGATGCTGCGAAGCAAGCTTTTGGTCTTTTGCAGGATGAGATTAAAAAGACTGGAGAAGAAAAGGAAGCGAAGGACAAAGTTATTGTAGCAACGGTAAAAGGTGATATACATGATATTGGGAAAAATATTGTGAAAGTTTTACTGGAAAACTATGGGTTTGATGTGATTGATCTGGGGAAAGATGTATTGCCAAGCCGTATTGTTGAGGAAGCAGTCAGACAAGAGGTTAAATTAGTGGGGCTCAGTGCTTTGATGACCACAACGGTTGTAAGCATGGAGGAAACAATTAAACAATTAAAGGAAGCGAAACCAGATTGCAAGGTAATGGTAGGAGGAGCAGTATTAAATCAAGAGTACGCAGATCAAATGTGTGCTGATTTCTACGGGAAAGATGCAATGCAATCAGTTCGATACGCAAAACAACTATTTAAAAACTTGGAGGATTGAGACATTATGGAAAGAGGATTAGACACGAGAGTAAAACAAATCAGAAAACTTGTATTTGAAGAGGTTGCAAGATTAGGAGATACCAGTACAGCAGATAGTTTAGTAGAAGACATGGAAGCAATACCCTATAAATTGATAACAGAAGACAATACTACGTATAGGGAAAGCATTTACCGCTCCAGAGCCATTGTAAGAGAGCGTTTGCGACTGGCTATGGGAATGTCTCTTCGCCCGGAGGATAAACCCGTTCATTTGACCCAGGGTGTGGAAGAAAGTAATATTTCCGAAAAATATTATGAACCACCTCTTATGCAAGTTATTCCATCGGCTTGTGAAAGCTGTGAAGAAAATAAATTTGAGGTAAGCAATCAATGTAAAGGATGTTTGGCTCATCCTTGTGTGGAAGTCTGTCCCAAAGATGCAGTTTCAATGGTGAATGGAAAATCCTTTATTGACCAAGACAAGTGTATTAAATGTGGGAAGTGTAAAGCGGTTTGTCCTTATGATGCTATTGCGAAAAAAGAGAGACCGTGTAAAAAAGCTTGTGGAGTCGATGCAATTGTTAATGATAGTTTGAAAAGAGCGTATATCGATAATGATAAATGTGTATCCTGTGGTATGTGCATGGTGAATTGCCCCTTTGGTGCTATTTCTGATAAATCTCAGATTTTTCAGCTTATGAGAGCGCTAAAAAGTGACGACAATATTGTTGCAGAGATTGCGCCGGCTTTTGAAGGCCAATTTGGAGATGATGTAAATGCAAGAAATTTAATAGGCGGGCTTAAAAAGCTTGGCTTTACTGCTGTTCATGAAGTGGCTTTAGGAGCAGATATTGGAGCAATTGCGGAAGCCCACCATTACGTAGAAAAAGTAGCAACAGGAGAGTTGCCATTTTTGCTTACCTCTTGTTGTCCTTCTTGGGCAATGCTGGCAAAGAAATATTTTCCAACATTAATCGAAGAGGTTTCAGAAGAGTTAACACCGATGGTTGCAACTGCAAGATCTATTAAAAAAGAGCAGCCTGATGCCAGAGTAGTTTTTATTGGACCATGTGCTGCGAAAAAACTGGAAGCCTCAAGAAAAAGCGTTCGAAGCGATGTGGACTTTGTTATTACCTTTGAAGAGTTAAGCGCGATGTTTGCCGCGAAGAATATCAATTTGCTGGAAGAAACCAGTGAAGCATCCTTACATGACGCAACGGGAGCTGGAAGAGGCTATGCTGTTGCAGGAGGAGTGGCGCAAGCAATTGAAGAATGTGTAAACACTTATTATGAAGGCGTAGAAGTTAAAATCGAGCATGCAGAAGGTTTGGCAGAATGTAAAAAGACACTTGCCCTTGCAAAGGCGGGCAGATTAAATGGCTGCTTAATTGAGGGAATGGGGTGTCCAGGGGGATGTGTTGCCGGAGCTGGTACCAATATACAGATTCCGAAGGCGAAGAAGAAGATTCAGAAACTTGTAGCAGCTTCTTCTGTAAATATCCCGGCAAAAGAATTAGAAGAGATTGAATTGTCATAGCAATCCATAGTATTATGGTATAATGACAAAGGTTATATTGAAAATAAGGGAGAAAATGTGAATGAAAAAGCGTGGTGTAAATGAATTAAGACAACTGTTTTTGGATTATTTTGAGACCAAAGGACATCTTAAGATGAAAAGCTTTTCTTTGGTTCCTCATAATGACAAAAGCTTGTTGTTAATTAACTCCGGTATGGCTCCTTTAAAGCCGTATTTTACAGGACAGGAAATTCCGCCAAGTAAAAGAGTGGCGACCTGTCAAAAGTGTATTCGTACAGGAGATATTGAAAACGTAGGGAAAACAGCGAGACACGGTACTTTTTTTGAAATGCTGGGAAATTTTTCCTTTGGAGATTATTTCAAAAAAGAGTCCTTGGAGTGGACTTGGGAATTTTTGACAGAGGTTGTTGGATTGGATGCAGACCGTTTGTATCCTTCTGTATATTTAGAAGATGATGAAGCGTGGGAAATTTGGAACAAAGATATTGGTATTGCCCCAGAACGGATTTTTCGCTTTGGAAAAGAAGACAATTTCTGGGAACATGGTGCAGGACCATGCGGACCGTGCTCAGAGGTCTATTATGACAGGGGCGAAAAGTTTGGTTGTGGAAAAGAAGACTGTACAGTAGGCTGTGACTGTGACCGCTATATGGAAATCTGGAACAATGTATTTACCCAGTTTAATAACGATGGAAACAACAACTATACGGAGCTGGAACAAAAGAACATTGATACGGGAATGGGTCTGGAACGTTTGGCTTGTGTTGTCCAGGAAGTTGATTCGATGTTTGATGTAGATACGATAAAAGCATTGCGAGAAGCTGTGTGTCAGCTTGCAAAGAAAGAATATGGTGTAGATGATGACACGGATGTATCGATTCGCGTAGTTACAGATCATATTCGCTCAGTTTCTTTTATGATTTCAGATGGCATCATGCCTTCCAATGAAGGAAGAGGGTATGTTCTGAGAAGGCTTTTACGAAGAGCGTGCAGACATGGAAGGCTCCTTGGAATTGAAGGAGAATTTTTGGTGGGTCTGGCAAGAGATGTCATAGATGGATCAAAGGATGGATATCCTGAGCTGGATGAAAAGAGAGAATTTATTTTTAAGGTAGTAGCAAAAGAGGAAGAGCAGTTTAATAAAACAATTGATAAAGGTCTGGTTATTCTTTCTGAGATGGAAAAGCAAATGGAGGAGAGAAAAGAAAAGATTTTGTCTGGTGAAGATGCTTTTCGTCTTTACGATACTTATGGGTTTCCAATTGATCTAACCATAGAGATTCTGGAAGAGAAAAATCTAGGCGTAGATGAAGCAGGCTTTAAAGTGGCCATGGAAAAGCAGAAAGAATTAGCAAGGGGCAGTTGGAAAACAACGAATTATATGGGAGCTGATGCTACTGTATATGAGGAGATTGATCCCGCAGTTACGAGTGAATTTGTTGGATATGATCATGAGGAATTTGAATCGAAAATCACTGTGTTAACAACAGCAACAGAGATAGTGGAAGGAGTTGCCGAAGGAGATAGAGGAACGATTTTCGTGGATCAGACACCATTTTATGCAACCAGCGGTGGACAAGAAGCTGACCGGGGAATCATTGCAGTGGGAGACTCTATTTTCGTAGTGGAAGATGTGGTAAAACTATTAGGTGGTAAAATCGGACATATTGGATACGTAAAGCAGGGAATGTTTAAAACCGGGGATCAGGTTCTTCTGACAATTGACAGAGAAAGACGAAACTGTACGGCGAGAAATCACAGTGCGACTCATCTGCTTCACAAAGCACTTAAAATGGTTTTAGGAAACCATGTGGAACAAGCAGGTTCCTTTGTGGACAGTGAAAGACTTCGTTTTGACTTCACTCATTTTTCAGCTCTTACGGCCGAAGAAATTAAAAAGGTTGAGAAAATTGTGAACAAAGAGATTATGGCAGACCTGCCAGTGACAGTGCGCAATATGCCCATTGAGGAAGCGAGAAAAACAGGTGCTGCTGCACTTTTTGGAGAAAAGTATGGAGATGTCGTACGGGTTGTGACAATGGGGGATTTCTCGATTGAACTATGTGGAGGTACTCACGTAAAAAATACAGGTTCTCTAATGGCTTTTAAGATTATTAGTGAAACCTCAGTGGCGGCAGGTGTACGTCGAATTGAAGCATTGACATCAGCAGGACTTTTTGATTATTTTGATGCACTAGAAGCGAGACTAAATGGGATTGCAGCAAGTGCGAAGACAACTCCGGATAAATTGGGTGATAAGGTATCTGCTCTTATGAAGGAGAATAAAGGACTGCACAGTGAAATTGAAAGCTTAAAGAGCCAAATGGCGAAGGAAGCAATGGGAGATGTGTCAAATCAGATAGAAGACATTAATGGAGTGAAGATAATCACCACACAAGTGGAACAAGTGGATATGAATGGACTTCGTGATTTGGGAGATCAGTTGAAGAATAAGATTGGTGAAGGTGTAATTGTAATCGCTTCAAAAGCAGATGGAAGAGTCAATCTTCTGGCAATGGCAACAGAGGAAGCAATGAAAAAAGGAGCCCATGCCGGAAATCTCATCAAGGAAATAGCCGGTCTTGTAGGCGGCGGCGGTGGTGGACGTCCTAATATGGCACAAGCCGGAGGTAAAAATCCAGAAGGAATAGATGGGGCATTAGAAAAAGCAAAAGAGGTTTTGAGTAGTCAGACAGCTTAGGAGTTGTTATTAAAATAACTATGATTGACAATGTTTTCTTCTCTTTGTATACTGAACTTAAGAATAGAGACAGGTGATACAGTTGGAAAATTTCATTTTTGATGAAAACCGAAGGAGCAATTGATTCGTCCGCCAGATGGATTTAGAAACTCTCAGGTACCCCTACCAACTGAGGATGGAACTCTGGAAAGACCTTTTAATAGGTCACCGAAGAAGTAACGCTTTCAGGTAGCATGACAGAGGATATGGCACAATTATTTTTGTGCCGTATCCTCTGTTTTTTGTATGGAAAAAGCTGCTTGATAAAGAAGAGGAGGACAATGATGGAAAAGAAAAAAGAGTTAAAAAAGAATCTGGGAGTAGCAACAGCCACAGCAACAGTGGTAGGCAGTGTAATAGGTTCTGGTGTATTCTTTAAACCTCAGGCGATTTATACCGCCACAGGAGGAGCACCAGGACTTGGGATGATTGCTTGGATTATTACAGGATTAGCAAGTATTGCGGCAGCATTGACCTTTGCAGAAGTTGCAATCATGATTCCGAAGACAGGAGGAATTGTTGCATATCTAGAGAAGATTTACAGTCCTAAAGTTGGATTTCTGGCTGGCTGGGTGCAGACACTTTTATTTTATCCTGCGATGATTGCAGCATTGGCAGTTGCTTTTGCGCAGCAGGCGGCACTCTTTATAGGAGAAGGATATATTGTACCGGTTGCTATTTTGGTAATTATTACAATAATGTTGTTGAATAACCTTGGCTCAAAAGTTGGAGGAAGTGTACAAGTTATTTTTACAGTTTGTAAGTTGATACCACTGATTTTGTTAATGGTGTTCGGATTTGTAAGAGGCGGTGGAAATCATGGGATTTTTACTCCTATGATTGGAGACGGGTTAAATCCAACCATTGTATTAGGCCAGCTTATGGTTGCGATTTTGTTCGCTTTTGAGGGATGGACGAATGTAGGAGCAATTGCCGGAGAAATGAAAAAACCAGGGCGGGATTTACCCATTGCAATTGTAGGTGGGGTATCGGTAATCATGGCTGTTTATTTTGTAATCAATATCGCCTACCTTTTTGTTTTGCCATCAAATGAATTAGCGACCTTATCTGCACCGGCTTCTGCAGTGGCAATTAAAATATTTGGTGACATAGGAGGGAAAATCATTTCAGTCGGTATTATGGTTTCAGTATTTGGCTCCTGTAATGGCTTTGTATTGTCTGGATCGAGAGTGGCATATTCACTGGCAAGTGAAGGGAATTTTCCATTTGCAGCGTCTTTGGCAAAGTTAAATAAAGCACAGGTGCCTACGAATTCAATCCTTCTGGTCGGTGGAATTGGTGCACTTTATGCAGTGTCTGGTCAATTTAATCTGTTGACAGATTTAGCAATTATAGCAAGCTGGACCTTTTACACGCTTACATTTATCGGTGTTATGAAACTAAGGAAGGATGATCCTCATGGAGTGCGTACCTATAAGGTGCCATTGTATCCTTTGGTGCCAATTGTAGCAATTGTGAGTGGGATATTTGTCATTATCAATCAGCTCTTTTTAAGTGGTTTGCAATCCACGTTGTTATCCTTGGGAAGTATTGGAGTAATTGTGATAGGGATACCGGTTTATGCTAGTCTGCATAAGAAACGGAAGGAACTAAAAATAGAGGCAGTATCTTAATGACTTTTTTGAATTTTTCGGCTATACTGTATTAAGAAATGACTTAAAAGGAAGTAATGAACATGAGTAGCTGGAAAAAAAGATTTGTTTTATTGGGGATTGGACAAGGTGTTTCAATGCTCACAAGTTCGATTCTGCAGATATCAATTGTTTGGTATTTAACCAAACAAACAGGGTCTGCAACGATTGTAACCTTTTCAACCTTAGCCGGTTTTTTACCAAGGGCAGTTCTCGGTATGTTTACGGGAACCTTTATTGATAAATTTAACAGAAAGGCTGTGCTGATTCTTTCGGACTTTGGAATCGCTTTGGCAGCAATTGCCCTTTCGATTGTTGCGAAATTTGGCGTTTTGCCTATATGGTTTATATTTTTGATTCTTGGGATTCGAAGTGCAGGTGCGGCTTTTCATACGCCATCCTTAAATGCAATTGTTCCATCCATTGTTCCAAAGACGGAGTTGGCTAGATGTGCCGGTATTTTACAGGGTTTTGAATCGGTTTCGCTGATTTTGAGTCCTGCAATTGGCTCTGTACTTTATGGAATATGGAGTTTAAGCTCAATTGTATTACTGGATGTAGTTGGAGCACTTGCAGCAATTACAATCGTCTTTTTCCTGAAGATTCCAAGGAACATTGAAAAGGAAGATCAAGGAGGCGTGAATATATTAAAGGATACAAAAGAAGGGATACAGGTTTTACGGAAAGAAAAAGGCATGATGACAGTATTAATTATTGGCTCTTTATATGCTCTTATATACTTTCCCATCGGTTCCCTATATCCGTTAATTACAATGACGTATTTTAATGGTTCTGTTACAGAGTCTGGAATTGTAGAAATTATCTTTTCAGGCGGAACGCTTTTAGGCTCTCTTTTGCTGGGAATATGGGGAAACCGTGTTCATAAGATATTAGCAATTGCAGCTTCAATAGGAGTTTATGGAGTGGGTGCCTTTTTAAGTGGTATGCTCAGTCCCAATGGGCTCTATCTGTTTATGGTGTTTTCTGGAATGATGGGACTTACCATTCCGTTTTTTTATGGATTGCGAACGGCAATTTTTCAAAGCAGAATTCCGGATGAATTCCTGGGAAGGGTGTTATCCTTGGTATACAGTGCAGGAATGCTGGCTGGTCCTATTGGTTTGATTTTTGGAGGACGATTGGCAGAAACAGTGGGAGTAAATAACCTATTTCGTCTTTGCGGCATTTTAGCAATTAGTTTAGCAATGGTGATGGTATTGATGCCATCTGTGAGAAAAAGCATTGATTTACCAAAAAAGGATTGACGTTACCGTAGAATGTGATATAATTCTAGTAGTGCAAGAAAATACCCAAACAGTCGTATGATGCACAATACCAGACTGGAGGGAGGTTAGGTGTGAGACTATGTCAAATGTAATAGTGAAAGAAAACGAAACGTTAGACAGTGCTTTACGCAGATTTAAAAGAAACTGCGCGAAGGCTGGCATTCAGCAGGAGATTCGTAAAAGAGAACATTACGAAAAGCCAAGCGTTAGACGTAAGAAGAAGTCAGAAGCGGCTAGAAAACGTAAATTTAATTAATATGTGCAAAATATAAGTAGGGTGTGTATTCATGCACCCTACTTATTTTTCATGATAGGAGGGGAAAAGATGAAGACAGTACTGTTTGATTTAGATGGAACGATTCTTCCGATTGATCAAGAAGAGTTTATACAAAAATATTTCCAGAAAATCACTTCAAGAATTGCGAAGGAAAAGCAAATGGATCCAGAGCATTTGACAAAGGTCATCTGGTCCGGAACAAAAGGGATGGTTAAAAACGATGGTACGAAAATGAATCGGGATTGTTTTTATGAAATATTTGAAGAACTAACGGGTGAAAAAACGGAAGACTTTGAACCAGCCTTTGATGATTTTTATGAAAGAGAATTTGATGAATTGAAGGAAATTATGAAGGAGAGTTATAATTCCAAAAAAATGATTGCAAGGCTGAAGGAAAAAGGTCATAAGATTATTTTAGCTACAGCTCCTGTATTTCCACGAGTTGCAGTCAACACAAGATTATCATGGGTGGGATTATCCGTGAATGATTTTGATTATGTAACCAGTTACGAAAATTCTTCTTATTGTAAACCGAGCAAAAAATACTATCAGGAGATATTGGAGCGGAATCATGCAGAGGTGGAAGACTGTGTTATGATTGGAAATAATGTGCGGGAAGATATGGTGGCAAAAGAGCTTGGAATGGAAGTCTTTTTGTTAACGGATTTTCTTGAGAATCCAGAAGATCAAGACATTTCTCAGTATCGAAATGGAAATGCTGAGGATTTACTTGCTTTTGTGGAGAGTTTATAGGAGAGGTTATGAGATATGTATTGGCTTCGGCATCTCCCAGAAGGAAGGAATTATTATCCCTTTTAGGAATTGAATTTGAGGTTATTCCTGCCCAAAAAGAAGAAAAAATTGAGCGGGTAAAATTAGAGGAAATTGTACAATCATTAGCCAATCAAAAGGCAAATGAAGTTGCGGAGGAACTAAGCGGTGACTTTTGTGTGATAGGGGCAGATACCTTAGTGTCTTATAAAGGAGAGGTTCTTGGTAAGCCGGCTGATGATGAGGAGGCTTTTGGTATGATTTCTATGCTTTCGGACCGTACCCATCAAGTTTATACAGGTGTATGCGTTCAATATCAAAAAGACGGAAAAAGGGATGAAATCAGTTTTTTTGAGAAAACGGATGTAACCCTTTATCCCATTGACCGCTTTGAAATCAGAGATTATATTAAAACAAAAGATTCTTTTGATAAAGCAGGGGGCTATGGAATACAAGGGTCTTTTGGAAAGCATGTAAAATCTATAAATGGTGAGTACAATAATGTGGTTGGTTTTCCAGTAGGAAGATTTTATAATGAAATGTTTAAAAAAGGATGGATTTAAAAATGTATATTAGTGAGATTCAAAACAAGGCGCCTCAAAAAGAGGGGAGAACATCATTAGAACTTAAAATGTATGAAACATTAGAGAAGCTTGGAATTCCATATGAGCATGTGGATAATGATCCTGCTCATACTATGGAAGAGTGTTCGCAGATTGATGCTGTAATTGGAACGGAGATTCGAAAGAGTGTTTTCTTATGCAATCAAAAGAAAACTTCATTTTTTCTTTTGGTGATGCCGGCAAACAAACCATTCGATACAGCAGCTTTTAGTAAAAAGTTAGGTGTTTCTCATATGTCTTTTGCGCCAGAAGAAAAGATGAAAGAACATCTTGGAACGACACCAGGGTCTGCTTCTGTTGCAGGTGTTTTATGTGACTTAGATGACTATGTGCAGGTGATTATTGATAAGGAAGTAGCAGATGAGGAATGGTTTGGCTGTAATCCAGGAATCAATACAAGTCATCTTAAGTTTAAAACAGTAGATTTACTAAAGAAGTTTTTACCTCACACTCATCATCGCGCAAGAGTAGTGGATTTATAAAAAGGTGATTGCATGAGAAATATTAGTCGGGAGGAATTGCTGGCCTTGCTGCAGAAAGACCAGAGTTTGGAAGGACTGGGAATTGAAGATATGGATTTGACAGGAACGGATTTCTCCGGTAAGAACCTTAGAGTATCTGTTTTTCGTAATGTCAATCTTTCTCATGCAAAGTTTTGTAGTTCCTGTTTAGATAATGCGTTGTTTTTAGACGCGAATCTAGTCGACGTAGATTTTTCTGGAGCAAGTATGCATGGAACTGCCCTTCGGAGCAATGATTTAACAGGGGCAAATTTAAGAGGAGCAGATTTGTTCTCGGCAGTATTAGAAGGAGCCATATTGGATAATGTGAAACATGATCAGACTACAAAGTGGTTTGATATGTATTGTCCCAAAGAGGGAGCCTTTCTGGGGTATAAAAAATGTGTAAACGATCGTATTGTCCAACTTTTGATTCCAGCAGATGCAAAGAGATCTTCTGCGACCTTGCCTTCTTGCCGCTGTAATAAAGCGAAGGTGCTGACAATTAAAAGCGCTGATTCTTCAAAGTCTTTTACAGAAGCTTGGTCTTTGGTGGATGAATCCTTTGTTTATCGTGTGGGTGAATGGATTGAAGTGAAGGATTTTAACGACGATCGTTTTATGGACTCGACAAGAGGAATTCATTTTTGGATGACAAGAGAAGAGGCGATTGCTTACTAAAGGAGTTAAATGATTATTTGTATAATATGTATCATAGGAATTTTGAGTTTGTTTTTTGAAATGCGCCATGAGCTGCGAACGTTTCAAACCACAAACTATCGAATCTATTCACAGAAATTGAAAGGTCTGAACAAGAATAAAAAAATTATTTTTTTAAGTGACTTACATAATCAAAAGTATGACAGAGATAATCAGACATTGTTGAAAAAAATCAGAGATGAAAAACCAGATTTGATTTTGGTGGGTGGAGACATGTTAGTAGGTCAAGTTGGATATTCTGTTGAGCCGGCTTTCTCTTTTGTGTCCCAGCTTCCAGATATTGCACCTACGTATCATGGATATGGCAATCATGAACAACGCTTAAAGGAAAAACCGAAAGTTTTTAAAATTGATTATGAAGGTTATCAGAAAGGTTTGGAACAATGTGGTGTGGTTTTCCTAAACAATGAAACGGTAGATATAATGTTGGGGGATACGCCGGTTTATATAACAGGTCTTACGATCCCACTGGTAAACTATCAGCATTTTAAAACACCAAAACTATCTTCACAGGAGATTAGAAAGCGAATTGGAAAGAAAGAAGATGGATATCATATCCTTCTTGCTCATAATCCGGCCTACATGAAGGAATATTTAAATTGGGGGGCGGACTTGATTTTGTCAGGACATTTTCATGGAGGGCTGATTCGTATTCCGGGATTCCGGGGATTGATTATTCCAGGAATTGGTTCTTATAAAAAATATTCTGGTGGCATTTACAAGGAAAAAGATAAAAGAATTATTGTTAGTAAGGGACTTGGAAATCATACTTTTAAAATACGTCTGTTTAATAAGGCGGAAATCATTTCCATTAGCCTTCTTCATAAAAATTAAAAAGGGTGAAATAGAACATGAGTGGTATACCAGTAAAACTGCAGGTTTTTGAAGGACCTTTGGATTTGTTGCTTCATTTAATTGATAAGAATAAAATAGATATCTATGATATCCCGATTGTAGAAATTACCAATCAATATATGGAATATATCGGGGCAATGGAAAAGGAAGACTTAAATGTCATGAGTGAATTTCTCTTAATGGCAGCTACTTTGCTGGATATTAAGTGTAAGATGCTTTTGCCCAAAGAGGTAAATGAAGATGGCGAAGAGGAAGATCCAAGAGAAGAGTTGGTACAAAAGCTTTTGGAATACAAAGTTTATAAGCTCATGTCCTATGAACTAAAGGATCGTGAAGGAGAAGGAGATCTTCTCTGGTTTCGCAAAGAGAATATGCCAAAAGAAGTAAAAGACTACGTTCAACCGGTGGACTTAGATGAGTTGATAGGGGATTTGACACTCAGTAAATTGAATGCTATCTTTAAAGATGTTATGAAGAAAAGGGTAGATAAAATTGACCCTGTACGTAGCTCTTTTGGAAAAATCGAGAAAGAAGAAGTAAGCATGTCGGAAAAAGTCCAATATGTGCGCAGCTATGCCAAAAGAGAAAGTTCTTTTAAATTTCGGGAACTATTAGAAAAGCAAAGTTCTAAGACCCAGGTTGTAGTTACTTTTTTAGCAATTTTGGAGCTGATTAAAGAAGGAGTAATTGAAATTGTTCAAGAAGAGCCTTTTGAGGATATCTTAATTACAACGAAGAGAACAGCATAGAAAAGAGGGTGTGAGGTGGAGATTAATATGTTAGAGGCAGCAATCGAATCAATTCTTTTTTCCGTAGGAGATTCAGTGGAATTGGATCGTATCGCATACAGTATTGGACACGATAATGATACAACACGGAAAATTTTACATAATATGATGGATAAATACGAGGAAGAAGGCAGAGGACTTCGGATTATAGAATTAGAGGACTCTTATCAGATGTGTACAAAGAAAGAAATGAATGAATATCTGATAAAGCTTGTGAGTAAGCCTAAAAAATATGAATTGACAGAGGTTGTTTTAGAGACGCTATCTATCATTGCCTATAAGCAGCCAGTTACAAAGCTGGAAATCGAAAAAATAAGAGGTGTTAAATCGGACCATGCAGTAAATAGGCTGGTGGAATATGGGTTGGTAGCAGAAAAAGGACGTTTGGATGCACCGGGAAGACCGCTTCTATTTGGTACGACGGAAGAATTTCTTCGGAAATTTGGAATCCATTCCCTGGATGATCTACCTATTATTAAGCAGGATGAAGTGGAAACTTTAAAAAATCAAGCCGAAGAAGAGGTGCAATTAAAACTGGAATTGTAGGTGATTGAGATGTCGATTGATAAAGTAAGAGAATATTTTAAAAAATTCAGTATGGAAAATCAGATTATTGAAAAGGAGGAATCCTGTGAGACTGTTGAAAAAGCAGCTCTTGCTGTGGGATGCGAGCCAGGAAGAATCGCAAAAACTTTGTCCTTTGATCTTGGAGAAGATGTGATTTTGGTCTTATTTGCAGGAGACATGAAGGTGGATAATAAGAAATTCAAGGAAGTGTTTGGTATTAAACCAAGAATGTTGAAGGCAGAAGTGGTAGAAGAGAAAATAGGTCATAGAGTAGGAGGCGTGTGTCCTTTTGGGATTAAAGAGGGGGTGGACGTCTACCTGGATATATCCTTGAAACGCTATGAAACTGTTTTTCCGGCTGCCGGAAGTGGAAATAGTATGATTGAACTATCATTAGAAGAGTTAGAAAAATATAGTAATGCCTCCGGATGGGTAGATACTGGGAAATAGAGATTAAAATAAATCAATGAAAGTGATTAAATTTATCACTTTCTTTTTTTTTACCCTTATGTTAGGATAATAAATGTCAATTTGATTGAACAATTTTAATTTGGGAGATGAGAAGATATGATGAAAAACCACACAAAATATCAAAAAATGTATTTTATGCCTTCTGCTGTCAGCTATGATTGGGTAAAGAAGGATCACATAGAAAAGCCACCAATATGGTGCAGTGTTGATTTAAGAGATGGAAATCAGGCGCTGATAGAGCCTATGAGTTTAGAAGAGAAGTTGGAGTTTTTTCAACTCTTGGTAGATTTAGGCTTTAAAGAAATAGAAGTTGGGTTTCCGGCTGCTTCTGAGACAGAATATCAATTTATGCGTACATTAATCGAAAAAAATATGATTCCAAAGGACGTTACGGTACAAGTGCTGACCCAGGCAAGAGAACATATTATTCGAAAGACTTTTGAAGCAGTAAAGGGAGCGCCACATGCGGTTATACATCTTTACAACTCTACATCGGTAGCCCAAAGAGAGCAAGTATTTAAGAAGGATAAGAAACAAATCAAAAATATTGCGATTAAAGGTGCAAAGCTATTAAGAGATTTGGCAAATGAAACGGAAGGGAATTTTACCTTTGAGTATAGCCCTGAAAGCTTTTCGGGAACAGAGGTTGAATATGCGGTAGAGGTGTGTAATGCCGTTTTAGATGTTTGGAAGCCAACCCAAGAGAATAAAGCAATTATTAACATCCCAACAACAGTTGAAAATGCAATGCCTCATGCTTTTGCGTGTCAACTGGAGTATGTACACAAAAATCTGAAATATAGAGAAAATGTCGTGCTATCCTTGCATCCTCATAATGACAGAGGAACAGGGGTTGCAACGGCAGAACTTGGAGTACTAGCCGGTGCTGATCGTGTCGAGGGAACTCTTTTCGGAAACGGTGAGAGAACAGGAAATGTAGATATTATTACAGTAGCACTGAATATGTATTCTCAAGGGGTGAATCCTGGTTTGGATTTCTCGGATATGGCAAGAATCCGGGAAGCGTATGAGCGCTTAACAAGAATGACTGTTTATGAGCGCCAGCCGTATTCAGGGGACCTTGTTTTTACTGCCTTTAGTGGGTCTCATCAGGATGCAATTGCAAAAGGTATTGCATATAGAGAAGAGCGGAATGAAGAGAAATGGACGGTTCCTTATCTGCCAATTGATCCGGAAGACGTGGGACGAAAATACGATTCTGATGTAATACGAATTAATAGCCAGTCTGGTAAAGGCGGCGTAAGTTATATTTTGAAGCAGTCTTATGGAATGAGTATTCCAGAGAAAATGCGGGAAGAAGTAGGCTATCTGACGAAAGATGTATCCGATAAAGCACATAAGGAATTAACGCCAGAGTGGGTTTATCAGATTTTCTCGGATAATTATATCAATACGAAACCGATTTTCCATATTGATGAGTACCATTTTAGAAAAGCAGAAGGAATCTATGCAGATGTAACGATTCAACACAAAGGTGAAACCAGTACAATTACAGCAATTGGAAATGGTCGTTTAGATGCAGTGAGCAATGCCATTAAACAGTATTTTGGTATTAGCTATGAATTAACGTATTATGAAGAACATTCACTAACTAAAGGGTCTTCGTCGAAAGCGGTAGCCTACGTTGGAATCCAATGCAATGGAAAAGATTTGTGGGGCGTAGGAATTGATGCGGATATTATTACTGCATCGGTAGAGGCACTGATTGTTGCAGTCAATAAGATTGACGCAATCAGTCAGAAAGATGGCCAAAAGGATAAAAGAATGATTGAAATACAAAACTATATTCAATCAAATTATATTGATGTAACACTGGAGGATTTATCCGAGCAATTCTTTTTATCGAAACCTTATCTTTCTAAATACATTAAAGAAAAAGCTGGAATGACATTTGGGGATTTGGTAAAAAAGATACGAATGAAAAAAGCAAAGGCTTTATTAAAGAGTAGTAGTATGACGGTAGAAAATATATCTCTAACGGTAGGATATCAAAACGTAGAGCACTTTAATCGTCTTTTTAAAAGAGAATATGATATGACGCCATTACAATATCGTAACCAATACTAAAAAGGGAGCTTAGGCTCCCTTTTTTGACGAATTATTTTTTGTGATCAGGAGAGATTTTTTCCTCGTGGAGGATTCTCGATTGATTATTTAACGGTTTTACCGTAGTGTAATCCGGAACCTGTTCAGTGTTTCTAATCCAATCAGCTAATACCATATTGATATATTGACTAAAGCTGCGATTATCCTCTTCGGCCAGTTCTTCGATTTTTGTGATAATGTCTTCATCAAGGGTAATGCTCTTCTTTCTTTTAAGCGGTTTCATCGGTAAAAGCTCCTTTTTGTTTTCAATATACCATTGAATCTCATAAAATCTTGTTAAGTAGGATTAAGTAGTATAAAATAAGATAAAAAGGAGAGGATTAAATGTCAAACTATAGTGAGATAGTACAAACGCTGGAGGGGGAGGGGATTTTGCGTGAAAAGCTTACGTTGGAGGAGTTAGACAGGAGAATGAAAGAATGTTTTGCGTATTATAAAATGCCTTATGCATCAAAAAGAGACTTTGTATGTAAAGAACCTGCCTTGGTGCTCTATAATCCGGAACAGCCGAAGGATTCAGAGGTGTTGCTTGTGATGAAAGAGGATGAAGGGGAATGGATGGTACAGGTATATCTGGCAAGGAAGGAAGCGGGAGATATTAAAGATGGGGTATATGAGGCGGATATCCTTGGATGTGTAGGTGAGGGATTGAGAAGACTGGAAGAGCAATAGAATAAGGCGGTAAAAATGAAAATGCTGAGGTAAATGATTCATAGAACCATCTACCTCAGCATTTTTAATAAAGTATACTAAGACTATTCGCCTTGTTCTAAGCGGTCAAGTGATTTACTTGCAACCCATAGAATTACACCAAGGACGATTACAATAATACCTAAGATACCATACCCCTTCATGAATTTAGCAGGTACGTCTGTCTTGAGTAATGCATAAATTCTTGGGTATAACATCTGAGAGAAGAATACAGCGATTGGCCATAATCCAAGTAACAATCCCATTAACTTAGATGGTGCAAGTTTTGAGATAAATGAGTTTCCAAGTGGTGAGAAAATCATTTCACCAATTGACATCAATAAACTTACAAAAACGATCCAAATGATACTTGTTTGTCCGGTACCAGCAAGTTTCGCAGCAAATACCATTACTAAGTAGGAAACACCTACAAGGCCAATACCAAGAGCAGTTTTCTTAAACATACTCATGTCACCTTGTGGTCTTTTTGCCATTTTAGTCCAAAGTTTACCAAGAACTGGACCAAGTACGATACAGGTCAATGCATTCATTGAATCAAAGTAAGAAGTTGGTACATGGAAGCTGCCAATCATCCAGTTTGCACGATTCAGGAAGTCTGCACCATCACCCCATCCAAAGTAGAAGTATGCAGGGTAGTAAGCCAGGTACCAAACGCACCAGAACACAACGGAGAACAAAGTAACTAAAACAATTGCAAGGATTCTCTTCTTATCTGTGCTTGTAAGAGGCTGGCTTTCAGCTTTCTCTTTTGAAGCATTGTCTTTAAACTGACGTTGATCAACTTTGAAAGGTTTTTTTCCAAGTTCGCCTAAAGAGCGGCTTCCCAGTGTAAACCAAGCGGTATCAATAAACATTAAAATTGCACAAATCAAGAAAACACCGTTGTAACCAATCATAGGAATCAAAAGTACTAAAAAGGTAGTACCGATGAATGAGCCTATGTTAACGAATGAGTATTGAATTGAGAACGCTTCATTTAACTCATCCTCATTACTGAACTGAAGTCCATTTACTCCAGATAAGTTTCCTTTGAATAGACCTGTACCAACAGACACAAGAATAATCATTGCCCATACAAGACCTAATGAGTTTGCTTTCCAGGTACAAAGGTAACCAAGTCCCATTAAAATCATACCGATGGTGATGCTTAAGCGAGGGTTCAGCCAGTAGTCAGCTAAATATCCTCCAACGATAGGTGTGATATAGGTCATAGCTACGAAAATTGCAGACATAGATGTTGCTTTTACGTCGTCATAGCCAAGGCCTCCCTTACCTACAGTAACGGCAATCCAAATTGCCAGCATGTACTTTACAGTGTAAAATGCACAACGTTCGAATGTGAAACCTAGTGAGCATACGTAAAAACCAAAGGGTTTACGCTTTTTAACTGTTGTTTCCATAATAATTGTTCCTCCTCATTTAAATTTCTCTAGTGTATTTTTTGAGCCAGTCTTTTTCCTCATCATTTAGATAAGGCGAAATAGTATCAAAAACCTTCTTGTGATAACTATTGAGGTAAGCTCTTTCCTCTGTTGTCATAGCATTTGGATCAATACCGTCCAAATCAATTGGAACGTAGGTGATTGTCTCGAAATGCATAAATTGTCCGAATTCATTGGCAGTGCCCTTGCGAACAACCAACTCATTCTCGGTACGAACACCATGTGAATTTTCAATATAAATTCCAGGTTCGTCGGTGATTACCATTCCCTCTTCAATAACATGGGTTTCATTTTTTGATGGAACAACTTGCCATCTAAAGCCGGCAGGACCTTCGTGAATACTTAAAAGATAGCCGACACCATGTCCGGTACCGTGTTTATAATCTAAGTCAAGATCCCACAGAGGCTGTCTTGCTAAAATATCCAGGTTGTATCCGCGGCAGCCATATAAAAACCGGGCCTTGGAAAGGTTAATCATACTTCTGGCTACTGTAGTGAAGTGTAATTTCTCTTCGTCAGTGATAGAACCTAAAATAAATGTTCTTGTAATATCAGTAGATCCTTCGTAATAATTCCCACCGGTATCGGTAAGGAACATTCCTTTTGGGAATAATTCCACATCGGTTTCCGGTGTGGCAGAATAGTGTACAATTGCTGCATGGTCTTTGTAGGCACAAATCGGTTCGAAGCTCTGCCATAGATAACCTTCACCTTCTTGACGGAAGGAATCAAGCTTTTCGCTGGCTGTAATCTCAGTGATTTTTTCTTTTCCGATTGTTGTTTTAAGCCAATGCATAAACCTTGTTACGGCAACTCCATCCTTTATATGGGCATTGATAATGTTTTCAATTTCCACAGGATTTTTCATGGATTTAAACAAGGTACTTGGATTGGGCAGTTCAACTTTTTTTACGCCTTCGGGAATATTGTTATAAATAGCGTAGTTGATTTTGGCCGGGTTAATAAGTATTGTATCGCCTTTGTCAAAATTTTTAACCACTTCATAGATGTCATTATAGGGACGAAGTGTAAAATTGTTATCTGCTAACAATGCTTTAGCTTGATTATCTAGTTTGCTTTCATCAATAAAGAGTTCTGCCTTGTTTGGGTAGATAATTCCATAAGAAAGAACCATAGGAGAGTACTCGATATCATTTCCCCTTAGATTGATGAGCCAACATATGTCGTCTAATGTTGTAAGTATGTGTGCGTTTGCCTTGGAATCTTCCATAGCTTTTCGCACTCTAGACAGCTTACTTGCTACGCTTTCACCGGAATACTTTTCATCCAGGATAAACGCAGATTCTTTTGACAGTTCAGGTCGTTTGGTCCATAATTCGTTGATTAGGTCGTGTTCGTATGAAATTTTAATTTCACGAGGAGACAGTAAATCAGCATAGGCCTGGCCTTCCTGCATAGCGACAACTCGTCCGTCAAACCCCAGGACACTGTTGTCGGGTAGTACGTTATTCAAAAACTCTTCCAAAGTGGGTACACCGGGTTCCCCCATTTTAAACAGCTTGATGCCGCTTCCGGCTAATTGCTCATTCGCCTGGATAAAATATCTGGCATCAGTCCATAATCCGGCTTGATCCATTGTAATGACAGCATCACCAGCCGAACCAGAAAATCCAGTAATAAATTCTCTGGACTTAAAATGTTCCCCGACGTATTCGCTTTGATGATTGTCAGCAGAAGGAACAAGGTATACATCGATGCCGTTTTCCTTCATCAAACCACGCAGAGCTTGAATACGTTCTTTAACAGTCATTTGAAAACCTCCTTTTATTATAAGATATTAATAAAACCTTAATATTCCCTCACGTGTATTCTATCACAAGAGTACCGTGTGTACAATAGGTTTAATTGGTAAAAATAGACAAAATAAATATGCTAAATGTTAAGATTAATCAAGAAGTACTGTGAGAATTTACCAAATTACAACGTCAAAACTTTACAAGCGCAAAGTTTTATAAAGTCAGCGAAGTAGAGTGAGAAAATATATAGATGAAATAAATAAAATATGCCTTGCGAGACCCCGTGATTTCTAATATAATAGAATAGGCGGAAATTGTGATTATCTGACGGATATACACCGTCTTTTAATAGTAAGAAATAAGAGAAAATGGAGGTCTAAACTTATGAGCAACATGGCAGATGGCAAGGCAATGGGTCGAATTAATGCCCTATTGGACGAAGGCAGCTTTGTTGAAATTGGTGGCGAAATTAAAGCCCGTGGAACAGATTTCAACTTAAAGCAAACAGACACGCCTGGAGATGGAGTGATTACAGGGTACGGAGTAATTGATGGAAATCTGGTATATGTTTACAGCCAGGATGCATCCGTATTAGGTGGCGCAATCGGTGAAATGCACGGCAAAAAAATTGCAAATATCTATGATATGGCAATGAAAATGGGAGCGCCTGTAATTGGACTTATAGACAGTGCCGGTTTGAGATTGCAAGAAGGCACCGATAGTCTGGAAGCGTTTGGAGGTCTCTATTTTAAACAAACGATGGCATCTGGAGTAATTCCGCAAATTACAGCGGTATTTGGCGGATGCGGTGGAGGATTGTCGATCCTCACGTCTTTATCAGATTTTGTGTTTATGGAAGAAAAATCTGGAAAATTATTCTTAAATTCTCCCAATGCAATTGAAAAAAATGATAAATCGAAGGTAGACACATCCTCGGCTGTATTCCAAAGTGAAGAATCAGGTCTCGTGGATTTTGTGGGAAATACGGATGAAATTCTTGGGAATATCCGGCTGTTGGTTACAATGCTGCCAATGAATAATGAAGAAGAAGCAGGTTTTGCTGAAGTGACAGATGACTTGAACCGTCTTGTGGAATCGGTAGAAGGTGCAAAAGAGGATACCGGAATAGTCCTCTCTATGATTTCGGATAATGGTGTTTTATTTGAAAGTAAGAGAAGCTATGGAAAGGATATGGTAACAGGATTTATTAAATTAAATGGCATGACCATTGGTGCAGTAGCCAATCGATGGAAAGTGTATGATGAAAATGCAGAAGTTACAGCTGAGTTTGATGGATCTTTAAGTATCAGAGGAACAAAGAAAGCTGCACAGTTTGTGAAATTCTGTGATGCCTTTAGCATTCCGGTTTTGACATTGACAAATGTAAATGGATTTAGTGCAACAATGTGTGGGGAGAAATCTCTGGCAAAATCAACTGGAGCATTAGCGTATGCGTTTGCCAATGCAACGGTTCCAAAAGTGAATGTAATTATTGGAGAAGCATTCGGAAGTGCTTATACGGTAATGAATAGTAAGGCGTTAGGTGCAGACGTTGTATATGCATGGCCAAGTGTAAAAATCGGCATGATGAACAGTGACTTGGCAGCGAAAATTATGTATGCAGATGAGGAACTTTCTGTGATTAAAGAGAAGGCAAAAGAGTATGATGCCTTACAAAACAGTGTGGTATCAGCAGCTGGCAGAGGTTATGTAGATACCATTATAGAGCCAGAAAGCACAAGGAAATATTTGATTGGAGCTTTTGAAATGCTGTATACGAAAAAAGAAGATCGTCCGATGAAAAAACACGGAACGGTTTAGTGAGGTGTGATGACATGAAGAAAAAGATTAGCTTAGTAATTTGCATGCTCCTTTTTGCTTTATGCTTTACCGGGTGTTCCAATCAAAAAGAGACAATGGAATATGATAAAGAAAATTTGACCCAAATAGCGGATGCGCTGTTGGAGCAAGTTTTCCCCGGAATAACAGAAGAAGGCTTGGAGCAGATTGGAAAACTGGAAGATTTTTCTTTTCAATATCAATTACTGCAAACGGGGCTGCCTCTTACACCGGCAACCTATATGGAAGCTGGAAGCGGATGGCTGGCGGCACAAGAGGAGTGCGGAGCATATGTCTCTCATGGCGATTATACCTTTGAGGACAAGAAGGACAGTGTAGTGGTTTCTACAGAAGCTCAGTTTGAGGATCGAGGTGCAACCATAGCCTTTACATTTGATAAGAAGAGCTACCTGGAAACAATGACAGTAAGTGCAGATTATACAACCGGTGAAGTAATGACAAAAGCAGGGCTGAATACTTTGCTGGGTATGGGAACAGTATTTACTGTATTGATTTTTATTTCACTTATTATCTCTCTTTTAAAGTATGTGCCTTTATTATTTGAACGGAAGAAAAAAACAACGGCAGTTCCGAAAGAAGAGAATGTGGTAGAAGATGTAGCAGCCCCTGAGGCTCAGGAAGTTGTAGCAGATGATTCTGAACTTATTGCTGTAATAGCAGCGGCGATTTCAGCGGCAGAAGGTATTAGTCAGGATGGATTTGTTGTACGAAGTATTAAAAGAAGACCAGGAAATAAATGGAGGAAAAACTAATGAAAAACTATACAATTACTGTAAATGGAAATACATATGATGTATCGGTGGAAGAAAAAGGAAGTACAGGAAGTGCACCAGTAGCAGCGGCGCCTGTAGCAGCAGCGCCTAAGAGCGCTCCAGCGGCAGCACCAGCACCAGCGAAAGCCAGCGGTGGCGGAAGTATTGAAGTGAAAGCGGGAGCAGCTGGTAAAGTATTTAAAGTAGAAGCGAGTGTGGGACAAGCCGTTAAAAAAGGTGACGCAGTTGTAATTATCGAAGCGATGAAGATGGAAATCCCAGTTGTTGCTCCAGAAGATGGAACGGTTGCTAGTATCGATGCAAATGTAGGTGATCCTGTGGAAGCAGGAGCGGTTTTGGCTACTTTGAACTAGCAAACAATTAATCGAAACGACTGGAGGTTAAAAAATGGAGTATATTACATCAACATTGGGAAACCTCGTAAAACAAACAGCTTTTCTAAATCTTACATTTGGAAATCTGGTTATGATTGCTGTTGCGTGTGTTTTCTTATATCTGGCAATAAACCGTGGATTTGAGCCTCTTTTATTGGTTCCGATTGCATTCGGTATGTTGTTGGTAAATATTTTTCCGGATATTATGATATCTTTTGAAGATTCTGAAAATGGCATTGCGGGTCTTCTTTATGTTTTTTATTTGCTTGATGAGTGGGCAATTTTGCCTTCACTTATTTTCCTGGGTGTAGGAGCGATGACGGATTTTGGTCCTTTAATTGCGAATCCCAAAAGTTTCTTACTGGGTGCGGCAGCTCAGTTTGGTATATTTATGGCGTACCTGGGAGCGATGCTGCTTGGATTTTCTGACAAAGCTGCAGCGGCAATTTCCATTATCGGAGGTGCAGATGGACCGACCTCTATATTTCTTGCAGGAAAATTGCAGCAAACAGATATAATGGGACCAATTGCGGTAGCGGCATATTCTTATATGTCATTGGTACCAATTATTCAACCGCCAATTATGAAGCTTTTAACGACGAAAAAAGAACGAGAAATAAAAATGGAGCAATTACGACCAGTATCGAAGCTGGAAAAAGTTCTGTTTCCTATTATCGTAACTATTGTGGTATGTATGATTTTGCCAACGACAGCTCCTCTTGTAGGTATGCTGATGCTTGGTAACTTATTTAGAGAGTCTGGAGTGGTTCGTCAGTTGACAGAAACAGCATCGAACGCTCTTATGTATATCGTGGTTATTCTGTTGGGAACGTCGGTAGGAGCAACCACAAGTGCGGAAGCTTTCTTGAACATGGCAACAATTAAGATTGTTATTTTGGGATTAGTGGCCTTTGCTTTTGGTACGTCGGCCGGTGTTCTGTTTGGAAAACTTATGTGCGTTGCGACGGGAGGAAAGGTAAATCCTCTGATTGGCTCGGCAGGTGTGTCAGCGGTTCCGATGGCTGCGCGAGTTTCACAGAAGGTTGGTGCAGAAGCGGATCCTACAAACTTCCTGTTGATGCATGCCATGGGACCGAATGTGGCCGGAGTTATTGGTACGGCAGTTGCGGCAGGAACCTTTATGGCGATATTTGGTGTTTAATAAAAATAGTAGGAGGAAAATAAATTGGCAGAAATTGTAAAAAGACCGGTTAAGATTACGGAAACGATATTGCGTGATGCACATCAGTCCTTGATTGCAACACGTATGACTACGGAAGAAATGCTTCCAATTGTAGAAAAAATGGATCAAGTAGGTTATCATGCTGTTGAGTGTTGGGGAGGAGCTACCTTTGATGCTTCCTTGAGATTCTTGAAGGAGGATCCATGGGAAAGACTTCGTAAATTTAGAGATGGCTTTAAAAATACTAAACTACAGATGCTGTTCAGAGGTCAGAATATTTTGGGATATCGTCCTTATGCAGATGATGTTGTGGAGTATTTTGTACAAAAATCAGTATCCAATGGTATTGATATTATTCGTATCTTTGATTGTATGAATGATATGAGAAATCTCAATACTGCTGTAAAGGCTGCGATTAAAGAAAAGGCAGATGCTCAGGTTGCAATGAGTTATACTCTTGGAGAAGCTTATACTTTGGACTACTGGGTTGATTTGGCAAAAAGAATCGAAGATATGGGTGCTACATCGATTTGTGTGAAGGATATGGCAGGCTTGCTTCTTCCTTATGAGGCGACAACTCTTGTGTCTGCTTTAAAGGAAAATGTAAAGCTTCCAATTGAAATGCATACACATTACACCTCGGGAGTAGGCTCAATGAGTTACTTAAAGGCGATTGAAGCAGGAGCAGATATTATTGATACAGCAATGTCTCCTTTTGCTCTTGGAACGAGTCAGCCTGCAACGGAAGTTATGGTGGAGACTTTTAGGGGAACGCCATATGACACTGGACTGGATCAAAGCCTTTTGGCAGAGATTGCAGATTATTTCCGTCCATTGAGAGATGAAGCTCTTGACAGCGGATTGCTAAATCCGAAGAATTTAGGAGTAAATATTAAGACATTAATCTATCAGGTACCAGGAGGAATGCTTTCAAACCTTACCTCTCAGCTTAAAGAACAAGGTGCTGAAGATAAGTATTATGAGGTATTGGAAGAAGTGCCAAGAGTACGTGAAGATTTGGGGCAATGCCCGTTGGTAACACCTTCTTCTCAAATAGTTGGTACCCAGGCGGTATTTAACGTGTTGACTGGAGAACGCTACAAAATGGCAACCAAGGAAACAAAGGATGTTTTGAGCGGAAGATATGGAGCTACCATTCGTCCTTTCAATGAGGAAGTGCAAAAGAAAGTATTGGGTGAAAATCCTGACATTATTACGGTTCGTCCAGCAGACTTGATTCCAGATGAGCTGGATACACTTAGAAAAGAGATGGAGAAATGGAGCCAACAAGAAGAAGATGTTCTTACTTATGCTTTATTCCCACAGGTTGCAGTGGATTTCTTTAAATATAGAGAAGCGCAACAGACGAAAGTAGATCAGAGTGAAGCAGATACTGAAAATGGAAATTATCCAGTGTAAACAGTAGTCTATATGACAAGAAGGGGTTCCGTAAAAGGGACCCCTTTTATTCTTAGGGGGAACCGGCTATTGCATAAATAAAACCAGATGTGATATGATGGTTTATCGGTGCATGAAAGGGAAAGAATATGAATCAGTCAAAGGGTAAAATTGAATTACTTGATATATTAGAAAAAGAATATAAAACCTTTAGTAAAGGACAGAAAAAACTGGCAACCTTTATTATAGAAAATTATGACAGGGCAGCTTTTTTGACGGCCGCAAAATTGGGAGAAGAGGTTGGCGTGAGTGAATCTACTGTTGTGCGATTCGCCACTGCAGTTGGTTATGAAGGATATCCTCAATTTCAAAAAGACTTAGGAGAGTTAGTGCGGACTAAGCTGAATTCAATTCAAAGAATGGAAGTGACCTATGGCAGGATTCCTCAAGGAGAGATACTTGCCTCGGTTTTGCATGGAGACATTGATAAAATCAAACAGACTTTAGAAAATATTGAAGAAGAGACTTTTGAAGTTGCTGTGAACACTATTTTAAAGGCGCGGAAAATTTATATTATTGGTATAAGAAGTTGTGCACCTTTGGCTAGCTTTTTGAATTTTTATCTGAATTTAATTTTCGAAAATGTTATTTTGGTTAATACGAATAGCGCCAGTGAGATATTTGAGCAGATGATCCGAATTAATGAAGAAGACGTGGTAATAGGTATTAGTTTTCCGAGATATTCTATGCGTACGATGAAAGCCTTAGAATTTGCCAGCAATAGAGAGGCAAAGGTTGTGACGATAACAGACAGCAATCATTCCCCTATCACTATGTACTCGTCCTGCAACTTGATAGCCAAAAGTGATATGGTGTCAATTGTAGATTCTTTGGTTGCGCCTCTCAGTATTGTTAATGCATTGGTTGTAGCACTTTGCATGAAGAAACAAGATGAAGTAATTGAAACCTTAAAGACATTAGAAGATATTTGGGATGAGTATCAAGTATACAACAAGGAAGAACTAAACCGGGTAAATTTAGATTCTCTCGATAGAAAGAAAGAAGATTGATGTGAAAAATAAAGATGTGATTATTGTAGGTGGTGGAGCAGCAGGTATGATTGCGGCCATCATACTGGGAAGAGAAAAAAAACGAGTAGCTCTTTATGAGAAAAATGAGAAGCTGGGAAAAAAGCTTTTTATTACAGGAAAAGGCAGATGCAATCTGACAAATGCTTGTGAAGTAGAGGGATTGTTTGAGAGTGTTGTGACGAATCCGAAGTTTTTGTATAGTAGTTTTTATGGATTTGACAACGCAATGACAATGGGATTTTTTGAAGAATTGGGATTGGCTCTTAAAACGGAAAGAGGCAATCGTGTATTTCCTCTTTCTGATAAGTCTTCTGATGTAATCAAGGTTCTTGAAAGAGAAATGCGTGCTCAAGGTGTGGAAATAAATTTAAACAGTGAAGTGAAAAAAATCCACACAAAAGAGGAGAAGTTTGCCTGTGTTGAATTAAAGAATAAGGAAAAGGTATATGGGAAGCAAGTGTTGATTGCAACAGGAGGCCTAAGCTATCCAATCACAGGTTCCACGGGAGACGGCTATCGTTTTGCAACGGATTTTGGGATGAAGGTCACGGACTTGCGGCCGGGACTTGTTCCAATTGAGACAAAAGAGGAATGGGTAAAAGAGTTACAAGGTCTTTCCCTTCGAAATGTTGGAGTCCGAATGGAAAATGATAAGAAAAAGCTTTTGTATGAAGAGTTTGGCGAGATGATTTTCACTCATTATGGAGTAAGTGGACCGACGATTTTAAGCGGGAGCAGTGTGGTTGCAAAGGAATTACAAAAGCAGAATATTAAATTAATCATTGATTTAAAAGCAGCTCTTGATGAGCGGACGTTGGACGAACGGTTGTTAAGAGAGTTTAAAGAAAATATAAATAAGCAATTCAAGAATGTTGTTTCGTCAATGTTTCCCTCAAAAATCTTGCCGGTTATTTTAAAGTATGGACCGATTTTACCGGAGAAAAAAATCAATGAAATAACGAGAGAAGAACGACGGGAATTTATCGATTATATAAAAAATTTTACCATAACCTTAACAGGACTTCGGCCAATTAAAGAGGGGATTATCACACAAGGTGGTGTTTCAGTAAAAGAGGTTAATCCGGGAACGATGGAATCGAAGAAAATAGAGGGAGTATATTTTGCAGGAGAGGTGTTGGATGTGGATGCTCTTACGGGAGGATTTAATCTGCAAATTGCCTGGTCAACAGGGTGTTTGGCAGCACGTTCAATTATAGAAAGGAAGTAGAATGGGATATCAGATAGCAATTGATGGGCCTGCGGGAGCGGGAAAAAGTACGATTGCAAAGGAAGTTGCAAGACGAAAAGGATATATATACGTGGATACAGGAGCGCTTTATAGAGGAATTGCTTATTTTCTTTTAGAAAGAGGTATTAAGGCAGATGAGCAGGAAAAAATTATTGAGGTGCTTCCAGATATACAGATAGAGATTCGTTACGAAAAAAGAAAACAAGAAGTTTATTTGAATGGAAATAGAATCACCCATAAAATCCGTACCGAAGAAGTTGGAAATATGGCATCAAAAGTAAGCAGCCTCAAGGCAGTTCGAGACAAGCTTTTGCAAATGCAAAGAGATTTAGGAAATTCCTTTGATGTGGTAATGGACGGCAGAGATATAGGGACGAATGTGCTAAAAGATGCCAATGTAAAGATTTTTTTAACAGCCAGCTCAAGAACACGAGCCATGCGAAGAATGAACCAATTGAAAAGAAGAGGTCTAAACCCAAGTATTGACGAGATTGAACGAGATATCATTATAAGAGATAAGCAGGACTCTACAAGAGAAATCGCACCTTTAAAACAAGCAGAAGATGCAATTCGAATCGATAGTTCTAATTTAAGTATTAGGGAAGTTGTGAACAGGATTTTAAAAGAATGTAAATAGAGGTTTGGAAATATGAAAATTATTTTAGCAAAAACAGCCGGTTTTTGTTTTGGAGTAAAAAGGGCAGTTGACACAGTTTACCAAGAGATTCAAAAAGAATCAGGGGAACGGATCTATACGTATGGACCAATTATCCACAATGAAATCGTTGCAAGGGATTTAAAAGAAAAAGGTGTGGAAATCATTGAGGATGAAGAGGAATTAAGAAAATTGGAAAAGGGTGTTGTGATTTTACGTTCTCACGGTGTTGAAAAAAAGGTTTACGAGATTTTGGAAGAAAAGAACCTTCGTTATGTAGATGCTACCTGCCCGTTTGTGAAGCGTATTCATTCCATTGTTGAGAAAGAAACAGAAAACGAGAAGCTGGTAATTATCATTGGAAACCCTTCTCACCCTGAGGTAAAGGGAATAAAAGGCTGGGGAAAAGAAAATGTATTTATTGTTGAAAACGAGCAAGATGCAAAAAATATTTCTTTAAGTGATAAAAAACAAAGTATCTGCATTGTTTCACAAACAACATTTAATCACAATAAATTCAAAGAATTAGTTGAAATAATTTCAAAAAAAGGTTATGATATAAGTGTTTGCAACACGATTTGCTCAGCGACGAAGGAAAGACAGGAAGAAGCAAGGGATATTGCAGCAAAAGTGGAGGCTATGATTGTAATTGGCGATAAGCATAGTTCAAATACCCAAAAGCTATTTGAGATATGCGGAGAAGTTTGTAAGACTACGTTCTATATACAAACACTTGACGATTTGGACACGAGTCAATTAAGGTACGTGGAATCAATAGGCATTACAGCAGGGGCATCCACGCCCAACAAAATAATTGAGGAGGTTCAAAAAGAATGTCAGATTTAACTTTTGAACAAATGTTAGAGGAATCGTTTAAAACTATTAGGAATGGAGAGGTTGTAGATGGCGTTGTCATCGATGTGAAACCAGATGAAATCATTTTAAATATAGGCTACAAAGCGGATGGTATCTTGACTCGCAATGAGTATACAAACGAACCAGGTATTGACCTGACTACAGTTGCTAAGGTTGGCGACAGTATGACAACAAAAGTGCTTAAAGTAAATGATGGAGATGGTCAGGTATTATTGACTTATAAGAGACTTGCAGCAGAAAAAGGAAATGAGCGCCTAAAAGAAGCTTATGAAAATCACGAAGTATTAAAAGCATCAGTTGCCCAGATTTTAGGTGGTGGACTTCGTGTTACAATCGAGGAAGCAAATGTGTTTATTCCAGCCAGTCTTGTATCGGATACGTATGAAAAAGACTTAAGCAAGTATCAAGGACAGGAAATCGAGTTTGTAATTAGTGAATTTAATCCAAGAAGAAATCGTGTGATTGGTGATAGAAGACAACTTCTTGTAGCGAAACGTTCTGAGATGCAAAAAGAACTGCTTGAAAAGCTTCAAGTTGGAGATGTGATTGAAGGAACCGTTAAAAACGTTACAGATTTTGGTGCTTTCGTTGACTTAGGCGGTGTAGATGGATTGCTTCATATTTCCGAGATGTCTTGGGGACGTGTTGAGAATCCAAAGAAAGTCTTTAAGGTAGGAGAAGTATTAAAGGTATTAATCAAAGATATTAATGATACGAAGGTTGCCTTAAGCTTGAAATTCCCAGATTCTAATCCATGGGCAAATGCAGAAGACGATTTTGCAGTTGGCAAAGTGGTTGAAGGCAAGGTTGCCAGAATGACAGATTTTGGTGCTTTCGTAGAGCTTGCTCCTGGAATCGATGCTTTACTTCATGTTTCACAGATTTCAAAAGAGCATGTGGAAAAACCATCTGATGTATTAAAAATCAATCAGGTTATAGAAGCTAAAATTGTAGACTTGAACATTGATGACAAGAAGATTAGCTTAAGCATGAAAGCGATTGAAGGAGATGCAGCAGACAGCGTTGAAAGTGGCGATGTAGGAAATCAAGCAGCTTCAGATGTGGCAAATGACGAAGTAGAAGGAGACGCGGATACTTGTGTGTCTACTCCAGAAGGTGTTGTGGGTCCAGATTCTGAATGCCAGGATGCATAATTAGAGCTATTTATTTATAAAATAAGGGCGAGGTCTCAGTGACCCCGCTCTTTTTAAACGTGAAAAAGGAGGCTGGACTTTTGGTATATTACATGGCGCCCTTAGAAGGGGTGACAACTTATGGATTTCGAAAACATTATCATGACAATTTTATTCCCTTTGATAAATACTTCACTCCATTTCTGGTACCCCATCAAAAGAGAGGATTTAATGAAAGAGAAAAAAAGGAAATCAGTTCAGAATACAATGGCAATCTCTGTCTGGTTCCTCAGATTTTATCCAATGAGAGTGAGGGCTTTTTGGAGACTGTAAGGAAGTTGAGAGAGGCAGGATACCGGGAGATTAATCTGAATCTGGGATGTCCCTCTAAGACGGTAGTTGGAAAGGGGAGAGGCTCTGGATTCCTTGCATATCCGGATAAATTGGATCGGTTTCTGGATGAGATATTTAAGGATCCATCAGTAGAGATTTCCATAAAGTCAAGACTTGGAGTGAATGAGGCTGAAGAATTTTTGGAGCTTATTCCATTGTTTAATAAGTATCCAATCAAAGAATTTATTCTCCATCCGAGAACCCAAAAAGATTTTTATGGAAATACGGTAAACCTTAAAATGTTTGAAATGGCATATCAGGAAATCAAAGCACCTCTTATTTACAATGGAGATATTAATACTGCAGAAGATGCTCATTTCATAGAAGAGAAGTTTCCAAATTTAAAAGGAATTATGATTGGGAGAGGAATAGTAGGAAATCCTTGTCTGCTGGAGTTGATAAAGGGAGAGGAGGCAATTTCTTACCAACGTATTTATTCTTTCTTACAGAAGCTTTTGGAGGAATACAGTAAGGTGGGTATTTCAGAGAAACAGGTTCTGCACAAAATGAAGGAAATATTTATATATTTGGAAAGGCTTTTCCCGGATGGCAGAAAAAGTATTAAAAAGATAAAGAAAGCAGAGAAATTTGATCGATATCAAGAAGGGCTGACAGAGATTTTTAAAGTATGTTAAAGAATTAGCAAAATGTTCTGGATTAGGTACATTCTATGGGTGAAATAATTGTAGAAAAAATCAGGTTTATAAGTTATAGTTAATAGAGATAAAACGAGGAGGTTGAGAAAGATGGCGTTGTTAACTTTTAAAGGAGGAATACATCCTGCTGAAGGAAAAGAATTAGCAAAAGACAAGCCTATCAAAGAACTAAAGCCTGTTGGAGACTTGGTTTTTCCGGTTTCACAGCACATTGGGGCTCCGGCCATACCAATAGTTGCAAAGGGCGATCGTGTTTTGAAAGGGCAAATGATTGCAGAAGCCGGAGGGTTTGTATCTTCGCCGGTTTATTCTTCGGTTTCAGGAACGGTATCTGGTATCGAGAAAAGGCTAAACTCTACTGGAGGAAGGGTGGATGCTATTATCATTCAAAATGATAATGAGTATGAAGAAGTAACCAGGGAAAAAGCCAACAATATTGATGAATTGTCCAAAGAAGAAATTCTGAAATCAATATCAACTGCAGGAATTGTAGGTATGGGTGGTGCTGGGTTCCCTACCCATGTGAAGCTATCACCAAAAGAACCAGATAAAATTGATTATGTAATAGCAAACTGCGCGGAGTGTGAGCCATATATTACGGCAGACTACAGAAGAATGCTTGAATATACAAATGAGCTTGTAGAGGGACTTGAGATTATTCTACGTCTTTTTGACAATGCAAAAGGAATTTTAGCGGTTGAGAACAATAAGCCAGATTGCATTGAGAAATTAGAAGAACTGACAAAGGATAATGATCGTATTGAGGTTGTAAAGTTACAGACAAAATACCCCCAAGGTGGTGAGCGTCAACTTATTTATGCTACAACAAAAAGAGCAATTAATTCCAGTATGCTGCCAGCAGATGCAGGGTGTGTAGTAGATAATGTTGAAACGATTATCAATGTTTATTACGCTGTAAAAGAAGGAAAGCCATGCACAGAACGTGTGGTTACAGTTAGTGGAGAAGGCATTAATGAGCCTGCTAACTTTATGGCGCTTTTAGGTACAAGCCAGGCAGAGCTTGTAGAAGCGGCAGGCGGATTGAAAGATGATGTGAAGAAGCTTATTTCAGGTGGTCCGATGATGGGATTTTCTATGTTTAGCTTAGACGTTCCAATTACCAAGACTTCCTCCGCTATTATTGCGTTTAATGAGGATGAGGTTGCTGCTCATGCAGAAACACCATGTATCAATTGTGGACGTTGTGTAGAAGTCTGTCCCAGTCGCCTTGTTCCTTCTCGACTAGCAGATTACGGTGAAAGACATGATGAAGAAACTTTCCTGAAATTTGATGGTTTAGAATGCATTGAATGTGGAAGCTGTAGTTTTGTTTGTCCTGCCAAGAGACCGTTAAAACAGTCTATTGGATCGATGAGAAAAACAGCTTTAGCAAACAAAAAGAAAAAATAGAAAGGAAGAGGTGACAAACTCGTGAGTGAATCAAAATTTAATATGTCTGCGTCTCCTCATTTTCGTGATAAAATAACTTCTTCAAATATCATGTTGATGGTGACGATTGCCCTATTGCCAGCCAGTGCATTTGGGGTCTACAATTTCGGTATACAAGCACTTCTAATGCTGATTGTAACAACAGTTACAGCAGTAGTAGTAGAAGCAATTTATGAGAAAGCAATGAAAAAACCTGTCACAGTAAAGGATTTTTCTGCTGTTGTAACAGGACTTCTGTTAGGACTTAATATGCCTCCTACAGCACCACTATGGATGGGAGCGTTAGGAAGTATCTTTGCAATTATTATTGTGAAACAGTTATTTGGTGGGTTGGGTCAGAACTTTATGAATCCGGCTTTAGGAGCGAGATGCTTTTTAGTTATTTCTTTTACGGGACCAATGACTCGCTTTGTTTATGATGGAGTAACAGGACCAACACCCCTTGGCCAGTTAAAAGCAGGGGAGGTTGTTGATACCATGGAAATGTTAAAAGGAACGATACCAGGAACGATTGGTGAGACTTCAGTAATTGCCATTATTATTGGAGCGGTTTTCTTGATTTTAATGGGCGTGATTGACCTTAGAATCCCAGGTACCTATATAGTTACTGTTGCAGTATTTGTAGGAATCTTTGGACATTTTGCGAATCCGGATATTGCATTCTTTGATCCGACTTATATCACAGCGCATTTGTGTGGTGGCGGACTCATGCTTGGAGCATGGTTTATGGCAACGGACTATGTGACATCTCCTATCACAAAGAAGGGTCAGTATCTATATGGAATTTTAATGGGAGTTCTTACCGGTCTGTTCCGACTGTTTGGTGGATCAGCAGAGGGAGTTTCCTATGCGATTATCATTAGTAATTTAGTTGTTCCGTTGATTGAGAGGGTTACTCTTCCCAAACCATTCGGTAAAGGAGGGGAATAGAGATGAAAATGTGGAAAAATGCAATAATACTAACGTTGATAACGGTAATCGCAGGAGCGGCATTAGGTTTGGTTTATGAGGTTACAAAGGAACCGATAGCGAATGCTCAGGATAAAGCAAAACGAGATGCCTGGGTTGCGGTTTTTCCGGATGCAAAAGTAGATGAATTTCAGGAAGAAAAAGTAGATGAGAAAGCAGCAGACAGTGCAATCTCTGACACAGGTGCAAATGCCATCGTAGATGAGGTGTGTACGGTGGGAGATAAAGGATATGTGGTAACCGTAACAGATAAAAACGGATATGGCGGAGATATTAAAATCACAGTAGGCCTGACGAAGGAAGGTGAGGTAAGTGGTATATCCTTCTTATCAATTAGTGAAACAGCCGGTCTTGGTATGAAAGCGAAAGAGCCAAAGTTCTACGAACAATTTGTAGGAAAGACAACGGCCAAATTTGCAGTTAAAAAAGATGGCGGAGACGGCGAACCTATCGAAGCTTTAAGCGGAGCAACCATAACATCACGAGCAGTTACAGAGGCGGTTAACGTAGCAATCGCATACTGTGGCAATGCATTTTAGGAGGTGGGAATAAGATGAAAAAAGGTACAGAAGTATTATTTAATGGTCTTATTAAAGAAAACCCAACTTTCGTATTGATGCTTGGTATGTGTCCGACTTTAGCGGTAACAACTTCAGCAACGAACGGAATTGGAATGGGTTTGTCAACAACAATTGTTTTGATTCTATCAAATGTTTTGATTTCGATGCTTCGTAAAATCATCCCGGATTCTCTTCGAATCCCGGCGTTTATTGTAATCGTTGCATCTTTTGTAACAATCGTTGAGTTTTTAATGGAAGGTTTTACACCAAGTCTATATGAATCATTAGGAATTTATATACCACTAATTGTTGTAAACTGTATTATTTTAGGACGTGCAGAGAGTTTTGCTTCAAAAAATGGAGTATTCCTGTCAGCTCTTGACGGAGTAGGAATGGGACTTGGATTTACATTAGGACTAACAGCAATTGGTCTTGTCCGTGAGATTATCGGCTCTGGCCAAGTGTTTGGAGTACAGTTGATTCCAGTAGCGGATGAACTGGCTGGAAAGTCAGGATATGTGCCAGTTACAATTTTTATACTTGCACCTGGAGCGTTTTTGGTTTTGGCCTTTTTGGTTGCATTGCAAAATAAGATTAAAATAAATGCAGCAAAGAAAAAAGGTGAAGAAGTACCTGATACAGCAAATTGTGGTGATGGCTGCTCAACTTGTGGCGGCTGTGGTGGAACTGCTCAAATCTTTCCAGTAGGAGAAGATGTGAGCAAGGATAAAAAAGAAGAATAGGAGGGGAGTATAGATGAAAGAATTATTATTGATTGCAATTGGCTCGGCACTAGTTAATAATGTTGTACTTAGCCAGTTTTTGGGTATTTGCCCCTTCCTTGGAGTGTCAAGAAAGGTCGAAACAGCAAGTGGTATGGGAGGCGCAGTAATCTTTGTTATTACGATTGCATCTTTTTTCACCAGTTTGATTTATAAGTTTATATTATTACCTCTTGATTTCACATACTTGCAGACGATTGTATTTATTCTTGTTATTGCAGCGTTAGTACAGTTTGTAGAAATGTTTTTGAAAAAGGCTATGCCTGGGTTATACAGCGCTCTTGGTGTGTATTTGCCTCTTATTACAACGAACTGTGCAGTACTTGGTGTGGCACTTACAAATGTACAAAAGGAGTATTCAATCCTTCCAAGTGTAATTAATGGGTTTGGAACTTCTATAGGATTTGCCCTTGCGATTATTTTAATGGCAGGAATACGAGAAAAAACAGAATACAATGATGTACCGGAATCCTTTCAGGGAATGCCAACTGTGTTGTTAACCGCAGCGTTAATGGCAATCGCATTTTTTGGATTCGCGGGCTTAATTTAGGAGGGAGTATCTATGAGTATATCAGGAATTCTCATTGCAACTGCAATTGTAGGTGCAACCGGCTTGTTCATAGGTGTATTCCTTGGACTTGCAGGTAAGAAGTTTGCAGTTGAGGTGGATGAAAAGGAAGAATTAGTGTTAGAAGCTCTTCCGGGAAACAACTGTGGTGCCTGTGGATATCCGGGATGTTCCGGTTTAGCGGCAGCAATAGCAAAAGGCGAGGCAGAAGTAGGAGCGTGTCCGGTAGGAGGTGCTCCGGTTGCGGCAGCAATCAGTGAAATTATGGGTATTGAAGCAGGAGCCCTAATCAGAAAGGTTGCCTATGTAAAATGTGCCGGTGATTGTGAAAGTGCAAAACAGAATTATGATTATTACGGTGTTGAAGACTGCGTTATTATGAATATGATGCAGGATGGCGGACCTAAAAAATGTAATTATGGCTGCCTTGGCGGTGGTACATGTATGAGAGCCTGTCCATTTGGTGCGATTTACATGGAAAATGGTATTGCAAAGGTAGATAAGGCTTTGTGCCGCTCTTGTGAGAAGTGCGTACAGTCATGTCCGAAACATATTATCGAAATGGTGCCTGAAACAGAACAATACTGGGTAATGTGTGCATCTATGGATAAAGGAAAAGATGTGATGGCAGCTTGTAGTGTGGGATGTATCGGGTGTAAAATGTGTGAAAAGGCATGTGAGTTTGATGCGGTTAAAGTCGTGGATAATATTGCACATATTGATGCCGATAAGTGTACAAACTGTGGTGCATGTGCAGAGAAATGTCCAAAGAAGATTATTTTTAAGGTGAGCTAAATAGATTGATGAAAACAGCAGTAGAAAAAGTAATACAAAGAATATGGACAGATATAAGGAATAACAAATGGGCGATTATGATTGTAATCGCCTATTTTGTAATTATGTCCACGGTTTTTCACCAAGGATGCCCTCAAGTACTTTTGACGGGATACCCTTGTGCAGCGTGTGGCCTTACAAGAGCAGGGACTGCACTTTTGAAACTGGATTTCAGACGTGCTTTGGAAATGAACCTGTTTATTTATCCGATTGCAGCAATGATACTGGTTTACGTTTTTAATCGTTATATACGTGGGAAGGCAAAACAGAAATGGCTGGTATATGGAATAATCCTGTTGTTTATTCTTATGACAGGATACTATTTTTACCGAATGTATCGTTACTTTCCAAATCAATCTCCTATGACGTTTTATGAAGACAATATTTTGCATTTTAAGCTCTTTTATGCTAGACTAAAGTGATAAATAAAAACAAAGGAGGAGAATATTCATGGATGAAAATAACAATCCAAATGTGGGGGGCACACCTGAGACGAACAATACACCGGAGGGACAGTCTTATCAAAATCCAAACGATAATATAACGCCTCAGCAAGATCCATATCAACAATACCAGCAATATCAACAAGGAAATCAACAACAGTATAATAACAATTATCAGTATGATCCAAATGCAGGTATGGATACAACTCCAATGGAATTAAAGGATTGGATTATTACCTTGATTCTATTGATGATTCCTTGTGTAAACATTGTATTTATGATTATGTGGGCAGTTGGAAAAACAGGAAATATAAACCGTAAGAATTATGCAAAAGCATACATCATTATCTTCTTGGTTCAAATTGTATTAGCAATATTATTTTCTGCAATTTTCGGTGCAGCATTTTCAACGATATTAAGCGGAAGTTATTACTAAAAAGACAGAGACTATTGATAGTTAATCAATAGTCTCTAATTTTTTTATTTGATTGTCATCGGTAATAAATATAGCGGTTACGTCTTTGAGCTGTGTGATGAGCTCTTTGCTTTGATCTACCCCTAGGACAAAGCAAGCAGTACTAAGTGCATCGGCTTGGGCAGATGATTCGCAGAGAATTGTTGCACTGTAGAGGGGGGATTGTGAAGGCATACCAGTTTTTGGATCTAAAAGATGATGGTATAGAGTTTGGTTGAATTCGAAATATCGTTCATATACTCCAGAAGTAACCAAAGAAGCATCTCTAATTTCCATAGAAGTTATTGGAGTGCCGGTTTCATCAAAGGGCTTCTGAATTCCGATGTGGAAAGGGGAATGGTCGGATTTTTCACCAAAAACCACAATATTTCCGCCCAGGTTAATTAAAGCGGTTTGTATACCTTGTTCCTTCAAAAAAGTTTTTAATTGATCTCCAATATAACCTTTAGCAATGCCGCCTAAATCAATTTTGGCAAGAGGATCTTCTAATGTAACGGTATCTTTGTCGATCTTGATTTTTGTATAATCCACATGAGAAAGTGCCTCGTCAATGTCTTTTTGGTCAGGAAGGGTGGGATGAGATTTTTTAAAATCCCATAAATCCACGAGAGGACCAATTGTAATATCGAAAGCACCGCCTGTAAGCTGAGAATATTCGATTGATTTTTCAAGTATTTCAATGGTTTCCGGAGATACCTTGGTTGGATTTCCTTGAGCGGAGTTGATTTTACTGATCTCGCTTTCTGGGTTTGTACGTGACAGTAAATTGTCATATTTGCGGCAAAACTCCATTATGTCTTGCTCTAAAGTTTTCTTTGGTGTGTCATAGACCGTAACGGATATAACCGTATCAAAGAACATGCCATTGTAGGTAACGGTATCTTGTTTTGTTTGACAGCCACCAAGGAGAAAAAGTAAAAGAATTGTTAGGATTAAGAATAATTTTTTCATAATAGTAGTATAGCATAAGAGGCATAAACTGCAACATCGAACATTTGTTGCCTTTGAATTACAGATATGATAAACTAGGTTCTGGAAGGAATCGGATTATGGATGAAAAGCATAGGAAATTTAATCGGTATGACGTATACGTTATTTTTTTGAGTTTATTGATCTGTGGTGTTTTTTTTATGGTCATAATGAATATTCAAAAGAAAGAAGCGGATAAAGTAGTTATTAAAGTAGATGGAGAAGTGCAGGGAGTATATAACTTAGAGGAAGAACAAAAAATCGAGATTAATGGTGGGAAAAATATTCTTCAAATAAAAGATAAAAAGGCGAAAATGATTTCTGGTGATTGTCCGGATCAAATTTGTGTTCAGCACAAGGAAATCGGGAAGAATCGAGAAAGTATTATTTGTCTTCCCAATAAGATTGTTGTTGAAATACAAGGGAAGGATGAAGGTGAATTAGATGCCATCACAAGGTAAAAGTAAAAAGATAGCATTATTTGGAATGCTCCTTGCCCTTTCTTTGATTTTAAGCTATGTAGAGACCTTAATTCCTGTGTCATTTGGAATTCCGGGAATTAAATTGGGACTTGCCAATTTGATTGTTGTAATTGGTTTGTATCAAATTTCGGTGAAAGAGCTTTATCTTTTAAGTATTTCAAGAGTGTTGCTTTCTGGCTTTATATTTGGAAATATGGCAAGCATTCTCTATAGTCTTGCCGGAGGAATTCTTAGTATCACCGTTATGATGGTGCTTAAGAAAATTGATAAGAATAGTGTTTTGGGCATCAGTATGGCAGGTGGTGTGTTTCACAACCTGGCTCAGCTTATTGTGGCTATGATTTTAGTGGAGACGTATCAAGTTGTTTATTATATACCGGTTCTGATTGTGGCAGGATTATTAACAGGGTTGTTAATTGGAATAATTGGGCGAGAGGTTTGTGTTAGAATTCGAAAAGTGTATAGATAAGAGGGAGCTTTATGATTGCATATGTTAAGGGAAGAGTAGAAGGAATCTATGATACAGGAGTTGTGGTTGATGTAAGAGGGATTGGATATTTTGTGTTTATGTCACCGGCGGCTATGAGTGTTTTACCGAAAGGTGAAGAGGTAAAAATTCATACGTATATGAATGTAAAAGAAGATGCCATGCAGCTTTTTGGTTTTTTGACCAGGGAAGATTTGGATATTTTCAAACTTATTATAGGGGTAAATGGTATTGGGCCAAAAGGTGGACAGCAGATTCTGTCTGTTTTGACGCCGGAAGAGCTGCGGTTTGCCGTTCTTTCAAAAGACGCAAAGGCGATTGCAAAGGCTCCGGGAATTGGCAAAAAAACAGCAGAAAAACTTATTCTGGAGTTGAGTGATAAAATTCATGTGGAAGACACACTTGAAATAAGGAACAAAGAGGGTGCTTATGGTGGTGCCGTTATTGATCCAAGATTAGAGGAAAGCATTCTTGCGATGGCTGCACTTGGCTATGATAATGGGGAAGCAATCAAAGCAGTGAAGAAGATCAAGATTACAGATGATATGACAGTGGAAGCTATATTAAAACAAGCGCTTAAGAATATTATGATGTAGGGAGAGTCAATAGATGAAACGGATTATAACAACAGATAACCTGGAGGAAGATATAAAAATCGAGAGTCATCTCAGGCCTCAGACTCTGAAGGAATACATCGGACAGGAAAAGGCAAAAGAGACCTTAAAGGTGTATATTACAGCAGCGAAACAAAGGGAAGAGCCTTTGGATCATCTTTTGTTTTATGGCCCTCCGGGACTGGGAAAGACAACCCTTGCCGGAATTATAGCAAATGAAATGGGAGTGAATATTAAAATCACATCCGGGCCTGCAATTGAAAAGCCGGGAGAAATGGCTGCGATTTTAAATAATCTTCAGGAGAATGATATTCTTTTCGTAGATGAGATTCATCGTTTGAACAGGCAAGTTGAGGAGGTGCTCTATCCGGCAATGGAAGATTACGCCATTGATATTATGATTGGAAAAGGGGCAACGGCCAGAAGCATTCGCTTAGATTTGCCTAAGTTTACGCTAGTGGGGGCAACCACAAGAGTAGGTATGCTGACGGCTCCTTTAAGAGATCGTTTTGGTGTGGTTCATCGAATGGAATACTATACAGTAGAGGAATTAGAAGATATTGTAATCCGTTCGGCAAAGGTGCTGGATGTGACAATTGATGCAACAGGAGCCCATGCATTGGCAAGAAGGTCTCGAGGAACCCCGCGATTGGTGAATCGCCTTTTGAAGAGGGTACGTGATTTTGCTCAGGTTAAATATGATGGTCATATTGATGAAGAAGTGGCGAATTACGCATTAGATTTGCTGGAAGTTGACAAGGAAGGGCTGGATCAAATCGACAGGGAGCTGCTGGAAGTTTTAATCTTTAAATTTCAAGGAGGCCCAGTGGGACTGGAAACTTTAGCAGCTGCTTTAAGTGAGGACTCCACAACGATTGAAGATGTTTATGAGCCATACTTATTAAAAAATGGCTTTATATCCAGAACCCCCAGGGGAAGGGTTGTACTGGAAAAAGCATATGTTCATTTAGGTATTCCGCACAAAAATGATGAAAAATAGTGGTTTTTTACTAAAAACTAGTTTATAATGAGTTTGAAGTATTATTATAGTTCGAGGAGGCTTTTATGGCATCATCAAAAAATTTCACAGAAGTATTAATTGGAGGAAAAGTATTTACTTTAAGCGGCTTTGAAAGTGAAGAGTATTTACAAAAGGTCTCTAGTTATTTGAATCACAAAATTGAAGAGTGTAGTAATAGCGAAGGATACCGTAAACAAAATGCGGAAACGAGAAGTATTTTGCTTGCGATTAATATTGCAGATGATTACTTTAAAGCGCGCAAGCAAGGAGGAACCCTTGAAAGCGATATTGAGGCAAAAGATAAAGAAATGTATGATTTAAAACATGAATTAATCTCTGTTCAAATCAAATTAGAAAATGCCGAAAAAGCACTGGATAAGCTAAAGGAAGAAAACAAAGAATTACAAATGAAAGCTGTGAAACTGGAAACCCAGTTAAAAGGTAAATAGAATGTGCATCTGCACATTCTATTTTATTCATAGAGAAAAAAAAGGGAATAGGTATGGAAAAAGTAGAGCTTTTAGCCCCGGCAGGAGGCATGGATAATTTAATAGCTGCGATTGATGCAGGAGCAGATGCCATTTATATTGGCGGCACTTCTTTTGGTGCGAGAAAACAGGCGAACAACCCGGAGTTAGAAGAGCTTTTGTGGGGAATTGATTACGTGCATCTCTTTGGAAAGAAAATATATCTTACCGTTAATACCTTAATCAAGGAGAAGGAGCGGCGAGAGGTAATTGATTTTTTACGGCCTTACTATGAAAGAGGTATTGACGGTGTCATTGTGCAGGATATTGGAATTCTAAAAGAAATTTCTTGTTACTATCCGGATTTACCTCTTCATGCAAGTACCCAGATGAGCATTGTAGACAGTCCGGGCGTAAGGCTTTTGGAAGAGCTGGGTGTGGAAAGAGTTGTACCTGCAAGAGAACTTAGCTTACAGGAGATTCGGGAAATACGCAAAAGAAGTAATATTGAGCTGGAATGCTTTATTCACGGGGCAATGTGCTATTCCTATTCAGGACAATGCCTGTTTAGTAGTATTTTAGGAGGAAGAAGCGGGAACAGAGGCTTATGTGCACAGCCATGCCGATTGCCTTTCTCTGTAAATGGTGGGAAACAGCAGGACATTATGAGTCTAAAAGATTTAAATACGTTGGCTCTTTTGCCAGAATTGATTGAAGCCGGAATTTCTTCTTTTAAGATAGAAGGAAGAATGAAAAGTCCTCAGTATGTATCAAGTGTTGTTTCGATTTACCGCAAATATATAGACCGATATTATTGTGGAAAGGATGATTTCCAAGTTGAAAGGGAAGATGCAGAAAAGCTGAATTTGGCTTTTCAAAGAAGAGGGTATACAACGGGATATTATAAAACCTACAATGGGAAAAATATGCTTTCGCTAAGCGCGCCAGTTAGAAAGGAAGAGCGTCTTATTGAAATCAATAAGAAAAAACTATCAATAGAGGGAAGTATCTTTCTAAAAAAGAGTGAACCTCTTGCCCTTGTACTACGTTACGGCGAGTACGAAGTGAAGGTTCATGGAGAAGTGGTACAAGAAGCAAAAAATATGCCTCTTTCAAAGGAAAAAATAAAAGAGCAAATCAGTAAAACCGGAAATAGCGATTTTAACTTTGGACGTTTGGATGTTGAGATAGAAGGTGATGTATTTATACCAATAAAAGCATTGAATACATTACGAAGAGAGGGGCTGGAGCTGCTTCGTGAAAAAATCCTGTCTGTATTCCGGCGAAAATCGGTTTTTAGAGAAGAGGCACTTCAGGATGAAAAAGAAAAAATTCAGAAAAAAGAAAGATTATCTGCATCAATTCTTAATTTGGAACAGTTAAAATCCTGTATGGAGGAAACTTGTTTTGACCGTATTTATGTTGATTCTGAGTTGATTTTTCAGAACGAGTTAAAAGATATTTTAAAAGAGAACGAGCATCAAGAAATATATCTTATGCTTCCCAGTATCTTTCGTAAAAGTACGAGAGATTTACTGAATAAGGAATATGGATTTATAGAAGAAACATTTGATGGGATTCTGGTAGAAAATTTTGAGGAAATTCAGTGGTTAAAGGAGCATGAATATCAGAAAGACATTGTAGGAGATAACCGGTTATACGTGATGAATAAAAGCAGTAAAAAAACGCTGTATGATTTAGGGCTCAAAGATTTAACAGTGCCTTTTGAACTCAACAACAAAGAGTTGAAGCAACTTGGAATTTCAGACATGGACTTTATTATATATGGAAGAATTCCTCTTATGGTTACAGCAAATTGTATTGAGAAAAACACAAAGGAATGCAGGAAAACAGAAACGGTAAACACCTTGCGGGATCGCTATCAGAAAAAATTTCCTGTTAAAAATTTCTGTAAATACTGTTATAATGTTGTTTATAACAGTGCACCTCTTGTATTATGGCAGGAGGAGAGAGAGCTTGAGAAGCTGTCTCTGAAGAGCAGGCGGTTTCTGTTTACAATAGAATCAAAAGAGGATATTAGACAACTAATATCACTTTATCACAGAAGAGAAAAACCTGAATTTGATTATACAAAGGGACATTTTAAAAGGGGAGTCGAATGACACACTTAATTATTGAAATATCAAAGTATATTATCATTTTATTAATTATAATGTATACCTATTCCTGTTTTGCAGTATATGGCTATCAGGATCCGGAACGAAAAACAGCAATGCTGCGTTCGCAAAACGTACTGATGTTTTTAATGCATCTCATTGCCTTTATTGTTTTGTACTTAAATAAGCTGGAGATGAAAATTGTATTATTTTGGGCAATGCAAGTGGGGCTGTTTTTGGCAACGATTTTACTCTATAGTATATTTTATCCCAAGGTGTCCAGGCTGGTTATAAATAATATGTGTATGTTGTTGTGTATTGGTTTGATTATGCTGACTCGTTTGGATTATGACAAAGCATTCAAGCAATTTGTAATTGCAGCGGCAGCCATTGGTATCAGCCTTTTTGTGCCGGTTATTATTCGTAAAATAAAGATACTATCTGAATTGCGTGTTTTTTATGGTGCAGTAGGAATAATATCCCTTGGCTTAGTGGCTCTTTTGGGACGTATTTCTTATGGCGCAAAGCTGGGTTTTACAATTGCAGGGATTAGTATCCAGCCATCAGAGGTTGTGAAAGTCATCTTTGTTTTTTTTGTGGCCTCAAGTTTTAAAAAGTCATTGGAATTCAAAAATATAGTGATTACGACAGCGGTGGCAGCGTTACACGTTTTGATTTTAGTTGCATCCACAGATCTTGGAGCGGCTCTGATTATTTTTGTAGTTTATATCACGATGCTCTATGTTGCAACAAAGAAACCTTTATATTTACTTGCGGGAACGGGAGCTGGAGCTTTGGCGGCGGTGATAGCCTATAATCTTTTTGGGCACATTAAGGTTCGTGTAAATGCTTGGAGAGATCCTTTTGCAAGTTATGATACGGGAGGGTATCAAGTGGCACAATCCTTATTTGCTCTTGGAACAGGAAGCTGGCTGGGGGTTGGGTTAACACGGGGGCAGCCTGAAACGATTCCTGTAGCAGCAGAAGATTTTATTTTTTCAGCCATTGCAGAAGAGTTGGGACTTGTTTTTGCCCTTTGTCTTATTTTGATTTGTGTGAGTGTATACATTATGTTTTTAAATATTGCAATGGAACTTCGGGGAATGTTTTACCGCCTCATTGCATTAGGACTTGGAACTTGCTATATTTTCCAGGTATTTCTAACAATTGGAGGCGTGACCAAATTTATTCCTTCAACAGGAGTAACCTTACCCTTGGTAAGTTACGGAGGAAGTTCGTTACTTAGTACCTTAATTATGTTTGGTATTATTCAAGGTCTATATATATTAAGAGAAGATGAGGAAGAAACCATTGAAAAACAGAAAAAGTTACGAAGAAAAGAAAGCAATCCGGCGTCTGGAAGAAGAGCTAGGCATTGAAGACTTACCTCGTAAGACACGTAGAGAATCGAAAAAAGAACAAAAACGATTGCGTAAGCAAAAACGGGATCGAAACCGGGAATTTGGATTTGTAACCTATTCCTTTGTTGCCCTTTTTTTGTGCCTTATGGGCTATATTGTATATTTCAACTTGTTTCGAGCAGAAGATATATTAAGCAGTGCTTACAATGAAAGACAGGATATGTATGCCAAGGATGTTGTACGAGGCGCAATCCTTGATCGAGACCAAAATGTTTTGGCAGAAACCATTGTAAACGAAGATGGAAGTGAAACAAGAAGTTATCCCTTTTCTGATTTATATGCCCATGTAGTAGGATATTCCAGTCATGGAAAAAGTGGGTTAGAGGCAAAAACCAATATAGAATTATTGACCTCAAATGAAAGTTTTTTGACTAAAATAAAAAGGGATTTCCAGGATGAAAAGAACTTGGGAGACTCAGTAGTAACAACTCTGGATAGTAATTTACAGCAAACAGCCTTTGATGCCTTGGGAGACCGAAGAGGTGCAGTGGTAGTGATTGAGCCCAGTACCGGAAAGATATTGGCTATGGTATCAAAACCAAGTTTCGACCCAAATCAGGTGGATGCTCTATGGCAAGAGTTAAATACCAGAGACGATAGTGTTCTGCTAAACAGAGCCAACCAAGGGCAGTATGCACCGGGTTCAACCTTTAAATTAGTAACAGCCTTGGAATATATGCGGGAAAATCCGGATTATCCCAATTACTATTATGAATGTTCCGGTGCAATAGATCACTATGATTTGAGTATTGCCTGCTATGGGCACACGGCACATGGCACAGTGGATTTAGGAGATTCTATTGCATATTCCTGTAATACATCTTTTTGTAACATTGGCTTGGGACTGGATATAGGCGCTTATGAGAACACGGCAGAAGAAGTTTTATTTGGAAAAACTCTTCCAGGTGAGCTTAAGTCGGCAAAAAGCAGTTTTGGTTTGACGAAAGATGCATCGGATGGGGATAAAATGATGACGGCAATGGGGCAGGGGAAAATACAGACGAGTCCATACCATATGGCGTTAATTGCTGCAGCAATTGCAAATGGTGGTGAATTAATGACCCCCTATTTGACCGATTACATTTTAAATTCTTCTGGCAGCGAAATTGAAAAGAATATGCCAAAAAGCTATGGAGCATTGATGAGTGTGGACGAAGCGGCAGTCTTAAAAGAATATATGACACGAGTGATTAACTATGGAACTGCGACTTCATTAGGATATCGTTCCTATAGTGTGGCAGGGAAGACTGGGACGGCTGAGTATAGTACAGATAGTGAAAAAAACCATTCTTGGTTTATTGGATTTACCAATGTAGATAATCCGGATATTGCCATTAGTGTATTGATTGAATCCGCAGAAGGGACTGGAGCTGCAACGGATGTTGCCGGGGCTGTTTTCGATGCATATTACAACTGAGAAGCGAGAAGGTGTGAAATGAAATTTTTCAAAAAACTGTATTTGGATCCAGACTTGAAAAAAGTTGATAAAGTATTAGAGAAGCTGCATAAAGAGGATTATTCTCCAAAAGTATCTCTTTTATTCATTCGTAAAAAGCAAGACGAATTCGTGATTGAGGTGATGGATTCCAAATATTTGAGAAGAGATTTTGTGGAAACAGGGAATTTGAAAGTTTTTGGAGTTGCGTGTGATAAGGATGGAGCCTTCCTGCTTTTGAAAGATTTAGCAAAAGCAGCATATCATAAGGAGGGAAAAGTTGATTTGATAAGTTTCCTTTTGGAAGAGGAAGGAGATCAACAATGAGTATCTTAGGAATTTTCCTTACAATATTAAAAATTATTGGAATTATACTTTTAAGCATAATTGGCTGTATCTTACTTCTTATGTTGGTGATTCTTTTTGTTGCAATAAAATATGATGGTGAAATAGAGACGAAAGGAAACTTGGAAAGCACACAGGTGAATCTTAGAATTAGTTGGTTTTTTAAGTTGGTTCGTTTGAACTATTCCTTAAAAAATGGTAAGAGTGAGCTGGTAACGAAAATTTTATTTAAAACTTTAGGAGGCGAAAAGGAGAATTCAAGTGAAGAGAGAGAAGTTTTTAAAGAAGAAGAATTTAAAGAGCCTGAAAAGGCTGAAGAAAAATTTGAAGAAGAGCCTAAAGAACCGAAAAAAGAGAATCAACAGATTACAGAACCTGAGGAGAAGCCTAAAGAGAGGTCTCCGGAAACTTCGCCTCCAAAAAAGAAGAGGAAGAAGGGTTATACATTCCAGAAGATTTATGATAAAATAGAATCATTCGGTGCTAAGCTTGAGGGTTTGGAAGAGAAAAAGGATAAAATTTTTAATTTTATTCAAGACAAAAATCACAGAGCAGCTCTGGGTCAGGTAAAAGAAAAAGGCATCATTTTATTGAAACGCTTAAAACCAAAGTATTTGAAAGGGAATGTATGTCTTGGATTTGAGGATCCATATCATACAGGGCGTGTAGCTGCAATATATAGTGTTTTTAGTCCGTGGCTATATGAAAGGATTACTTTATATCCGAATTTTGAAGACCGGGTATTGGAAGGGGATTTGCGCATCAAGGGTAACGTCAGGGTTATTGCTCTTGTATGTTTTCTGCTCCCCCTTGTGTTGAAGCGAGAAGTACGTACTACATATAAGGATATTCGAAAATTCAAACTATAATGGAGGTTGAAATGGCTGAAAATAATATTAAGGGAACAGTGGATGCATTACTAAAGGGAATGGACGGTTTGATTTCTTCAAAAACAGTTGTGGGAGATGCAATTTATGTAGGAGATACCATTTTACTACCTCTTGTTGACGTATCTTTTGCCATTGGAGCTGGATCATTTTTGGGAGATAAAAAGGACAAAGGAACAGGTGGAGTTGGTGGGAAAGTAACTCCTTGTGCAATACTTGTGATTCAAAATGGACATACCCGCCTGGTTAATATTAAAAATCAGGATACCATGACAAAAATATTGGATATGGTTCCAGAACTTCTTGATAAAGTGGGAAACAAGAAGGAAAAAAAGATGACAGAAGATGAAGTTATGGATATGTTAAATAATGAAGACGTGATTTAGAAATTTTTACTTGCAATTCGTATACATTTCTGATAATATATATTTGTTGTGAGTTCGTATATTAAGAACTTATAGAATCGTTAGGAGGTGCAGTCATGGCAAAATGTGCTATTTGTGAAAAGGGTGCTCACTTTGGGAACAATGTAAGCCACTCTCATAGAAAAACACCAAAGATGTGGAAATCAAACGTTAAGTCAGTTCGAGTAAGAGTAGCGGCTGGAGCGACAAAGAAAATGAATGTTTGTACTTCTTGCTTGAAATCAGGCAGAGTCGAAAGAGCATAATTGTGAACTCAGGTTTCAAGTGAAATCTGAGTTTTTTTCGTTATGTATACCTATGTGTTGAATAATAGAGTTTTAAATAGTATAATATAGTATCAATGAAAGTTGGAGGTAATGGTATGAAGGGAAAACTGACTACAGATTTCGGACTTGTTACTGTAGACGCAGAAGTAATTGCTACCTATGCTGGAACAGTTGCTGTGGAATGCTTCGGTATAGTTGGAATGGCTGCCGTTAATGTGAAAGATGGTCTTGTACATTTATTAAAAAAAGATAATTTAAAAAAAGGGATTTCCGTTACAATTGGTGAGGACAACCATATTGCATTGGATTTTCATATTGTAGTTTCTTATGGAGTTAATATTCCTACTGTGACAGATAATTTAATTGATACAGTAAGATATAAAGTGGAAGAATTTACAGGTATGCCAATCGATCGAATTCGAATATATATTGACGGTGTAAGAGTCATCGACTAACAAGGAGGAACGTTTAAAGTGGCAACGAAAACAATTAATTCAGAATTACTTGCTAAGATGTTTTTGGCAGGTGCTCAAAATATAGAAGTGCAAAAGGCTTATATAAATGAGTTGAATGTATTTCCAGTGCCGGATGGAGACACTGGAACAAATATGTCTTTAACCATTATGTCTGCTGCAAAGGAGGTCAAGGGATTAAAGAATCCAACGATGCAAGAGCTTTCCAAAGCAATTTCTTCTGGTTCATTAAGAGGAGCAAGAGGAAACTCAGGAGTAATTCTTTCACAGCTTCTAAGAGGATTTACAAAAGTAATCCGGGAGGAAGAGGAAGTCGATGCAATTACATTGGCGGCAGCTTGTATTAAGGCAAAGGAAACAGCTTATAAGGCAGTTATGAAGCCGAAAGAAGGGACGATTCTTACAGTTGCAAGCGGAATTGCAGATAAAGCAATTGAATTGTCTGAGGACACAGAGGATTTAGAAGTGATTATTCCTGGAATTATCGCTTATGCAGAGGAAGTTTTAGCATCTACCCCAGACTTACTTCCTGTTTTGAAGGAAGCAGGAGTTGTGGATTCAGGAGGACAAGGTCTTTTGGAAATCTTAAAGGGAGGATATGATGCCTTTCTAGGTAAGGAAATCGATTATTCTTCGATTGAGGTACAAAGTGCGTCACCAGTTATTGTGGATTCAGAAGCAGGGGCAAACATCGAGTTTGGGTATTGTACTGAATTTATTGTGAATTTGGAAAAGGATTTCCGCGAAAAGGATGAAGATGAATTCAAAGAATATTTGTCCTCAATTGGAGATTCTATTGTTTGCGTATCAGATGATGATGTGGTAAAAATCCATGTACATACGAATGATCCGGGATTGGCGATTCAAAAGGGTCTTTCCTATGGTTCTTTGTCTCGTATGAAAATTGATAATATGAGAGAAGAACATCAGGAGAAGCTTCTTCAAGAGATGAAAAAACAGCAAGCTCAGGAAGAAGAACAACCATGGAAAGAGGTTGGATTTATTTCGGTATCGATTGGAGAAGGAATCAATAAGATTTTTAAGGAACTAGGGGTAGACTTTATTATTGAGGGCGGTCAGACGATGAACCCCAGTACGGAAGATATGCTTCATGCCATCGAAGAAGTGAAGGCAAAAAGCATTTTTATTCTTCCAAACAACAAAAATATTATTCTTGCAGCAAACCAAGCAAAGGATTTAACAAAAGACAAAGAGATTATTGTGATTCCGACGAAATCAATTCCTCAAGGTATTTCTGCGATGATTAGCTATTCTCCGGAAATGGATCGGGAACAAAATCAGACTGCAATGCAGGAAGAAATAAACCATGTTAAAACAGGATCGGTTACTTATGCGGTACGAGATACCCACATTGATGATAAGGATATTAATGAGGGTGATATCATGGGGATTGGCGATACAAAAATACTAGCCGTGGGACAGGATATACGTACCACCTCTGAAGAGATGTTAGAAAATCTAATTGATGAAGATTCTGAGTTGATTAGTATTTATTATGGAGCAGAAGTGGCGGCGAAAGACGCAGAAGAGTTTGCAAAAGGGCTAGAAGAAAAATATGGAGATTTAGATATAGACTTACAGTACGGAGGGCAACCGATTTACTATTATGTAATGTCTGTAGAGTAAGAGAATGATGATTGAATCAACGAAAGTCACAGAACTAAAGGGCATCGGTGATAAAAGCGGAAAATTGATGGCAAGTCTTGGAATTGAAACTGTCCGGGACTTGCTCTTTCATTATCCAAGAGCATATGAACGGTTTGAAGATCCAGTTGCGATTGGTGATTTAGAGGAAGGGAAAATCCAAACAATTAAAGCCTATATCACCGGTAAAGTCCAAAGTACACGAGGAAAAAGTGTGCAAATCACTACAACATTTTTTGAAGATGAGACAGGCAGACTAAAGGCTGTTTGGTTTCGTATGCCTTATATGAAGAATTGTTTGAAAAGAGGAGAAGAAATAATTCTTAGAGGCTATGTTGCAATGCGAGGAAATCAGCTGGTGATGGAACAGGGCAAGATATATACTCCCCAGGAATATGAGAAGCTGCAAGGTTATCTACTTCCTGTTTATCACACAACAAAAGGTCTTTCCAATAATCTGATATCGAAAGGGATTCGTCAGGTGATTGACGGAATGACTTTGAGAGAGGATTCCCTTCCGGGAGAAATTCGGAAAAAATACTCTTTGTGTGAAATAAATTATGCCCTTCGGGGGATACATTTTCCGTTGAATGTAGAAGAATACTATCAAGCAAGAAAACGCTTGGTTTTTAATGAATTTTTAGATTTTATTCTCTCTTTAAAAGAACTAAAGATTGAAGGGGAAAAATGGGAAAACGAATATCCTGTTTGTGATTTTACGGAGAGCGAAGAGTTAAAGAAAAATCTTCCTTTTTCCTTAACAAATGCCCAGGAAAAGGTATGGAATGAAATAAAAGCAGATTTGGCATCTCAAAAGCCTATGTCCCGGCTTGTGCAAGGTGATGTGGGAAGTGGGAAGACAATACTTGCAGTGCTGGGGCTTATAAGTGTTGCGGCACAAGGGTTTCAAGGAGCGATGATGGCACCCACAGAAGTTCTTGCAAGACAACACTATGGGTCGATTGTTAAATTGCTAGAGGAATATCATCTTCCCTATCAGGTGGTGCTCTTAACGGGATCCTTAACAGAGGCAAAAAAGAGAGAGGCCTATGAGCGGATTGAAAAGAGGGAGGCTTCAATTATTATTGGAACCCATGCCTTGATACAGGAAAAGGTGATTTATGATTCTCTTGCTCTTGTGATTACAGATGAACAGCATCGTTTTGGTGTCAAGCAAAGAGAAAGTTTTGCAAATAAAGGGAAGGTACCTCATATATTAGTCATGAGTGCAACCCCGATTCCAAGAACCTTAGCGATTATTTTATATGGTGACTTGGATATTTCAGTAGTGGATGAGCTGCCAAAAAACCGTCTGCCTATAAAAAACTGTGTGGTAGGAGTAAACTATCGAAAAACAGCCTATCGTTTTATGATGGAAGAGGTAAAAAAAGGCAGACAATGCTATGTGATTTGTCCAATGGTAGAAGAAAGTGAAGGAATGGAAGCGGAAAATGTTCTCGATTATGCAAAAACTTTGAAAGATGCGATGGGATCAGACTTTTCAATTGATTTTCTTCATGGTAAGATGAAGCAGAAAGAAAAAGATGAGAAGATGGAAGGGTTTGTAGAGAATAAAACCAATATATTAGTTTCTACCACGGTGATTGAGGTTGGAATCGATGTTCCAAATGCGACGGTTATATTGATTGAAAATGCAGAAAGATTTGGTCTTGCCCAACTTCATCAGTTAAGAGGACGGGTAGGTCGAGGAGAACACCAGTCTTATTGCATATTTATGACACCATCGAAATCCTCAGCAACAAAGGAAAGGCTTGAAATATTAAATAATACAAACGATGGATTTAAGATTGCCAGCGAAGACTTAAGACTTCGTGGACCGGGAGATTTGTTCGGAATTCGACAGAGCGGGCTTCTAAATTTCAAATTAGGTGATGTCTTCCAGGACAGTGACCTTTTGAAAATGGCAAAAGAGGTTAGCGAGACGTTAGAGTTAAAAAGCAATATTACAATAGACAGGGGGCTTTTATAATGCGTGTAATTGCAGGGAGTTGCAGAAGTTTAAGGCTGAAAACTGTAGAGGGAAAAGATACGAGACCAACTACGGACCGCATTAAGGAAACATTGTTTAACATGATTTCAAATACGATTCCAGATGGGGTATTTCTGGACCTTTTTGCAGGGAGTGGAGGTATTGGAATAGAGGCTTTAAGCAGAGGAGCCAAGGAATGCGTTTTTGTGGAGAAAAATGGAATGGCAATTCGTGTCATTAATGAGAATCTAGAGCATACAGGTCTGAAAGAGCTTTCGACAGTATACCAAAGCGATGCGCTAAGTGCATTAAAGAGAATGGAAAATTCCAAGAAGTTTGATGTGATTTTTGTGGATCCACCTTATGATGGAGGGTTTTATGATGAAATTTTGTTTTATTTGTCAAAAAGTAAGTTGATTGATGAAGAGAGTCTTATTATAATGGAATCACGGAAAGAAGAGGAATTCTCCAATTTGGAGGAGCTCGGATTTCAGCTTATTAAGGAGAAAATATATAAAGGAAATAAACATATATTTATTGAACGCAGAGGAGAAAAGGAATGAAAAAATCAATTTATCCAGGAAGTTTTGATCCCGTTACTTTTGGACATTTAGACATTATAAAACGTGGGAGTAAAATGACGGATGAGTTAATCGTAGGTGTCTTGAACAATAAAGGAAAAATTCCGTTGTTTTCCGTAGAAGAACGTGTTAAAATGTTAGGTGAAATAACGAAAGAATTACCGAATGTAATTGTGTTGCCTTTTGAAGGTTTACTGGTGGATTTTGCGAAAGAAGTGAAAGCAGATAGTATAATAAGGGGTCTTCGGGCAATTACAGATTTTGAATATGAACTTTCGATGGCGCAGATTAATCATAAACTATACGGAGATTTGGAGAGTGTGTTTTTAACTGCAGCGTTAGAGTACGCGTATTTAAGCTCCTCGCTAGTGAAAGAGGTGGCGGCATTCGGCGGGGATGTTTCTCAGTTTGTGCCTCAATATGTGGCGGACAAATTAAGGGAAAAAAGATGAAAAGGAGAGTGTAAAAACAATGAGCAGTCGTATTGAGCAAATTATTGAAGAAATTGAAGAGTATATTGACAATTGTAAATTTCAGCCATTATCATCTACCAAAATCATTGTGAATAAAGATGAAATAGATGAGCTGTTGAGAGAACTTCGGATGAAGACTCCAGATGAGATAAAACGTTATCAAAAAATTATTGCGAATAAAGACGCGATTCTGGCAGATGCCCAGGCAAAGGCAGAAAGCATGATTGAGGAAGCGCAAATCCATACGAATGAGCTGGTAAGTGAGCATGAGATTATGCAACAGGCTTATTCACAGGCAAATGAGGTGGTAACAGCAGCTTCTGAGCAGGCACAGCAGATTCTGGATAATGCGACAAATGATGCAAATGATATTCGTATTGGAGCAGTACAGTATACGGATGATTTACTTGCAAATGCAGAAAATTTAATTGGACATACACTTGAGAATTACAATACAAAGTATGATGGTTTAGTAAATTCTCTTCAAGAATGTTTTGATATGGTACGAAACAACCGTTCTGAGCTGATGGTTCCAGAACAATCATCACGTTCTTTGGATGAAGAATATGGAAATAATGATTCTGATGATGATGAGATGTTATAATTTATAAAGTGAAGCTTCTTTTAAAGCCTTTAGAATTGCTTTGAAAGAAGCTTTTTTAATAGCAGCAAATATGCTAAAATATAGAGAAAAGAATCGATAGAAAGGACGGTGCTAATATGGCGGTTTTAGCAGGACTACAGCCAGAAAATGTATTTGAATTTTTTGAAGAAATCAGCAGCATCCCAAGACCTAGTTTTCATTGTGAAAAAATCAGCGAATACTGTGTGGAGTTCGGAAAGAAAAAAGGTCTTTTCGTATCTCAGGATGAGATGGGAAATGTAATTATTAAAAAACCAGGAACAAAGGGATATGAAAATGCACAACCGGTTATTTTGCAAGGTCACTTAGATATGGTTGCTGAAAAGGTTGGCCACTCAACCCATGATTTCATGGAAGACGGGTTGGATTTATATATTGAAGATGGCTTCATTAAGGCAAAAGACACCACCTTGGGTGCGGATAATGGAATCGCCGTAGCAATGGTATTGGCACTTTTGGATGGGGATTCCTATAAGCATCCTCCTATTGAAGCAGTCTTTACAGTGGATGAAGAGACTGGCATGGGAGGGGCGCATGCATTAGATTTTAGTCAATTGAGTGGAAAGCGCTTAATCAATTTGGATTCTGAGGAAGAAGGGATTCTAACAGCGGGTTGTTCCGGTGGTTTTCGATTTCAATTTGACATTCCCATGGAAAAGGAGACAGTCTCAGGTTCATTAGTTGATATTTCCATTCATGGTCTTAAAGGAGGTCATTCCGGGCAGGAGATCAATCTGCAAAGAGGGAATGCTCATAAAATGATGGGACGCTTCCTTTCCTTTCTTTTAAGGAAAACCGAGTTTTATCTGCTCTCTTTAGAGGGAGGGTCAAAAGATAATGTTATCTCTATGATATCAGCAGTAAAAATCTTGGTTGCAGAAGGACAAGAGCATGTCGTGGAAGAAACGGTAGAATATTTTCGAAACGTATGGGAGAAGGAGTTTGGAAAAGATGAACCGGACTTGGCAGTGGATTTGCTGATAGAGAGGAAGAGATGTGAAAGTGTATTTACAAAGGAGAGTACAAAAAGAGGTATTAACTTCGTTGAAATAATACCGAATGGAGTATTTGAATTTAGTAGATCTTTAAAAGATTTGGTGGAAACATCAAGTAATCTTGGATTTATTCATACAGGTGAGAAAGGAATTTCAGGAGCTTGTATGGTACGAAGTTCAATCGATAGTAAAATGGAACAATTAAAGGATGTACTTTATACCTCTCTTGAACTGTGCCAGGGAAATGCAGAGTTAAGTGGGGAGTATCCTGGATGGAAATATAAAGAAGAGTCGCCTCTTCGAAATGTTATGACAGCTGTTTATAGAAAATTATTTCATAAGGAGCCAGAAGTCATGGCAGTTCACGCAGGTTTAGAATGTGGTCTTTTTCTTGGGAAGAATCCAGATTTGGATTGTATTTCCTGCGGACCAGAGATGTTTGATGTCCATTCTGTGCGGGAACGATTAAGTATTGCGTCAACAAAGAATACCTGGGAGTATTTGTTAGCTGTTTTGGAGGAATTAAATGATTAACCTGCCACAGAAGTTTGAAGACAAAATGAAGGAACTTTTAAAGGAGGAATATCCTTCCTACCAAAAGAGCTTTGAGGAAGAGCGTCTTTATGGTCTTCGAGTAAATACAAAAAGAATATCAGTAGAAGAATTTTTGAAAATATGTCCTTTTTCTTTAGAACCAATCCCCTGGATTGAAAATGGTTTTTACTATGACGGAAAAAAAGAATTTCCAGCCAAGCATCCGTTTTACCATTGTGGACTTTACTATTTACAGGAACCAAGTGCTATGACCCCTGCTAATCGGCTTCCGATTGATGAAGGAGATTGCGTCTTAGACCTTTGTGCTGCTCCGGGAGGGAAAGCGACAGAACTTGGTGCTAAATTAAATGGATCAGGAATTTTAGTGACAAATGATATCAGCAATTCAAGAGCAAAAGGACTTCTTAAAAACATTGAAATATTTGGAATCGAAAATGTCCTGGTTCTTAATGAAGAACCAGGACGTCTTGTGGAAAAGTTCCCAGGATATTTTGACAAAATTCTGGTGGATGCTCCCTGCTCCGGAGAAGGAATGTTTCGAAAAGACAGCAAAATGGTTAAAGCATGGGAAGAACATGGGCCAGAGTACTTTTCGGAGATTCAAAAAGTAATTATGAGAGATGCCTATGAGATGTTAAAGCCAGGGGGGATGATTCTTTATTCTACTTGTACCTTTGATCTCAGTGAAAACGAAGAAATAATTAGTGGTTTACTGGAAGAATATGGGGATCTTGAATTAGAAAGTATTTCGCCTGGGTATGAGGGCTTTGAGAGTGGATTGGATAAGGAAGGGAAAACGATTCGGATTTTTCCTCACAAGATGAAAGGGGAAGGCCATTTTTTGGCTTTGCTCCATAAAAAAGGTTTAAAAACGGAAATGAACAATCGACAAAAGGAGAAGGGAATAAAGTTCGCTGACGAATTTTTAGAGTTCATTCAAATGTTGAATATTTCTTTGCCTCTTGAACAGATTGTAAACCGAAAAGATAAACTCTATCTGCTGCCAGCGGAAATTCCAGATTTGAAAGGATTGCGTTTTTTGCGTTCAGGGCTTTTTCTGGGAGAATGTAAAAAGAAGCGGTTTGAACCTAGCCAAGCTTTTGCAATGACATTGAAAGAAGAGGATTTTAAAAATACATTAAATTTGTCCGTTTCAGATGAGAGAGTTATGCGTTACCTTAGAGGAGAAACAATTGAGGTAAAAGAAAAACGAAAAAAGGGATACTGCTTGATACTTGTGGAAGGTTTTCCTCTTGGCTGGGGGAAATACAGTGACCATAAAATAAAAAACAAGTACCTGCCAGGATGGAGAGCTACCTATGCTTAAGGATATAGAAGGAATTATCTTTGATTTAGATGGAACCCTAATTGATTCTATGTGGATTTGGCCCAGTGTGGATGAAGAGTATTTAGGCGCACGAAACCTAAGGATGCCAGAAGGGTTTCAGGATCAGATGGAAGGGATGAGCTATCGGGATGTTGCAAAACTTTTCCGCACTACTTTTCCAAGTATTGAGTCTTCTACGGAAGAGATTATGGAAGAGTGGATTAGAATGGCTTACCATAAGTATGTGAATGAAGTACCTCTAAAGAGTGGGGTGAAGAAATTCTTACAAGAAATGAGAAGACGGGAAATTCCAATGGGAATTGCTACCAGCAATACGTTGGATTTGGTTTTGGATACCTTAAAAAGCCTGGAAATAGATTTCTATTTTTCATCCATTCATTCTGCGAATGAAGTAAAAAGTGGAAAACCAGAACCAGATATTTATCTGCTGGTAAGTCAGGAGCTGGGGATTTCACCTAAGAAATGTTTGGTTTTTGAAGATGTGCCAATGGGAATTTTAGCAGGGAAAAATGCTGGCATGAAGGTATGCGGAGTGGAGGATTCTTTTTCTGCAAACCAAGTTCAAAAGAAAAAGGCTTTGGCAGATTTTTATATTAATCATTATGACGAAATAGAGATGGGAACATTCGAGGTGTGTAAATAATGCGAGATTTTTTACCTCTAACAAAAGAGGATATGAATAAAAGAGGCTGGAGTGAAGTGGATTTTGTCTATGTTTCAGGTGATGGATACGTAGACCACCCAAGCTTTGGAACTGCAATTATTACGAGGCTGTTAGAGTCTATGGGCTTCCGGGTTGGTTTGATTTGTCAACCGGACTGGAAGAACCAGAAAAGTATTGAAACCTTTGGGGAACCAAGGCTTGGTTTTTTTGTATCAGCCGGTAATATGGATTCTATGGTAAATCATTACAGTGTATCAAAAAAGAAACGCAAAACAGATGCATATACTCCGGGAGGAGTCATGGGGAAAAGACCAGATTATGCATGTGTTGTGTATAGTAATCTCATTCGTCAAACCTATAAAAAGACCCCGATTATTCTCGGAGGAATTGAAGCCAGCTTAAGAAGAATGTGTCATTATGATTATTGGTCCGATAAGCTAAAGAGATCTATTTTATTGGATTCAGGGGCGGACTTAATATCCTATGGTATGGGAGAAAAATCGATTCGTGAAATCGCAGAAGCATTGGAGAGTGGAATTTCGATTTCCGATATTACATTTGTAGATGGAACGGTGTATAAAACCAAAAAGAAAGAGGATATTTATGATTTCATTGAGCTTCCTCAATTTGAGGCAATGAAGGAAGAAAAACTCTTGTATGCGAAAAGTTTTTATATACAATATCAAAATACGGATCCCTTTTCCGGGAAAAGGCTGGTAGAACCTTATAAGGATTGGTATGTGGTTCAGAATCCACCGTCAAAACCTCTTTCGGAAGGAGAAATGGATCAAACCTATGGATATCCATACATGAGAACTTATCATCCGTCCTATGAAAAGGATGGGGGAATACCGGCAATTCGTGAAGTGAAGTTTAGCTTAATCAGTAATCGAGGCTGTTTTGGAGGTTGTAGTTTTTGTGCTTTGACCTTTCATCAGGGAAGAATTATTCAGACAAGAAGCCATGAATCGTTGATTCGTGAGGCGGAAAAATTTGTTTGGGAGGATGATTTTAAAGGCTACATACATGATGTAGGTGGACCAACAGCAAATTTTCGAGATGTAGCATGTAAGGCTCAATTAAAAAGAGGAGCCTGCAAAAACAAGCAGTGCCTCTTTCCGGAGCCCTGTAAGAATCTTGAGGCTTCCCATAAGGACTATTTAAGTCTGCTTCGCAGACTGCGGGAAATTCCCAAGGTGAAAAAAGTATTCATCCGCTCAGGAATTCGTTTTGATTACGTTATGGCGGATTCAGATGATACTTTTTTCTATGAATTGTGTGAACATCACGTAAGCGGACAGCTAAAAGTTGCACCAGAGCATGTCTCTAAAAACGTTCTTTTAAAGATGGGCAAACCTGAAAATGCAGTATATCAAGAGTTTGTTAAAAAATATTATAAGATTAATAAGGAAATCAACAAAGAACAGTATTTGGTTCCTTATCTAATGTCTTCCCATCCAGGTTCAACATTAAAGGATGCGATAACATTAGCTGAATATTTAAGAGATCTTGGATATATGCCAGAGCAGGTACAGGATTTTTATCCAACTCCTTCGACACTTTCAACGGTTATGTATTATACAGGTGTGGATCCAAGGGATATGAAAAAGGTTTATGTACCGAAGAATCCTCATGAAAAAGCGATGCAGCGTGGGTTGATACAGTATCGAAATCCTAAAAATTATGGATTGGTTATGGAGGCGCTTTTAAAAGCAGGACGTAAAGATTTAATAGGATTTGATAAAAAGGCATTGATTCGGCCAAGACAGCAAGACAAGAAAGACAAGAAAGCGGTTCACGTGGAAAAAAGAAAAGAAAAGAAGAAAACAATACGTAACACACATAAAAAGAAAAAATAGGAGGCTTTTATGAACATAGCTATTGTAACAGGTGCTTCTTCGGGGCTGGGCAGAGAATTTGTCAGACAAATCGAAAGTGTTTATAAAAACATTGATGAAATATGGGTTATTGCGAGAAGAAAAGAGCGTTTGGAAAAGCTAAAGATGAGGTCTCGTGTAACGATTCATGTTTTGGATGGAGATTTAACTCAGGAAAACATATATGAAAGGCTGGCCTATGAACTCCGCACAAAAGGGGCAAGGGTTCGTATGCTTGTAAATGCTTCGGGTTTTGGAAAGTACGGTCTGATTTCATCACTGGAAACAAAGGATATGTTAGGAATGATTGATGTAAACTGTAAAAGCCTGACGAAGATGACGCTGGTCTGTCTGCCTTATATGAGCCGTGGAAGTCGCATTATTCAAGTTGCATCAGCAGCGGCATTTACACCCCAACCTAAATTTACAATTTATGCAGCAACGAAAGCCTATGTGCTTCGGTTTTCCTTAGGGCTTCGGGAGGAGCTGAAAAAGAAAGGAATTTGGGTAACAACTTTATGTCCGGGTCCTGTTAAAACAGAGTTTTTCCAAGTTGCAGGTCCTGCACAAAAGTTGACAAAGGAAGAATTTATGTCGGAGGCAGAAGAGGTAGTGCGAAGGGGGTTGATTGCTTCGATTGAAAAGAAACCTCTTTGTGTGTTTGGTCCATTTATGAAAGCCTTTTATGTGGCATCTTCAATTTTTCCGGATACATTAACAGCAAAAGCATTGCAATTATTTAATAATTAGAAAAGGATAACGAAATGAAGGATAAAAAGGGACAACCAGGATATATTCAAGACAAAAAGAGAAAATACCTGATTTATACAATTGCTGAGTTTTCCGTTGTGATTATCTTGTTGGTTATGGGAATAGTTGCAACCAAAACAAGATTAAATTTGCTGACTGTTGCGGCAGTAGTAGGATGCTTGCCTGCTTCAAAAATGTTAGTAGCATTGATTGTGATGATGCCTCACAAATCAGTTGCCAAAGAGATTGTGCAAGATGTGGCGAACAAAGGAGATTTACTTCTTTCGGTATATGATCTGATTTTGACCAGCAAGGATGATATTATGCCTGTGGATATAATTGTGATATCAGATCATACAATATGTGGTTATACGAGTTCACAAAAGGTAAAAGAAGATGTTGTGGCACAGCATATAAAACAACTTTTAGCAGAACAGAAAATTGAAAAAGTGACGGTTAAGATTTTCAAAGATTATAAAGCATTTTTATCAAGAGTAGAAGGCTTGAATGCTATGAGGAGTGTAGACAAGAAAAAATGCACCAAAGAAGAGCAGCGAATGAAGGGAATTATACTAACGAGTGCTATGTAAAGGTAAAGTATGAGAAAATTAATCATTACAAAAAACGAAGCAAATCAAAGATTGGATAAATATCTTTCGAAATATTTAAAAGAATCAACCAAGAGCTTTTTATACAAAATGATGCGGAAAAAGAATATTCTTTTAAATGATAAAAAAGCACAAGGCAATGAAAAATTACAGGTTGGAGATGAAATAAGTCTCTATATGAGAGATGAAACAATTGAGAAATTTAAAGGAGAACGTATCCCCCAAGTAACGATTGGCAATTCTCAGTTCAAGAATTGGATACTCTTTGAAGATGATAATATTTTAGTTTTGAATAAACCTTATGGAGTCTTATCCCAGAAAAGCAAGCCGGAGGATGTTTCTGTTGTAGAGATGTTTATCGCATATCTATTGGAAGAAGGAAAGCTCACAGAGACTGAATTGGAGAGTTTTACACCGGGAATATGCAATCGTTTGGATCGAAATACCAGTGGAATCATTGTTGCAGGTAAAAGCTTGCAGGGATTGCAGAAAATGAATGAGCTTTTCAAATCCCGGGAAATAAAGAAGTACTATTTATGCTTGGTAAAAGGTGTTGTAAGGGAAAGAGGAGAGCTAAGAGGGAGTCTTACAAAAGATGAAAGAAGCAATAAAGTAAAAGTATCCACTCATGGGAAGGAAGCTATAGAAACCCATTATGAACCAATCGGTGTCAGTAAAGAAGTAAGCCTTTTGCGTGTTCATTTAATTACTGGGAAAACCCATCAAATACGAGCTCATTTGGCATCAATAGGCCACCCCATAATAGGTGATTTTAAATATGGAAATGAAAAAGTGAATCAGATGTATAAAGAAAAATACCATTTAAAGCATCAGCTTCTTCATGCATTTATGTTGGAGTTCCCCAGTATGGAGGGGGAATTTCAAAATTTAAATAAGCGCCAAATGAAGGCGCCTATACCGCAAATATTCAAGAAAGTAACTGAGGAAATACAATGGCAACATGGAATTCAAGAGGACTTAGAGGTTCGGGATTAGAAGAATTTATTAATCGTACCAATGAAATTTATTTGGAGAAAAAGTTGGCGCTGATTCAAAAAATACCGACGCCGATTACTCCGGTTAAAATAGATAAAGAGCATAGACATATTACATTAGCTTATTTTGATCAACAAAGTACGGTAGATTATATTGGAGCAGTTCAGGGAATCCCTGTATGCTTTGATGCAAAGGAATGCAATGCAAGAACCTTTCCGCTGCAAAATATACATGCACACCAAATTGAATTTATGGATGGCCTTGAGGAACAAGGCGGAGTTTCCTTTATACTCATATATTATACACAAATGGAAAAGGTCTATTATATGCCCTTTCGGGAAATCTTAAAGTTTTGGAAAAGAAGAGAAGAGGGGGGAAGGAAAAGTATTGCTTTTGATGAATTAGGTGAGGGGTGGTTTATGGAAATAACCAGAGGATGCTTTGTTCCATACTTGGATGGAATTGCCAAGGATTTAGAATCTAGACCATAACTTGACAAAGAGAGAGAAACTTCGTATAATTCTAAAAGTAGTTTATCGTAGTAGCACACTAAAGTGCGGAGGAGAATATGAAACAATTATTACATACGCCAGAGGGTGTAAGAGATATTTATAATGGAGAATGTGGGAAAAAGCTGACTTTAGAACAAAAGCTACATCAAGTTTTTTGCCTTTACGGGTACCAAGATATACAGACACCAACTTTTGAGTTTTTTGATGTTTTTCGAGAAGAAATTGGAACGATTTCCTCAAAAGAGTTATACCGATTTTTTGACAACGAAGGAAATATACTGGCTCTTAGACCGGATATTACCCCGTCTATTGCAAGAGTGTGTGCAACCTTATTTGAAGAAGAAGAGATGCCCCTTCGACTTTGCTATACAGGTAATATTTTTATCAACCATTCCAGTTATCAAGGCCGTTTAAAGGAAAACACACAAATGGGTGCCGAGTTAGTAGGTGATACAACTCCGGAAGCAGATGCTGAAATGATTGCTCTGGTCATTGAATCTATGAAATCAGTTGGACTAAAAGAGTTTCAACTTAGTGTAGGACATGGAGAGTTTTTGAAGGGATTAATTGAAAGTGCTGTTCTTTCTGAGAAAGAAGAACAGAAGGTACAAAAGTTAATCAATAATCGTAATTTCTTTGGTTTGTTTGATTTTCTGGAAAAAGTAGGAGTTTCCAGAGAGGTGACCCAGGCTTTTCAGAGTCTCAATGAATTGGTCGGAGGAGTTGAGATACTTTCTGAGGCTTATAAAATCTCATCTGATGATAAGTGTGTTCAGGCAGTCAAAAGATTAGAGCGAATCTATGATTTGTTGAAGATTTATGGTCTGGAAAAATATATTACTTTTGATTTGGGCTTGAGTGGTGGAGCGTATGAATATTATACAGGAGTGATTTTCCGCTGTTACACATATGGAAGTGGAGATGCGATTGTAAAGGGTGGACGCTATGATCATTTGATTGAAAAGTTTGGAAAAGAAGCACCATCGATTGGTTTTGCGATTGTAGTAGATGAAGTGATTGAGGCTTTAGATCGACAGAAAATAGAAGTTTCTTCTTCGCCAGGAAATACTTTGATTGTATATAATGAAGGATTGGAAGAAAAGGCAATTACCAAGGCGAAGGATTTAAGGCTAAAGGGTGAAAATGTACAAATCCTTATGAAGAGTGGAAATAAAGAAATAGATGATTACAAAGACTATGGAAAAAAATACAACGCAAAATCATTAATTTTGATTACAGGAGATGAAAATGAGATATTTGACCTTTGCTCTGGGAAAGGGCCGGCTTGCTAAAGAAGCTTTAAAACTATTTGAAAAAACCGGGATTACTTGTGAAGAAATGAAAGACAAGGATTCCAGAAAACTAATTTTTGTTAATGAAGAATTGAAGATGCGTTTCTTTTTAGCCAAAGGTCCAGATGTACCTACTTATGTAGAGTATGGAGCAGCGGATATTGGTATCGTGGGAAGAGATACAATCTTGGAAGAAGGAAGACAAGTGCATGAGGTGTTGGATCTTGGCTTTGGGAAGTGTAAGATGTGTATCTGTGGCAGAGAAGAAGATCGTGTTTACTTAAATAATCGTGAAGTGATTCGGGTCGCTACGAAATATCCAAACATAGCAAAGCATCATTTTTACGAGAAAAAGAATCAAACGGTAGAGATTATTAAACTGAATGGCTCCATAGAGCTTGCACCAATCGTGGGATTGTCTGAAGTGATTGTAGATATTGTGGAGACGGGATCAACTCTTCGAGAGAATGGATTGGGTGTCTTGGAAGAAATCTGTGATTTATCAGCGCGTATGATTGTGAATCCGGTGAGCATGCGTATGGAAAATGACCGTATCAAAGAATTGATTGGAAAAGTCAGAGAACAACTGTAGAGGAATGGAAAATGCGAATTGAAAAAATTACAAATGAAAATTTAAATACGATTCTTGAGAATCTATTAAAGAGAAGTCCTAATAACTATGGGGACTACGAGGATGTGGTAAAGGGTATATTGGAAGAGGTCAAAAAGAGAGGTGATGAGGCTCTTTTTGAATATACGAAGAAATTTGATGGAGCATTTATTACAGAAGAAAATATTCTTGTTTCAGAGGAGGAAATTGAACAAGCATATCGTAACATTGATGATGATTTATTATGGGTGATTCGCAAGTCCCTAAAGAACATTAAGTCTTTTCATGAAAAACAAAAGCAAAGAAGTTGGATTGATACACATGACAATGGAGTGATGCTTGGGCAAAAGGTTACGCCTTTAAACCGGGTAGGAGTCTATGTTCCAGGTGGAAAAGCAGTGTATCCTTCTTCGGTACTGATGAATATTGTGCCGGCAAAGGTGGCAGGTGTAGATGAAATTATTATGGTTACACCTCCAGAAAAGGATAATTCCATTAATTCAACAACATTAGTTGCGGCAAGGGAAGCTGGAGTCAGTAAAATCTATAAGGTAGGAGGCGCGCAAGGAATAGCGGCTCTTGCTTATGGAACAAAGAGTGTTCCAAAGGTAGATAAGATTACCGGTCCTGGCAATATTTATGTTGCATTAGCAAAAAGAGCAGTCTATGGTCATGTAAGCATTGACTCAATAGCAGGACCAAGTGAAATTTTGATTTTAGCAGATGAGAGTGCAAATCCTAAATTTGTTGCTGCCGATCTTTTGTCTCAGGCAGAGCATGACGAGCTGGCAAGTGCAATTTTAGTTACTTCTAGTATAGAGCTTGCAAAGCAAGTGTCTGATTGGGTTTCGGAATATACAAGTGCATTGCCCAGAAAAGAAATTATTGAAAAATCAATTGAAAACTATGGATATATACTGGTGACGGATAGTTTGGAAGAGAGTATTGGAGTGGCAAATGAGATTGCTTCTGAGCATTTAGAAATTATGACTAAGGAACCTTATGAGGTTATGACTAAGATTCGAAATGCAGGTGCGATTTTTATTGGAGAATACTCCAGTGAACCGTTAGGAGACTATTATGCAGGTCCGAATCATGTGTTGCCTACTAATGGGACGGCAAAGTTTTTTTCGCCTCTTTCAGTAGATGATTTTATTAAAAAATCCAGTCTAATCAGCTATTCAAAAGAGGCATTGTTTGAAGCGGCAGATGATATTATGAAGTTTGCTACTGCCGAGGAACTAAGTGCCCACGCTCATTCAATACGGGTACGTCTTGAGGAGGAAGGTAGATGAAAAATCAGGTTACGATTGTACGAAAGACGAAAGAAACGGATATTGTGCTAACTCTGACAATAAATGGGAGAGGACGGAACAATATTGATACAGGAATTGGTTTTTTTGACCATATGCTAGATGGCTTTGCACGACATGGTTTATTTGATTTGGATGTACAAGTAAAGGGTGATTTAGAGGTTGATTCGCACCATACTATAGAAGATACGGGAATTGTTTTGGGAGAAGCAATAAGAGAGGCAATAGAAGATAAGGCTGGTTTAAAACGCTACGGACATTTTACTTTGCCAATGGATGAGACGTTAGTTATTGCAGCTGTTGATTTATCGGGAAGACCTTATTTGAATTATAATGCAGAGTTTTCGGTAGAAAGAATTGGTACTCTTGAGACGGAGATGATACGTGAATTTTTCTATGCTGTTTCTTATGGAGGGATGATGAATCTGCATTTAAAAGTCTTGGATGGAACCAATAATCACCATATTGCTGAGGCTTTATTTAAAGGGTTTGGTAAAGCGTTGGATATGGCAACGCAGGAAGAACCAAGAATAAAAGAAGCATGGACAACAAAAGGAAGTCTGTGAGAAGGAGTAGTTATGAGTTTAAAACGAATTATACCCTGTATATTTCTTAAACATAAAAAAGCAGTAAATTGGTTTGATGATGACACGATCATTTCGGGAAATGTATTGGAATTAGTAAGGAGCTACAATGAAAAAGGAGCGGATGAATTACTTATTTTTGATCTCTCCCGGCATGAGGAAGATAAAGATGAGGTGCTTCATTTTATTAAGCGTATTAAAAAGGCAACTAGAATCCCCTTGCTTATTGCAGGCAATATAAATAATCTTGAGGATGTTAAAAAGGTTCTTTACGCAGGTGCAAGCAAGGTGGTAATCAATATCTCAAAACCTGATGCAGATCAGTTGATTGAAGCGGCGGCAGCTCGTTTTGGTAAAGAAAAAATCAGTGTATCCATCAATGATTTTGATGCGTTGTTTAAGCATCAGCATACAATTAATAAAAATGCCAGAGAGTTATTGATTATGCACCAGCTGGATATGGATTCTGTAAAAAATGTTTCTCAACTGAGCAGTGTTGTATTTAGCCAGTCTACCGATAAAGAAGAAATTCTTTCTCTTTTGGAAAAGACAAAGGTTAGAGGTGTAACGGGCCCCTTTGTTAGCCGCGAGGAAATGGATTTCTTTGCCTTAAAAGAAGAATGTGTTGAAAAAGGGATTCCTGTTTCTACATTTGAAAGTGAAATAGAGTTTTCTGAAATGAAGTTAAATGACCAAGGTCTTATTCCAGTCATTGTCCAGAATTATAAGACAGAAGAGGTTCTGATGATGGCGTATATGAATGAGGAGGCTTTTAATTATACTATTAAGACAGGAAAAATGACTTATTATAGCCGTAGCCGTAAGCAATTATGGATCAAAGGAGAAACCAGTGGCCATACACAGTATTTGAAATCCATTCAGGTGGATTGTGATAAGGATACGTTGTTAGCAAAGGTGGAACAGTTAGGAGCAGCGTGTCATACGGGAAATCCAACTTGTTTTTATACGCCGGTCGCGGGAGAGATAAATGATATGTCGAATCCATTGAATGTATTCAAGGATCTTTATGATACAATTGTGGATCGACGAGAAAATCCAAAGGAAGGGTCTTACACAAATTATCTTTTTGATAAGGGTATAGACAAGATATTAAAAAAGGTTGGAGAAGAGGCGGCAGAAATTATAATTGCTTCCAAAAATCCTAATACAGAGGAAATAAAGTATGAAATTGCAGATTTTCTCTATCATATGAATGTTTTAATGGTGGAAAAAGGAATTACGTGGGAAGAAATTCTAGAAGAATTAGACGATCGATAGAATCTACAGGGAGTTGTCCGTAAAGGTTACGGATAGCTCCTTTTTATTTTATGTGCTTCTGCATATAATTCTTGCAGCTCCCTTTTTCTCCGTCGTGCAATTTGAATTTTAATAGAGGGATTGGTATTTAAAATCAAGAAAGAGTCTACTAGATTCAGCGTACATTTCTGCAGGAGGTTAACAATATAAGATTTATGAACACGTACTAAATATCTACATGTGCTTTCATACTCTATCTCACCAATTCCTTTTCGAATCAAAACATGGTTTCCAGTATGCAAAAATATGTTGGAGTAGCTGCCCTCGGCTTCAATATAAAGTATATCTCGATAGGGAATATTTAAATAGCCTTTTTGAGGATCAAAAACTTTGATAAAAGATTTATTATTTAATTTGTAAATTGTTTTCTGGAAAATTCTGTGGAATTCTTTGTTAATAACAGGTTTATGCAAAAATCCATATACATTTTTTCCGAAGGAGTCATAGATTATTTCTTTGTGATGTGTTACGAAAATAATCATGATATTTAAGTCTCGCTGTTCAAGGGTTTCCTTGACATCTAAGCCTGAGAGCCCAGGCATTTCTTCATCAAGAAAGAGTAATGCAAAATCAATTTTTGATTTTACAAGATCGTTTCCTGTAGAAAAGAATGTATATTCGGCGTGTATGTTAAGGTCTCTACAACAATCATTACACAATTGAGCGATTTTTTTTTGCCAATATTCTTCATTGTCGCAGATTCCGATTTTGTATATTAGTTCTGTCATGCTTTCCTCCTCCTACCGTTAAAAACAAAAACTAACCAATCTAAACGAAAGAATTGATTTTTTAAAATAAATACAATATTATCAAAATAGTATACCTATATATTAATATAAACAAATAAAAAATGAAAGAGAAAATATTCCGGTTGGCGGTTAAAGATATTTTTTTGATTGGAGGGAGAATAAATGCTTGAATTTATTGGATATTCCTTGAAAATTGGAAACAAGGAATTGATTAAAAATCTAAATATAAAATTTCGAGATTCTGTGATTTCACATTTGGGCGGAAGTAATGGAGTGGGGAAGTCGTGCTTTGCCAAATCATGTATCAATATTTTAGATTATGAGGGTGAAATTAAAGCTTCATCGGAACCGGTTGTCATTGGCAGTTATAGTAATGTTCCAAGTGATTTACGTCTGAATAACTTATATGTTTTTTTGAAATCGAAATATGAGAACAAATATGTTGAGTGGTTGTTTTTCATGTTGGGTCTTGATACAATACCGAAATCTTTCAGAATAAAGAATATGAGTGACGGACAGAAACAAAAAATGAAATTACTGACATTTTTAGCATCAAAACCCAGAGTGATAATATTAGACGAGTTTACAAATGCAATTGACAAAAAAAGTACTCTGGATATATACGATTTTTTGATTAAATATGTTGAACAAGAAGGTGTCACCTGCGTTAATATTTCTCATAATTTGTCGGATATTGAGCATATGAGTGGGAGATATTATTATATGGAGGAAAAGACAATAAAGGAAGTGGATAGTAAAGAGGAGATAATAAAAACCTACATAAGAGGAGGGAGATAAAGTGGAACTGCAGAGACATATTAATAGTAGGAATTATATATTTTGTTTTTTGACAGTAATAGCATGTTTTGCTTTTGGATATATTTTACCAATTAGCCTTGATCATATTCAGTATTTAACATTATATGATTATTTTAAGAGTGTATATACCGTAATTACTCAGTTTGGTCCAATGATATTCTCTATTGTCGCTATTTGTGTACTCAATATTGATTATAAAGAAAAAAACATTCTATTTTATAGAAATATTGGATATAGCCCTCTGAGACATTTTCTACTACGATCCTTATACATATGGCTGTTTTTTTCGTTGTCATTATTAGCAATGAATGGTGTAGCATGCATGGTTTTTGGTGATTTTAGCCAGTTTATTACTATGTTTCTATATTACGAAAATGCGTTGATTTATGAGGTGCTTGTTGCTTCTATATTTGCGTATTTATTCAAAAATATACTTCTGGCATTTTGCTTAAACCTTGTTGTGTGGATTGGACAAATTATGATAGCGGCAGCTTCAGAACTGTTCTGGTTTTTCGCATACTATGATGCTTCATCTAAGTTATATTATGATTTAGAAAAGTTTTTAGATACTGGAAATACCTCAATGCTGCATGTACTTCCGAGTGTAGGTTATAATTTGTGTGTTTTTCTTATATTTATAATAATACTAATTTTATGTCGAAGAAGGTGGATAAAGAATGGAATATACTGATTTATGATATGAGTAGTTATAAAGTCTCTACTTGAAGTTCAACAGCAAAGTAGATATAATTAAAAGGTGCTGTTAAACCGCAATAGAGAGGTGAAAAATGAGAAAGCTTGCATTAAGTGACGAAATATTATTGAAAATCGAGAAACCTGCCAGGTATATTGGCAATGAGGTAAACTCGGTGAATAAAGATTTGGAAAAAGTGGATATCCGATTTGCCATGTGCTTTCCTGATGTTTACGAAATAGGTATGTCCCATTTGGGAATACAGATATTATATGATATGTTCAATAGAAGAGAGGATACCTGGTGTGAAAGGGTTTATTCACCTTGGGTAGATTTGGATAAAATTATGAGGGATGAGAACATCCCTCTATTTGCGTTAGAGTCTCAAGACCCGATTAAAGCTTTTGACTTCTTGGGAATTACGATTCAATACGAAATGTGTTATACGAACATTTTACAAGTTTTAGAGCTGAGTCAAATTCCAATCTACGCAAAGGATAGAAAGGAAGAGGACCCTCTTGTTATTGGAGGTGGACCTTGTACGTATAATCCGGAACCCTTGGCAGATTTCTTTGATTTCTTCTATATTGGAGAAGGGGAAACTGTTTATGATGAACTTTTGAATTTATACAAGGAACATAAAAAGAGAGGGGGTTCGCGACAGGACTACCTACTAAAAATAGCGCAAATAAAAGGGGTTTACGTCCCGTCCCTATATAGCGTTCGGTATAAGGACGACCAAACAATAGAAGTGTTCGAAAGAGTGGTTCAAGAAGCACCCACTAAAGTCGAGAAACAAATGGCAGTGGATGTTTCGAACCTCCCATATCCAACAGCTCCGGTAGTACCCTTTATTAAAGCCACTCAGGACCGTGTGGTTTTAGAGATTCAAAGAGGATGTATTCGCGGCTGTCGTTTTTGCCAGGCGGGAATGATTTATCGACCAACCAGAGAGAAGAGATTAGACACATTAAAGCATTACATTCAGGAAATGATGCGTAATACGGGTCATGAAGAAATATCCTTGAGTTCTTTGAGTTCAAGTGATTACACAGAACTGAAAGAATTGGTTACGTATTTAATTGATGAGTTTAAGGATCAGGGAATCAATATATCCCTTCCTTCTCTTCGAATTGATGCATTTGCGTTAGATGTTATGAGTAAGGTGCAGGATGTTCGTAAAAGCAGTTTGACTTTTGCACCAGAAGCTGGAAGTCAACGGCTTCGTAATGTCATTAATAAAGGTCTTACAAAAGAGGACATTATAGGTGGTGCCAGAAAAGCCTTTGATGGTGGATGGAATAAGGTGAAGCTTTACTTTATGCTGGGGCTGCCTACAGAAACGGAAGAGGATACAAAAGAGATTGCGGTTTTAGCGGATGAAGTGGCACGAGCGTATTATGAGATTCCAAAAGATCAACGAAATGGAAAGTGTCAAATTACAGCAAGTTCCTCTTTCTTTATTCCGAAGCCCTTCACTCCTTTTCAATGGGCAAATATGCTTTCGAGAGAGGACTACCTGCAAAAGGCTTATACCGTTAAGGATGAGTTTGGAAAGCAATTGAATAAGAAAAGTCTTCGCTACCAGTATCATGATGCAGGAACAACGATTATAGAAGGTGCTCTTGCCAGGGGGGACAGAAGACAGTCAAAGGTCATATATGAGGCCTATAAAATGGGATGTATGTATGATTCCTGGACGGAGTTTTTTGATGGTGAAAAATGGGAAAAAGCCTTTCAGACAGCAGGTCTGACCACGGAGTTTTATAATCTTCGTAAGAGAGAAAAGGATGAAACGCTGCCATGGGACTTTATTGATATTGGTGTGACGAAGGAATTTTTGTGGAAGGAATGGGAACGAGCATTAGCTGAAACGATAACTCCGAACTGCAAAATGAAATGTTCGGGCTGTGGAGCCGGGAAATATAAGGGAGGTGTCTGTCTTGAAAGCAAGAATTAAATTCCGTAAATATGGTGCAATGAGGTATATTGGACACTTAGACCTGATGCGTTTCTTTCAAAAGGCGATGAGACGAGGAAGGATTCCTGTTGCCTTGACACAAGGATATTCTCCTCATTTTATTATGTCCTTTGCACAACCATTATCAGTAGGTTTAACGAGTGATGGGGAGTATATGGATGTGGAGCTTACAAGGGAAATAAATCTTTCTGATGCCATTAGGGACTTGAATGAGGTTATGGTAGAAGGCGTTGAGATTGCAAATATGATTTATATAAATCCAGAAAAAAAATACAGTGGAATGACAATGGTAGCAGCTGCTGATTATCTGGTAAAACGAAAAGATGGTAGTCCAATAGCAACAGAGATTCTTTCAAGAGTCGATGACTTTATGGCAAAGGACGAAATATCCATACTAAAGAAAACAAAAAGAAGTGAGAAAATTGTGAATATCAGACCTTTTATTTTCCAAATGGAGGAGAGAGAAGGGGATATATATCTTTTCTTGGCGGCAGGAAGTGAGACGAACTTGAAGCCGGATTTGGTAATGAAAGCATTTGATCCGGAAAATCTATATGGATATCACAGATTAAATTTATATGGAAGGAATGAAAACGACCTCCTTCCCCTGGAGGCTTTTGTGTATGAAGAAAGTGGAGTATATTGAGGCGAAAACCATTGTGACCAGATCAAACGGCGGAAATTCTTGGTTTGGCATGGATTACAACATGAACATATACAAAGGGTGCAGTCATGGATGTATATACTGTGACAGTCGATCGGATTGTTATGGTGTAAATGATTTTGATGAAGTCCGGGTAAAAAAAGATGCATTGATTATTATTCGTGATGAGCTGCGAAGAAAAGTGAAAAAAGGAGTCATTGCAACAGGAGCTATGAGCGATCCTTATAATCCGTTGGAAAAGGAGCTGAAGCTGACTAGAAATGCTCTTGAGCTTATGAATGCCTTTGAGTTTGGAGTAGCAATCGCAACGAAAAGCGATTTGATTCTGAGAGACATTGAGGTTTTGAAAAGTATTACAGAGCATTCTCCTGTATTATGCAAAATTACGATTACAACAGCAGATGATGAGTTGTCAAAGAAAATTGAGCCGGGAGCGCCTCTTTCCTCAAGAAGATTTGAGGTGTTAAGAGAGTTGGGAAATGCAGGTATATTTTCGGGAATACTATTAATGCCGGTTTTACCTTTTTTGGAAGATTCGAGAGAAAATATATTAAATATCATTCATCAGGCAAAGGAAGCAGGGGCAAAATTTATATATCCGGCATTTGGAGTGACCTTGCGGGGAAATCAACGAGATTGGTTTTTTAAGTGCCTGGAGGAACAGTTTCCAAATGAAGGGTTACAAGAAAAATATATAAAGAGTTATCGGAATAACTACAAATGTGTCAGCGGTAAAGCAAGAGAGCTTTGGGGCGTATTTAGCAAAGAGTGTGAGAAGCAGGGAATCTTATATAAGATGAAGGACATTATACATGTATATAAATCTCCTTATAAGATTGAACAGCTGAATTTATTTAATTAGGCGGTGTGAAAATGGCGAAGAAAGAAGTAAAGACCAATGCAATGCGTATATTGGACAGAGAAAAAATCATCTATTCTCATCAAGGGTATGAGGCGGATGGATTTATCGATGGGGTACATGTTGCAGATAAATTAGGTTTGTCTCATGAATTGGTTTATAAAACATTGGTAACTCAGACAAAGGGAAGGGAATACTTTACCTTTGTGATTCCGATTGAAGAAGAACTGGATTTAAAAAAGGCGGCAAAGGCGGTAGGAGAAAAGGCGTTAGAAATGCTTCCCCTAAAAGATTTGACTAAAGTGACGGGGTATGTGCGTGGAGGTACAACTTCGATTGGAATGAAAAAGAATTTTCCTGTGATAATTCAGGAAGATGCGAAAAAATTGGAGCACATCTATGTAAGCGGAGGCAGAGTTGGAACTCAAATAAAACTTTCACCGATAGACTTGCAGAAGGTGACAAAAGGAGAATTTAAAGAGGTGGTAATAGATCATGATTAATTTAAAAGAAATTGATGCAGTGGTGTTTGATATTGGAAATGTGTTAATACATTTTGCATGGGAAGAGTATCTTGATTCTTTTGGGTTCTCACCATCTACCAGAGAGAGTGTGGCAAAAGCAGTGTTTTTAAATGAGGATTGGAGCTTAGGCGACAAAGGCTTTGAAACCGATGAGTGGTTAAGTGCTTTAATTGATAATGCTCCGGAGTTCGAAAAAGAAATCCGAGAGGTATTTATGGATTTTGGAAAGACGATTGTTCCTTATCCATATGTGGAAGAGTTTATTGATTTTTTTAAGAACAAAGGGATTCGAACTTATTATTTATCCAATTATTCAGATGAGATGTATCTCCAATCTAAGGAGCAATTGGCATTTTTAGAAAAGATGGAGGGGGGAGTTTTTTCGTGGAAAGAGAAGTGTATTAAGCCGAATCCAGAGATATACGATATTTTATTAGAACGATACGAATTAATTCCGGAAAAAACTTTATTTTTCGATGATTTAGAAGAAAATATTAAGGCGGCACAAGAAAAAGGGATAAAAGGTATGGTTTTTACACCAAATATCGCATTGCAGATACTTGGAAAATAATGTAATATAGATAAGAATTATTTAGTATAGATAGTGGAGGAGAAAGAAAATGAAAAAAGTTGTAAAGTTTGGTGGAAGTTCATTAGCCAGCGCAGAACAGTTTGAGAAGGTAGGCAAGATTATTAAAAAGGATGAAGCAAGACGCTACGTAATTCCTTCTGCACCGGGGAAACGAACACCTAATGATACAAAGGTAACCGATATGCTTTACAGCTGCTATGGTCAGGCGATTCTGGAAAATGATTTTGAAAAACAGTTCAAAGGAATTGAAGAACGATATAATGAGATTATTAAAGGTTTAGGTCTTAAGACGAATCTTTCAAAAGAGTTTGCCTTGATTAAGGAAAACTTTGCAAAAAAAGAAGGCAGAGATTATGCTGCTTCCCGAGGCGAGTATTTGAATGGAATTATTATGGCGGACTATCTAGGGTTCGATTTTATAGATGCGGCAGAAGTGATTATCTTTGATGAAAAAGGTGATTTTGATGCAAAAGAAACAAATGTCCGCTTAAGCGAACGCCTTTCAAAGTCTGAGCATGCTGTGATTCCAGGATTTTATGGGGCTCAAAAAAACGGGAAGGTACGTACATTTTCAAGAGGTGGTTCTGATGTAACAGGTTCTTTGGTAGCACGGGCGATTTATGCAGATATGTATGAAAACTGGACGGATGTATCAGGATTTCTAGTGGCAGATCCACGAATTGTACGAAAACCAAAGGCAATTGATGTGATTTCCTATAGAGAATTAAGAGAACTATCTTATATGGGAGCTTCCGTACTTCATGAAGAAGCTATTTTCCCTGTTCGAAAAGAAGGGATTCCAATTAATATACGAAATACGAATAGACCAGAAGATCCAGGTACTTTGATTGTGGAAAGTACTTGCAGAAAACCGAGATTTACAATAACAGGTATTGCAGGGAAGACTGATTTCGCTTCGATTACAATCGAAAAGGCTATGATGAACTCAGAGGTAGGGTTTTGCCGTAAGGTTCTAGAGGTGTTTGAGGAAAATGATATTTCGATTGAGCATATGCCTTCTGGTATTGATACTATGACAATATTTGTACATCAAGATGAGTTTGAAGAAAAGGAACAAAAAGTGATTGCGGGAATTCATAGAGCCGTTGAGCCGGATTTTGTTGAACTGGAATCAGACCTTGCTCTTATTGCAGTGGTAGGGAGAGGCATGAAGGCAACCAGAGGAACATCGGGACGTATTTTCTCAGCGTTAGCACATGCAAATGTGAATGTTCGAATGATTGATCAAGGATCCAGTGAATTGAATATCATTGTTGGAGTTCGAAATCATGATTTTGAGGATGCAATAAAAGCAATCTATGATATTTTTGTTACCATTCAAATCTAGGAGTAAAAAATGAATATAATGTTTTTTTTAAAGCCTAAAAGCGAATTGGCTTACATTTATGATTATCATACTTTACGACAAGCACTGGAGATTATGGAACACCATCGTTATTCCTCTGTACCAATTATCAGCAAAGATGGAGAATATATTGGAACCATAACAGAAGGAGATTTGTTGTGGTATTTAAAATCCTCAAATATTCTTTCGATTAAAGATGCAGAGGACATACCGATTTTAAGTTTAGACAGAAAAAGTAGTTACGACTCTGTAAATGGAAATTCTGATATGGAAAGCTTAATCATGAAAGCTTTAAACCAGAATTTTGTTCCAGTTACGGATGACATGAATAATTTCATTGGTATTATTACCCGTAAAGATATTATTTTGTATTATTATAACCGTATGGAAGAAGAGGATAAGGAGTAGGAGGTATTATTTTATGAAAAAAATGGCTCCCCTTCTGATTATTTGCGCTACTCTGTTATGGGCAACTATGGGTATTGTAACACGATATATTGTAAGTATTGGATTTACCACAAGAGAAGCGGTTGCTTTGCGTGTGTTTGCTTCTGCTGTGTTTTTTTTGGTGGTTTTACTCATCATTGATAAACGGAAGCTGAAAGTGGAAATCCAGGATTACAAATGGTTTCTGTTAACTGGGATTGGTAGTTTATTTATCAATAATCTAAGCTATGCAACAACAGTTCAGCGGGCCAATTTGTCGGTTGCGGTCGTTCTTTTGTATACCGCCCCCTTTTTTGTAATGATTATGTCAATTTTGTTTTTTAGAGAAAGGGTTACCTTAACAAAAATATTTGCACTTTTTCTTTCATTTATTGGCTGTACATTTGTTGTTGGACTAACGACTGGTGCTGTGGAAGAGGGAATTACAGTTACTGTATTGATAGGTTTATTGTCGGGTTTTTCTTATTCACTTTATACTGTGATTGGAAAAATTCTTCTTCGGAAGTATGATTCATTAACTGTGGCTTCCCATACTTTTTTTGTAGGGGGAGTTGTTTCGGTTCTTGCAGCACATCCTGTTCATATGGCGAAGCAGGTTGTGAATCATATGGAGTATATGCCCCTGGCTATTTTAGGAAGCATTGTTTCGATTGCTTGTCCTTACATCCTTTATTCGATTGCATTAAAATATGTGGAAAGCAGTAAAGCAAGTATTATTGCATCTGTAGAAGTGGTGGCGGCAAGTATTTATGGAGTCGTTCTATATGGAGAGAAAATTGGATTCTTAAATGTTTTAGGGATTGTAATGGTGATTACAGCTGTGACTATTTTGCAGATACCGGGAAAGACCGAAAAAAAGATTGAATCTTAACGAACCCTGTGATATAATATTCCAGTATGCCGCACAGCGAGGTTGAAAAGAACTCGGTTAAGAGTCACCAAAGCTGGCGAGTAATGTTTATAGGAGGTGCCATATGTACGCAATTATAGCAACAGGTGGTAAACAGTACAAAGTAGAAGAAGGCGATGTAATTAAAGTAGAGAAGCTTGGAGTAGAAGCAGGCGAAAAAGTTACATTTGACCAAGTACTTGCTGTAAGTAATGACGACCTGAAGGTTGGAAGCCCGGTTTTAGCAGGTGCATCAGTTGAAGCATCCGTTGTAGAAAACGGCAAAGGTAAGAAAGTTATTGTCTACAAGTATAAGAGAAAAACTGGATATCATAAGAAAAACGGTCACAGACAGCAGTACACAGCAGTTAAGATTGAAAAAATTAACGCTTAATTGAGGTGATATATCCATGTTACAAATTCAAATTTACAAGAATAAGAGAGAATTTCGTGGGTTTTCTACGAAAGGACATGCAGGAAGCGGCGAAGAAGGTTATGATATCGTTTGTGCAGCTGCATCGACACTCATCATTAATACGATGAATGCAATCGAACTTTTTACAAAGGATGAAATTGGTTATGTAGATAATCAGGATGAGGGAAAGATTGAGTTTGAATTCAAAAAGACCCCATCAAAGGATGCTACACTGCTGATGAAAACTTTGGTTCTTGGATTAGAAGAGATGGATAAAGATGAAGAGTATTCAAAATACATTGAATTAAAATTTAAGGAGGTGTAAACCGATGATGAAATTAAATCTTCAATTTTTTGCTCATAAAAAAGGAATGGGTTCAACAAAGAACGGTAGAGATTCTGAATCAAAAAGACTTGGTGCAAAAAGAGCAGACGGACAATTTGTAAAAGCAGGTAATATTTTATATAGACAACGCGGAACTAAAATTCACCCAGGTGTGAACGTAGGACGTGGTGGAGATGATACATTATTTGCACTAGCAGACGGTGTTGTACGCTATGAAAGAAAAGGAAGAGATAAGAAACAAGTTTCTATTCATCCTGTAGCACAGTAATCTTTAAGGGGTTTGTTGTAAAATGAATTTTGCGACAGACTCCTTTTTTTATCACGCAAGGAGAAATGATATGTTTGCAGATCGTGCAAAAATAATTATAAAATCTGGTAAAGGCGGAGATGGTCATGTGAGCTTTAGAAGAGAGCTTTATGTTCCAAACGGTGGTCCAGATGGCGGTGATGGCGGAAGAGGCGGAGATGTTGTCTTTGTAGTAGACGAAGGCCTTAACACGTTGACTGATTATCGACATAAAAGAAAATTTTCCGCTCAAGACGGTGAAAATGGTGGAAAGAAAAGATGCCATGGAAAAGATGGAGAAGATATTATCTTAAAGGTTCCCGAGGGCACAGTGATTAAGGAAGCAGAATCTGGAAAGGTTATTGCAGATATGTCACTGGAAAATAGAAGACAAGTGATTTTAACTGGTGGAAGAGGAGGTCTTGGAAACCAGCATTTTGCAACGGCGACTATGCAAATTCCAAAGTTTGCAAAGCCAGGACAGCCTTCAAGAGAATTAGAGGTGCAGTTGGAGTTAAAAGTAATTGCAGATGTAGGATTAATTGGATTTCCAAACGTTGGAAAATCAACATTTTTATCTCGGGTTACAAATGCAAAACCTAAAATTGCCAACTATCACTTTACCACAATACACCCTAACCTGGGAGTGGTGGATATCGATGGAAGCAAAGGTTTTGTGATTGCAGACATTCCAGGGTTGATTGAAGGAGCCTCGGAAGGTGTTGGTCTTGGACATGAGTTTTTAAGACATATTGAAAGAACAAAGATGATGATACATGTTGTGGATGCTTCTGGAAGTGAGGGAAGAGATCCAATTGAAGATATCTATAAGATTAATGAAGAGCTAAAGAATTATAATGAGGAAATCTCAAAAAGACCGCAAGTAATTGCAGCAAATAAAATTGATTTGCTCTATGATAATAAAGACGAAGTTATTGAAGCATTGAAAGCGGAATTTGAACCTGAGGGAATGAAGATTTTCCCTATATCAGGAGCTACTGGTGAAGGAATAAGAGAGTTGCTATACTATGTATATGATAGTATTCAGAAAATGGATACACCACCAGTTATCTTTGAACAGGAATATTTTCCGGAAGAAGAGCTTATCTATATAGATCTTCCTTACACAATTGAAATCGAAGACGGTGTCTATGTAGTGGAAGGACCAAAGATTGAAAAGATGCTTGGATATACGAATTTGGAGTCTGAAAAAGGTTTCCTGTTTTTCCAGAAGTTTCTAAAAGATAGTGGGATTTTAGAAGAGCTGGAAGAAAAAGGTATTGAAGAAGGTGATACGGTTCGTATGTATGGTCATGCATTTGACTATTATCAGTAAAGGAGAAGCGATGACAACGAAACAAAGAGCTTATTTAAAGGGACTAGCAATGAAAATAGATCCGATTTTTCAAATCGGAAAAAACAGTATTACGCCTGAGTTTATCAATGCTATCATGGAAGCAATTGACAAGAAAGAGCTGATTAAGATTAGTGTACTAAATAATTGTACGGATGATCCAAAAGAGCTTGCCAATATTGTGGGAGAGAGAACGAGATCCCAGGTAGTTCAGGTGATTGGTAAAAAGATTGTGCTTTATAAAGAAGGAAAAGATAAGAATAAGAAAATTGAATTACCCAAATAGCTACTAGGAGATTAGATATATGAAAATCGGGATTATGGGAGGAACATTTGATCCCATTCACAATGGACATGTAACATTAGCTGAGAATGCACTTTCTCATTTTTCTTTAGATAAGATATGGTTTCTTCCAAATGGCAATCCGCCTCATAAGGGAAATGAAAATATTCTCAGCCCTTTAGTAGATCGAATTACGATGGTAAGACTGGCAATTGAAAACAAAGGAGATTTTTCCTTTTGTGACTATGAAGCAACTAATGACAGGGTTTCTTATACTTATTCTACGATGGAGTACTTGCAAAAAGTATATCCTGAAAATGAGTTCTATTTTATCATTGGTGCGGATTCTCTTTGCAGTTTTGAAAGCTGGAAATATCCAGAACGAATTTTAAAAATCTGTCATATTTTAGTGGCTTATCGTGACGAGGTGGACACGAAAAAAGAATTATCTTATTATATGGAAAATCTGAAGGAAAAATACCAAGGGAACCTTTCTTATCTGCCAGCACCGAAAGTTGAAATATCATCAAGTATGATCCGAGAGCATATTCAACAGGGTGTAGATATAGGAGATATGGTTCCATTAAATGTATACAATTATATTAAAACAAAGGGACTATACAGATGATAAGCAGACAAGTAGAAGAGCTTCAGGAAGCGATGGAAGGAACTCTTGGTAAAGGACGTTTTCATCATACAGTAGGTGTGGCTTATACAGCAGCAGCACTTGCAATGGTTTATGAAGTGGATATAGAAAATGCTTTGATTGCAGGGATGCTTCATGATTGCGGGAAATTAATGTCCAGCCAAGAGATGGGTTCTTTTTGTGCGGAACATTCTATTGAGATGAATGAAATAGAAAAGAAAAACCCTGGACTATTACACGGGAAAATCGGAGCCTATATTGCAAAAGAAAAGTATGGTGTAAAGAATGAGGATGTTCTAAATGCTATTACCTATCATACAACAGGAAGACCGGCTATGTCGGCATTGGAGAAGATCGTATTTATTGCAGATTATATTGAGCCAAATCGAGAGGAGATTCCAGATTTGGCACAAATCCGTAAGCTTTCTTTCGAAAAAATAGATAAGTGTTTGCGTAAAATATTGAAAAATACGTTATCCTATTTGAATACGAAAAATCTTGCAATCGATCCAATGACACAAAAGACATATGAGTATTATAAAAAAAGAGTGAAGAAGGAGGAGATAGAATGATTGAAACAAAGGAAATTCTGCAAACAGCATATAAAGCACTGGATGAAAAACAAGGAGAAGACATTGTTGTATTAGACATTGCAGATATATCTGTGATTGCAGATTATTTTATTATTACAAACGGAAATAGTGATGCACAGATCAGTGCTTTAATTGATTCTGTTGATGAAGAGATGGGAAAGAAAAATATCTCAATTAAACAACAGGAAGGGAATGCAAAGGGCGACTGGGTTTTATTAGATTATGGAGATGTTATTATTCACATTTTTAATAAGGACAGTAGAATGTTTTATAATCTCGAACGTATCTGGAGTGATGCAAAGCGCCTGGATAATCAAAAAATAGGATAGTAAGCTAAAGGACCTCCCTGTGCTATGATATAGCTTGGCGAGGTCCTTGATTATGTTTAAAGTAAAATTAAAAGAAACGAAAAACTCCCTTTACATGGCCTAAAATTTGTAAATCTGATACGTAAATAGGGTCCATGTAGTCATTTTCAGGTTGTAACCGAAAAATACCTTCTTCTTTGTAAAAAGTCTTTACTGTGGCACCGTCTTCAATCAAAGCAACAACCATATCACCATTACTTGCAACATTGCCTTCCTCCACAAGAACCATATCACCATCTAGAATTCCGGCATTAATCATACTTTCACCTTGAACTTTTAAAATGAAATGCTGCTTATTGCTTCGAATAAATTCAACTGGAAGAGGGTAGTACTCTTCAATGTTTTGTTCGGCAAGAATAGGTTCACCGGCAGCGACTTGTCCCACGATGGGAATATTAGCCATTTCCCTGCGAAATAGATTGAAATTATCATCTAGGATTTCAATTGCTCTAGGCTTTGTAGGATCTCGCCGGATAAAGCCATTTCGTTCTAATGATTCAAGATGTGCATGTACACTGGAAGTGGACTTCAAGCTGACAGCCTTACAAATATCTCGAACGGAGGGTGGAAACCCTCTCTCCAAAATCTGTTCTTTAATATATTCAAGTATTTCTGTTTGCTTTTCAGTAATTTTCCCTTTACTCATCAAATCCACCTCTCAAACTTTTTCTTTATTCTATCACA
>NZ_JAMXOD010000019.1 GCF_024721305.1 Aequitasia blattaphilus | reverse complement strand
CTAAAATATACATCGTTTCTTTTAGTGTCCTTAATCTCAAGGGCACTATTTTTTAACTTTATAGGAAAGTCACGGACTTTCCTATAAAGCAAAAAAAGAGGGAACTGTTGCAACGGTCCCCTCTTTAAAACTTTTCTATTTTCTTAACCTATCTTTTCTAAAAGCATCTTTGCACAATCAATTTGATTCGGAATGTTCCCATTCTCATCTTTAATTCTCCAAATATCTGGAGTGATTTCATCTGCAACAACTACTTTTCCAGTCTCGTCATAACCCAATTCAATCTTAAAGTCAATCAGTGTATAACCCATCTTTGCCACTTCTTCTCTCAGTAATGCTCCTACTTTCTCTAGTACTCCAAGAGCCTCATCATACTGACCTGGCGCCAACAGATTTTTCATCAAGCATAACCTTTCACTAATCAGCGGATCCCCTTGCTCATCATCTTTTAACGTAACTTCTAAGTATGGTGGCTCAAATGGAATGCCTTCCTCAAGAGTAAAACGACGGCACATGCTTCCTGCAGTAAAATAACGAAGAACAAACTCCAGTGGCGGAACGGTTACTTCTCGTACTTCCATTAATCCTTTTTCAATATCCGCACCTTTATAATGCGTTGGAATGCCATTTTTTTCCATCAGTTCAAAGAAATAGCTGGAGATTTTCAGCCCCGTCTTTCCTTTTCCCTCAACGCTGCCACCTACTGTGTTCGATCCAGGATCAAAGACACCGTTTTCTCCCGTTGCGCTATCTTTAAATAGTAAGTAAACAGCTCCTGTTTCTTCGTCCTTAAGGACATCCTTTGTTTTTCCATCATATAGTTTTTTCATTCTGGTCTCCTTTTGTTTCTACTAATAATCTACTGTCCCTCTATCATACTATACTCCCCTCTTTTTTGTCATGTGAATTCTTCGGTTTCCAAAGAAATGCCCTTATCGTTTCAATTTTTATGGCTGTAACCCATACTTATCCATTTCATTTTTAATGTATTCTCTAAAAGTTGTTGGCTTTCTTCCAAGCAGCCACGTCAAAACATTTCCATTTCCTGCAATCCCATAATCACCATATGTCTCTGACAGGCACTTAAATGTTTTCACGAAATAGCTGTCATACTTCCCATTCCCAAAGTATTCAATAATATTTTCTACCGGCACCTGATTACACACAGCGCCCCGTCCTGTAATTTCATTAAAGAGCTCCACCATATCCACTGGTGATAAAAAGTCATTGCCTACCAATTCATATGTGGCGTTCTGATGCCCATCTTCGCTTAACACCTTAGCCGCAACTTCTCCTACATCTGCTGCATCGACATAACTTAATTTAGTTGTCTTAGTGTAGAAACAATTGTATGCTCCCGTTTCCCAAACCATCGGAATCGAAAAGTTATGATTGTAATGCATTGGTTGTAAAATGGTATAGTTAAGATTATGAGATAATCCCTTATAAACCAGGTATTCCTCCGCATAAAGTTTTTGAGTATGTTGCAAAAGCGTTGACATATTCGGATGTGTCACAGACATCATAACAAATTGCTTTACTCCCGCTTCAATTGCTTCATCAATACAAAGCTTTGCCATGTCTGCTTCATCGTACACAAAAAGTGGTGGCATATAGAGTATTTGATCACATCCACTGATTGCCTTTTTAATCACTTCACGGTCACGACAATTTCCTACTATTGTTTCTTTTACACCTATCTCTTTTAACTTTTCTACCTTATCAGAGATATCCAGTGCCCGAACCTCCAAACCTTTTTTTACTAACTGAGGGATCACATGACTGGCTGCACCGCCAGCTGCACACGTTACTAGAATCATTACACATTTCTCCTTTTCTTTTTGTTGTATATTTTACATTGATTTGTTACCATGTTTTATAAAGATACAAATATCAAAAGGAGGTTTTCTGATGGATATTGAACAACTACAATCTTTTCTCACCTTGTCACAAACCCTTAATTATACCAAGGCTGCAGAAAACCTATATATCACCCAGCCAACTCTCTCCCGCCATATAAAACATCTTGAAACAGAATTGGGATGTCGGCTATTTGACCGTAACACGAAACAAGTAAGTCTATCAGCAAAAGGCGAATCCTTCCTGAAATACGCAACCAATATATTGCTGGAATACAACCGTGGTTTAGCACATATCACCGGCGAAGCCTTTCAAAATGCCGACACTCTGAACTTTGGCTTTCTTCGTGGCGGTACTGAGAACTCACTTTTGTCTCTACTACAAAATTTCACAGCTGATCATCCCAAAATTCAGCTGAAACTTCATGATGGGAATCACAACGACTTATTGTCTGCTCTTAAATATGGGACTCATGATTTCACCCTAACAATGGGCAGTACCCTTGCAGGCAATGCTGGTCTTGGGCACCTTCCTTTCAGTAATTTAACTACCGTTTTAATCGTTCCTAAAAACCACCCGCTGGCATCCAAAACCAGTGTATGCTTCCAGGATTTTTACGATCAGCCATATCTCTGTGTTCACAAACACATTACAAATGCTTGGTATGAATATGTGATTAGCCTCTACCTAAGCAATGGCTTTTTTCCCCTTCACAGCGGAACTTGTGACAGCGTAATAACCTTATTAATGATGGTATCTTTAGGCAAAGGAATTACCATTCTAACGGATGGGTGCCGGGATGCAATGCCAGAAAATCTAGTTGCAATCCCAATTCAAAATGTGCCTTCTACAAATATGGTAATTGGGTACTCCCACAAGAACATCAACCCGGCAGTTCCTCTCTTTATTAAGTGGTTTCAAAAAAACAGTACCCTGATACTATGATTTACTTGTTTTTATCATAGCATCAGGGCACTCTCATGAGAAATTCTGATCTAGCATAAAGTTATACGAAATATAAATAACACCAATCAAACAACTGCCTTATCCTTCCATTTTCCACTATAATAGCGAATTATAAACAACACACATCTAAAGCCCCAATCAATCATCATTGCAACCCAAACAGAACTTACCCCCATTCCCAAAACCTTGGCCAGCAAAAAGGCCGAGCCGATTCGGAAAGCCCACATAGAAAAAGTGGAAATATATAAGGCGATATTCGCATCTCCTGCCGCTCGTAAAGTGCTTGGAAGAATAAAGGATTCCGGCCAAATCAAAGTACATCCAATACTATGCATCGTAATAATAATATAGACTTCTCTTTCTGCTTCTGGTGACAGTCCATAAATTTTCATAAAAACAGGCAAAAGTAAATAGGTCACAACCGACATCATTCCAATCGCAATGTGAGCGATTATAATAATTTTGCGATTGTAATATTTTGCCTGCTCGTAATCGTTTGCACCTATACACCGAGAGATAACTGCCGTTGTTGCCAAGCCTAATGCAATCCCCGGAAGTATCTGCAAAAGAGCTAGAATATTGGAAACTGCATTTGCTGCTATTGCATAAGTTCCAAAAGATGATACCAAACCCAGGACAACGATTTTTCCTACTTGGAACATACTATTTTCCAATCCATTGGGAATACCAATACGCAGAATTCGTTTCACCATTTTAAAATCCAACCTTATTTTAGCCGTTTTCGCAATATGCAGTAAACGACTTTGATCTAAGAGCAGGAACAAAATCACAAATGCCGCTACTGCCCGGGAAACCAATGTTGGAATGGCAACGCCAGCTGTACCCATTCCGAAACCATAGACTAAGCCGATATCACCTACCACATTAATCACATTCATCAAAAGGGCTATTTTCATTGTCACACCAGAATTACCCATGGTTCTAAAAATTGCCGCCCCACCATTATAAAGAGCAATGAAAGGAATCGATGCCGTTACAATATCAAAGTAAATACTAGCATGTCTTTCTACCGCAGCATCTATCTTTCCAAACAGAACGTGTATCACAAAGGGCTTTAACAGGTATACTACTATCATAACAACTACTGAAGAAATAAGAATAAAATAAATCAACTGGCTGGCTGCCTTGCTTCCTTTTTCTTTTTCTTGCCTTCCCAGGTATTGTCCTGCCACCACGGCACCACCCGTTGCCAAAGCCGCAAATAGGTTGATCATCAGAATCATGACTTGATCCACCAGCGATACACCGGATACCGCTGCCTCTCCTGCTCTTGCCACAATCATGGAGTCTACCATACCAACAATAACGGCCAAAAATTGTTCAATGATTAGTGGGACAATCAGCAGAAACAGTGCTTTATTTGTAAACAATAAATTCTTTTTATCTATTTTCATTTCACACAACCTTCCTCATTTCAGATTATACGCTTATGTATCCTTGTTTTCAATCCACTAAGCCTGGATATTTTATCACTTGTCAAATCCAGCCATCTTCTTCGAAATTATTATAAAGAAAAAAATTGCAGACACTTAAAATAAATATCTGCAATTCCTTCTTTTATTTAAAACTATAGTTTTTTATATAATTATACTCTCGATGGAAAAGACCTAAGATCCAGACGGTACTCTTACAAGTCGCACCTTCTCACCTTCTTGAACCGCCATCAACACTGGAACGTGCTTCTTTCGGAGTAGATGTATCATTGGATAATTCATGAGCATTCCACTTTCCATGACTACTGCCTCTGGTTTATACTTAAGTATCTTCTTTAATTCTTTCTTTTGCATATTCTTCCAGTCTTCTTTTTTCATATCTATTTTATCGTAAAATCCATCCTTCTCATCTTCAATTAAACGAGGCATTTCCGGAAAATACATTCTCTTAATTGTTGTATGCTCCATTCCTGCCACCATCTTAACTTTTTCTTCCAGATTCTTCACTGCAATATCGGTCAGACTCTCCTTATCCCTCTCTTTGTAATAAATAATCACTGGTGCATTTACGTATGCTCGTCTACTGATTTTACAGGCCTCTTTTGCGTCTTCAATTTTACCAACTGTCATAATAAAGCCGCCTTTATGACAAAAATTGGCTGATGCTAACCCGGTTACCTTTTGTAGTTCTTCACCTTCTAGCCCTAACCATTCCCCAGGAAAATCACACTTGTAATTCATTGATCCTGGTTTTTTCAGAGGCTGAATACAGTACCCGCCTCGGTTCGAGGGGAATACAATGAATTCAATTTCTGTGTCAGTCAGTTTTTTCTGACAGGGAACAAATCTGGGCATCACTAAGATTCCGTCCTCTGCCTGATCCATAAATTCTGCCACCTGCTGGTCTGCCCGCTCGTTTCCACGATATTTCGCGAATTTGTTTTCCAATACATTTCCTGCAAGTTTTACTGCCTCATAAAATGCTTCGTCGTTATTACCTTCTTCGTCCCATGATAAGTTGAAATCACCGATTAAAGAAGCCATTTCATTTCTTTCACCTGTGTTATCGTTTTGGTCAAGGGGCTGTACAAAATCTGCATCAAAGCGAAGAGCCAACTCCTCACCAAGTATTTCTTCTCCCAGCTTCTCCCACAAGAGGCCGAAGGCAGCGAAAGGAATTCCATTTTCACGTATGCGACTATCCTTTTGATGATGGTCGAATTCCCCTCTGCCTATATCAAATACGATTCCATCAAAATCTTCCGGCACGGTATTGCCTCGTACTATTTCGATTTCCGGATTCAAATAGAGAAGCAGTGCTGCCGAAAACACGTCATCTGCATGGAATTTCCCTCCATGTGTAAATGCTTTTCCCTCTTTCTTTTTTACCATTTCTATTAAGCTGCTCATTTATTAGTCCTTTCTTGAGACTGATATTTAATAATCACAAATGACATAACCAGAAGAATCATCCAAAAAAATATATTTTCATGATCTCCTGTCATTGGCTTTCCACCAGTAGTCATCTATCACATAGTATAACATGCTTTTCTTCAAAACCTCCAGTCATACGTTTTTAATTATAGGATTATATCTATGAAGCTTTGTCAAATTGACTATTGTATAGGTCCATATAAAAGCCACTTTTGCTCATTAACTCATCATGGGTTCCATTTTCAATTATATCACCATCCTTCATCACGAGAATCAGGTCAGCATTGCGGATTGTGGAGAGCCGATGGGCGATTACAAAAGAAGTTCTTCCTGCCATTAAACGATCCATCGCCTTTTGAATCAACACCTCGGTGCGGGTATCCACTGAGCTTGTGGCTTCATCAAGAATTAGCAAGGGAGCATTTTCCGCCATCGCTCTTGCAATCGTTACTAATTGCTTCTGCCCTGCTGAAAGACTGGCATTATCATCTAAGACAGTATCTAAACCTTTCGGTAAGGTCTTAATGAAGTGGTACAATCCCGTTGCCCTACACACTTCTATAAGTTGCTCTTCGGTAACTCCTTCTTTATTGTAGATGATGTTCTCCCTAATGGTTCCTTCAAAGAGCCAGGTATCCTGTAAAACCATGCCGAAAAGTTGATGTACGTTTTCTCTCGTAAGACCATCCATCTGCTTACCATCAATAGAAATCGAACCACCATTCAATTCATAGAAACGCATAAGCAAATTTACCATGGTCGTCTTCCCTGCACCGGTTGGGCCTACAATAGCTATTTTTTGTCCTCCCTTCGCCGAAGCTGAGAAGTTGTGTATAATCTCTTTGTCCGGCTGATAGCCGAATCGTACATTGGTAAATTCAATGTCACCTCTTTCTACCTGGAAATTTTCTATTTTTCCTTCCTCGTCAGAGAGCTCCTCTTCTTCTAAAAGAGCAAACGCCCGCTCACTGGCTGCTGCTGCCGACTGTAAGCTGGTGATTACTTGAGCAATCTGGGAAAGAGGCTGGGTAAAAAGACGAATATAGACCATAAATGCAACAATCACACCAAAAGAAATTGAGCCATTCATCACTAATACCGCTCCTACCACACAAACCACAACGTAGCCTAAATTACCAACAAATCCCATTAACGGCATCATAAGACCTGACATGAATTGAGATTTCCATGCAGAATTGTACAACGCCTTATTCATTTCATTAAATTCTTGTTTTGCCACCCCTGCCAAAGCCATCAACCAATTCGTATGAAACATCATTACCAAAGCACCAACAAACATCGTTACCGAAGTTACCAAAGAGCTAAGACTCTGGGTTAAGGACTGACCAATGGTATCCACGTCATTAGTAATCCGGGAAAGAGTATCTCCCACTGTAGTTCCGTCAAAATATTTAAGGGGCAGGCGATTCACCTTTGCCAGTAAATCCCTGCGCAGACGTTTCGTGGTACGCTGTGCCAAATTAGACATCATTACCCCTTGAATTACATTAAACAAAAAACCCAAACCATAGAGTCCTGCTAAAAATAAAGCGACTGAGGTAAACGCTGATACATCTATCCCTGTGCGTATTCCCTCCACAATAATATTCGTCATCTCTGAAAGGTAATCAGGACCAATGACGTTAAATATCGAACCTATAATTGCTAAAATTACAGCAATAACTAAAATGGGCAGTGAGCGCCTGCAATAGCTCACGAGTTTAGAAATCGCAGCACCAAAATTCTTCGCTTTTTCTCCACCACCTATATTGCCTCGTCCGCCCATGGGCATTACCCCTGTTTTCTTTCCATTATCTGCCATTTTTTAATTCCTCCTCTGAAAGCTGAGACGCGGCAATCTCTTGAATCTATGGCTGAAAATGGCATTGAAGCGCTGAATTTGCTGGATACGCAGCATATTGATCTAATCTTGTTAGATGTGATGATGCCCCAAATGGATGGCTATGAATTTACCGAAGAGCTGCGAAAAAGTGGAGATTCTACACCAATCTTGATGGTAACGGCAAAGCATTTGCCAGAGGAGAAATGTAAAGGCTTTCTTGTGGGAACCGATGACTATATGGTCAAACCAGTCAACGAAGAGGAAATGCTGCTACGAATCAAGGCATTGCTGCGCCGCTCTCAAATTGCCAATGAACGTAAACTCCATCTCGGTAAAGTTGAATTAGACTATGATGCCCTTACTGTTTCCCGGGAAGGAGACACCCAGACTTTGCCACAAAAAGAGTTTTATCTTCTCTATAAATTACTTTCATATCCAAACAAAATCTTTACAAGGCTGCAACTGATGGATGAAATTTGGGGGATGGAGTCCAATACCGTTGACACCACTGTTAATGTCCACATCAACCGACTGCGAAAGCGCTTTGATAAGTACCCTGAGTTTGAACTCGTGGCTATTCGCGGCATCGGCTATAAGGCGGTGATTACCTGTGAATAAACTAAGAACACTAGTAAAGCACTTTAGCATGCTCCTTATCTTTACCGCCTTTATATTTGTTATTATGTCGGTTTCCATGTTTCTCGTCTTTGGCGGAATGAATTTACTAATCCGTTCCGAAACCTTTCAGCGTCCTATGTATTTCTTTGCTGCAATCAGCCTCCTCGTTGCTGTCTTTATGGCCATCTTTTTTGGTCGAAGACCCTTAAAGACTTGGCATATATTAACCGGTGCCGCTAACGAGATTGCCAGTGGTAATTACAATGTCCGGGTAGAACCGAAAGATCCGGAAGTCGTGAAAGACCTGTTCCAAAGCTTTAACCATATGGCGAAAGAGTTAGGTAGTGTGGAGATACTACGTTCTGACTTTATCAATAATTTCTCTCACGAATTCAAGACCCCTATTGTCTCCATTAAGGGTTTCGCCAAGATGTTAAAACGAAATGATCTAACTACAGAAGAACGAGAAGAATATTTAGACATAATTATCAGCGAATCCGAACGCTTAAGCTCTTTAGCTAATAGCGTCCTGAGTCTTTCAAAGATTGAACAACAGACCATCCTTACCCGGCGAGAATATTTTAACGTCAGCAAACAAATTCGCTTAGTAATCGCCATGATGCTCAGTAAATGGCCGAATAAAAACGTGAATATCATCTTTGACAGTGATGAGATATACCTATCCGGTGATGAAGAATTATTAAGACAGGTATGGCTTAACCTCATGGATAACGCCATAAAATTTTCACCAGATGGCGGGGAAGTTACCATTCAGATTCTATCAGAAATGGATGACGTTACCATCCTTTTCTGTAACCAAGGACCTGACATGACACCTGAAACCGCAAATCATCTCTTTGATAAGTTCTATCAGGGTGATGCTTCCCGTACCACCGCCGGGAATGGCCTTGGACTTACAATTGTAAGGCAGATTATTACCCTCCATGGCGGCACCATTCAAGTTAAGGATGCTGACTCTACTGGTACTGTGTTTGAAATTGTACTTCCCAAGAGGTAAAAAGATACACCTACTCTGTCTGCCAACAGAGTAGGCGTATCTTTTTACCTCTTTTTATTCATAACCTCATCATAGCTTGGAATTGAGGAGGATGCTCCTTTTCTTCCCACTGCAATTGCCGATGCCTTTGAGGCAATATCCATCGCTTCCTTTACCCCTTTTTTCTGAATTAGTGATGCAACAAAATAGCCTGTATAGGTATCTCCTGCTGCAGTAGTGTCTACAACATTCACTTTGTAACAAGATTGACTAATCCTCTCATGACTATCCAAATATTTGGATCCATGACTCCCTAAAGTCAATAAAATCTTTGCCTCAGGAAACTTTTCATGTAAATCGTCAAGAATTTCCTCGTCCATACATCTTTGCGTAGATGCGTTTAAAAGCTGGCACGCCTCCACCTCATTTAACAGGAGATAGTCTACCAAAGAAAGTGGAAATGCAAAGACTTTCTCATCCATTGGTGATGGGTTTAAAATCACTGTCATTCCTCTTTCCTTTGCTTGCTTTATAATATGAGGCATCTCATTGATTTCATTCTGCAAAACAATATAATCATCAGATCCAAAATGCGAAAGTACTTCATCCACATATTCTTTTTCAATTGCCTGATTCGATCCACCATATAAAATAATACAATTATCACCGTGTTTGTCGTTTTGTATAATAGCATTACCCGAACGATGTGACTGACTTACATGAACGTAATCCGTATGAACGCCAGCCTCCTTTAGTGTTGCTAGTAGAAACTCGCCGTCCATGCCAATGCTTCCCGCTTGATAGGTCTCCACACCAGCCTTTGCAAAAGCAATGGCCTGATTGAGTCCCTTACCACCACTAAAAACGGAAAGTCCACTAGAGGAAATTGTTTCACCTTTTCCTACGAAATGATCCACGTTATAGGTGTAGTCAATATTAAGTGCTCCAAATACTAATACTTTCATAAGCTTGCCTTCTCTTCTTTCATCAACCATTTTGCAATGTTTACAAATAATTTATTGTAACCCTTCCACTCACAAAACTCAGGTGGCGCCCAATGAGGTGCACAGTCTGTTGTAAATGCTGCTGAGCGTCCTTTTCCAAACTCGCCTATCGCAAGAAAAGGATTTCCTTCTACTTCTGCTATCACGGTTCCTTCTTCTCGCCGAAGTGTGCGATTGTAGCCCAAAACATTAGGCCATGGCCCAAGACCTTCCAGAATTTCATGAGACACGGTAGTAACTGGCGTGATACCTTCACAATGCTCCATACGATCATCTGTGGAAAGAATCTGTACTGGAAGAACCTCTTGAACTGCCGTATCCTGCCACTTTCCTTTTCCATCAACACCTGAAAATGTTAAGTATCCACCAACCATCAGTAGGGCACCACCATTCCTTACATAATCTCTAATCAGATTGCAGCGATTTGGTCTTTTGATGCTTTTTGTAAACGTATCCCCTGGCAACAGTAATGTATTCGCACCAATATCTGACAAAATAATCATATCATATACACTCAATTCTTCAATAGTAAATGGAAACTCTTCTGCGGCCAGGTGATTCGGCATAAATATAAATTCATACCCGCCGTCTTCATAAGCTCGTTTTAAGTACTTTTCACCAGTTTCATACGCTGATGTATAAAAAGAATCAAACCCTTTGACATGAGTCGTGTAACTCATCCAAGACTCTCCTGCTAATAATATTTTTTTCATATGCAATCCTCTCACTTCTGTTTAGATATTCGGGTTGTCCATTAGAGCGAGTGGATAATCCCCTAGCCTTTTTACTTCAAAATCATTCTTCTTAAATTCTTCGTAATCAAAAGCATCTAACTCATCAATTGATAATTTATGAAACTCATAAAAATTTGGCCACCACTCATATCCCGTTCCAAGCTCCGCACTAAGATAGGCATCCGCTATATCTTTACCCATTTGTGGCGCTACATAAAAAGCCCCCATTGTTAATACGTTTACACCATTACCTGTGATTGCTCTGCGAGCAGCCGGTACGCTTTCCACAACCCCAGCATGCACTCCCGGACACTTGCTTGCAGCGATATGGATCCCCATCCCTGTTCCACAGAATAAAATTGCTCTTTCAAATTCTTTTTCCGTTATCTTTGCCCCCGCTTTAAGACCAATACGGTGGAACATTTCTGGCTCCTTTTCATCCGCTGACTTAACACCGATATCCGTAACCTTCCAGCCTTTACTTTTCAAGTGCTCCACCACAGCCTCCTTTAGGGGAAACCCAGCAAAGTCTGCAGCTACTAATATATTTTTATCTTTTACCGTCTTCATATAAACTCCTCCTGTAATCGTATCATTTTCTTTTTAATAACTTAATATTATTTTCCGAAAAGTAATCCAAAACCATAACAAATAGAAGAACTGCCCCCCAGATCAACGAGATATAATAGCTACTAATTTGTGGAAATCGATTGATTCCTGTTTCCAATACTCTCACTAAAATAGTTGCTAAAATTACACCTGATATTTTCCCTCTTCCTCCTGCTGGACTAACACCACCAAGCACGACAATTAAAATCGATTGCAGGGTATAATTGGTTCCATAATCTGCACGTGCCGAATTGTAATTCGCCAACATAATCATGCCTCCAAGGGCTGCACATATACCTGAAATAATATAGGTTTTTATAAGCAAATAATTCACTTTAAGTCCGCTAAAACGTGCTGCCTTTTGACTTGTACCAATCATCATGATTTTCTTTCCATAAGTAGTTTTTGTCAGAATGATTGCAAGAACTATAGCAACTAAAGCAAAGATGATAAATTGAACTGGAATTCCAGCAAATCTTGAATTCACAACGTAAGCATAGTCTTTGGGGAAATCACTAATGGCTGCTCCATTAGTCAATACAATTCCAATACCAGTAAATAGCTCTCCCATTCCCAACGTTACCAGGATAGGTGGAATGTCAAAGGTCGTAATCAAAAAACCGTTTAGTGCTCCTGCAACCGTTCCAATTAAGATAGCAAATAAAAAGAGAATTGGAATCCAGAATACCGCCATTGTTCCTGTATCACCACCTATACTTCTCATAAGAAGTGCAGAAGCTATCGCTGTCGTATTGGCTACACCAACTACCGATAAGTCGATTCCACTAGTAATCATACATACCATTACACCTAGTGACATAAGACCAAATTCTGGGAACTGGGCGAACATCGTCTGAAAGTTAATCACAGTATAGAATTTCGAGAAACGAGTAATTGCCATAAAAACAGCCCATAATACCATAATAATAACTAATCTTTTCACGTGTTTATCTTTCAAAAATGAGGTTTTCTTCATTATGCCACCTCCTTATCTACTGTCAGTTTCACTCTTTGTTTATCCGCTCTTTTTACTTGGTAAGCACTCATCGCTGTACCAATTACAATAAGCAGACCTACAAATACTTTTTTCCAAACAACAGGAACACCAATTAGAATCAGTGAATTCTCAACGAGAACAATCAACAATGTTCCTAACATGCAACCTGTTAGTGTTCCCTTTCCACCGACCATCGAGGTTCCGCCTAGGACAACACCGGCAATAATGTTCATCTCCATTCCCAACATATTCGTTGGATGTGCTTGTTGCATCATACATACACGGATAACTCCGGCTACACTGGCAATTACACCGGCAAACACATAAAGTAAAAACTTCGTTCGTTTTACTTTAAATCCTGCATTATAGGCAGCCGACTCATTTCCACCAATAGCATATATCCCTCGACCAAACATGGTATATCGAAGAACGAAAAACGTAATAATCAGTACGAGTATTAACACTAAAAAGGCAACGGGTAAGACCGAAGTAAGCCCACTCTTAGCATTCTCTGCTGTTGCCAATGCTGATGTTCCAAATTTTTTCATTCCACTAGGAATAACTGCCAATTGCTTCGACTTCAATGTTCCTTGCATAAACCCTTTAAATACACTGGATGTACCTAGCGTTACAATCAACGCTGGAAGCTTTAAATATCCTACAAAAAAACCATTTATACTCCCTAATATAATCCCAATAACAATAGCTAATAATATTGGCACTAAAATGTTCCCTGAATACTCTGCATCCAAAAGACTTTTTGTAATAGCATATGCGGACAACGATGCTAATGCCGGAAAAGATACATCTATACCTCCGGACAAAAGTACGAGAAATGCTCCTACAGCAAACATTCCCGGAACCACCATTGCGGATAAAATATCTACGATATTATTAGGAGTATAAAATTGCCCTGACCGAAATTGAATCAACAATGAAAGAGCAAATATAATAATCAATATATAGACTTCATTCTGTTGTAATATTTTTTTTATTCTTTTATTCACTGTGTCCCTCCTACATCATAATATCGATAATTTGTCGTTCTTGGATGTCATTGGTATCAAGTTCACCTGCCACTTGCCCATCTCTAAGTACCACGACCTTTGAACAGTTTTGCATAACCTCCGGTAAGTCATCCGAAATAATAATCACAGCCATCCCTGCATTGGCAAGTTTTTGTAAGATGCTGTGAATGTCATGCTTGGATCCAATATCAACGCCTACTGTGGGTCCGTTTAAAATTAGTACTTTGGGCTCACAGGCAAGCCATTTCGCCAAAACGATTCTTTGTTGATTCCCACCTGATAGCGTAGATGCCGCATTATCTGCATTTGGAGTGGCAATCGTTAGTTCACTAACCCACCTTTGAATCTCTCGTTCATACTTTTCTTTATCAACAAATCCTTTTTTGGTTAGTTTATCGATTTCAGAAATAACGATATTATCTCCAATACTACGCTCTAAGAAAAGACCTTCGCTTAATCGATCTTCAGGAACAAAACCAATCCCACTATTGATTGCTGCTTGTGGACTATCAATGACTGTCTCCTTTCCTTCAATCAGTATCTCTCCTGAAGTTGAAGGCTTAAGTCCGAAAAGAGATAATGCAAGCTCCGTTCTTCCTGAATCTAGCAAACCTGTGATACCTATAATTTCGCCGCCTTTAACTGCAAAATTAATATTCTTATAAAATCCATCAAGGGATAAATTTTTCACCTGAATTATATTATCTTTCGTAACATTGGTCGGTTTAAATACCGCATTATCAAATTCTCTACCTGTCATATAGAAGGAAAACTTTTTATCGTCTAAGTCTTCCGTATTACCTGTTGCAATTAATTTACCACTTCTAAAAATAGTAAATCGATCTGCTATTTCAAACACTTCATCCAACTTATGGCTAACAAATAAGATTGCTATTCCTTGTGCCTTAAGTTCCATAATTACTTTAAATAATGCTTTTACCTCTCTTTTAGTCAAAGCAGTTGTAGGCTCATCCATAATAATCAGCTTTGCATTAAACATTAGAGCTCTGCAAATTGCTACCATTTGCTTATCCGCTACTGATAAATTGCCAAGCTGAGCATCTAAATCTACTTTAAATCCAATCTTTGCTATCGCCTGCTGAGCTATTTCTCTCACATGCTTCCAATTGACAAATTTTCTATTCTCTACTAGCTCACTATTGATGGCTAAATTTTCCATTACCGTAAGATTTGGAAAAATCGAAAAGTCTTGGTAAATCACTTGTATTCCTCTTTTAATCGCATCTATTGGTGTGAGCTTTTCCACACTCTCTCCATCATATTCAACTATCCCTCCGTCTTTCTGATAAACTCCAGAAATCACCTTTATCAGCGTGGATTTACCGCAGCCATTTTCACCGGCGAGACAATGTATTTCTCCTCTTTTAATTTCCAATGTAACTTTATCTAACGCACGAACTCCTGAAAAGTGTTTTTCTATTTCAACTGCTCGTAGAACATAATCTTCCATATGCGCCTCCTCATATTTTAAATCAAAGGCCTGTCTAAGCAGGCCTTTAGAATTTATTTAGAATCCGAAGGAATCAACATTATCTGCATCAATAATAATTTGACCTTCACCTTCAAGTACTGTCTTGCTTCCTTCTCTAAATTGAAGATTCGTATATCCTTCCACTTCCAAATCAAGTGGTGCCTCAACTGTTTCCCCATCTAACACACTAACTGCTAGGGAAATCATTGCTTTTCCTGCTTGTGCTGGATCCCAGAGAGTAAGAGACTTGATAACACCATCTTTTAAGAGTTCAGCATTATCCGCTGGCATACCTGTTCCTGTTGTAAATACTTTACCGGTTAATCCCAGCTCTTGAATTGCCCTTGCTACACCTGGTGCATCATAGGAAGAAGTTCCCATGATACCTTTTAAATCTGGATATTTTTTTAATAGCTCTTTTGCCACGTTGTAAGCTGTGTCTCCATTGTCATTTGATTCAACTCTTGGTTCTGCTTCTAATAATGTTAAGTTTGGATATTTTTCCTTTTGGTGTTCTACCCCGGCATCAGCCCACTCATTATGAGATGCATTTGTAACATTTGCAACCATAGTTGTATACACACCTTCTTCTCCCATTGCTTCAGCTAAGTTATCCATGATGAAGGCTCCATATCCTTGGTTTGAGAACGCCTCAATATCATAGTCAACATTTTCCAACGATGCTCCTTCATGAGCAATTACTACAATGCCTGCTTCTCTAGCTTGCTTAAGTACAGGCTCAATTGATTCTGGATCAACTGGTACAACACAGATAGCATCTACACCTTGTGCAATTAAATCCTGAACTAACTGAGCTTGTTTTGTTGCATCGATTTCATCCGTACCTTTTTGATATGCATTAAGTCCTGTTTCCTCAGCGTATTCATTTACACCAGTCTCCATGCGAACAAACCATGGGTTCGATGAATCTTTTGGCACAACAACAATCTCATAATCTTCAGATGACTTTTCCCCAGATGCTTTCTCTTCTGATGAGTCTGTCTCATTTGCACCGCCTTGTCCGCTACACGCTACTAAACTAAATACCATTGCTGCTAATACTAATATTGATAATACTTTTTTAAGATTTTTCATACATCTTCTCCTCTTTGATTGATTTATATAAAACATTTTATGAAGTATAGATGCCTCCTTATCATCATTCTTCATTTATTAAAACGTTTTAATTTTTAGCAAAAAACTAAATCGAATCTCTTAATGTCAAACTTTGAGGTAACATAACATTCGCTATTTCCTGTCCTTTATGCTTCTTTTTGACCATTTTCCATATTGCATCACTTAGCAACTCACGATCCTGATGAATTGAAGATAGTCGTGGCGTTACATACTCATCTATACTAATATCATCACAACCAATTACCCCAAAATCCTCTGGAATGCGATATCCTTTTTCCAGGATTGCTTTTTGAACACCTATAGCCTGGAAGTCAGAAGACACAATAAATACATCCGGTAATTCATCTCTTCTGTGCTTCTCTAAAACTCTTTTCATATGCAAATATCCATTTTCTGCATTATTCAAACATAATTCTTCTGATATAAAAACATAGCTTTCTTTAAAACTATAACCATACTTTACCAAAGCATCTCGATAACCATCATATCGATCGTGAATATTCGACAAATCTAGAGGTTCGGAAATAAAACCGATGCTTTGATATCCTTTGTCTTTCAAGGTTCTCACCAAAATATCCATTGTGGCTTTGTTGTCAAATTCTACATACGATACACCTTCCACATCTGCTCGACGGTCTACTAATATAAACTTTACACCTTTTTTTATGTATGACTCCAAATACTTCTCATCACTATGCCCATTCAAAATAATAATTGTCTCAACATTATGTTCGTATAAGCTTTTCAGAGCCTTTTTCTCCTTCTCGATTGAGTACTCAAAGCCGAGAACAATAATGGTGTATCCCTCATTGTAAGCTTTATTCGATAAAGCAGTCGTTATACCAGAGCAGAAATTGTTTGATAAGTTCGGAATTAGCAAGCCAATCATCTTATTGTTTTTACTTCTCATGTTTCGTGCCAGGATGTTTGGAACATAATTGAGACTCTTTATTGCCTCATTTACCTTTTCAATGGTCTCCTCCGCAACTTTCTCCGGATTATTTATTACGTTTGAAACTGTTCCTATCGTGACTCCTGCCTTTTTGGCCACATCATGCATTGTTGCGCGTTTAAATTCTGTCATATCCACTCCATTTGAACGTTTTAATTTTATGTTCAAAGGATAGCACAGTTATATCTTTCAAGCAACTTTTTTTCATGTTTTCGTTACTTATGATGATTATTTGATGATATTTTTGTGGATATTTCACAACATCTATTAGATAGATTTTAAACTTCTGTAGGAGACTTTTCGGCAATTACCATGAACATACTAAATGAATCGATTGGCACATGCATCCTTGCTTATTTTATACTACATGAAGTTATTACTCTACAGCAGTTTTTTGACATACTCATAATTATCTGTGGAATGATTGTGTTCTGTTTTTATGTCTTGGGAAAGAAAGGGTGGATCTGCATCTCTTACTTTAGAGACAGCCCCGCCTAATCTACCCTTTCTTTGTTAAACTTATACAATTTCAGCTTCCTCTTTGATTACTGGAGATAAGGTGTATGATTTCCTTATGAGATATGAAGGAGGGATGGGTTCTCCGATGACAAAAAATTGAGAGGGAATCGACCTCCCTTGGGTATGTTAATAGTTATTATAATATCGCTGAAAATGCTGAAAATCAAACTGTATTTGGGTTACAAAAGTTACTTCTTAAAATTACAATGTGACATCTCGTCTTACAACTCATCTATACGATTTTTATTTTGTCTTAAATGCAAAATTTATTTAAGCTTTTAAAATATATTATATTCTAGATTTTTAATTTATTTTATGTTGACAAATCGATTTTAAAAACGTTATATTAAAAAAGTAACCTATTTTAAACTGTACTTTTAAAATAAGTTTAGGTTTTTCTCAAGAAAAATATCATGCAATTCAGAGAAGGGAGATATAGAAAGGTGCAACAAGGCAAAGAACGTTTGAATGAAATTAATAAATTTTTGTATAACCCTATTAACTTTCAAGATATCACAAAAAAAGATGGTCTTTTTTCAGTTATATATAGTGTCGGACTCATCTCGTCTTTCACACTGTTAGTGATGTTTACAAATGCAAAACAAATATATGTTGTAGGTTCAATTTTTTCTATTTCCTTTTGTTTAATCGCATTTATTTTAAACAAGAAAAAAATACACGCACTGGGAATAACTAAAAACAAATTGAAAGAAACCCTTATACTATTTGGTATTATTTTTGCATTAGCATTATTACTAAATCTAAAAAAGATAAGCACAAATGAAGTTACCATATACGACTTCTTTTACAATATGTTTTCCACCCTTATTTCCATAGGTTTTGCAGAAGAATTTATTTTCAGAGGGTATTTATGGCCGCGATTGGTTATATTATTTGGCAAGCATAAAGGCTCTCTAATATGTGGAATGCTTTTTGGCTGAATGCATTTAATTTCGAGTTACAAATATGAAAATATGAATTTAAATCTTCTTTCCGTTTTTAACGCTATTTGGTCCGGTGTTATCGGACAATATTTTTATATGTTTATTTATTCTTATTCTCGAAATATATTTTTCCCTTCTATTTTACATGCAGCACCACACTTTTTTTCCGTTGAGAAAACACTGGGTAAAACAATAGCGATCTTAAAAAATATTATATACTAATACCATAAAATTTCCTCTTGTTCAGCTTCACCTGATGCAATATTTAGTCCTAAACTTATCAACTCTTCATCTGAACAATTTACAAATACGTTATTAAGTTCCATTTTACCAAACTAAAACATAAACATGCTGCCTTTTTCTGCACTGTCGGATATAGCTCTTCCCCTGCAAAGGTTTGAAATGGAGTGTTTATTGCTGAATCTAATAATCCTTCATCTCTGATTCCATCTAATCCGCCAGTTTGCCTTATTAACATTAAATGCATCATTATATCTAATCATTGGCAGCATTTTCATTCTCATCAACCATTTTAATAACTTTAGAAAAATTTTGATTAGCCTCTGTCATCGAGACCAATTTTTTTATATTTACCTGCATATCTTCACAAACTTTTTTATTATCCTATCCCTTTACTGGTAACAAAAATTAGGCTTAAATTAGCTAAATAGAAATAATACGTGTAATGGCAGATACTCAAAATAAATATCTGCCACCAAAAATAACCTGTATAATTTTGTACTACTCAGACTCAGCCTATTCATCGGTGTTATCAAACATATTTGTTTAGTTTCATTACATTTCAAGACCGTTTTTTATCTCTATTGTATATGTTATTTTGACTTTACCGATTCTTCTGCCGTCAAAATGTTGCCACTGCATTATACCTCTTAGTACAGAATCTGAAAATAATCCAAATACTCTTTAAATTGATCTTGTGCAGTCAAACAAGTATCCTTTAGATATCCTTGCTCATTTTCCCATTCATTTAGTCCCCGATAATAAAACAGTTTCAATTTTTCATCTATAATAAATGGAACAACATTATTACGCAGGCACTCCTTAAAAAAGCATCTTCGATTTTCCCTTGAGCACAGTAATTTCGCACGGTACGTTCAGATATTCCCCATCTTTTAGCCATTTCTGAAACCGATATATATTTCATAAGTACTACCTCCAAGTGTATTTATGATATAATATTATCGGCAATATTTCAATTTACTTTCCGTGTATATTTAATGTTTTTGCCGATATCGGCATAGCAACAAAAATCATCAACTAGCCAAAAACTGGAATAATCTGGGCACCTACTCCCTTACCCTCCTGAAGATCATACCATTGTCATAAGTTACTACAACTCTCATTTGATTCGCTCTCACAGATTGAATGTTTTGGTCTAGAGTCTTATTTCTAATTGACTGTAATTTCTGAAGACGGTTTTTCTTCTTCTGTTTTACTTGCATTTATCGCAGTTTAACTTTGTCCACTCTGCTTTACGTAACAATAAAAATAACACACTATACTGCATAGCGTATAAATTGCGCATAACGCAAATAGCACCTTTCTCGTTATTGCATTTTCGCTTATATGCGCACTAATACAGCTCAATACAATTCCACTGTATGTATATACACTTATCTGCCAAACTCTCTTTATTACTTGCATTAGAGTGTTCTGTTCAATTTTGCACTCGCTCCAAAAACTTCTTTGGTTTAAAAAATTGAAGATGACATATGCTAACAATATTACGCTGATTCCGATTAGCGATATAGATTCTAGATTACCTCTTAAACTAGGAATGTAACTGGCAAACAAACCACCACCTGAAATAGCACCAAAAAAGCCAAACGTATAGAGAAACCATAACAATTGTTTTTTATTGCTAAAGTTTTTCTGGATTAATTCGCTTGGAGTAATTAAGTCATGCACAAAACTTTTTATAGCTAATTTCATTACACCAGAAATCATAAATAATATAAAGAAAATATATAATGTTCCTACCATCATGCTATCCATATTGACCAATCTCATTCCCTTCCGCTATTTATTGCTTATTCAACCTATCAATATACATTGGGGCCATTTTTTCTAATATTTCTTTACTCGGATAGCCACCAATTGAATACGAAACAGATAATAATTCCCGTGCCATCTCTTTATATCTTTTTTTCGAATAAGTAATCCCTCTTTTTTTGTACTCATCTTCAATAATATCTGTCGCAAGCTTTATATCCTCAACTCTATACATAACACTCCTCTTTCTATTTTTTTCCAGTAATTGTCTATTTGAGTTTTTCAAACATCTCTTTCTTAAAGAGAGCACATCCCTAATAATATTAGTATAACGCAAACCAACTGCCCTATTCCTTCAACTAACTTTATTTTTCGAATCTTTCTTCTATGTATATTAATGTCAAGAAATGTATAATCAGAGCGTTTTTTTATCCAAAGGAAAAGCGCGTTTATCATTATCTCAGCGCCGATAATTGCTCTAAAAAGTTCATTAATCTCAAACTTGACCATTCTGGCTTCCCCTTTCTGCCCCACCTTTTGTTTCTCTTATCACCATTTAATTACTTCCATTTAAAGTCTTCATTAACTATCTTGTACACTATAATTCAAACCATCCACAACTATTCTTTATTCCACTCTATTCGATACATATGTAATTATCCATTTTCTTTCTAAGCTACTTGTGGTCCTATGTTGGTGTTAGAAGTTTACTACAAAAAAACTGCATTATTTGATCAATATCGAAAGGCTATGGGATATGGTTGAAGCCATAATCACAGTTCTTTCTCTATAGACAGATAGTACAGTTCACACCAAACAAAAACTTCACCGACAACGTCATGGCGAATCACAACATTCGCTCTTTTGTCATGCTCGTTTTTATTTCGTATTCTATTATACACCATTTCTGCCATTTGCGAAATTTCCTATAATGCAAAGAAAGATGCGCGTGCTGCATATGCAAAGCTCTTACTTGAAAGCCCTGAGGAAATTGCAGTACAACAGTCAAATATGAAGTTCAAAACCTATTTTGAAAAGTACTATTTGCCATAGTACAAAACAACGGTTCGTCAAGCAACCTATGAAAATCGACTTGGATCGCTCAGAAAACACTTTGCATTTTTTTACAATATTAAACTGAGTAATATCAAACCATTACATATCCAAAAATGGCAGGTAAACCTTTCAGCAGAATATAGTGCTCACTATGTTCGCCTATTACAGGGAATGCTATCATTATCATTTGACCGAGCAATAATTCTTGGCCTTATGAAGGATAATCCCTCACGAACGGTCGGGCATGTCAAATCTACAAAAACCAAAATAGAATTCTGGACTAAAGAAGAATTTGAAAAAGTCATCTCATTCATTTACATTGATGATTTCTTTCAGCATTTTCTCTTTGTATCTCTTTGGCTCTTATTTATGAGTGGAATGCGACGCGGTGAGGCTGCTGCCTTATTGTGGAGTAATATTGATTTTGAAACAGGATTGCTTAGTATTGATAAATCGCTCGTCTACAAAAGTGTGGACGATTATCGTTTCACATATCCTAAAACAAAAGCCAGCGTCAGGAAAATTTATCTTGATCCAACCACATTGGATATTTTAACAAAATGGAAAGAACGGCAGTCTGAACTTTTATCTACCGATTTTGTCTTATCCTACAATGCGGTTCCACTTAATAAGCACGCAGTCGGTAATGCAATTACCCGCTATGCCAAAATGGCAGTTGTTCCCCGAATTCGTATCCATGGACTCAGACACTCTCACGCATCTTTATTGATTAGTATGGGAGAGAATCCACTTATCATAAAGGATCGCTTGGGTCATGAAGATATTCAGACTACTTTAGGCACTTATAGTCCTTTATATCCAAACAGTAACTATGAAGTAGCAAAAAAACTGGATGGCATCTTAGAATTTGCTCCCGCGAAAGAGAATTTAGATACCACCCAGACAAATCAACATACAATTGGTTATAATAAAAACTGTGCCAATACTGTGCCATTAGGCACTCAATCAGCTTAGAACCCCTGTAAAATGGGGGGGTCTCGGCTAGCTCGGACTACTCAAACTCGGCCTGTCCTTTGGTGTTGCTAAACGTATTTGTTTAGTTTCATTGCATTTCAAGGCCGTTTTTTACTTCTATTGCATGTATTATTTTGACTTACTGATTTTTGTTGCCAAAATGTTGCCAATGCAGTTATCTATCTTTTGCTATTTCAAACCTTTAGCAATGTCAGTTGCACTATATAAAACATCGGTAACTACTACTCGATCACCTTTAATAACAAAGAACACTAAATAGTTATCAACCACCATTCTTCTAAGCCCTTTTGCTCGCACTAAATTCAATTCTAGTTCCTTAAAGCGTTCCGGAAAATACTCCAATTTCAAAATTTCATCCGCTATTCTGTTGTACTGCCCTAAAGCATTTTCTGGTGCTGACAAATTCATTGCAATATAGTTATAAAGTTTTTTCATATCCAGTAGTGCTTCTTCAGTAATTTCTACCACATATCTTTTCATAGTCAAATACTTTTCCTAAACTTTGCAAATGCTTCAGCCGCATTTTGCACTCTTCCTGATTCAAAATCAGCGTACCCTTTTTCTAGTTTTTCACGAATTTCCTTTTCGTCCATTATATCTGCATTAATGGATTCAGGAACTTTAGGTAGTGTAACTGAAAATGGAATTCCTCCGACCATAGAAATTTGCTTAAGATACATATCTATTGCTGTCGACATCGGTATTCCTAGTTGAGATAATATATCCTCTGCACGTTGTTTTACCGCTGGATTAACTCTTAAATTTAATGTTGTACTTTTCTCCATGTAAAGCACCTCCTATATAACTATTGTAACGCATTTGTCGTTACGACTCAAGTTTTTTTCTTGTTTTGCGACAACACTGTTGACACAAACTTTTTATAATCCTGCCATTTTACTGGCAACAAAAAATCGGCTCAGATTGGCTAAATGGAAATAATGCGAGTAATGGCAGATACTCAAAATAAATATCTGCCATCTAAAATAATCCGTGTAATATTGTGCTACTCAAACTCAATAGTCCCAGGTGGCTTACTCGTCAAATCATACAGCACCCGATTTACATGATCCACCTCATTAATAATCCTACTCGTTACCTTATGAAGCACATCCCATGGTATTTCACTGGCCTCAGCCGTCATAAAGTCCACCGTATTTACAGCCCGCAGTGCAACTGCATAGTCATAAGTTCTCTCGTCTCCCATTACCCCAACACTTTGCATATTGGTAAGAGCCGCAAAATATTGACCCAGTTCATCTGCCACACCAGCTTTTGCTACTTCCTCCCGGTAAATTGCATCTGCATCCTGTACGATTTTCACACGGTCTGCATTCACCTCTCCGATGATACGGATTCCAAGACCAGGCCCTGGGAATGGCTGGCGATACACCAAATTCTCTGGAATACCAAGCTCTAATCCTGCCTTCCTTACTTCGTCTTTAAAAAGGTCGCGAAGAGGCTCAATAATTTCTTTAAAATCTACATAGTCCGGTAACCCACCTACATTGTGATGGGATTTAATCACTTCAGATTCTCCACCCAAACCACTTTCTACCACATCTGGATAGATGGTTCCTTGTACCAGAAAGTCAACGGTTCCGATTTTCTTGGCTTCTTCTTCAAATACACGAATAAATTCCTCACCAATAATTTTTCTCTTTTGCTCCGGCTCTGTTACTCCCGCCAGTTTTCCGTAGAAGCGCTCTTGTGCATTAACACGGATAAAGTTTAAGTCATAGTGACCTTCAGGTCCAAATACCTCTTCAACCTCATCTCCTTCATTTTTACGAAGAAGACCATGATCCACAAAAACACAAGTAAGCTGGTTACCAATTGCTTTAGAGAGCATAACTGCTGCCACTGAGGAATCCACCCCACCAGAAAGAGCACAAAGCACTTTTCCGTCTCCTACTTTTTCTTTTATCTGAGCAATAGACTCTGTAACAAAAGAATCCATCTTCCAATCACCTACACATCCGCAGATATCGTAAACAAAATTTTGAAGCACTTCTTTCCCATGAATCGAATGGAGTACTTCTGGATGCCATTGGACTGCGTATAGTTTTTTCTCCTCATCTTCTGCTGCCGCCACAGGACAATTATCTGTATGCGCAGTTATAGTAAACCCATCTGCCGGTGCTGAAATATAATCAAAATGACTCATCCATCCCACTGTATTAGTTGGTACATTTTTGAATATCTTGGAGCTTGGGCAATCAATTATAATATCTGTTTTGCCGTATTCCGCCGCCTTTGCTGTCTCGACTTTTCCTCCAAGAAGGTAAGACATAAGCTGAGCACCATAACAAATACCAAGAACTGGTATTCCTAACTCAAACAGCTCCTTCGTGTAAGTAGGCCCGCCTACTTCATACACACTATTTGGTCCACCCGTTAAAATAATTCCCTTTGGGTTCAGCGCTTTAATCTTTTCAAAATCTGTCTTATAGGAATAAATTTCACAGTACACATTTGCTTCTCTGACTCTTCTTGCTATTAATTGATTGTATTGCCCTCCAAAATCGATGACAATGATTCGCTCTTTCTTCACGAGATTTCCTCCTCATTCATATCCATATCGTTACCTTTTATAATATAAGAATTTGCCCTTACTTACAATACCTTCTTTTCTTATTAAACAAAGCTGCTCAACAACCAGTGAAATGATTCGAGCAGCTAACGCCTTATTATCAAATAATATATTTTCCTTTTTACATCTATAAAGCTCTCCATCGCACTCACAATACGATGAAGAGCTTTTATACTTCAAGTTTTATAATGAAAAGACTACCGTCTTTCCTTCTTATGCCATATAGGGTTTGATGTCTCCCCAGAGATTGCTTAAATCTTCTTCGTCTTCGTGTACCTTGAACTCGATTTTGTTGTGAACACCCATATTCATGATACTCAGAATCGATTTCGCATCTACGATAAACCGACCTCTTTTTAAGTCCATATCGTAGGGATACTTTGACATCTTGTTTGCAAAATCCTCGATATCACGAGCATCCTGAAACATAATCATCGTCTTACTCATTTGAATCACCTTATCCTAATTATCCTATCTTCTGTTTCTATAAGTAACCTTACCTATTCATGTCACCTATGCTAGCTATATTATCATATTCAGTATACTTTCGTATATCGGAAAAGAATACAAGATTATCGGTGATTCGTTGTATATTTTGTATGATTTTCGTAGTTTTTTTATCAATATATGCTGTTTTTTTGTTACCTTAACACAAAATATTGCTCATACCATAACAAGAACGAGTATACCGTATAAATCTTTCTTTGGTAGTTTCCTTTTTTGTTTTTATGGTCTTCTAACCACTTTAGCAAAATATCTTTCTTAAAAAATTCTGAGACAAAATCTTTTTCGAAAACAGTCTTAATTTGATTGTAGTACTTTTCCTTGCGCATCCACACACGAACCGGTACCATAAAGCCTAGTTTCTTTCTCTTTGCCCACTCCATAGGTATTTTTGCCAAAGCAGCCGTACGGAAAGCGATTTTCGTATTTTTTCCATCCACACACTGCTTCGATTCTAAGGTTCTTGCCAGATTCCATACTTTTCTGTCCAAATAAGGTACCCGAAGCTCAATCGAATGAGCCATAGTCATTTTATCTGCCTTCAGTAAAATGTCATGAGGAAGCCATACATTCATATCCAGGAACATCTTCTTATGAAGATCATCTAAATCCTTTACCTGATCGAAATAAGGCTTTGTCACATCCTGATAGCGTACCTTACTCTGATACTCCTTCGAAAGAATTGCATCCGCCTCATGATTATCCATAATATAAGACTGTCCAACGTAAGAATCTTCCAAAGTCTTTGTATTACGCATCATCAGCTCACGCCCTTTAAAGTACTTCTTCTTAGAAGCCCACTTTCCAAGCTTTCTTCTAAGAGCCAAAGGAAGCTTTCGGTAAGCTCCTTCCACACCACTGTCAATATAACTGTCATATCCACCAAACATCTCGTCAGCACCTTCTCCACTCAAGACTACCTTTACGTCCTTAGCAGCTAACTGAGATAAGAAATATAAAGGAACTGCTGACAGATTTGCATGTGGCTCATCCGACTGATATTGTACCCGGGGCAATATATCGAAGAACTCGTCTGGAGTAATTTCCTTTTTGGCATTCTTCATATTCAGGATTTTACACAGCTCCTGAGAGTAAACCGTTTCATCAAAGCCTTCTACCTTAAAGCCAACGGAATAAGTTTTCATAGGCTTTACCGAAGAGGCAATATAGCTGGAATCCACTCCTCCTGAAAGGAAAGAGCCCACTTCCACATCACTAATCTGATGGTAATCCACAGATTCCTGTACTGTTTTTCCAATCTCTTTTACGACTTCGTCAAAACCTCTCTTTTTCACTTGATATTTGAAATCAAAATATCTGGTTTCCTTAAATTCTTTTCCATCATAGGTGAAATATGTTCCCGGCTCCAACTTGTATACATCCTTAAACATAGTCTCCTTTGTAGGCGTATACTGAAAAATTAAATAGAGCTTTAAGGCGTCCTTATTCACCTCCTTTTGAAAGGAAGGATGAGCTAAAAAGGATTTGATTTCCGAACCAAAGATAAAGGTATCATTCATATTTGTATAATAGAACGGCTTAATACCGAAGTAATCCCTGGCACCATACATTGTCTGTTTCTCTTTATCATAAATCACAAAAGAAAACATACCTCGCAGCATAGAAGCCGTTTTTTCTCCATAAACCTTATAAGCCTGCAGTATAGCTTCTGTGTCAGAATTCGTCTGGAATACAGCACCATGCTTTTCCGTCAGCTCTTTTCGAATCTCTTTATAGTTATAAACCTCTCCGTTGAAAATAATCAGGTGCTTTCCATCTGCACTATGAATTGGCTGCGTTCCGCCTTCCAAATCAATAATACTTAGTCTTCGAAATCCCAGGGCTGCTTTATCATCTACATAGCTCCCCTTACTATCAGGACCTCGGTGGACAATTAATTCTCCCATCTCATCCAGTACTTTTTCACGATTATAGTCTCCTGTACCGTAATATCCTACAAATCCACACATAGTTTTCTCCTTCTTATCGATTTAAATACGTCGTTACCAGTTCAATATCGGATGGATACTCCAGATATTTATTTCCCACCTTCATGGAGTCCTCGTGACCTTTTCCTGCTACAATCACCAAGGTCTTCTCTCTCGACTCAAGGATTGCCTTTTTCACTGCGTCCCGTCTCTCTACCACAATCTCATAAGGCGTATCATACTCTTCTATATATTTCGCAATTTCATTTGCAATATCTTCTACACTTTCAAACCCTGGCTCGTCTGCCGTCAGGATAATATAATCTGCATACTTCCCTGCAATTCTGCCCAGCTCTTCTCTTCGGTCAAAAGCCTTGCCCCCTGGCGTTCCAAACACCGCAACAATTCGATATCCTGGAAATTCTTCTTTCATGGAAGAAAAAAGCCTCTCAAAACTCAACTTATTATGGGCATAGTCTACAATCGCCACTACATCCCTCTTCTTATCCTTGAAAATTTCCATCCGGCCCTTGGCCTTCCCTTTTTTCAAGCCACTTTTAATATATTCTAATGGAATAAAGAAAGTCTTTGCAACTGCAATAGCCGCCATGGCATTTTCCACATTAAAAAGACCTGGCATAGAAAGCTGAAACTCCTCATTCACTCCCGGTCCAACTGCACCAAAAGCACTTCCCATTCCTTCTTTCCTCACATTAGATGCAAGGTAATCCGCCTTTTCATTTTCCAGACTATAAGTAATCGTAAACTCGGAAGCTTTCGCTGCTTCGAGGACTTCATCAACATGCTCAATATCCAAATTCACAACTGCCGTTTTTGTCTGGGCAAACATCTTAAGCTTTGAATGGAAGTAATCCTTAAAATCTTTGTGCTCAATTGGACTGATGTGATCTTTTGAAATATTCAAAAACACACCCACATCAAAGACCAGACCATCCACCCTATTATATTTCAATGCCTGAGACGACACTTCCATCACCATATAGGACACCCCATTCTTTACCGCTTCATACAAATGGCGATAAAGTTCCACTGCCTCTGGAGTTGTATTATGAGCCACCTTCGTTTCCTTTCCATCAAAGGTATGAATCGAAGACATAATCCCACAAAGAGGTTTGTCCTGAGCTGTCATATACTCATCAAGAATCGATTTCATATAAAAAGCTGTCGTTGTCTTTCCTTTTGTACCACCAATCCCGATTAAGTTCAATTTATTCTGAGGATAATCAAAAAACTGTCCTGCCAATATTGCCATTGCTTTTCGGATGTCTTTTACAATAATATAAGGTACTTCTTCTTTCAAAGCATATTTCTTTTCACTTACATAAGAAAAAGCTCCTTGTCTTACACTCTCTTCCAAGTATTCCTGCTTAAAGGCCAAGCCCTTGCAAATGAATAAGGCATCCTTTTTGATTTCCTTGGAATTATAGGTAATGTCTAATACCTTTATGCTCTCCTTCTGATAAAGGTTTGCCTCTTCCACAAGGTTGGAAGCCGCTAATAATTTCAAATAGTACTTTAAAGTATAGGTTTTTAAATTCTCCATTTTCTCTCCCTATTCCACGTACTTGGCGCCACTTCTGACAATGGATTCATAAATCAAAGTATCCATGGCATCAATACACCGTTCCGACACATCGAAATTCCTCTTAAAAACAGAAAGTTCCGTACAGGCCAAAATCACAACGTCGCAGCCCTTTGTTACAAGTTCCTCAAACGCCCGGTTAAACTTCTTTTTGTCTCCTTTTTTTCCACTTTTAATGTCGTCATAAATCAGAGACATAACATCTTTTTGCCGCTCTTTCGAAGGGGAAACTGGCAGCACTCCCAGGCTTTCACACTCTTTGTGGTAAACTCCCGCTTCAATAGTTCCGTCTGTTCCCATGATTCCAATCTTTCTCACATTGTCAAAAGAACGGATTGCACTTTTCACGCTTTCTCTTGGCATGTGGATAATTGGAATTGCAACCTCCTGCTGTACTTGATCAAAGAAGTAGTGGGATGTATTACATGGAATCCCAATATTTGCCACACCCAATTTTTCCAATATCTTAGCATCCTTTACAAGCTTTTCAATAAGGACCTCTGATTTACCTGTTAAAATTGCTTTTGTACGATCCGGCATCGTTGCATGACTCAGGATTACCATATTGATATGTTCCTGATCCGTATGAGCCTTCGTATGGGCAATCACCTCTTCATAAAAATAACTTGTGGCCTCTGGTCCCATTCCTCCAATTACACCCAGCTTTTTCTTCATATGGTCTCCCCTTTATTTGTAATACTTCTGATACTTAATATAGTGACTAAAGTGTGAGCGCAAAAGATGATACAGTCTTCCCGGTCGTAAATCTCCCTTAAAGAACAAAGGATTCACATACTTGTCTTCCCGAATCAACTTATGCATAAGTTCTTTTGTCTTTTCGTCTTTTACATACTTAAATGCAACACCTTTCGGAACAACCATCCAAAGGTGGTTTTCTTTGGCCATTTCAAATTTTCTTGTCGTACCATATACGTAATCTTCTACTAAATATTTTGCAATATTAAACCCTGAACCGGTTACATAGTAATTGCTTCTTCCCTGTCTGGTGTTAATCTCAAAAAACTTATATTTCCCATCTCTTGTATCATATTTAATATCAAAGTTTGAAAAGCCAACATACTGCAAATCCTCTAATAAGGCCTTCGCTTTTCTTGCAAGCTCTTCGTTTGCCTCCGTAATAATTGCCGCATGGTTTCCGAGTCCTAATGGCGTATGTTCTTCCAGCAAAACATGGCCTAGACACATCATCTTTACTTCTGCATTTTTGTCGGAATAAGAAGTCAGTACGTACATATATTCATCATTTCCAGGAACAGTATCCTGTATAATCAAAGCATTCTCATAGCCTGCACCATAGATTTTCTTCATTGTCTCTTCCAGCTCTTCTCTGGAATTCATCAGAAAGACCTTCTTTTGTCCCTCAAAAGGATGCTCCCAATAAGTAATACTCTCGGAAGACTTTAGAATAACCGGAAAAGAAAAATTCAATTCAAAATCATACCCCATATCAGGAGTATGCACAAAGGTGTCTGGATAGTCTACCCCATGCTTATCACAAAGCTCATAAAATACATCCTTTCTCTGCAGACGATTCATAAGCTCATAATCAATATAAGGAGCCACTACATTTTTCGGCAATCTCTCCTTATTCTGGCTAATCAGTGCAATATAAGCATCTCCAGCTCCTAACAGAATGATTGTCTTGTCCTCATGCTTTTTCCCAAAAGAAAGGATTGTTTCTAAAAAACCTTCCTGAGTTTCAATTTTAGGGTTCGCTGTGTACTCAATAATCTTACTATTATAACTAGGTCCTGATGAATATTTCCCGAAAATATAGGTTTTTACCTGATATTCTTCGTAAAACGCTCTTGCTACACTGTATGTATTAATATCTCCCCCCAACACAACAGGAATAAACTCTCTTTCAACACATTCCATACGGTCTTCCTCCTAATAATAAAAGGGCTCATATCTCCCTTGTTTTCTCACTTTATACAATGTTTCATTATATCCTACCCGCTTCCTTCTGTCAAACAATCCACTCCTTGACCGAAACCGTACCCTAATGGTAAAATCGTACTATACTAATAGAGAAAGGGGACGTATGAACATCATAACAGAACGAAGAAAAACAAAAAAGGCAAGAAAGATTGTCATCACAACAATCCTCGTATTCGCTCTTGCACTTTTAGCTGTTGTAACAAGCATGAACATCAGAAGTACGAACGCCCAGCGGGAGCTTTTGAAAAACAGTATTGAAAGCCAGCTGCTTTCCATCACAATCGCCGCCAGGAATATGGTAGATTCTGATGTTATTGATTCTTACAAAAGCAAAGAAGATATGGAAGCAGACGAAGCAACCTACATTTCCATGAGAGCCAACTTAAGAGATTTGGCAAGAACCACCCAGGCAGACTATATCTACATATTGAAATATGTAGGGGACGAGGTAATGTTTGTCCTGGATACTGATGAAGAGGATGAATCTGTTTTCATTCCTTACGATCCAGATCCCGTACATCTGGAGGCATTTGCTGGCGAAAATGCCAGTGGTGTCATGAACGTAGTGGATGAATATGGGAGCTATAACACTGCTGCCATTCCCATTATGAAGGACGGAAAAGTAATTGCCGTTATCAGCACCGATATCCGGGATCATTACTATCAGGAAAGTCTGGACAGGGGGAAAACCAATCAACTGATTCTGTTGATTGTACTGGCGAGTATTCTTACCTTTATGATTATACTCATTTTCTTCCTCCTCTCCCAAGTTTGGAAGATGCAAAATCAACTCTACACTATGGCTCACTATGACACGGTAACAGGACTCCCAAACCGGAAGTATCTCCTGGATTTGCTGGAGGATCAGGCCATGACTTCCAAGGAAAAACCTTATGCCCTTGTTTTCATTGATCTTGATAACTTTAAGAACATCAATGACACGGCCGGTCACGACATGGGAGATGAAGTCCTCAAGGAAGTAGGTGACTTCTTAAATCAAAACAAATCAACAGTGCATTCATTCCGGCCTTCAGCCGGACAGCTTAATATCGCAGCCAGAGTTGGAGGCGATGAATTTGTCCAGATTGTCGACGATGTTTCTACTGTAGAGGATGCAGAAAAGTTTGCTCAAGATACCCTAAGCCACTTTTCTTCTGAACGCTTTTTAAAATATCGTGAAAACTACGGTCTTGGACTCTCCATTGGGATTGCTCTTTATCCCATGCACACCCAAGATTACCACGTACTTATTAAATATGCCGATATTGCTATGTATCACGCAAAACATGGCGGAAAGAACAGCTATCGCATCTATGAAGAAGACATGGCACCAAAAAACGAAAAATAGTACAGTAAAACCCGGAAACTCTCCTATGAATTTCCGGGTTTTGTTTTTATTTTTTCTTTAGCTTTGCATTGGCAAAGATACTTTGCAAAATAATAAAGAAGGCCAATAATGCTGATATGGTAATTAAAGATATAACTGAAATAATGCGAATCCTTATATCCTACTTCAAATCCAATCTCCGTGGTTTTCATAGATGTACACATCAGAAGCTCTTTCGCCTTCTCCATTCGAGTCTCCGTCAGATATTCAATAAATGTCTGCCCCATGCTTTGGCTAAACACCGCACTAAAATAACTAGGACTCATTCCCACTGATTTAGAAATCGTATTAAGGTTAATCTCTGTAGACATGTAATTTCCCCGAATATAAGCAATCGCATTATCAATAATATCCTTATGCCCTCTTCCGGATTTCGTGTCTCGGATGTGAATAATTCCTGTTAAAATCCTCCTTAAATACTCTTTTACCTGAGTAATTCCTTTTCGATTCTTCAAGTCATGAATAATAATTTTCGAATCTCCTATCTCTTCTACGATTTCTGCTGAATCTATTTCCATCTGCTCCGCAACGTAAACTGCACTCACATAAATATCCAAAATCAAATATTGACGCATCATCTCCGATTCAATATGCTCCTTTGACATCACATCAAAGTATGCTTCAATAAAGCTTCCCACCTCTTCATGGGTTCCCTTTTTAATAAATCTCTCCACCAATTTCCGGTATTCATCAATGGAGGGGATTTCTTCCAACTCCAAATCTCTTTTCACATCCGAAATATTGTCCCAGAAAATAATCTGATTTTCTTTCATCGTAAATCTTCTTGCAAAGGTCTTTTCTGCCTTTGCAAAGGAGCTCCCTAAGTCTCCCAACCGATACACGTTTTCTCCAAATCCACCGAAGTATTTTATTTCATTGTAGGAATCCATTATCTCTTCAATCTGTTCTTTCAAATTTAAGCCCAGGGCTTCCATTTCTTCTTCTGAATTTGCCATACAAAGAAGTGCCCATCCCTCGATTCCCCGCTCAAAATAGAGAATGTTTTTCATGTCACCAAACATTTTTTCTAAAGTAATAAAGGAATCGATATTATCGTTTTCCGTACATTTAAAAAGCAGAAAATTATAAAGGGAAGCTCCAATATTTAAGCCCAATTCCTTGCCACCGTCGATGAGTTCTTTCGTCGTGCTGGTTCCAGATATTAACATACGCAAAAGAGCCAGTTTTTTGTGCTCCAAATTTTCCTGCATATCTTTTGTATACTGTGCAATAATCTCCCGGTCTCCCCTTTCCTTTTGAATCACTTCCGAAATTTCACCAAGAGCTTTTAAGAGCATTTCTGCGGAAATTGGCTTCAACAAATAATCTGTCACTCCAATTCCGATAGCTTCCTTCGCATATTTGAAGTCATTATATCCACTCAGAATTAATATCTTTATATCTGGCATTTCCTTTTTTACGGCCTCACTCAGCTCCAACCCATCCATGAAAGGCATCTTTATATCTGTAATTAAGATATCTGGTCTTTCTTTTAGAATCAAAGGATAAGCCAATTCACCATCTGCTGCCTCACCAACAAACTCATATCCCTCTTTCTCCCAATTAATACTGTTCTTCACTGCCCTTCGAATCACAATCTCATCTTCTACAAGAAATACCTTTATCATATGCCACCTCACATTTCCATTAATGCCATTAGTTTATCACAAAAAAAGATTGCTGCAAAATGTTTCTGTTTCCATTTTGCAACAACCCTTTTTAATTCTATTCTGTAAAATCAGCATCATGGAGCCACATATAGCGCTCATCTTCATTACGGTCTGTTTGATGCCATGGGTTTCCTTCTAAATGACGAATCATCCAGCAGGTATACATTTGATAACCTGGTGCTACTGCCTGAGGATGTAATTCCCCTCCTGGTATTGCAGAAAAACTCTGATTCACACTTTTAAACACCTGATCTCCTACAAAGCTTGCTCCAAAACCTTCTGGCTTATCGAAGAGAAAGTAATACAACTCTGGCTGTGGGTGTCTATGCGGCAGATATCCGGACCAATTTCCTCTGTCATTCAATACTTCTCCTAAAACCATGTTTGAATAGGGCGCTATATCTAAATCAAAAATGGTGTTGACTCTTCTTTTGGCCACATTTCCAAATTTCCCTACACTGGAATATACAAAGGGTGCATCTTCCGGCACATAGAATTTCGTTTCAAATTCTTTCTCATTTTTTGTAGACTGCACTAAGATTTCAGACTCTTCTTCTGCTTCTACCGCTACCACGCTGCCTGTTGCAGCATGGACACAGTAGGGTCCTTCGTCAAATACATTTGTTCTGGACGCCTCTTCTTCTGTGCCGTTGAAGTGGTAGACAATTTTTCCGGAAAGAAGCAGGACTGCCGTCTCTTCTCCCTTCTTCTCAAAAGTTCGTATCTCGCCCTTTTTCATCTTATATACACGAACATCCATAAGCATATCCTGGTATTCGTTGGTATAGGTGCTTAAAATCATTTCACCTTTTTCATCATAACTTGGATAACCAAATACCTTCTTCATCGTGAATCTCCTTTGCCAATTAATACTTTCTTGCTTCTTCTCTTCCTTCCATAACTCCTTCACAAGCTTTTACCACACTTTCCTTTGTGGATGTGGTGGCAATACCTACATTCCACCAGGACTCATATCCATCGGTCATTGTCTTTGGAATAACTTTCAGATCAAACAGGCACGCAATGTCTTGTTTCTTTGCGTCTGCTAAGGCAATTTCAAGCTCTTCTATTGTTTTACACGTATAAGCTTTTAATCCATAGCCCTCTGCAATCTTTGCATAATCAACTGGGATTAAGTCTCCCGCTGGTTTTTTCCCATCTGTATAGCGGAATTCTGTTGCGATACTACCGATTCCGTGATTCATTTCCAGGTTATTGATACAGCCAAATCCACAGTTATCAAATACAAGGATATTGACCTTCTGCTTCTCCTGCATAATGGTCATAATCTCACTGTGAAGCATTTGGAAACTGGAATCTCCTACCACACAGTAAACCTCGTTCTCTGGCTCTGCAAACTTCACGCCTAAGGTTGCCGGTACTTCATACCCCATACAAGAATATCCGTATTCCGCATGGTATCCGCCTCTTTTATCTGTCGTCCACATCCTCTGCATACAGCTTGGAAGCGAGCCTCCGGCTGTTATAATCGTTGCATCTGCATCAATTCCTCTGCGGATTGCAGCCAGAGCCGCTGTCTGGGTAATTTTACCCTTTGTCAGCTTTACAAATTCTGGGATTGTTCTTGGGTCTCTTGCCTGAATAATAGGCTCGAAATCATCTCCAGTATATGCAATTGCTCCAAGACGCTCCATTTCCTCATCCCATTTTGCTTTTGCCTCTTTAATCTCCGTTGTATAAGAAGATGTGTAACCTGCTTCTCTTAATTTCTCACTTAATGCTTCAACCGTGGCTTTCGCATCACCTACTGCTTTTATCCCATCCATCTTATATGCATGGAATCGGCTGCAGTTGATGGTTACAAATTTTACATCTTCATTCTGGAAAAGATGTTTTGAGCTTGTAGTAAAGTCACTTAAGCGGCTTCCAATTGCGATAATTAAATCTGCCTCTTTCGCAATGATATTTGAAGCGTAGGTTCCGGTAACTCCGATACCGCCTAAGCAGTAAGGATGGCTGGAAATACAAGCACTCTTTCCACCTTGGCTCTCGCCAAAGGGTATCTTGAATTCTTCACAAAATTTTTCTACTGTTTCTCCTGCTTCTGAATAACGCACACCACCGCCTACAATAACGATTGGTTTCTTTGCTTCTTTAATTGCTTCCACTACATCCTTAAGCTCTTCTTCCACTGCTACAGGTCTGGTGATTCTATGAACTCGTTTTTGAAAGAAGTATTCTGGATAATCAAAGGATTCCCCTTCTACATCTTGGCATAAGCCGATTGCACACGCTCCTGTTTCACTGGAGTCTGTCAGCACTCTCATTGCATTAATCAACGCAGTCATGATCATCTCTGGTCTGGTAATACGATCCCAATATTTACATACTGGTTTAAAAGCATCATTCGTTGTTGTCGCAAGACTATTGCTTTGCTCTAATTGCTGCAGCACTGGATCTGGTTGTCTGGAGGCAAAAGTATCTGCTGGAAATACTAATAACGGAATGTTATTTACCGTAGCCGTTGCGCAGGCGGTTACCATATTTGCTGCACCTGGTCCAACAGATGATGCACAAGGAATAATCTTTTTCCGATTGTTCTGTTTTGCAAATGCAATTGCTGTATGACACATTCCCTGCTCATTTCTTCCCTGCATTACACGAAGCTGTCCAGGGTCAGAATCTAGTGCTTCTCCAAGTCCAACAGCTATACCGTGTCCAAAGATTGTGAAAAATCCTTCTACGAATTTCGTCTCCACTCCATCCATAGAAACGTATTGATTATCTAAAAACTTAACAATGGCCTGAGCCGTCGTCATTCTGATTGTCTTCTCCATTCTAAATCTCCTTCTATACACGTGCGATCATTTCGCCGTACAACTCTTTTTCCTCTTTTATAAATGCGTGTACCTCCTCTGGTCCAGGAAGAGTATCGGAAGAGCTATTGCTCTTTACCATCATTGCCGCTTCAGCAGAACCAAATTCCAGGCAGTCGATTAATTCCCATCCCTGATACAATCCATATATGAATCCAGAGCCATAACCGTCTCCGCCTCCAAAGCCTTTTCTGGCATCCACTGGAAATGGCTTGATTGAGAATTGTTGTCCATCACAGGTATAAGCAGTAGACCCTTTCATACCATGCTTAATGACAACGATTGTAGCATTATGACCATGCCAGTATGCAGCACTTTCTTCATCCTTCATGCCTGGCTTGATTAATTTTTCTGTCAAATCAAACTCTTCTCTTGATCCCATGATAATATCCGCTTCTTTTGCAATAATTGAATAGTAAATAGATATCTCATCTGGATTTTTCCAGTTATATTCTCTGTAATCAATATCAAAAATAATTCTTGTGTTATTTTTCTTTGCCAGCATGACTGCCTTAATCGCAGCTTCTCTGGATGGGCTCTCTGCAAGAGCAGTCCCTGAAATTAGAATAGCCTTTGAATTTTTGATATAGTCTTCCTGAATATCATCTACACTTAATTGTAAATCTGCAATGCAGTTACGGTACATTAAAATGTGGCTTTCACTAGAAGAGAGCATTTCTGTAAATGTCAATCCAAGCTTTTCACCATTTACGCATCTTGTAATTTGAGATGTATCAATCCCTTCTTTATCAAAGTATTCTGTTACGTAATCCCCAAATTGATCATCCGATACTTTTCCGATAAATCCCGCTTTCATTCCATGTCTCGAAATACCCACTGCGATATTTGCCGGTGATCCTCCCACATACTTTTCAAACATATGTACATCCTTAAGAGGTTTGAAATCTTCTTTGACCTGATCATTGTAAGCAGGATTGAAATCAATTGCTACTCTTCCCAATAGTATTAAGTCAAATTCCCTGTTTTTGTCCATTTCAAAATAATTCATACCTTTACTCCTTTTCGCGTGCTTTAACGTGCTTTTATATGTGCTTTATTATATCATGCACTCAACTAGCGTGCAAGCACTTTTCGATAAAATTAAGATTTATTTCTGGGTATCTTGTGATAAACTTAGAACAGAATATGAAATCAAGGAGGAGACCAATGAATAAAATAGGATTTATCGGTGTGGGTATTATGGGAAAATCTATGGTGCGTAATTTAATGAAGGCGGGTTACGAACTGCATATTTACGCCAGAACAAAGGAAAAGGTGAAAGATGTCATCGAGGAAGGAGCCCTCTTCTTTCCATCCATCGGAGACTGTGTAAAAGAATGTGATGCCGTGATTACCATCGTAGGATATCCAGAAGATGTAGAAGAGGTTTACTTAACTGAAGGTGGGATTTTCGATTCTGGAAAAGAGGGTGCATATCTCATTGATATGACTACAACAAGCCCTACTTTGTCCGAAAAATTATATGGGATTGGAAAAGAAAAGGGGTATCATGTGTTAGATGCTCCTGTAACCGGCGGAGATATTGGGGCAAAAGATGCCACCCTTTCAATTTTGGTCGGTGGGGATGAGGAAGATTTTAACGCTTCCATGCCGCTCTTTCAGTCCATGGGGAAAAACATCAACTATCAAGGCTTAGCAGGCTGTGGGCAACATGCCAAACTAGCGAATCAGATTATGATTGCTGGTACCATTTCCGGTATCTGCGAGGCATTTGCCTATGGAAAAACAAAGGGGCTAAATTTACAAACTCTATTTGATTCCGTATCTACCGGAGCTGCCGGCAGCATGCAGTTGGATACGAATGGCGCGAAAATGCTTATAAAAGACTACGCTCCCGGTTTTTTTATCAAACACTTTATTAAGGATATGGCTCTGGCCGAAAAAGAAGCCACAAACAGCTCTCTCTCCTTAGAAATACTGTCCCGCACCCTTGCTCATTATAAAGAATTAGAAAAAAATGGCCTGGGCGATCTTGGCACCCAGGCATTAATGAAATTCTACGAATAAATTATACATTATACTTTGTTTTGATAATGATATCTGTGTACAAAAATTCTTTCAGTGGTTTTTGGCTGACCTGAATCATATTGGCCAAAATCATCAAGGATCGGTACCCTTGTGTGTACCCATTTTGATCAATTACAAAATCTGTCACATCCTTTTTTAAGGCTCCAATGTTTTCTTTTGTCAAGTCATAGACAATTACATTGGGCCTTTTTTCCATCTTCATTTTAGAAAATGCTTTTGTCACACCTGACTGACCACCTGAAAACACCACAATTCCCTTTAACTCCGGAAAAGTCGAAAGAGCTGAAATAATAATGCTTTCTACTTCCTTTTCATCATCAAAACTACTTTGCACACCTATCAGATTCATGTCTGGATAGTTTTCCTTAATCTCCTGGATAAACCCATCCACCCGCATACTATTTACACTGTTTCCAAAATATCCGGTTATGGCAAGAATTTTCCCTTCTTTGCCTGTTAGCATCCCCATAAGTCCTGCTGCCGTTCTTCCACTTTTTTGGTTATCCAAGCCGATAAAACAGCTTCGTTTTGTTCCCACTATATCGGAATTAAATGTAACGACTTTTATCCCCTTATCAATCAACTCATTGAGCTTACCACGAATCTTATCACTCTCTACAGGCATAATGGCCAGTCCAGTAATGCCACGATTTTCCAACCTGCTAATTGCCCCTAGCTGTTCTTCTTCATCTACGCTTTCACACTCTTCTAAATAAATCTCAATTTCTCTGTTATTTAGTTCTTTTCGTGCGTCTTCAATTCCCTTATACACCTGGACCATAAAAGAGGCTTTTGCCAGTTGTGTTACAACGCCAAGTTTAGCACTTGAGGAACCAGCTGCTTGTTTCTTTTTCCGTGGAATATAACCCAGCTCATCTGCAATTTTCTTAATCCGCTCCGCAACCTCCGGCTTGATTCTACCTCTGTCATTTAAGGCCCGATCCACTGTACCTCTGGATACACCCGCAAGCTCTGCGATTTCTTTTATTGTTCCTGCCATAATCTTTCTCCTTTGTCTTCTACACAATCATATCATACGCTTTAAAAGCACGCAAGACTTTGCGTGCTTTTCGGTTGTGAGAACATTATGCCAAAAACGGTTCATTAAATACTTTGATATGTTTTTTTACATTCTCATAAGTACCTGCCACCATTGCTTCATTCAAACCAAAATAATTAATCTTGTCATGACCTACTATATATTCCTTTGCCTTTGCCGTCAGGCAATTGAAGCTTGCTGTCGCAATATTCACTTTTCGAATACCAAGAGAGATACCTCTTTGAAAATCACGGTCTGTTATGCCGCTTCCTCCATGTAGAACCAAAGGAATATTCACTTTCTCTTTAATCTTTTCCAACACACCAAATTCCAAGGTAGGTGCAACAGGATAGTTCCCATGTGCATTTCCAATGGCTACTGCCAAGGCATCAATTCCTGTCTCTTGGCAAAAAGTCTTTGCCTCCTCTGGATCCGTGCACAAAATCCCGTGGTCGCTGCTGCCGTCCTCACTGCCTCCAACAAGGCCCAGCTCTGCCTCAACGGTTGCCCCTGTCTTTCCAGCCATTGCAACTACTTCCTTCGTCATTTCAATATTTTTTCCGAAGCTCTCTTGAGAAGCATCCAACATAACAGAGGTAAATCCGTAGCCCAATGCTTCCTGTACTGTTCCAATCGTAAGTCCGTGATCCAAATGTACCGCTACGTCTACATTTGCTTTTTTTGCTGCCATTACCATCATAGGCCCCATCAGATACAATGGAGAATGTTTTAAACGCACTTCTGCAATCTGGAGAATAATCGGAGTGTTTTCCTCTTCCGCCGCTTTGACCGCACCTAGAATCATCTCCATATTCCCTACACTAAAGGCTCCTACTCCAATGTTCTTTTTCTCTGCATTCTTAAGCAGATCCTTCATTTTAACCAACGCCATCTTCGTACCTCTTTCTTGTTATATATTGATTATTTCATGAGTATATTTTGATTATATTATCATCTTCTTGCCAACTTGTCAATATTATATTATAATGTAGCAAAAGGAGGTAATCATGAGAGCCGAGAGAATTGATTTAATTGAAGATTATATTATAAATAAAAAGAATGTCTCTTTAGAGGAACTTTGTGACCAATTCAACGTTTCTTTAAACACAATCCGAAGAGATGTTAACACCCTTACTAAGAGGGGCTCTGTAAAAAAAGTTTATGGAGGGGTCACAGCAACAAGCAGTAGTTCGAATTTCATGACTCTTACACCCTTTTCAAAACGAAGTGAGTTATTTCAAAAGGAAAAAAACAATATTTGCAAGCTTGCTGCATCCTTTGTAAATGACAATGACATCATATATATTGACACCGGAACTACCAGCCAAAATCTAATTGATTATATTGGAGACCGCCATTGTATCGTTGTAACAAACAGCCTTCAGGTCGCTATAAAAGGCGTCCAGTATCCTAATCTAGAAATTTTTTCTTTACCGGGAAAGCTAAAGCGGGACACGCTCTCCTATGTTGGAAATGATGCCGGACACTATCTCCAAAAATACAACATAAGCAAAGCCTTTATGTGCAGTACCGGGGTTTCCATTAAAAATGGGCTCACAAATGCTACCACCGAAGAGTATTTGGTAAAACAGGCAGTTATGGAAAATACAGAGGAGCATTTTCTTCTGGCAGATCATTCCAAGTTTGGAAAATTTACTTTAATGACTTTTGCGAACTTAGATGACATTCAGCACATCATTACAGACGACGTGCCAACAGAAGAATACTTAACTTACTTTAAAGAACATAATATTACATTAGATACTACTAATTAGCAAAAAATGCGCCTGGCTGGGCGCATTTTTTGTATATTTAATTACTTAGATGGTTCCATCCCATGTGGATGTTTCTTCTTTTTTACCCTCTTCTTCATCAAACCAGTGGCTTGTTACAACCTTCGTCTCTGTATAGAAGCGGTAGCCGTCTTTTCCAAGACAGTGTAAATCACCAAAGAACGAGTTTTTATGTCCTGAGAATGGGAACATTCCAACTGGAACAGGAATTCCTACGTTGATACCAACCATTCCGCCGTCTGTGTGTCTTGCAAATTCTCTTGAATAGTATCCGCTTTGTGTATAGATTACGGAACCGTTTGCAAATTCATTTGCATTCATGATCTTCAATCCTTCTTCAAAGCTTTTTACTCTCTTGATACAAAGAACTGGACCAAATACTTCTTTTTGTCCTACGCTCATATCTTCTGTTACATGATCTAAAATTGTAGGTCCAATGTAGAATCCATTTTCGTATCCCTCTACTACAGGATCTCTTCCATCCAGAACAACTGTTGCACCTTCATCGATTCCTTTTTGAATCCAATCCTGCACGAATTTCTTGTGTCCTGCATTGATTACAGGTCCAAGTCCTGAGTCTTTTTCATATGCTGGTCCTAATTTAATTCTGGACGCAATTTCTTTAATTTTCGCTACTAACTGATCTGCAATACCTTCTTGTACAACTACGACAGGTAATGCCATACATCTTTGTCCGCCACAGCCAAATGCTGAGTTGATAATTCCTGCTGCCGTTCTTTCAATTGGTGCATCATCTAATACAAGTGCATGGTTCTTTGCTTCACAAAGAGCCTGTACTCTTTTTCCATTGCTTGCTCCCACTGTATAGATGTGTTTTCCTACAGAGGTAGATCCTACAAAGGAAATTCCTTTTACATCTGGGTGATTCAAGAAAATTTCTGCTTCTGTTCTGGAACACGTAACAACATTTAACACACCATCTGGAAGGCCTGCTTCCTTGTATAATTCTGCAAAGCGAAGTGCACTTTGAGGTACAAAAGTTGCTGCTTTGATTACAATTGTGTTTCCACATGCAATACACATAGGCGCCATCCATCCCATTGGAATCATAGCCGGGAAGTTATAAGGAACAATTCCTGCAAATACTCCAACTGGTTCGTTATAAAGAACGGTATCGTATCCTCTGGATGCATCCAGCATGCTGTCCCCCATCATTAAAGAAGGTGCAGCGATTGCTTGCTCTGTTCCTTCTTTCGCTTTTAAAACGTCACCTTGTGCTTCTGCCCAGGTTTTCCCATTTTCTCTTGCCAAGAGTTCTGTTAATTCATCCATATGCTCTACGATTAAATCTCTCAGTTTATATAAAATCTGAACTCTTTTAATAACCGGAGTGGATGACCAGGGTCCAAACGCTTCTTTTGCTTTATTTACTGCAAGTTCAACCTCATCCACTGTACAACACGGTACTTTTGCAATCACTTCGCCAGTGCTTGGATTAAACGCATCTGTGTATTTATCTGTCTTTGATTCTACAAATTCGCCATTTATAAAAGGCATTAATCTCTTTGTTTCGCTCATTTTCTTCCTCTCTTTCTCTGTCTATTTGTTATATTTTAGACATGTTTTGGTTAACTGTTGGTGTTATTATAATACCTTTTTCAAAATATTGCAATAGTAAAAAGAAAGAAACCCAATTACTTTCGTAATTGAGTTTCTTTTTCTCTTTACTATAAATATCTGTTTAGCACCCGGAATACCTCATCTACATTAATGGGTTTTGCCAGATGATCATCCATACCAGAAGCTTTACAACGTTCTATATCTTCTTTGAATGCATGAGCCGTCATAGCAACAATTGGTATTCTTTCATACTCCTGATGGCTTAACTCCCGAATTGCTCTGGTTGCAGACAATCCATCCATTATAGGCATTTGCACATCCATTAGTATCAAATCAATCTTCTCATTGTATTCTTTAAATTGATCCAGTGCCACTTTTCCATTTTCTGCAAAAATAAGATTGACGTGGGTTTTCTTTAAAATTGCATCTACAATCTCCCGGTTAATTGCTACATCCTCTGCCAGAAGAATTGTTTTATTCGACCAATCCGGCACTTCTTTCGTTTTTTCCGTCATAGGCTTTACAATGTTTTTCTGTGTCAGCTCTAAAATATTGTTATATAAAACACTTGGCAGAATTGGCTTCGTAAGGAAGTTGGAAACTCCTAAGTCCTTCATATCTTCTTCCACATCACTTCGCTCTGAGACAGACATCATAACACAAGATGTTTTTTTATCTACTAAGCTTCTGATTTCCTTGATTGTATCTACACCATTTAATCCCGGCATTTTAAAATCAACAAAGATTACATCGTAAGGCTTATTACTTTCCAGGCTTTTTTTCACTAGCTCAATAGCAGTCTCTCCATTTAATGCTACATTTGTATGAATTGAGAAACCATGAAGTATATTGTAGAAGTATTCCAACACATCTTCTTTATCATCCACTACTAATACTCTCACTTTTGAAGGCAGCTCCATATCGAAGTTTGTATCTTCAATTGCTCCGTTCCAATCTACATCAATCTCAAATATAAATTTCGATCCAACTCCTACCTCACTCTCAATCCAAATTTCTCCACCCATTAGCTTTATAATACTTTGGCTAATGGAAAGCCCAAGGCCAGAACCGCCATATTGTCTTGTAATACTGCCATCTGCCTGCTCAAAAGAATCAAATAGCGTTTCGATCTTTTCCTTTTCAATTCCGATACCAGTATCAATTACTTCGATATGAAGGCGGGACTTATCTGCATTGAGTTCCGTCTCTTTTATTTTAAGGGTAACCTGACCATGTTCCGGTGTGAATTTAATTGCATTGCTGAGAAGGTTCAAAAGCACCTGGGAAAGCCGAAGCTCATCGCTTATCATCTGGCGCTTAAATGGCCGTTCGATTGCAACGTGGAATTCCTGATTTTTTTCATCAATTTTCACTTGCATCATTCCAGCCACATATTGAATCATTTTCTCGAAGTCAAAAGCATCTCTCATGATTTCCAATTTATTCGCTTCAATTTTGGACATATCTAAAACGTCATTTATAAGCTCCAGAAGTTGTTTTGAAGACGTATCAACCTTTTCCAGACAATACCGTACTCTCTCCGGTTCATCTGTCTCCATTGCTATTGTTGTCATTCCAATTATAGCATTCATAGGGGTACGTATTTCGTGGCTCATTCGAGACAAAAATTCGCCTTTTGCCTTTGTACTTGCCATCGCCTTCTCTCGCGCCTCATTCAGTTTTCCAAACGTCTCATTTCTTGATACAGAGGATGCAATCACGAGAGTTCCAGAGCACATAATTTCAATTTCATCTTCTGTAAAAACACGTTCTCTGTTGACATCACCAAAAGCTACTGCTCCCCAGAATTCACCATGTAAAAAGAGGGGAATCACAATATGAGATTTGATTTCATTATTTACATAAGGCTCAAAGCCTTTACTCAATTCCTTTGTCAAACTGATTATATCTTTATCGTATTCAAACTGGTCTTCTTGATTTGGAATAATGTCCCGATAAGATAAGACTGTTTCATCCGCCTCAACCATTGGCGAAATCTGTCCCCACCATTGGGCTCTGTTAAAGCAGCATAGCTCTCCTTCAATTTCAACATTTCTCCAAAGTCTCACTCGCTGAGCCTGGATACTTTCTCCTAAAATCTGTAAGGATTGCTGCAAGACCACTTCATAATCTTGATGGAATCCACCAATAATCATTGTCGCTGCATGATTGGCCGCACGAAGCATGCGGTTTTGTTCTTCCAGTTCACTGTGGGTTGCAGATTTTGATAGTTTTCGATTTTCTCTTTCCATCATTCGAGCTTTTTCTTCTGCCCATTTTAATATTGAGAGATCTGTCGCAATTCCCACAATACGAACCACTCCACCCTTTTCATCTGTTTCTGCCACGTAACAATGTTCAAAGATTGAAACCATGCTTCCATCTTTTCTTCGCATTCTATATTCCAGACTGTATTCCTCTGCTTCTCTTGACATCAGCTTGCCCATAGCCGCCATCACTCTTGGTCTATCATCCTCACACACCAAGAGAAGCTTCGTATCTTTTGAGTGTGGAAGCTCCCCTGGTTCATACCCTGCTAAAAGGGTAAGTGGTCTGTTTAATTGTATTTCTCCTGTTTGGACATTTAAGTTCAATAGCCCTATATTCGCCTTATCGCATAAACGTTCCATCTCTTCTACTGATAGATTTGCTCTTGTTTTCATATATACCTTCCCTACTTACATCACTTTATATCTTTTACCAATATTGTACATTGTACAGCTTTTAACCAAAAATTACTAGCTTAAGTCTTACAATTCATCTGCATTTAAAATAATAAATCCCGGAAAACACGCTTGTCTTCCAGGATATGTTATGAATTCAAATTTACCGAAAATTTCCAACACCTTATCTTGCACTTTTTAAGGTTAATAATTCTGCATTATAATTAATCTGTGCCGAACTAAACACATATTCTCTTCGATTATCATAAACAATTCCATCATCCACCCATTTATCCACCACATCCACAATTCTCTTTTCTGGTACATCAATATTAGCTTTTCTTAACTCTTCTGAAACAAATTCGATTGTAAATCTTCCTCTCGATTTAGAAGAAACCAAACTATATATGATATAATCAATTGTATTATCTCTTTTCATTCTTAATGGTACTCTACACATATCTTTTCTCCTCTTTCATCATATCGTCAATCGACTCATTCATAACTTGCATCCATTCATCCATAAAAAATGTACCAATACTCTCACCTACATGTTTTAAATAGCCGTCAACGTCAATCATCTTTCTCGCATCTTCTGCCTTAAGTATATAAATGAAAAATTGTGGAAATGTATCATAACTTAATTCAAGTATCTGAACAATAGGACTTATATCAATGATATTCTGCACACTTTTACTACGTGCACTGTATAAGTAAATCGGATCTTTCACTCCAATATCATACTTTTTCATAACACAAACTACATCGACTACTTCGTTCGACTTGAAAAATTCTTCTTTTGACCGAAGGATTAGCTCTTTTAGAATATCACTTAACGCCTTCGATGTAAACAACCTACTGCTCGAATTAAACATTCTTCGCAATTTCGCAAAAATCAATTTTTGGTTTATATCTTTATTCATAATGGAATTTGCTTGTACTACTATTTCCTGAATATCTGCTAAAAATTGATGAATGTCTACAAAATCATCCTCACTATTTATTTCTGTATTCTCCAGCTCTTCCTTATAGTAACATGTGCTGCATTTCCGTAACTCATCTATCTTCTCATCCAGTTTTTTAGTATTATCACTTACTACCTTTGCAATTGCTTTATCAACAATTTGAAAATCTTCAAATCGTTTAATTGCCGAAAAATAATATTTCTGATTTGTCAGCAACTCGGATAGCTGTTTGTGTAAAATCACATTCTTCGGATCATCCAAAAATTCTTCAAAATAATGCTTTTTCAAGACCGTAATAAGCCAAGAATCATCCCACTGTGATATTGCATGTATGCTATCCAGAGAAGCTTCTCGTTTAAAGGCCTTCCATAATCCTGAAATATCAGATGGTAAGAGCTCACTCATTGCATTATTTTCTCCACTTGACTCCATATGATAAATTGCCAATTTTTCAATAACACTTTGCATCAGATAATCCGTTTTTACCACTCTGTGATGAAATATAATATTCTTGTATATATCCCATCTTCTCATTAAATAATCCTCAACAGTGTTTAACGCTTTAATGTTTGGACAAAATACAAATTCACGCCTTTCTTGCAAAGGCATTTCGATCAATGTCATATTGCTAAACAATCGGTCATATTCAATTTTCCCTTTATCAAGTCCAGAATTCAGCGCGTCTCTCGTAACATAATCCAATCGATCACCATCCAAAGAACCATCTACTATCCTATGTAATTGGTCAAACGGTGGTTTATTTTCAAAGATAGCACAAACCGTCTCTTTAATTAGAACTTCGTATATTTGCATTTCATATTTTTCACAATCTTTAGCGTCTTCGGCTTTTAAATCTTCAATAACACTGTCTAGAATAAGATTAACAATATGATCCCCCATTAACTCATGTAGCTTCTTATTTGTTCCCTCCTTCTTCGCAGCATCAAGGATTTGAACAAATTCGCGCGGTCTCTCTTTCCCACCTTCATCCGTAGTTTTATAATTATCATATATGCTTTCCAATGCAAACTCTGATATATGACTAAAAGGAGGATGACCTATGTCATGCAATAACGCCACAACACGTATTGCTTGCATCAAAATCACATAAACCGCCGAATTGTCTTTCATTTTCTGCGGAATATTGAATATCTTATCTACATACTCAATTTTATTCGGTATAACATCTATTGGTATTTTCCTTAAGCGTCCACCAAACTTATGTTCATACTTTGCCTGTTTTGTTTCTTTCATATTCTTTAACAACTCTAATAAACTCTTTTTAAATACATCCAGAAAAGTATTAATAGTCTCTGTATCCGCATTTTTAAAAGAATTGTAAAAAATATCACTACACAACTTCATTGTTCCTACACTATGTTCAAATCTCTTTGTCCTATTGCACGGAAAAGTCAAATAAACCGTAGAATTTTGATATACATCATGCATCCGATTAAATATCACATGAGAAATAACCTTTTTTTCGAAATAGGTTATTTCAATCGTTCCATGTATTGTATCCGCAATTGTTGAAACCCTCTTCATTTTCACCTCATAAATATCGTTTATTTGTAAATATATTTTTATTATACACTTATTTATTTCGTTTATCAAGGCGTTTCTATTGTAAAAGTTCCAACAACTCTTCTTTCGAAAAGCTGGCTGTAGCAATCCCTTCTCCCTCAAGAACCTGATCTGCTAACTGACTCTTCTTTTCCTGAAGCTTGACAATTTTCTCCTCAATGGTGTCTTTTGCCACCAGCTTATAGACTGTCACCACATTTTTTTGTCCGATACGATGGGCTCTGTCTGTCGCTTGGTTTTCCACCGCTGCATTCCACCACGGATCATAGTGAATCACAATATCTGCTGCCGTTAAGTTCAACCCTGTTCCTCCTGCTTTCAAAGAAATACAAAAAACTGACGTATCGTCGTGATTGAATGAATCCACCAGTTCCATTCTTGTTTTCTTCGGTGTGGAGCCTGTCAATGTATAAAAAGAAATTTTCTCCTTTTGCAAACGTTCCTGTAGTAGTTCCAGCATAGAGGTAAACTGAGAAAACAAGAGCACCTTATGACCTCCTTCGCTGGCTTTTTTCAAAAGCTCCATACACAGGTCTGTTTTAACAGATTCCTTCTTATATTGATCGAAAATAAGCCCCGGATGACAACAAATCTGGCGCAGTCTCGTAAGCTCTGCAAGAATCTGAATTTTTGAACTTTTGAACTCCTGTTCATTTTGTTTTCCTAATGTCATCTGGAGGTTCTTCACATGTGCATCATAAAGCTTCTGTTGTTCTCCTGAAAGTCTTGCGTAGTAATTTTCTTCGATTTTATCTGGGAGATCCTTTAATACATCCCTTTTTAACCGACGTAGTATGAAGGGTGAAACCATTTTCCGAATCCGCTCCAAGGCTTCCGGTGCCTCTCCTTGAACAATCGGAAGCTCTATCTCGTCCCGAAAACGGGTGTATCCATACAAAAACCCTGGCATAGCATAATCAAATACACTCCATAATTCACTTAATCTATTTTCAATCGGCGTTCCCGTCAACGCGATTTTAAATCCCGCTTTTATTTCCTTTACCGCCTTGGCTGCCTGAGTTCCATGATTTTTAATATACTGAGATTCATCAATTATCTGATTTGCAAAAGAGATGTCTGAATAATCCTCTATATCCCGTTTCAGCAAATCATAGGACGTAATCAGCACAGCTCCTGTATGAGACTCTTGTATCATACTTTTTCTTGATTGTGCGGTTCCTGCAACCACAACAGTTGGTAAATGTGGCGCAAATTTTCCAATCTCCGCCTGCCAGTTATACACCAAGGACGCCGGAGAAACAATCAGTGTATTTGGCATTTTCCCTTCATTCTCCATAAACTCAGAGAGCAGAAAGGTAATGACCTGAAGTGTTTTTCCAAGACCCATTTCATCTGCAAGTATTCCTCCAAAACCGTTGCTCTTTAATACCTTAAGCCACATATATCCCTGTACTTGATAGTTCCTTAGAATAGTTTCCAGAGGTTTTGGCACTTCAAAATCACTGTCTTCAATTGTTTTCATATTTCGAATCAAGGTTTTAAAGGCTTTATCCTTATTGGTTTTGATTCCTTTATTATCCTTTAGCTCCTGATCCAGATAAAGTGCGCGGTATTTGGGGAGAAATATCTGTTCATCCTTTAATTGGCTTTTATTCAACGCCAATCCGTCATTAAGCTCTACCAAAGATTGCAGTCCCTCATCCTGCACATCTAAAAAAGTGCCATCTTTCAAACGATAGTATTTCTTCTTCCTGTCGTACTTTGTCAGAAGCTCTACCAACTGCTTTGTCGTCATATTTTCCGTTGCTATGTGGAGCTCCAATAAATCTCCTGACAAGGAAACCCCGACTGCAACTTTAGGTGACCTGGATACGTTGATACGTTTCAACTCATCTGATATATATACGTCACCAATTTCTCGCATTTTATCGATACCAGTCGTCAAAAGTTCATACATACGCTCCTCATCATCTTCCAGAAGAAGTACATTTTTAAATGCATCCTCCCTATTAAAGAAACGTGCTATCTTCTGCCCTGCCTGATATTCTTTTTCCAAATCTCTCTTTCCGGCATCAATAGTTTTTCCAATCAAGTCATATTTCTCTTCCTCATACACCGCTTTAATATTAGCTGAAATAACCTGAGGCTTTGGTAAATCCAGATAAATTTCAAATTCCACTGGTACAATCCCAAAATCTTCTTCATCAAAGTTAATCTTCTTAAGATTCAGACACGCCCGAATTGCAGGAAGCAGCTCCCTACAAAAAGCTGGAACATCTTTATTCTCTATAAATGCCTGCTTGCCGGGAGTAGAAAACATCGTCTCCAAAAACTCTTCTACAGGTTTGAGGTCGTTTTCATCTACACGGTGGATTGTGCTTTCTCTCAGGAACAAAAATTCACCTATCACCGCAAAAATCGACGCACTTTCCAAAAGTATTTTTATTCCTTTTTCCCCGCCAAGAATGGAAACCTCAGGACGGTATCCACCCCTTACAATCTTTGTTTCTCTACTCTCTACTCCTGAAAATATGCAGTGTATGCTTTTGTTTTCTACTATATCAAGGAACCTTATCAGCTCCATACTATTCAGACTAATTCCCCTTACGCTTGCTCCGTAGCCGCCAAATCCATAATCAATATATTCATCTGGATTTCTCCCGCACCAATCCACAATAAACTCTGCATACTTTTTTGACACATCACGAAACATATCCATTTCATGGCGCATCTCCAACCTTTTTCCATAAGAATGAAACCCTCCACTTACCATAAGTGAAGCAAACTCTCTCACATTTTTCAGAATATACATATGCTTTTGAGGCACACCAATAGTAAATTCCACTTCACAGGATCGCTGACTTAATGTAAGCTTTGGAACCAGCTCAACTCTCCCAATATCCGGGCTTAAATTCAAGCTATTGATTTTCCTTGACAATCCTTTTGACAGAAGCCTTTTCATCGAAGGCGTTGTGGATAAGCGCGGGTGCTCTCCTTGTTCTGTCAATGTCTCTTCTTCTCCAGAACCAATCGTTCCATTCTTTGAAATGTATTCCAACTCCAGGGCAACACAATGCTTACAAGGATCCGAGTAATTCCGAAAAGCCGGACATTCACAGAATTCATCGATAATTTCTTCACTTACCCAGTCATAAATAAATTCTGTGTAATAAGTTTTTCGTCCACTGCCTTGAATCTGAGCCGAAACAGTATCTGTTTCATCTTCGTAATCTTCCTCAATGCGAATATTATAAACCCCTTTATTATTGTAGATCTCACGTCCCCGCATGTAAGTCACCATGGATACTTGATCTAAAATTTCCCTTATTGTTAACATACGTTTTCCTTTCCAGTTTTTTTACTATCGGGTCTTTGACACCTTATTTGCATTCCACCCTCGTAAAAGCCTTAAGTGGCT
>NZ_JAMXOD010000018.1 GCF_024721305.1 Aequitasia blattaphilus | reverse complement strand
AGAGTGGCATAAAAACTTTCGACTTTTTTTGTCCAAGGTATTGACGTAGGTCCAACTTATTATAATCGCTGGAACAATTAAAGAAATATGTGATGCTAAAGAGCAAATCGAGGAATAGATGTCTTCGTTTGCTCTTTAGTTTTTTCACCAACTCTTTTTCTATAAAATACTTCTCTTCAATGCCAAAACATTCTTTTCAATTTCTTTAATCACTTCTTTAAAAAAAGCATCACTTTTACCAGTAGGGTCTGGTAAATTCCAATTATCATCAAAAGTTTTACCGATATATGGACAGCCAACGTCACAGCCCATAGAGACAGCAATATTAGGAGTAGGTATGTCTGCTATGGTCTTGCTATACTGTGCTTGTTCCATATCAATCCCATAAAGTTGTTTTATCAATCGAACAGCATCTTGATTAATTTGTGGTTTTGTTTCTGTCCCTGCTGAATAGAAATCAAAAATATCACCTACAAATTGTTTACCAAGGGCTTCGGCAATTTGACTTCGGCACGAATTATGAACACAAATAAAGGCTACCTTCTTTTTATTCATTTACAAACCAACCTTTCGTACTATTTGCAATTTTCACTAGTAACAGCATTACAGGTACTTCTGTGAGAACCCCTACTGTGGTTGCTAATGCTGCAGGCGATGTCGTTCCAAACAAAGCAATCGCTACTGCAACAGCAAGTTCAAAAAAGTTTGATGCGCCTATCATCCCCGCAGGGGCTGCGATATTATATGGCAATTTTAGAATACGACAAGCCACATAGGCAATTGCAAATATCAAAAATGTTTGTAAGATTAATGGAATAGCAATCAGAACAATATGCAGAGGATTTTCTAGAATAACATTTCCTTGAAAAGAAAAAATCATAATCAATGTCAGCAAAAGTCCTATGCTTGTAGCATTGTCAAACTTATGAACGAAAATATTTTCCAAATAATCCTTGCCTTTTTTCTTAACTACAAGATAGCGAGTTACCAATCCGCCAATAAGTGGTATTACTACAAATAGTACGACTGATATTATAAGAGTATCCCATGGCACTGAAACATTAGAAATACCGAGTAGAAATTTCACAATTGGAACAAATGCCAAAAGAATGATAAGGTCATTTGTTGCTACCTGTACTACCGTGTAAGCGGGATTCCCCTTTGTTAGTGAACTCCAAACAAACACCATCGCTGTGCAAGGAGCAGCCCCAAGTAAAACTGCTCCCGCCAGATACTCTGTTGCAAGTTCTGGTGTGATAAATGTCTTGAATATCACAAAGAAAAATAGACTTGCAATGCCATACATTGTAAATGGTTTAATAAGCCAATTAGTTATCCAAGTAACAAATAATCCTTTCGGATTTTTCCCAACATTTCTTATACTTTGAAAATCAACCTTTATCATCATGGGATATATCATTAACCAAATAAGTATCGCCATAGGTATAGATACCTTTGCATATTCAAATTTGTTTAGAAAAGTTGGAATACCTGGTAAATACTTTCCAATAGCAACGCCAACAACCATACAGATAAAAACCCAAAGTGATAGGTACTTTTGAAAAATACTAATGCTACTTTTTTCTTTGCCCATTGATTATCGCTCCCTAAAATCCTAACTTCCGAAATAGCTTTTCAACATCAGCAGGTTTCAAAACTTTACCCATAGAGACAACCTTCTCATTAACAACAAGCGCAGGCATACTCATAGCGCCATATTCCATAACCTTTTGCATATCTGTAACATATTCTACCTCTACGCTAAGTCCCATTGCTGTTGTGGCTTTCTTAGCATTTTCAAGTAAGTCGTGACAATTTTTACACCCTGAACCGAGCACCTTAATACAGCAGATTCCATCCTTTGCTTCACCACAACAGTCGTTTACAATCTCATCAACCTCGCCTGTACTGCATTCTCCATTACATGAACAAGCAGGTACCTTTTCTTCTTCTTTTTTCTTTCCAAAATTAAATAACGCCATAATACTTTCCTCCTAATTTTTGTTTAGTTAAAATGCAAGATAGAACATATAAAAACCAATGAGCAAAATCACAATACCCATTACGATTTTCAATATATTAGCAGTGTTTTTATATTTTTCATTGTTTTTAGTTTTTTGAACAAAACCAACTGATGTTCCCGCTACCATTACCAGAGAGCTGTGACCTATAGAATAAAGTAACATCAATAGAATCCCCCAAAAGATATTACCTTTACCAGCAACAATAGCAAGTAAGGCAATTAGCACGGGGGTTGAGCATGGCGAGGAAAAAACACCTGCAAGAACACCAGCTAAAAATGCGCCAACAAAACCTCGTTTCTTGCTTTTTGACAGCAAATTTGTTGACGGAATAATATTAATAATTCCAAAGGTTTGAAGTGCCATTAAAATCATAAGTATGCCAAGAATACCATACCATATTGGCGATGATGTCCCCATTAATTTTCCTGCTGAGGTGGCAAGAACGCCAAGGGATACAAATGTAACCGCTGTACCAACAGAAAAAATAGCCGAATACGCAAAAGCCTTTTTCGTGGTTTTTTCGCCTATACCACCAACATATCCAATGATGAGAGGGATACTAGAAAGCGAACAGGGAGTGAAAGAAGTCAACACTCCAGCAATTAGAGCAAGTATTGGCGCTAACCAGAGGTTGCTTCCGATTATTTCTGCAATCTGAGACAGCCAAGTATCAATCATACTATTCTACCCCCATCTCAGCAAATATTATTCGCATTTGTTCTTCTGTTAATCCACCTTGATGTACAGTAAAAACATGGGCTCCGCTTTCTTTAACAGAATACATATCGAATTGGATTTCCTTTTGCAAATTTTCACTTGGTATAAACGGTGTGCCATCTGCATCGAAAAACACCTGTGTAGGAATTACTTGTACTGGAAAATCTGAAACACCGTCTGTATATTTCCAAACATCCATAAACTGAACGACGGCTTTTCCCTGCCATTCAGCATTAAGTTTTTCAAGCGTAGGTGCCATTTCCTTGCAAGGAATACAAGAGTCAGAGCCAAAGTCAATTACGGTCGGTACTCCATAAGTTTTGATTGTTTCTAAATCAGCCACTGTCAATTTTAATGAATATGTTTCATCGATATCGGACTGACCTGTTATTTGAGAGCTTTCATTTGCGAGCGTAGTAGACTCTTTTTTAGAAATATTTTTTACAATAAAAATGATTCCAACAACTACAATAATCGCAGCAATAACACCTATACGTAGCCATAACTGCTTTTTACTTTCCTTCTTAGTGGTCTGATTATCAGCCACAGCAATCACCTCCAAACGTTTTGTATTTAAAACACTTTATAATATCAATAACTAGATACCATTTTTTAACCATTTCAATACCTTTCATTAAACAAGTAGAGGTTGAATTGCATTAAACAAATAGCCTACGGCAATAATTCCAACCGTACATATTACAATAAAGATGCCGAGTAGTTTCGGTTTGACTGCCTTGCGCAGCATAATTATTGAAGGAAGTGAAAGGGTGGTAACCCCCATCATAAAGGATAACACGACTCCAAGTAATGCTCCTTTTGCAAGTAGAGCTTCCGCAATCGGAATTGTACCAAAAATATCTGCATACATAGGAACGCCTGCTAGTGTAGCTAAAATAACACCAAATGGATTATTGTCACCAAGCACTTTAACGATAAAGTCTTCAGGTATCCAATTGTGGATTAGTGCGCCAATTCCGACACCGATAAGGACATATGGGAATACTTTTTTAGCAGTGGAGACAACCTGCTCCCAAGCAAAGTTTATTCTATCTTTAAAATGAAGTTCTTCCTGCGGAACATCTAGTGAATTTCCTTTTCTAATGTATTCCTCTACTTGATTTTCAAGATTTAACTTTTCAATTAATGTACCGCCTGCGACAGCAATAATTAAACCAAACAATACATAAACCACAGCAACTTTCCAACCAAAAATACTCATGAGTAGGACAAGAGAACCGAGGTCAACCATGGGCGATGAAATAAGGAATGAGAATGTTACACCAAGTGGCAATCCTGCACTTGTAAAGCCAATGAACAAAGGAATAGATGAACAGGAACAGAACGGGGTTACCGTGCCCAGTAGAGCGGCAATAATATTTGCTCCAACACCGTGAAATCTACCTAATATTTTTTTTGTCCGTTCGGGCGGAAAGTAGCTTTGAATATATGAGATAATCAAAATTAGAACACCAAGTAAAACCATAATTTTAATTATGTCATAAATAAAAAATTGTATGCTTCCACCAATTCTACCTGTGGTATCTAAGCCACAGGCGTCAAGTGCTGAACCGATTAAACTGTTCAGCCATTTCATACCAAGGACTTGATTTTGAAAAAAGTCCCAAGCTGCTTTAAATATTTCCATATCTAACCTCCGGTTTTTACATTGTTATATTTAAATGTGTCTATGTGTGTCTTTAAAAGGATGTCGTGTAGAGAAGATTATTCCTCTTATTCTTCACAACACGACTTATCCTCACAAGTAAAATTAACTTTTGTTAATGTGTGCAAACACTCCATAGCATACTCTGCACCTTTTGTAGAAATGGAATAATGCATCCACTTTCCTTCTTTTCGCCCGACGACAATGCCAGAGTCACAAAGTATCTTCATATGATGTGACAGAGTGGGTTGTGTAACATCTATTTCCTCAAGTAGCTTACATGCACATTTTTCACCTGTACTTAAAAGCTTTAGTATACGGATACGATTCTCATCGCAATATGCCTTAAATACTACAGCCATTTTTTTCTCATCAACGTTCAAATTTTTCACCTCCCTTAAGAACGAATAGATAAACATCTATATATTATTATATGCACCGCATTGGTAAATGTCAATATATCTTTAAAAAATTTATAGAATACTCTTTATTTATGTACGGGGAGCAACGCTCCCCGATTAGTAGGAAGGAGTGCCATATCCATAGATATTACTACTTCCTACCGCATAACTTCTTTGTCTGCATGCATCACCAGAGTTGCCCTCTACAGTATAGACAACACCATCCTCACATTTTTCTACAATCCCCACATGGTCGGTAACTCCGTCGCCTTCCCAATCGAAAAAGATGATATGACCTGCTGTCGGTTCAAAGTTTCTATCCTGCCATTGTCCTTGTTCTTTAAACCAATTAGAACCTTGAACGCAACCTGCAAATTTCGGTATAACCCCTGATTCGATATAACCACATTGTTCAGCGCACCATGATACAAAGCAGGCACACCATTCTACACGTCCGCCAAAGCCATACCACGACCAATAGGGTTGACCACCTACGTTCCCGAGCTGCGACAAAGCAACTTCAACAATTGCCTGATTGCCACCACCGCTTGTAAAGGCACGACCATATGGATAATAACGCAGCACATGAGCCACATACTGTGTATCGCCGTAGCTGCTCCAACCTAATCTTGCTGCTTGCATGGTGGAAAACTCCGCCGCATTTGCATAGGTGTAGCCGCCATAGTTGCTCCTAGCCCATGAAATATAGCCGTTACCGTAGTTGTAGCCTTGCAGAGCCAGTTTAATGTTATCCATATCAATTAGACTTTTAACCTCTGCGGCATTTAAGCAGGCAGCCAAATTCTGTATACCCACATTGACCGAATACTCTGGGTCTGTTATCCCATTTGGTGAATTGGGATATCTTGTATTGTATCCACATTCGGATGCCTGCATCGGGTCATTACCACGCCCACCAGACTCCTGCATCATAACTGCCTTGATAAGCTCAACATATTCGGGAATGCCATGCTGTTTTGCATATTTTTGTATCATCGGTGTGTAGGTTTCCACCTCCGCACTGACAGGAGTGTAGGATGAATTTTCGCTACCACCGCCAAAAATAGAAATTGCACTGCCAAGCAATACCACAATTAGGATAATTACAATTGCCACCCAACCGCCTGCAACGATAGCGGAAATCAGTGCTTTTGTTCCTGCAATAATTGCCTTAACAGCAGAAATCGTTGCTTTAGCCGCCACTTTCACAGCATGAGCTGTAGCCCTTGCAGTAGTTTTAGCTGCCTGCACGGTTTTCTGAGCAGCTTTAGCAGAGGTCTTTGCTGCAACCTGTGCTGTTTTTGCCGCCTGCTGTGTGGTCTTAACTGCCGCCTTTGAGGTAGCTTGAGCTGTTTTAATACCCTTTTCAGTCGACTTGACAGTACCTTTGGCAGTCGTTTTAATTGTTCCCTTAGTGACGGTCTTGACCGTCTTTTCCGCACCACGGGCAGATTGTTTAATTGTCTTTTTGGTATTATGGGCAGAGGTGTTTATCGACTTCTCCGCTTGAGATGCCGATTTGACTGCCCCCACAGGGGAGTGAACTGCCGTTCCAGAGTTAGTAGGTGAGCCAACCTGCCCAGACCTTGCTGCTTTTTTTTCGGCTCCTTTTACCGCTCGTTTTTCCTTGAAATCGGAGAGCTTATCCTTTGCCTTACCAATGTTCTCTCTGGTGTCACCAACCGCTTTCCGCCCTTTTTTGTCAAATTGGTGGATACCGTCACGGGTCACACGTTCGGCAGCATCCGAAACTCTATTGGTTGCATATTCGGTGGCAGAGTTCTCATCAGCATAATAGCTATTTTCCGCCTTATCTTTTGTTTTGGCATAGGCGGATTTCATACGTTCCGAAGCAACCGCCGCTTTGTCAATGGTCTTTATCGTACCCTTGACTGCATCTCTGGTCTTTATATCAGCCATAGAAAACCTCCTTTCCCAGAGAGATTGCAGTCATATCAGCCGACCTTTTTTGCCACGATAACAAGCCTGCCGTTCTGGGCAGAGTATTCACAGGTAGAAAGCGTAATGAGCTTATCACCGTATTCGGCACCCACACCAGTATCATAAAAGGCAAGCTCCTTGCATTGGTCAATATAGGCACTAAAGGTTTCTTCACTTTCTGCATTGACAAAATCATAGTAGCGAAAGCCACTCCCGCTATATGCTACGGTCTTGAACACGGCAACGATTTCATACTCACCACGCTGCGTGAGGGGATCAAACTGGATAATTTTGTGCTGTTCATAAAAGCTATGGGATTTGTAATTCTCCAATGCTCCGAACATTTTACCGTCCTTGATGTGGTGTCCGTAAATGATAAGGTTATCGCTTGCGTTAAGGTCGCAATTTTCCTGTATATAAGGCGTACCTAAATCACTGTATGCCTTTTCAAAGTTGCGTTTGAGATAGTAATTCGGCTCGTTCGGGGTCTGCATCACAGGATAATTGACTGTCGTGCCGGCAATCGTAATCCACCCGACCATATCGGCATTTTGAAGAAACAGCTCGCCATAATTGGGAAGGATATTTTCAGCTTCAGAGTATGGAATGTCGGGCGTATCTTCCTCAGACTCCCGTGCCTGTTCGACAACCTCGGCAATGTCCTCAAAGGCTTCAATCTGCTCGGCTTCTTTTGCATAGTGGTCGTAGATGTGATAGCATCGAGTAGGAGGCGGTGACTAACCGCCGTCCTCTCACAGCACCGTACGTACCGTTCGGTATACGGCGCTTTCAATAGTTGACGTGCACAGACTGATAAGCTGTGGCTAAATCATAGAAGCCATTGTTTATCAGTCTTTCTTTTGTCAAGGCTCTGTTGACCGCTCCCATTCCTGACACATACCACTGTTTCTTGCGGCTATTTGCCGCCATATGTGCAAAGTGCTCCGGTATTCCAAGTTTTATTAGATTCCTTTTCTTCGTTCTAGGCAATTTCCATTGTTTCCATATACACATACGAATCCTATGGTAGAGCCATGAATTAAGGGCATCTATCTTATTTTTCATGTCAGCAATCCCGTAGTAATTAAGCCATCCACGCATATACACCTTTATTCTCTCAAGGGCAGGCCGTATGCTCTGAACAGACCTTCGGGAACTAAGTTCTTTCAGCTTTGACTTCATCTTCTTCCATGACTCCCCATGAACCCGGACATATATGCCCTTTCCGTTCTTTCCCAATGTGAAGCCAAGGAACTTAAAATTTCGGATTGCAAACACGCTTACCACACGACTTTTCTCCTGGTTTACTTTAACTTTAATTTTCCTTCCAGATACTTCGTGCACGATTCTAAGAGTCTCGTTGCGGCTCTTTTGCTCTTCGCCAACAGTACGATGTCATCTGCATAACGTACGAAAGATACGCCTCGATTTTGATACTCTTGATCAAACTCATTTAGATAGATGTTCGCTAAAAGGGGAGATAAGTTTCCCCCTTGCGGTGAACCTTCTTCTGTTTTCACGACAACGCCCTTCTCCATGACGCCACTCTTTAGGTATCTTTTAATCCACTGAATCACTCGCTCATCTTTTATATTTCTTCTCAAGATATTTAGGAGCATCTCGTGGTTCAAGGTATCAAAGTACTTCGATAAGTCCAAAGATACTGCATAAACGTATCCTTGCTCTGCGTATTCCTTTATTTTCAGAATGGCTTCTTTTGCACTCCTTCCCGGACGATAGCCATAGCTATTGTCCGAGAACAGCGGTTCATAGATAGGCATTAGCTGTTGTGTAATTGCCTGTTGGAATATACGGTCTTTAACGGTCGGAATACCAAGCTTTCGTATTCCACCATCCGCCTTTGGGATTTCTACTCTTCTTACCGGGTCGGGGGTATATTTTCCTCTGTAGATTCTTTCCACAATCTCTTTTTGATTCTCTTGTAGATATTTGCCTATTTCCTCTACTGTAATTCCGTCGATTCCCGGTGCTCCCTTATTTGCCTTCACTCTCTTAAAAGCTCTGTTAAGGTTATCCTTATACAGTATCTTCTCCAAAAGCTCCGGCTGCGCACTATCTCTTTCCTTCCATATCTGATGGAAAGAGCGACGCGCTCTCACATATCCTTTGCATTCCGTGCTATCTCTCTGTGAGTAGCTTTCCTTGTTTTCTGCGCCCATTGCTCTTCCCTCCTTTCCCGGTTGTACTAAAGATTCCTACTGATTCGGTCCTTCACCTAAGTGCCCTGCGGGTGCTCGGCTAATATGACCTCTGCTGACTTCTGCGTGTTCAGCACTGCCTCGTTTCCTTGTACAGTGGTTACTCCTTTCAGAGCGTATCACACAGACCTCCCTGGGTACCACACGTTTCTTTCTCTCCACCTATCTGCCACATATACCATACATGATTCCGTGTAGTTATTGGGCTTTGGCTTGTGCGGCAGCCTTACCCTCATGCATAGCCTGATGTGATTTCTGTTCGTCAGACCAGAGATTTGCCCGTTGGTTAGTATGTTCCCAACATCCAGCTTCCTTCAGATTCCATCTCACGATGGACACCCTTGCCTTCGGCTATATCCTTCCCACTACCGGGCGGATTACGGTAGGGTCAAGTGATGGCGCGATATCCACCGTTTCCATCACCTGCCACTTCAAACCGTGCATGAGGTTCTCCCTCACACGGCTTTCCGATAATCTTCTTTCTGGAACATTCAAAGGACATAACTGTATTTATCAGTGTTTCCCTTATAGAAGTATTCAATCCCACTTTTTGCATACCAGCGTTTGAATCCATACAGTACACGTTCTTTATACTTTTTCTGCTTGCGGCTATCATATACTCGTCTCCATAACTTCATCCATAAGTACTCATCCAGTTGTATGAATCTTTTCGTCGAGTTGCCATGGGAAAAGTAGTTACGCCATCCTCTAATTAGTGGATTTAACCTTCTGACTTTGCTATCTAGTCCTTCGTAGGCAGACTTCTTACAAGTAATGATTCTGATGGCATCTTTCATTTTCTTCAAGGCCTTCTTGCATGGCATCATATAAGGTAGCATTCTGCCACTTTTCTGGCTTCTGAATTTCTGGTATTGAAATCCCAAAAATTCAAAACTGTCTTTATTCATATCTACTATCTTCGTTTTTCCTGGATTGAGTGTTAGCTTCAATTTATTCATTATTAGCTGTAATTGTTTATATGCTTTTTCTGCGTCTTTCTTTGTATAGCAAAGAATCACCGCATCATCCGCATATCTTATTATCTCTCCATTACTCGTATCATTACACCAATACGAGTCCAGTACGTGTAGATAGATATTCGCCAGTAAGGGGCTTATCACTCCGCCCTGCGGAGAACCCTTTGTAGTCTTCTCATATCTGCCATTATCAATTACTCCTGCCTGTAGCCATAACCTACACAGTTTTATAATTCTTCTGTCGCTGATTCTTCTTTTCATGAGATTTAAGAGAATTTCATGATTGATGTTATCAAAGTATCCTTGTATATCTGCATCTACCACATACCAGTTTTTATACAGCCCCTTCTTTACTCTTTCCGTAGCTTGTTTTGCATCTCTTTTGGGACGAAACCCATAGGAGACCTCTAAAAAGTTCGCTTCAAAAATCGGCTCAACAACTATCTTATATGCCTGTTGTACAATTCGGTCTTTAATAATAGGTATTCCTAACGGACGTTGTTTTCCGTCTGGCTTTGGAATATATACTCTTTTTACTGGCATAGGTTTATATGTTCCACCTACCAGTTCTTCATTTATTTCTTGTAGGTACTTCTGCACTCCATACTCCTCAATCATTTCAAAGGTAATGCCATCAATACCAGCACTTCCTTTGTTCTTTCTTACTTCTTTCCATGCCCGCCACAAAATATCCGGGCGATAAACACGGTCATACAGCGCATGGAATCTGCGTTGTTTATCCTTTTTGGCTGCCAGATATAGATTACGTTGAAGTTGTCGTGATTTTTCTATTGAGTGTTGTTGTCCTTTGTTAGGCATGCACTATCCCTTACCTTCCCGTTAATCTTGATTAAAGTAGAGCCCCTTCTCTCCTATCGTTTATCTTACCGATAGTTCATTGATACTATGGGCTCCTCCGACTCCTCATACAGCATTTCCAAGAATTTCGTATGCGTACTTATATCTTGGATTACATACCTGTGGCAGTATGACCATATGAGGTCTCTTCTGTTCCGCTATCAACTTTCTTAACATTCCGCTTCCTCTACACCGGAGGGTTCTTCAATGCTGTTATCCAGTATCTTCACATTTTCCATGGTCTTCATCAGAAAGTCAGTGATTCGACTCCCTCTTTTCCCCTTTTCAGGGCTAACGTAACGATGCTACAGAATTCACTTAATGTTACGGACTGTTAATTTGCACCTATTTCACATAGGTATCACCTCGCTTCAGCACAAACGGTCACCCATAAGCACTGGAGGCTTGCTACAAGGCTCACTGGCGATTACCTTGACCAGACTTTCACTGGCAAGCTGATAACAGCTTTCAGAACACACGACTTTCACCGGTTAGAAACGTGCGCCGCCAGGCGCACCGCAAAAAAGCCGACTGATTTTCAATATGAAAACCAATCGGCTATGTAAAACTCTTATTCACTTATATGGTGTTGCTCGTAGACAAACTGGAATTTCTATTTGTGTTGCCATGTCATTACATAATCTTTTTCTCCGGTAGCCTCATCTAAGCCACTATGCTGAATCTCAAATCCTTCTCTCTTATAAAAAGATATTGCCCGTGCGTTCTTTTGGTATACGTTCAAGTACAACTTATTCCTTTTATCCTTTGCATAATTCAGCAGAATTTTACCTATACCCTGCGATTGCATTTCACCAGAAACAAAAATGCCCTCAACATATTCATCATTTAACCCTAGGGTTAAACTTAACTACTATTTTTTCTTTGCGATATAAAATACATAACTGTAATAATCTACTACTAATCTAAAATAAAGCGATTATAAGCTATCCTTTTTCCTGTGTTTGTTTTAAAGTTTTCATCTATACACTTTTTTATCTTTTCCTGTTCTTTTTCTTTATCCATAACCGTTAAATTTTCAAGCAAATCAGCTTCCCATTGTATTTGAAAATCAAGTCCATCAATTTTAGATGGAGTATGATGATTGCCTATTATAAAGCATATTCTATCAATATTTTTGTTATAACCTACCTTTTTTAATATTTCTTTCGCTACTTCTGGTCCTTCCTTTTCTTGATAGACACCATCAATAGAACCGTATTTTTTTTGTGCTTCAACCGCACCAATATCATGTAGTATAGCAATAATACTGATGAATTCTTTTTCTTCCTCTCCGATATTTTCTCCTTTCATTATATCTTCTGCATTTTTCAAAACTTTGAGAGTATGCTCTATGCCAAAAGGAATTTCTTTGAATACTTCTTTCATCTCTATAATAATTTTTTCTTTAAACATAAATTACCTCCATTTATACCTTATAGGTGTTTTAGTTCTATCTATCCACTTTTTTGTTCGCCGATACAATCAGCATCATGGGACGGCGCATTTCATCCTGCATCCCCGGAATATCCATCATTTAAGTTTTTTTACAATTACAGGAAATGGCAAATCTACTATCTACCTCTCAATTTTTATGGCTCTGACAATGATAATATCCGGGATTTCTTTATTAAAATAGCATTCTTCGTAAAATCCGTCTATGACAAATCCGGTATCAAAACACAGATTAAAAATATCCTGTAAAGAACGATGATAATAACATTGTTTTTGCGGCTGTCCTTCAATCGCAATATCGTAATAGCTGTGCGGCGTCATATATTTTCTGTGAGCGTTACAAAACAGGGGTGCTGTGTCGCAAATACAAATACTCCGTTATCCTCAAGCAATTTATAAACAGAGGTAAAAATCGGCTTAATATCGGTAATATCCATGACCGCCATATTGGAGACTGCTTTTGTAAACGGCTTATTTCTTTTTAATGCCATCAGACTTGTTTCATTCGTGGCGTCTGCTACACAAAACTCAATGTAATCAGCATACCGTTTTTGGCGCTTTTTTGCCAGTTCCACCATTTTCTCACTATAATCAAAAGCCAAAACAGAGACAGCTTTTTCTGCAAGATATGCAGAATAATTTCCATTTCCACAGGCAATATCTAAAATATAGTCTGTTGGATCAGGATTTAGAAGCTCTGTTACTTTGGGGCGGACAACTTCTCTGTGAAAATCATTTGATTCATCCCCCATTGCACAATCCCAAAATTCAGCGTTTTGATTCCAGATTGCTTTACTTTCTTCCTTTGAATACTGCATAATATCCTCTTTCACCTCGCTGTAAACTTCCGATTTTTCGTTCTCTGCGACTTCCCAATAAACGGGAATTTGACTTGCCTATTTTCTTAAAATCTCATGTGGAGCTTCTATTTCATTTGCCAAGGTATGCTCTGTTAATTCTGACATCAATTTCAATTTTTTATTAATCAATGGTCGCATACAATTAGGAACATGTTCCTGATGCGCTCTGTGGATTGCTACACATTCCTTACAGTTTCCGTGATAACGACAGGATTTCAGGCAAGGACAGTGATCTTTGTCTTTATACTCCTTACGAAATTCCGCTGCAAATTCTTCTTGCAGTCTCAACCCCTCGACACGGTTTCCCTTATGAAATTCTACCATTGCATCCAGTTCTTTCTGGTTCCCTTCAATCTTCATGTTATTATAGCGCCTCCATTTCAACTATTCCTCATTTTCTGATAAATTCCTGTTATACAAACTGGAATTGTCTAAAATAGTAAAGCCGTACCGCTTACTATTTTTTCTTTTACTGCTGAAACAGTATCTTTGATTGAATGCGTAGTTGTATCTATAACATTTAATTCATAGATTCCTAAATTGGAAAATTGCTTCCACATTGTTTCAACTAATTCAATATTTGTTTCTCTGTCTAACTTTGAGCGTTCGATAGCTCGCTTCATAGTTTCTTCTTTACTTGCCCTTAAAACGATATAGTGTACTTCATAATGCTCTTGAACAATGTTGAGCCACGGCTCTAAAAACCACGGTCCTACAATACCATCTACAATTACATCATATCCACCACGAGCATATCGCTTCGCAGCTTCTAAAAACGCTTCAATGACAATCAAATTTTGCTCATTTGATTCTGGCAAATGCGGTGGTATTGCCCCTTTACTCAAATAATGATAAAAGTCATCTGTGTGCATATGCACAGACTTTTCCAAATCTGATTCTTTTGCAACAGCAGATGCCGTTGTAGTTTTTCCTGTCCCCGGCGCACCTGTGATTACAATAATTCTACCTTGATTCATCTATATTTTACCTCCACAACTTCAAATTTATTGAACTTATGCTCAATTACCATATCGGTTTTTTGCACGATGGACATTCAACTCTATGTACACAGGTTATTTCACCACACGCAGGACAGCAAAATTTATTATACTGCTGTTCCAAGAAGAAATCCATGCCATGATTGCGTATAGTAGCAAGGTTCTCAATCATGCTCATGTGGTATTTAGAACTATATCGCTTGTCTAAGTCTCTCAAACGTCGGCAGTAAGTATCGCAGTCAGCACAAGTCAACCAATCATTTTGGTTCCTTTTTTCACAAACCACAATTTTGCAGTTTGTACATGACTTCGGCTTGCTATCATCAGAAGCATTACAGCCGGGACATTGGTTGCGTGGACGGATATACCCATAACACAGACGGCAATTCATTCCACATGGGGCTATTAACTCTGCTTTCATTTCAACCTCCTCCACAACTTCAAAGTTGTCAGACTTATGACCAAAAGTTAATCTTGGAGGTAGGGCATAATTTCTTGTATTATACTTTGTGCTGCTGTTCCAATTTTATCTGACAAAGCATCTAAGTCATTAAAATCGGGATTTTCAATTAAAACAGCTTCAAGAACAGCGTATTTTGGCTTTGCTGTCCGTCCTGCATTCCATTTTGTTATTTTCAACAATTCCCAATAAATGCTCTGCACTTCTGCGTTTTGTCCTAATAGCCAAAGCTCAAACTGCATTTTAGGGTGGTTTAAGACAATTCCAAATCGCAATTTTTTACTACGCAGAAAATCATTGAAGAAATAGAAATATGTGTAGTCCATAAAACCGAGGTACACATTCCCGAAAGTGTAGCTGTCAGGCTGTACCTTTTGGAAATGAACTTTCAATGCCATTACATATTTTAATAACTGCTCGTAAGCGATTTGAATATCCCCTTTATCCAATTCGGCCTTATAAATTTCTACATAATCATTTAGGCTTTTATCCACAAATATCCTCCTCACTACTGCGTCTTATCTACTCAAAACCATTATATCACTTTTACCTTTTTAACGGAAGCAGTAGTAACCTTGAAGATAAGTTCATCAACACAGTCCGTATATCTGCCTTGCTGTATGAGCTGATTTTTCAGCTCCACAAGGCTATGTAGCAAAAGTCGTCTTTCGTGGCTATCCAAATACAAATGGCTCTTTTTCTCTCTCATAGTCGCAACCTCCTTATATTTACAGTATATACGCAGAGGGCAGGACACTCAAATATGAAAAAATGAGGATTATATAAGACCCGATAACGAGTAGTTGAACAAGAAACAATCGCCTTTTCAATTAGCAGGATTTTTAGCACCTTTTTTCCGCAAATTAGCAGGAGAGCCGTTTTCATTAGCAAAAACCCGAAAATTCTTGCTAATCATTAGCAAGCTAATCGGTGACGAAACGACAGAAGTTCAATTTTTCTTCTTCCAATTTGATTAGCAGAAACTGCTCTTGCTAATCGCCGTTTACTACGAGTTCAATTTCTCTCGGGAAATTATAAAAGCCGCAAAGCCTGTATTTATGCAGGTTTGCGGCATTGTTTTTGGCGTCCCCGAGACGATTTGAACGTCCGACCCTTCGCTTAGGAGGCGAATGCTCTATCCACTGAGCTACGGAGACATCTATTAAAATTTTTACTTGTAACCATTTCCCTTTTTCCCTCAGGGTTATGTTATAACACAGCCTTAGGAGGCCCTTATTCTATCCGTTGAACTAAGGAAACTTTTATAAAAACACTAATTAAGTTGAACTGCTATACGTAACACTTTTTCCTCCAGGGTTATGTTTTAACACTTTCTTCTTAGGAGGCGGTCGCTCTATCCAGCTGAGCTATAGCGACATCTGAAAAAATCTATATTTATTTTTACTTGCTAACACTTTCTTTTTTCCCCTAGGGTTATGTTTTAACACTTTCTTAACAAGTGAAATAGCAGAACTTGTCATTTGCATTGTAAATGATATTGAAGATTATATCAAAAGCATTGAATAATCCGATACTTCCGACAATTATAGAACGATATTGTTTTTGCCCATGACGGCATATAAAAAAAGCCGTCATTTGGCAGAGGTAATGGTGCGCCCAAATGATAATCACATAGCCAAACGGCGGTTTTGAAATGAAAATCAAAGCCGCCGTTTTTTCTTTTGAAAAATCGAACATACGGTGGGCGTATTAAATTCGCCCATTTTTAGAGACATGGCGGTTACTCAAGGAGGTTGCCGCCGTGTTAAACTTTGTCATTCGATATAAAGAAATGAAGACTACACTATCAAAAAAAGCCTATTCTCATCTGCGGCATATTATGCTCCGCAATGTAACCACATACACTACACAATAGGAAATATTTACCCACACACCCGATTGGATTATATCCCATCGGGCTTTTTTGCGTTTGAACAGGCTTTCCGTTTGTCAGAACCTTTCGTAAAATTTCTTCTCTTTTGCGGTTGCCGATTTGGAATTTCTCTGATTACTCATGCGAAAGGGAGAAAATCACCCCGCCTTATGTTTTTCAAACCCATTCAAATCTTTTCACTAAATTATAATCTCATTGTGATAACGATCAGCACTCTCAAATATCGTACCATCGGCAATACATTCCTGTATGAGTTCATAGTCAATACCACGACCCGAAAGATACTTTATTACATTATTGCTAGTTTCATTTTTAGGCGGTAGGAGTAAGACTTTTGGCTCATCCCTTGGAATGATAGGGGGTGGTGGTGTCCACCCGACTGCAACACCTGCAATAACTTGAACCGCTTCCACAAATCCGTATTCCTTAACCTTAATGAGATAATCAAGGGCAGAAATACCGCCAAAACCTCTTGACCACCAGTACCATTTGCCATTGGAAATCTTTAAGCTGTCATGTTCTTTAGTGCAATAGACATTGCCAGCCACTCGTTTTAGATTACCAGGCTCATATCGTTGCAAGTAGGACAGCAAATCCATTTGCCGGGCTTGCTCAATGGCTGCGGGGTCAAGTTGAACATAGGGTTTGTTACTTCTCATTCAATCACATCACCTCCAGACGTAAAAGTAGCCGGGCAGTTTTCATTTTGAAAACCACTCGGCTATGTAAATCTATACATTATCAATCATCTAAATTAACACAATTTTCTTTCCCAAACAACTCTTGGGCTCCAGAAATAACTTCTTGCGTCGGTTCCGGATAAAAAACAACTAGATTTTCTCTAGCTCGTGTACAACAAACATAAAACAGCTTTTTTGTCCTATGTAATATATTGTCGTAACTTTTTTTCTTTGCTGGAGTCAATGTCTCATATATTTCCATATTAAGCAAATAGTCAAAATTATAATTATTCCATCCACCATTATGCAAAAGAATCAATACATTATCAAATTCTAATCCTTTAATTTTATGTTGCGTAGAAAGAGGAACATACCCTTCAAGATAATGATATAGCTTTTGAAATTCGACAATTATTCCTGTTCTCGTATTTTCTCTCGTACAGGTAATATGCTGGACGATGAAACAGAAAGCTCATCCACACCTAAATCCAAAAAGAATTTCGTGAGTTCCAAATCCGCACCAAGCTCTCCACAGATACCCACCCATATATCATTATCATGAGCATTTTTAACGGTTATTTCAATCATCTTAAGAATAGCCGGATGATGAATATCAATCATATCATCTAATGCCGGATTCTGCCTGTCAGCAGCTAAAGTATACTGCGTTAAATCGTTGGTTCCAATGCTAAAGAAATCGACTTCTTTCGCCAGCTCGTCACTAATCATAACTGAGGCAGGTGTTTCAATCATCACACCAACTTCTACATCTTTGTAAGAAATGTTCTGCTCCTTTAACTCAGACTTTACCTCCGCCAAAATCTCCTTTGCTCTTTGTACCTCAGATAAGGAGATAATCATAGGAAACATGATGGCAATATTTCCGAACGCACTGGCTCGAAGAATTGCCCGAAGTTGAGTGCGGAAAATATCTGTCTGATTAAGGCAGATCCTTATGGCACGATACCCAAGTGCTGGATTTTCTTCCTTTTTCAAGTTAAAATAATCGACCTGTTTATCTGCGCCAATATCTAGTGTTCGGATAATCACAGGCTTTCCAGCCATGTTTTCTGCCACAATTTTATATGCAAGAAACTGCTCATTCTCGGTGGGAAAATCAGCGGATTCCAGATACAAAAACTCACTTCGGAATAATCCAATTCCTTCGGCATCATTCATTAGAGCTGCTGCCGTGTCAGCAACATTACCGATATTGGCATAAAGTTTTACCTTCTGCCCACTTTTTGTAACTGTTTCTTTTCCCTTTAGTTCCTTTAAAAGTTCTTCTTTTTTGTTATCTTGTGCGACCTGTTCACGGGCCTTAAATAGAGCGGATTCATCAGGTTCAATGGTAAGTAGCGCACTGTAACCATCAAGCACAGCTTCCTTCCCATGCCATTCAGGCTTAATATCCACCTGGATCAAGGCGGGGATATTCATCGTTCTGGCAAGAATTGCAGTATGAGAATTCATGGACCCGTGTCGGGTTACAAAACCTAATAATTTATCCTTATCTAGCTGAATTGTCTCACTAGGTGCCAAGTCATCCGCAACTAAAATTACAGGTTCATCGAACACGGCACCAGTATCGTTATTTCCAAGTAAAATACTTACCATTCGCTCTGAAATATCTTTAATATCTGCAGAGCGAGCCTGCATGTATTCATCCTCCATCTCAGCAAACATATTAGCAAAATTTTCACCGGTAGAGGCGATGGCATAAGGGGCACATACCATCTGTGATTCAATCATATTACATACGGAGTCCCCATAATCTTCATCATCCAGCATCATCATATGGACCTCAAAGATAGCGGCTTCTGCCTCCCCGACTTCAGACTTAGCCTTTTCATATAAGTCAAGAACCTGTTCCTTAGCTAACTCGCGTGCCTCGTCAAAGCGCTTTACTTCATTTTCCACATCTTCGATTCGTTCTCGCTTTACTTTTGCTTCTTGCTTTTTATAATAAAACAATTTTCCGATTGCAATTTTATTGTTAATGCTTTTACCACTGTAATATTCCATGGATCAACCTCCTACAGATTTGTCTGAAAGAACACCTCCATGGCTTGTGCCGCCACGTCTTCGTCTGCACCTTCAATAGTAACCGCTACTTCATCTTCTTGTTTGACGGCTAGCGACATAAGTGCTAGTAATTTTTTTGCATTCGCTTGTTTTCCTTTTGTGTGGACCATAATTGTGGATTCAAACTTTCCGGCTTCTTTTACCAATAATCCTGCCGGCCTTGCGTGTAATCCCAAAGTATCCTTAACCACATAGTTGAAATTCTTCATTTTTTATCCCTTCTTATTTTAGTTCTCTCCAGTATTCTTTATTTGCCTTAATTAAATCTTCCAGTAGTGCAATCGCCGTGTCTGTGTTTACAACGGTTCGATTAAGCACTAGAGCCTGCATTGCTTTTTTCTTGCTGCCTTCTAAATAGGCATCCACGGTTAGCTTCTCATAAGCATATTGTTGCTCAATCAAACCCTTATAGAAAGTAGGTACTGTACCCACCACTAATGGCTCTACTCCACTGCTGCCTACTCGACAAGGAACCTCTACCATCATATGTCGGTCCAGATTTTCTATAATACCCTTATTTTCTGTCATTAAAAGAAAAACTTCTTTAGTATTATTGGCAAGCGCCGTGGCCAAATCAACAATATACTCTGCATGGCACCCTACATCTTCAGTAATTGCGAATTCAGTACCCTTTATTTTCCCAAGTGCAATAATTGTCTCCATCCGCTCATAGGTTTCTTTTTCATTTCCATCCATTACTTCGTTTGCTCTAGTATAGTCTGAATTTTGCTTTTCAAACATCTTCCTGGGATAGAGATAATATTGAAGATAAGTATTGGGCAGATACTCATCATAATCTTGAATCATGGTACTCATAAATTTAAATGTCGCTTTCCATGAAGGTTCCTGGAATAATGGTTCCGTCTGTACATCTACTGGAGTTTTCAGGATTTCTTTTAACCGTGGAAGATAATCTTCTCCCGTCTCCCTGTCGTAAATATTAGTAAACCATCCAAAATGATTTAAACCAAAATATTTGGGCTCCAAATCTTTTCTCTTCTTTCCTAACACAGCTGCATACATGTCCATAATTGCGATGGGCATATCACAGATATTGATAATCCTCTTATCATCCGAATAGATCCGATTGGTTGCTTCCGCAACGATTGCCGCAGGATTAGAATAATTTAAAATCCAGCACTCTGGTGATTTTTCTCTAATTTGCTTAATAATCTCGACAACAGCCGGAATGCTCCGCATACCATAGGCAAAACCCCCAGCACCGCAGGTTTCTTGCCCCAGACAGCCGTGCTTAATGGCTATCTTTTCATCCTGCTCTCTCATATTAAGTCGTCCTGCACGAATCTGCATTAAAGCAAAATCAATGTCTGAAAATGCCGTATCTGGATCGGTGGTATAGACGAGTTCTTTTAGTTCGGGATAATACTCTTTAAATAGGATTTCAGCATAGGCTCCCACCACATCTTGGCGTTCATTTTCATTGTCATATAGTACAATCTTTCTCAGGGGAAAACGTTCTTTTTGATTGCATAACATAGCTAGCATATCTGGCGTATACCGACTACCTCCCCCGACAATACAAATAGCATATTCTTTCATCTTTTCTTCCTCTAGCTTTCTTCTAAATAAATATCTTGTATCCGCTTAATCGCTTTCTCATCCAAGTCAAGGACCTCTTTTACATATTGCTCCACTGAATTGTAGTTTGATTTAAGCTCCTTAAGGGAAGCGTCGATAAAATCCGGTGCTGTATCCAGCAAAGATTCTAAGTAAGTAAGGACGGCTTGATCATCCGTATATTGACGGTAGCTTTCCATTTTTTCCTGAGTTCTCTGTGCCCGATTTTCCTTAGTAATCAAGTAATCTCTAATAATATCTTCATCGGAAACACCCAAAGTGCCAAGAATTAGCATCGCTGCAAATCCCGTTCGGTCCTTTCCGCCTCGACAATGGAAAAAGAGGGGTGCAGAATCTTCCTTGCTCACTTCCAGCATGAGCCTTTTAAATGCATCAATGCATTTAGGGTGAGACGCAAACTTTCGATACTGAGCATACATACTCTCACCATTGTCACTTTGTTCAACTCGCTGTTTGATTTTTTCTACCAACATTCGATCTTCATCTTGTGCGCTTACTTGAAAGCTTGCAGCAAGTTCCGCTGTCTCCGCAGAAGGGTCACAGTGAATAGTCTTTTGTTCTCCACAGTATTGATTCGGAGATTTTTTTATCTCAGGAGGGGAACGTAGGTCAATAATCGTATTAATATTAAGCTTCTTAAATTCCTCAATCCCTTGATCGGTCACTTTAGAAAGCTGATCGCCTCGATACAAAAGCCCCATTTTAACTTTTCTTCCACCTTTTCCTATATATCCACCAATATCCCTTATATTGTGTGTGCCATCAATTGGCAGTCTTTTTCTTTGCGTTGACTGTTCACTCAAATCACTTACCTCCTCCAGTAAAAATTTGTTCTATCTTTACAGGAGGATCATTTGGTACCATCTGCACTTCAATATCAACACCCATATCCGCAATTTTTAAAAAGGCCTCTTTTTCCTCTTGAGTTGCTGATAATGCTTTGGTATACTGTACCCGATCTCCTTGAAGACGCATACCACCAACATTTAAATGATCAAATTTTACCCCGCCCTCAAGGAGCCTTAATACATCGGTACTATTGGTCAAAATCAGCATCGTTCTTTTTTTGATTTCGGTCGTCTGGTAAACCGAAATAAACTTCTCCACATCAAATACTAATACCTTGATTCCTGCCGGTGCAGTCATCATCACTATCTTTTGTTGCACCGGGTCACTTTTTAATTTGTCACTAATCAATAAAATTTGCTCAATATTTTTTACATTTACCCAGGTAGTTGCCACCTGTCCATGAATTAATCTGTCATCGATTCTAACCAAGTTGATTGCCATCTTCATCACCACTTTCATTTAAAATTAGTTTTAAATCCTTCATCATATCCGAATAATTATTTATAATATCTTCTTTGATCTGCGCCGGACTTTTTTCCCGGTCAATAAACACTTCCAATAGCATCGGCAGACTAAAGCCGGATAGTAATTCAATGTCAAGTTCATCTTGTTTTTGAAGCAAAATATTGCTGCTCACATTACAGGGCGTTCCGCCATACATATCTACCAAAATCAAAAGTCCGGATGAAGTATCTAATTCTTCGCACATTTGATTCATCTCCGGCAGGCAACTTTCCAAATTTTTGTCTTCGGTCAAAGAAAGAACCCGAACATTGTCTTGTTTTCCAATAATCATTTCTACCGCTCCAAGGGCTCCCTGTGCAAATAGCCCATGACTTGCTAATATAATTGCATTCATATACGATTTCTCCTTTATACTAAGATTCCCAACATATATAGCACAATCGCAACAGCAAAGGTTGCTAATATCAATAGCGCTGTATGTTTTCCGTTTAATTTTTTAACAATGGCAAGAATTCCTACTGTTGTGAGAAGAGGAAGCAGATTTGGCATAATCATATCAAGCATTTCCTGTATAGCAATTGACTGTTCTCCAACATTAATAGTGCTTCCTATCTGCAGTTTTACGGAGGTGGCTATCAAGCTTCCTACTGCCATTAAGCCCACCACACTTGCCGCATTAGATATTCTCCGGATTAATACCTGCGTCTTATCGCCTTCTAGCAGGCCGGTTCCCATTTCGTAACCCCAGTGAATAAGAAAGTACTTAGATCCCACATTAAAAATATTGTATAAAAGAAACATCAGAATTGGGCCCATGACATTTCCTTCTAGCGCAAGAGCGGCACCGATACTTCCAAAGATAGGAACTAGGGTGAACTTAACCAAACTATCTCCAATTCCCGCAAGCGGTCCCATAAGACCGGTTTTGATGGATGAAATGCTATCCTTATCAGCTTCCTGGGTGTTTTTCTCCATTGCCGCCGTTACCCCGAGAATTAGGCCAGTACAGTTTACCTGACAAACAAAAAACTCAAGATGACGCTTCATTGCGCGGCTTTTCGCTTCTATATCGGCATTGGCGTACAGTTTTTTAAGCACGGGGCTAATCATATTACAGAACGCTGTTCCCGCCATATTTTGAAAATTAGTAGTAAGTTGCATAAGCTGCAACCTCCAAAACATTTTGTTTAAATCTTTTTTAGTGATTTCCGTGCTTGCATCTGCCACGGCGATCGTTCTCTCTTCATTCATAGATCATACTCCTCCTCTGTATCTGATTGTTCTGAAATGGCCACCGTGGGTTGTGCGTTCTTTTCACAAACCATCACATAAAGAACCGCAAACGCAAGTGAAATAATTGCAATTGGCATAATGGATAATTCCAAGTAGGTTGACAAGGTGAATCCAAGAAGCAGAAATACCCATCCTACCCAATTCTTAAGCATCATCATAAGAAGCAGAGCAATACCAATTGCCGGAACAATTTTAGAAGCAACGCCCAGACCTTCAATCAATGCTGTGGGCATAGCATCTACCAATGAAGAAACTAAATCACTTCCGAAGTACACTGCGATAAAGCAAGGAACCGCACGAGCAAGAAAGTACATAAGTGCCGAAACAGGAATGATTTTCATAATTCCGTCAAAATCACCTTTATCGGCAGTTTTCTGTGCCCAAGGTACAAAGGCAACATTTAATGTGCGACATAAAACTAATAGTTGTTGTGCTAAAAGAGCCACCGGGACAGCCAGTGCGATTCCCGTTGCCACTCCGCCTCCTGATGAAATTCCTAGAGCTGTTCCAATAATGGCTCCAGTCACCAGATCCGGTGCGGAATAAGCCCCCACATTTCCGATACCCATCCACATAAGTTCAAGACTTGCACCAATAGTTAATCCTTGTGCCAAATCGCCCATAATAAGACCTGTTACCGTTCCGGTAAGCAAAGGACGACGAATCATTTGGGGACCAACATCGTCAAGGGAACATATTCCCGCCCATAACGCAATAAGTAATGCTTGTAACATAAATTTTTACCTCACTCTCTTTTTTCATAAGCGCTTGTGTTGTGTCTTAGTATATATGCATAAAATAATTTTTTCCACGTTGCTTTTTTCATTGATTCAACGAAGAATTTCCTACGAAACAATATTTTTATAGAAAGAATATGGTAATCATGTATAATAGATATTATAGAGGGAAGGAGATAACAATGATATTAAACAAGCGCCAGTCACTTATTTTAAAAGAAATTGTATGCAATCCGGGGATTGCTCCGGAAACTCTTGCTTATAATGTGAACATATCCACTCGTACTTTGACTTCAGATATGGAAACAATCAATAAAGAAATTAAGGTATTTGATTTAAGGCTTGAAAATCGAAGAGGCAATGGACTTTTTTGCTTTGGGGAAGACGAGCATAAATTACATTATATAAAAAGCCAGCTTATTCTTAGGTATTGTTATGCTTTTGACCATGAAAATGATTTTTCCGAACGAACAGGTGATGTAATACGAATTCTGCTGTTATCCGGAGATTATGTGAAATCGGAAGAAATTGCAAATGCACTGTGGCTTACCAGAAGTTCAATTAATCAAGAGTTAAAAGAAGTGCGGAAAATTATTAAACGATACAACATGGAACTTGAAACGAAGCCACATCACGGTATGATGATTCGAGGTGAAGAATCTACTATACGACAATGTATGGTGGATTTCTGTAAGCCTTATTCCCATGCCATTGTTCCCATTGTTTTTTTAGATGATGGGTATACGCGTTATGGTATTCCTCATGATGAGATAAAAAATTGTTATCACCTAATGGTTCAGACTTTTACGAAGATGGATCTTCGCTGCAGTGAGCAAGCACTTGAACGGCTTGCAATTTTAGCCTTTATTATGAAACAGCGCATCGAGGAAAAAAATTATATATCCATAAACGAGACTTTGGCTTCGGGAAAACAGTTGCATAAGACGCCTGCTTACTATGCATCTAGTCAGATTTTAAATACGGTATGCCCTCATATCCCGGAAGTGGTCAAGGGAGATGAGATTTTATTCTTTGCTATGATGATACTGGCGAATGCAGATTTTTATCATACACCCAGCCATCTTCTTACCGATTATGGACAACTATACCAAAGGGCACTTTCTTATCATGATCAGCTTCAAACATTTTTCCGGAGTCAATTATCCATTGTTTTCTCCGGAGATTCTCAATTTTCCCATTGCCTTACTAAGCTGATTTTTCAATTTCTGATACGCAAAGAATTACAGATTACAGAATTTGAGTATGGTGGGTCCGCATATAAATATGCAACACTGATTCCCGCTTCAAGACAGCTTGCTTGCGAAACATTAATGGAGCTTGAAAAGATCTCTGGTTATCCAGCAGATCAGTATATGCTGATTAATTTCACCCTGTTGTTTTACAATACGGTGATGGTGATACCCAGCAATCGAAAAAAATTGCGGATGCTTTGTGTTGGTCCGCACAACCTTCATTACGCCCGCTCGATCAGTTATAAGATCAAGTCTCAGCACGAGAATTATATTGACAGTATTGATCATTGTACCCCTTATGAGTTGAATCATATGGATCTGCGTAAATATGATTGTATTATCACCTCGGAGCCGATTGAATTACTTCCAAAGCAGGATATTCTTCCAGTTATGGAACTTTCATATTTTCTTAGTTGGAAAGAGCTTTATGATATTCGAAATCAGGTTATATTACCTCATATTTCTACAGAAACAATGTTAAGTGAAGTGCAACACGTTGAAGAACTTGATTTACCGTGCAAAAATTCCAAAGAATTTGTCCAATGGGCGATAACGAAAACTGATCGTTCGCCCCATGAAAAAGGGCTTTTAGAGATGTACCATGAATACCTTCCGGTGTATCCTGCAGATACAAATTCTTCAGATAGTATTATGCCTGTGTTCTGTTCGTTCCTTCCGCCTGACAACAAGTGGAGCATCCAAGTTTATCGCTTTAAGCAGCCATTTGTGTGCAACGGAAAAACGATTATCAATGGGGTGATTTGTAGCATCCCTCTCAACTTTGACACACAGGTGGTGAAACAAGCAGACTCCTTACTACGAAGAATCATGTTAAGTGCTAACTTTAATCCTAATAAAAAGAAACCTTTGCTGGATAAGCTGATTCTTTAACTCCACAAGGCTATGTAATAAGATTGTTCTTTCGTGGCTATCCACATATAGGTGACTTAACTTCTCTCTCATAACAGCACCGTCCTTTCTTGGCTTCATTATATAAATAGGTCATAGTATATTCAAATGTGTAAATCCAAAGACTATTTAAGCCTACAAAATAGCTCTTTGAACTCGTAACAATCGCCTTTTGAATTAGCAAGGTTTTTAGCGTCATTTTTTCGCAAATTAGCAGGAAAGCCATTTTCATTAGCAAAAACCCGAAAAATCCTGCTAATCATTAGCAAGCTAATTCTTGCTTACAATGAATAGTTCTATTTCTTTCCGGTCATCCTCACCGCCCAATGCTCACCATATATTGCAATTTGTCTTTGAAAATAGAAAACGCCGAAAACGTTGATTTTACAACACTTTCGGCGGAGTTTTTGGCGTCGCTAAGAGGATTTGAACCTCCGACCTACCGCTTAGGAGGCGGTCGCTCTATCCAGCTGAGCTATAGCGACATCTGAAAAAATCTATATTTATTTTTACTTGCTAACACTTTCTTTTTTCCCCTAGGGTTATGTTTTAACACTTTCTTAGGAGGGGCGTATTATATCCGTTTAACTATAGAGACCTATATTCTGCGACCACCTATATAAATTTGGTGACCGCAGTTATTATACTTTATTATTATGATTTTGTAAAGATGACTAGATTTTAACGGAAATGTATATACCCTTGCAGCCAAACATTTCCCTTAAAACGTCTTCCAACCTCTGGTTCTCCAATAATAGAAGAAACAGGAACACAAACATCAAATTTCAGATCATTTACTTCCAGGCTTAAAAGATAAATCTCCTCTTTTGACAATTCGTTCTCCACCTTTGTCAGTTGCTTTATTTCCCCTAGTATTGAATAAATATCACTTTCAATTCCAAAAGGCATAATATAACTATCTACGATACTAAAAACATCCTCATGTATGATTCGTCTTGATACCTGGGAATACGTATCAATATCATCCAACGTCAGGCTTTCAATTGCTCTTTGGTCTCCACTTTTCGCTTCATTTATAAGCATCATACGATTCTTTTTTTCTTCATTAATCTGCTTTTTCTGTGCTTCGCTTTTCATAATTGGAAAAAGAATCGTTCCTGCATTACAGAGTCCGGAAAGAGTTACCGAACGGTATTTCACTTCCTGTTTTTTCTTCTGCTTTTCTCTTAATAACTCTAATGTATTCTGGAGTTTAAAAACAAGGCTTACCCCCACATTTAAATCTTCACAGATTCCAACATAATCGTTTCGATCAATCCTTTTTTCTACCAGAACCTCAGAATATGAGGTAATACCTGTTCCCAGAAAAAAAGGATATTCATATTCCTTTTCGAAGTACTCAGACTCATTCATGTAACCACAAACAGAGACACCGATTCCAGGGCCATACTCTTTTTGAAACTCACAGAAATCCCATACTTCATCAATCCCCACCAATTCATGATGAGTATAATCATATTTTACATCTTCAATTATTATATCTTCTTCTTGCTTGGATTTGACATCCTCAAACCCAATTGCTTTAAAATATTTATGCATTTTATAATCTCTTATTTCGGTTGTATTTCTTCCATACCACCCATATATGGTTGTAATGCTTTTGGAATACTCACACTTCCGTCTTCTTTTAAATTGTTTTCCAAAAATGCAATGAGCATTCTTGGAGGTGCCACTACTGTATTATTTAATGTATGAGCAAAATATTTCTCTTTCTCACCTTTTACACGAATTCCAAGTCTTCTTGCCTGAGCATCTCCTAAGTTAGAACAGCTTCCAACCTCAAAATACTTTTGTTGTCTAGGTGACCATGCCTCAACATCTACAGATTTTACTTTCAAATCTGCCAAATCTCCTGAACAGCATTCTAATGTACGAACTGGAATATCCAAAGTTCTAAACAAATCTACTGTGTTTTTCCACAATACATCATACCATTTCATACTTTCTTCCGGCTTACATACAACAATCATTTCTTGCTTTTCAAACTGGTGAATACGATATACTCCTCTTTCTTCAATACCGTGTGCTCCCTTTTCTTTTCTAAAGCAAGGAGAATAGCTGGTTAAAGTCTGTGGTAAATCTGCTTCATCTGTCATAGAATTAATAAACTTTCCAATCATTGAATGTTCACTGGTACCAATCAGATAAAGATCCTCTCCCTCTATCTTATACATCATTGCATCCATTTCTGCAAAGCTCATAACTCCTGTTACTACCTCACTACGAATCATATAAGGGGGGATGCAGTATGTAAATCCACGATTAATCATAAAATCTCTGGCATATGAAATTACGCCCGAATGAAGTCTTGCAATATCTCCCATTAAGTAATAAAATCCATTTCCTGCAACCTTACCAGCACTTTCCAAATCAATCCCCTTGAAGGATTTCATAATATCAGTGTGATAAGGAATTTCGAAATCTGGAACAACTGGATCACCAAATCTCTCGATTTCAACATTTTCAGAATCATCTTTACCCACTGGTACAGATGCGTCAATCATCTGAGGAATTGTCATCATAATCTTTTTAATATTTTCTTCGACTTCTTTTTCCTCTACACTTAGACTTTCAATTGAAGCAGCGTTTTTTGCAACTTCTTTTTTTACTTCCTCTGCTTCATCTTTCTTTCCTTGTGCCATAAGAGCGCCAATTTCCTTAGATATTTTATTTTTTTCAGCCCTTAAAGCTTCTACTTCCTGCTTGATTTCTCTATTTCTTAAATCCAATTCAATTACTTCATCCACCAATGGTAATTTACTGTCTTGAAATTTTTTCTTAATATTTTCTCTTACTTCATCAGGGTTTGATCTTACAAATTTTATATCTAACATAATTTCACTTACTCCTCTTCTTTTTCCTTTTCATTTAACTCAAAATTTTCATTATAGATTGCTTTATCCAATGCTTCTGCCTCTTCTTCGGCAAGCTCTACATAACTTCGTCCCTTTACAATTTCTTTAATATATGTATAACAACCTTCTCTGCTATGCATTGCATTAATAATCCATCCATTGTTCTTTTCATCTAACATAGCAAGAGCAAAACTTAATTTTCCACCCATTTCATTAAAAGCATCATATTTAATAATACCAAGCTTCTGATAATTATTTGCGTTCTTTTTCATTAAAATACGAAGATCTATACGATTTTGTTTTACCACTTTTACAATGGAATCCATTTCCGAAAATCTTTCACGAAAAGCTTCCTCTAAAGACTTTGCATCTCTACCCTTCATAAAAGTTCCATAACTATTTTTCAGTCTTACATAATTCATATTAATCTTAAAAAGTAGTGCTGCAAGTATAATAACTGCTATAAATAAGATTATAATAAATATTCCAGGATCGATCCCAATCCCCTTTAATATCTTACTTTCCATTCTATATTACTCTCCTTTTTGTATGCTTGTTATCATTTCGAACAAGTGTTCTAGTTCCTCATTTGAATAATATTCGATTTCAATTTTACCTTTACCGTTATCTTTCGCTGCAATTTTAACTCTAGTACCAATTGCTTGCTGCATTTTTTCTTCTAAATCAGTAAAAATAAAGGCATTTTCAAGCTTTTTCTTTTGTTTTTCTTTCTTGGGATTCTTCATACTCTTAACAATTTTTTCGATATCACGAACACTTAATTTCTCATCAAATATTCTTGTTGCTAAAGTATATTGCTGTTCTTTATCGTCTATTGCTAAAAGTGCTCTTGCATGTCCTGTAGATATCATATCATCAATAATCATATCTTGTACACGATCATCCAATTTAAGTAATCTCATGGTGTTCGTTATTGCTGTTCTGCTTTTTGATACCTTTTCTGCTATTTCATCTTGTTTTAGACTATGTTCTTCTAAAAGCTGCTTATATGCTTTAGCTTCCTCAATAGGATTTAAATCCTCTCTCTGTACATTCTCTATTATAGCTACCTCAAGAGTTTCTAAATCAGAATAATCCTTAATAAAGGCTGGAATTTCTTTCAATCCCAAATGTTTTGATGCTCTCCATCTTCTTTCTCCTGAGATAATCTGATAATAATCATCTTTCTTATTAACCAAAATTGGAGATATTACACCTTTTTGCTTGATTGAATCTGCTAATTCAATAATACTGTCTTCATTGAAATGCTTTCTTGGTTGTACCTTATTTGGTTCTACATCATTTATGTTCAGTAGCACTACTTTTAAATTCGTGTCATCTTCTACCTTTGTTTTAGTTGATGGAGAAACATTTTTATCCGGTATTAAACTATCTAGTCCTTTTCCTAGGCCTTTTCTCTTAACTGCCATAATTACCTCCTACTTACCTCTTCCTATCACTTCTTCTGCTAATTTTGTATAACTTAATGCCCCTGCTGATTTTTCATCATACAAATTAATTGGCAATCCATAGCTCGGAGCTTCAGCCAGACGAATATTCCTTGGAATAATAGTTTCATAAATTGGCTGCTCTATATTTTCCTTTACATTTTCAACAACCTGCATAGATAGATTCGTTCTGGAATCATACATTGTAAAAAGAATGCCTTCTATTTTCAAGTCCGGATTTAAGCGATTTGTCACTAATTCAACTGTTTGCATTAACTGACTTAAGCCTTCTAAAGCATAATATTCACATTGTATCGGAATAATTACTGAATCTGCTGTTGTCATCGCATTAACTGTAAGCATGCTAAGTGAAGGAGGACAATCAATGATTATATAATCATAATCATCTCTTATTTCCTTTATGATTTCTTTTACTATAAATTCCTTATCCTCCATACCAATTAACTCAACTTCTGCTGCTGACAAGTTAACATTTGAAGGCAAAACATCTAAATAATCAAGTGCTTCCTTTATTAATGTGTTTTCTAAATTGCTTTCTCCAACAATTAAATCATACATCGTATATTCTATATTATTTTTATCAATTCCTAAACCACTAGACATGTTTCCTTGTGGATCCATATCTAATGCAAGTACCTTTTTACCTCTTTCAGCAAGACACGAGGCAAGATTAATTGCTGTAGTTGTCTTCCCAACTCCACCTTTTTGATTGGCAATAGCCATTACTTTTCCCATAATTCTCACCTTTCCATTCTCAGTACCTAGATAGTATACCATATTAATGTTTCACGTGAAACATTAATTGGCAATTAATCACATTTTCTTAAATGTTTCACGTGAAACATCTTATCTGTACTTTAACTTTTCTCTCTATTATAGTATAATATTCATATTATGATGAAAGTTGGTGTTTAAAATGAATTGGAAAAAGAAATTTGCATGTTTGGTATCATTCACCGGAATGACAATTGGTGCAATTCACATTACAAATCGAGTACTATCATATAATGCAACAAAAATGAATTATTTACGAAGAACATCTGGAGATTTTTTTAACTGGAAATTCGGTCGGGTGTTTTTCCGCAAACAAGGAAGGGGTAAACCCATACTTTTAATACACGATTTAGTTAATTATAGTTCTTGTGATGAATGGAATAAAGTTTTTGATGAACTTTCAAAAAAATATACTGTTTATGCCTTAGATTTATTTGGATGTGGGCGCTCTGATAAACCAAATATCATATATACAAACTATTTATATGTTCAATTGATATCCGATTTTATTAAACAAGTTATTGGTAAAAAAACAGATATCGTTGTAAGTGGTAGTTCATCCTCTTTTGTATTGGCTGCTTGTAATAATGATAAGGATATTATCAATCAAATTGTGATGGTAACACCTGAAGAGTTAAAAAAACATAATGAGGGTTTTAGTAAAAGAAAAAGAACTCTATCTTGGTTTGTTAATCTTCCTCTAATTGGAACTTTACTTTACCACATTCTAAATAGAAAAAGTGTAATCAAGTCAAAAGCAGGTCATGTTGATTCCTCTCTTCTGGATATTTATTTTGAATCTGCCCATGTAGATAATTCTCTTACAAAACATGTTTTTGCAAGTATACTAGGAGGATACACAAATACAAGTGTTATTCATTTTATAAAAACCTTAAATAATAGTATCTATATCATAACTGGGGAAGATAATGTATTAAATGAAGTTTATGAAAATACTTATATGGAATATTTACCTGCAATAGAAAAGACTTCCATATCCGATACATATTCTATGCCTCAGATTGAAAGTCCTAAAAAATTCATTGATATATTAAATATTTATTTATCCTAATGGTTTTTTTGATGGAAGAGGAGATCTTCTCGGATATTTTATATCCGTCTCCCCTTCCTTTTTTATTTCTAAAAAAGTTCTTTTTATATCTGTATCACCTAAATTAAATTCTAATACATTATCCACACGACTCTTTAATATTTTGAAAGTATTCCCTGCTCCTTGAATTTCTTCATCTGATCCACTGGCCTTATAGGATATAAACTTGCCTTCCACTTTCACATATGGAATACAGTATTCTAAAAGTGTGGATAAATTCGCCACAGCTCTTGAAACAACCAAATCATATTTTTCTCTGTAGTCACTATTTTTAGCAAAATCTTCTGCTCTACCATGTATAGAACAGATATTTTTTAAATTCAATTTTTTAACTACCTCTTCTAAAAATAGAATTCTCTTATTCAAAGAATCCAAAAGAGTAACATCCAAATGAGGAAATACAATTTTTAAAGGTATACCAGGAAATCCTGCTCCAGTACCAATATCTATTACATTTTGTATATTTTTTAAATCAATTATTTTAATAATACTCAAACTATCAACGAAATGTTTTAATAACACCTCATTAAATTCTGTGATGGACGTTAAATTCATCTTCTGGTTCCATTCAACTAATAGCTCATAATAAGAAATAAACTGCTCTATTTGATGATCAGACAAATCAATTCCTAATTTTCCTACTTCACTTTTTATTTTATTTTTCATTTCTACACTCCACTTAAAAATACAAGTAAAACCGAAATATCGGCTGGTGATACCCCCGAAATACGTCCTGCTTGTCCAATTGAACTTGGTCGAATCGTTTTTAATTTCTGTCTTGCTTCAATTCTGAGACTCTCTATTTCATCATAGTTAATATCCTCAGGAATTTTTTTATCCTCTAATTTCTTAAATTGCTCTACTTGCTTTTTCTGACGTTTAATATATCCTTCATATTTAATCGATATATTTACTTGTTCAATTACTTCATCTGCTAAATCCTCAGGGAATATAGGCCTTTCTTCATCTATTTCGGCTAAAATACTATAATTTAATTCCGGTCTACGAATCAAATCCGCTAAAGATGCTCCCGAAGGAAGAAGAGTCGATTTATTTTCAATTAACAATTCTTGTACCCTTTGGCTATTTCCAATATGTGTATTTTCCAGCCTGTTAATTTCCTCTTGAATCAGCTTTTCTTTTAAGGTCAGCTTATTTAAACGCTCTTCATCTATTAAACCTACTTCATATCCTAGCTTCGTTAACCTTTGATCCGCATTATCTTGTCTCAAAAGAAGTCTGTATTCTGCCCTTGATGTCATCATTCTATATGGTTCATGACTTTCTTTTGTCACTAAATCATCAATTAGAACACCGATGTAAGATGTTGATCGATCTAAGGATATCTGCTCTTTTTCCTGTAGTTTTCTAGCTGTATTAATTCCTGCTATCAAACCTTGTGCAGCTGCTTCTTCATATCCTGAGCTTCCGTTAAATTGACCAGCACTGAACAATCCGTTTATTTTTTTGAATTCTAAGGTTGACTTTAATTGTCTGGCATCAATACAATCATATTCAATAGCATAAGCATTTCTTGTAATTCTCACATTTTCCAACCCAGGAACTGTTCGATACATACGATATTGGACATCCTCCGGCAACGAACTGGACATACCACCTATATACATTTCATTGGTCTCTAATCCCTCTGGCTCTATAAAAACTTGATGTCTTTCTTTATCCGCAAATTTTACAACCTTATCCTCTATTGAAGGGCAATACCTGGGTCCAGTTCCCTCAATCATACCACTATACAAAGGAGATCGATCTAGATTTTCCCGTATAATACTATGTGTTTCATTATTGGTGTATGTAAGCCAGCAAGAAACCTGATCGATTTGTACATCTGCTGGATTTGTTGTGAATGAAAATGGTTGAATTTTTTCATCACCCTTTTGTTCTTCCATTTTTGAAAAATCCACAGTACTCCCATCGATTCTCGCAGGTGTACCTGTTTTAAACCGATAAAGAGTAATTCCCAGTTCTTTTAATGAATCTGTAAGATTATTAGCCGCTTGAAGGCCATTTGGTCCAATATTTTGAGCAACGTCACCGTAAATACATCTGGCCTTCAAATAAGTTCCTGTACAAAGAATAACAGCCTTACAAGAGAAAATTGCTCCTGAGTAAGTCATAACACCTACAATCTTATTTTCCTCTGTTAATATTTTTGCTACTTCACCTTGTTTTATTTCTAGTCTTTCTTGCTTTTCTAATACTTGTCTCATATTTCTAGAGTATCTCGCTTTATCAGCTTGAGCTCTCAATGAATGAACAGCAGGTCCTTTTGATTTATTCAACATTTTTGACTGAATGAAAGAGGAATCAATTACTTTGCCCATTTCCCCTCCCAAAGCATCAATTTCTCTAACCAAATGGCCTTTTGAACTGCCTCCAATATTTGGATTACAAGGCATCAAAGCAATACTATCCACACTAACCGTAAAAAGGATTGTGGAAAACCCCAGTCTCGATGTTGCTAAGGCCGCCTCACATCCCGCATGACCGCCACCTACAACTACTACATCATAATAATCATTATTTTCCCATACAGAATTTTTGGAATATTTCATTTACTAAATCTTCTCCTATCGTTTCACCTGTTATCTCACCTAAATATTCATATGCATCTAATAAATCAATGGTATAAAGATCTTCCGGCATTTGATTTTCTACACTACTTTCAACACGTAATATTGACTCTTTTGCATGAACTAAAGCATCCTTTTGTCTCACATTGGTAATAAATATTTCATTGTTAAATGAAATATTTCCTTCATAAAACATTCTCTTAATAGTTTCTTCAACTTCATCAATACCGGTTATATTTATTGCAGATACCTCTATTACCGCATTTTCCTTTAAATTACTATTTGCAAGATTACTTGCAAAATCACTTTTAGAAATTACTGTATCCAAATCCGTCTTATTTAGTAAGAAAATGCATTTTTTTCCATCTATCATTTTCATAATTGTTTCATCATTCTCATCTAATGCTCTGGATGCATCTATAACATAAAGAATCAAATCAGCTTCTTCCACATAAGAAGCAGCTTTTGAAACTCCTATTTTCTCAACTTTATCATCCGTATCACGAATACCTGCCGTATCGATAATGTTTAGAAGTATACCATTTAAATTTATATGCTCTTCTAATATATCTCTAGTAGTGCCCTCAATATCTGTTACAATCGCCCGTTCTTCACCTAATAATACATTGAGAAGAGAAGATTTTCCAGCATTTGGTTTTCCGACAATAACAGTTTTAATTCCCTCACTAATAATTTTACCATTTTCATTACTATCTATTAAATTATTAAGTTTTTTAAGCCATTTTTTTATTTCTATATTAAGCTTATCTGAAAATCCCTCCATACTTATATGTTCTGGATCATCCAAAGCTGTTTCAATAAATGCAGTATTGTAAATAATTTCATTTCGTATCTCTTGAATTGTATCTTTTAATTTTCCTTTTAACTGATTTACAGAATTTTTTAATGCATAATCGTTTTGTGAATAAATCAAATCTGATACAGCTTCTGCCTGAGATAAATCCATTCTCCCATTTAAAAAAGCTCTTTTTGTAAATTCACCGGGTAATGCTGGAGAAGCTCCATTCTTTATAAGTAAATCCAAAACTTTCTTTACTATAAAAACTCCTCCATGACAATTTATTTCGACTGTATCTTCTTTCGTAAAGCTATGTGGTCCCTTCATTAACATAACCAAAACTTCATCTACCATTTGATTTTCTTCATATATGTGTCCATAATGTATCCTATGGCTCTTTGATTCATGCAGACTTTTTTTACCCTTAAAAACCTTGTCAGCAATCTCAATTGACTGATTACCTGACATCCTTACAATTCCAATTCCTGAAGGACTTACAGCTGTAGATATTGCTGCAATGGTTCTATTTTCATCTTTAATCATAAGAAAAACTCCTTTACAATAGAAAAAAGAAGAGGGAAATGTATCCCCTCTTTTTTATCTTCTGCTATTTACGTAGGTTACAACAACCTTACGATATGGTTCATTACCCTCGCTATGAGTGTCTACTCCAGGATCACCTTGAAGAGCGGAATGTATAATTCTTCTCTCGTAAGGATTCATTGGTTCAAGAGAAACAGATCTTCTAGTTCTTTTTACTTTGCTGGCAATATTTTTTGCCAGATTTTCCAAAGTATCTTTTCTTCTTTTTCTATAATCCTCTGTATCAAGCTTAACACGCACATAACCTTCTTGATTTTTATTTGCAACACGATTTGCAAGATATTGAAGTGAATCTAAAGTCTGTCCTCTTTTACCAATCAAGATTCCCATATTAGAACCTTCCATATCAATGCTTAACATACCTTCATCCTCAATTTTAGATGTAACATTTACTTCTTCCATATTCATTGCTTTCAGTACATCTTTTATAAACTGAGTTGTTACTTCTGCAGTATCTGCTTGAACTGCTACAACCTCTGAGGATTTTGTTTCTTTTATTTCTTTTACTGCTTCTTCTTTTTTAATTTCCTGCTTGAATTCTTTTTCTACTTTTTCCTCTTCTACTTTTGGTTGAGGAATTTTCTTCCTTGCTTTAATAACAGCTTGTTTAGCCCCAATTCCCAAAAAACCTGCACTGCCTTTTTCAATAACCTCATAATCCAATTGATCACTTGTAACTCCCAGCTCTACTAAAGCTTCAGTAAGTGCATCATCCAGAGTTTTAGCCGATACAGTAATGTAATCCATCCCTCTACCTCCTACTTATTTTCATTGTATTTTCTAACCAGATTTGCTTTATCAGCCAAACTACCTGGTTTAGCATCCTTTGTCTTTTCTTTCGCTTCTTTAAGAATTTTTTCACGTTCTGACTCAGATATACCTGAATTTCCTCTTTCAACATTTTCCTTAATATTTCTTGTATTTACATTTGCCATGGTATTTATTTTTTCTGCTTTTTCACCACGCTTTTCTTGCTTTTTCTTTGCTTTTTCTCTATTCTTTTCGATAATTTCATCAATAGACATTTTCTTTAAATGCTTATTTACAAGAAGCTGTTGAACCAAACGAACAAATGCACTAACAATCCAGTATATACCAATAGCACAAGGCGAAGAAAATACGATAAATACTGACATAAGTGGCATTATATAAGTCATCGTTTTCATAGATCCTGCCATAGGATTATCACTATCTACAGATGTTTGATTTGCTGACTGTAATAACTTATTACTTACAAACTGAGTAACAGCTGATATCAGTGGAAGTGCAATTGCTGTTGCTATAATAATCCAAGATGCAACGCCAAAAGATCCACTATTTTTCATCATATCTGCAGGTGAAACCGTGATATCTGGTATTGTTAAAAATCGATTCACCGCTGCAGGAGCATTCTTAATTGCAGGTACATATTTTTTTATATCTAAAATTACAGGATAAAGTGCAAATAAGAAAGGCATTTGAATTAATAATGGAAGACAACTACTTAACATAGATGTACCATATTTATCATATACTTGCTGCATTTCTTCTTGCTGCTTCATCATCGAAGTCTGATCTTTTTTATTTTTATATTTATCACGTATCTTATTTATTTCAGGTGTCATTGCCGCCTGCATTTTTGACGATTTCTGCTGGTTAATTGTCATTGGTAACATTACCATATATACGATAACCGTATATATTACCATTGATAAACCAACCAATCCAACATCTGTTGTCAGCATTTGATCCAGCGTAGTATAGATAAAGTTCATCAATTTACCCATTAACCACGCAATTTGACCTACAATCGGCCAATTAGCCGTTGATGATAATAGCAATCCTGTCATTTATAAATCCTCCAATAAATTCTTTTTTAGGGTACAAAATCTACTCCACCTTTTGAAAATGGATTACATCTTAAAATTCTCCATATAGCAAGACGTCCACCTTTAAGAGCGCCGTATTTTTCAATCGCTTCTAAGGCATAAGTAGAACAAGTAGGATAATATTTACAACTTGATCCTCCTTTTAACCCCGACAAATACTTACGATAAAACTTAACGAGAGCTATAAGAACTCTTTTCACAGAATCACTCCACTTTCAATTTATTAAATTATGAAGACGGCTCAAATGTAATACTGCTTTTTTCATTTCATCAAAATTTCTTCCTACTGCATTTGCTCGTGCAATAATTACAATATCATATCCAACTTTAAACCGTTCTTCTTGTAATCGATATGCTTCTTTAATTAGTCTTTTTATTCTATGCCTTACTACGCTATTTCCTACCTTTTTAGACACAGAAATTCCAATTCTATTTTTTTCCTGATTATTTTCTAATATGTACATAACAAGCTGTCTATTACTAAGACTTTTCCCTTTGTTATATACATTTCTAAACTCATTATTTTTCCTCAATGATTCAGAAAAATCCATACATTTTCTCCTAATTTAAAGAGAAGAAAAGGCCACAAATATGCGGCCTAAGCAGACAATACTTTTCTTCCTTTTGCTCTTCTGTTTGCAAGTACTTTTCTACCACCTGCGGAACTCATTCTAGCACGAAAACCATGTACTTTAGATCTTTGTCTTTTCTTTGGTTGGAATGTCATTTTCATACGAATCCACCTCCTTATATCCTGCAAGGGAAAACACCCTACATATTTCTATAGACATCAAACTAGATTATATTAAAAAAAGTGGGAAACGTCAAGTAAAACATAATACTGATTGCCTATTTCTCCTTTTTGATGTAAAATATACAAAGTAGGTTTAAAAATAAATAAACCAATAAATCATTAGAATGGAGTATTAAAAATGAATGTCGTAAAGGAAAAATGGCCGGAAATAATTGAGCATTTAAGAGTGGAGCATGAACTAGCAAATATATCCTTTAATACATGGATAAAACCTCTTAAAATTTATGATGTTCTTGATGATACCATATATATTCTTGTTGAATCAAATGCAAGTGTGGAATACATTGAAAAAAAATATCTATTACCTTTGAAAGTATGTATTGCTGAAATGCTGGATGAAGAATATGAAATCATATTTATATCGGAAGACGACGAAAGAATAAACAGTATTGAAAAATCAAGACAAACCAATGTTCATTCAAAAAAAGTTAAAACGGCTGCTGAAAAAGCAGGACTGCTACCAAAATATACATTTGAAACCTTTGTAGTCGGAAAAAATAATGAATTTGCTTACTCTTCTTCTTTAGCAACTGCAGAATCTCCTGGTAAAGTATATAATCCTCTTTTCATTTATGGAGGCGTTGGTCTTGGAAAAACCCATCTTATGCATTCCATTGCTAATTTTATATTAGAAAATAATCAAAATGCTAAAGTACTATATGTAACAAGTGAAACCTTTACAAACGAAGTAATCGAATCTCTTCGTACAGGCCGTATTTCTGAAAGTGAACCAGGAATGACGAAATTCAGAGATAAGTATAGATCCGCAGATGTACTATTGATTGATGATATCCAATTTATAATAGGTAAGATTGCAACTCAAGAAGAATTTTTCCATACTTTTAATCATTTACATTCATTGGGTAAACAAATCATTATTTCTTCTGATAAACCGCCAAAAGAATTTGAAGCTTTGGAAGCCAGACTAAAGAGCCGTTTTGAAATGGGATTACTGGCAGACATTTCTTCTCCTGACTATGAAACAAGAATGGCAATTCTCCAAAAGAAAATTGAATTAGATCATTTAGACCGCTATAAAATTCCGAAAGATGTAATTGAATATATCGCAATCAATATTAAATCAAATATTCGGGAGCTGGAAGGATCTTTAAACAAGTTAATAGCTCTTTATAAACTGAATAATAATAAGGGTGATATTGATATTGAACTTGCTTCAGAAGCATTAAAAGATTATATTTCTCCAGAAGATAAAAGGGAAGTAACTCCTGAACTTATTATTGATATTATATCTGAACACTATAATGTTTCCATCAGTGATTTAAAATCAACAAAGAGAAACGCTGAAATATCTTACCCAAGACAAGTTGCAATGTATCTTATAAGAAATATGACAGATACACCTTTAAAAAAGATTGGTGCATTACTGGGAGGGAAAGATCATTCGACAATAAAACACGGTGTGGATAAAATTTCTCAGGATTTGAAAAAAGATGAGCTTTTAACCAATACTATAAGCATTATTCAAAAAAAGATAAATCCTTCTTAATTGTTTAAAATTCTGTGGATAACATAAGGATAACTCAAATCAATTGTTTATACCTGTTGGTATACAACGAAAGTTATCCTCTCACATCCACATTGTAAATATCCTTCATCCACAGATTTTTATACGTTAAAAACACTGTATTTCAGGGCTCTACAGCAGTTATCAACGTATCACCAAGCCCTATTATTATTATTTCTGAAATCATTTATATATATTTATATAGAGATTCACTGAAAGGAGTTTTACACACATGAAAATCGTATGTAATAAATCAGATTTACTAAAAGGAGTTAGTATTGTTTCCAAAGCAGTACCTTCTAAAACTACAATGCCAATATTGGAATGTATTTTAATTGATGCCAGCATGGATATTATAAAGCTAACTGCTAATGATATGGAATTAGGTATACAAACTGTTATAGAAGGAGACATTATTACAAATGGTATGATTGCCATTGATGCAAAGTTGTTTTCTGATATTGTAAGAAAATTACCGGATAATTTAATTACAATCGAATCAAAAGAAAATAATCAAACTACTATTACGTGTGAAAAAGCTAAATTTGACTTATCAGAAAAAGCAGCAGATGAATTTTCTTTTCTTCCTGAAATTGAAAAAAGCAATCAATTTAAAATCTCACAGTTTTCTTTAAAGGAATTAATAAGACAAACTATTTTTTCTATTGCAGATAATGATTCCAATAAGCAGATGACAGGTGAGCTTTTTGAAATTAAAGAAGGGCTGTTTCGAGTTGTATCATTAGATGGACATCGAATTTCCATTCGTAAAATTGAACTTGGAGAAGAGACAGAAGATACAAAATTGATTGTACCGGGAAAAACGCTGCAGGAAATCAGTAAAATATTGTCTGGCGAGTTAGAAAGTATGGTAACAATATCTTATACAAACAATCATATTGTATTTGAATTTGATCAGACTATGGTGGTTTCAAGATTAATTGAAGGTGATTATTTCAAAATTGATCAAATGCTTTCAAAAGATTATGAAACAAAAATAAAAGTCAATAAAAGAGAGCTCTTAAGTGCTATTGACAGGGCAACCCTTTTTGTAAAAGAAGGAGATAAAAAACCAATTATTATTGATATCAAAGATGAATCCATGGAATTGCAAATAAAATCCCAGATTGGATCGATGGATGAAAGCATTGAGATTCATAAGGATGGGAAAGATTTAATGATTGGATTTAATCCAAGATTTTTAATTGATGCACTCCGTGTAATTGATGATGAAGAAGTTACTCTTTATTTGATGAATGCAAAGGCTCCTTGTTTTATAAAAGATGAAGATGAAAATTATATTTATTTAGTGCTGCCAGTTAATTTTAGTTCAATTGCATAAGTGAGGTAATTATGGAAATCATAAAGTTGAGAGAAGAGTTTATTAAATTAGGCCAGGCATTAAAGGCAGTTGGACTTGTAGAATCTGGTGTAGAGGCAAAAGATGTTATAGGCAATGGTCTTGTAAAAGTAAATAATGAAGTAGAAACCAGAAGAGGAAAAAAATTATATTCTGGGGATACTGTATCTTATAATGGGGAAGAAATTAAAATTGAAGATTAAATCATTGAAGCTTAAGAACTATAGAAATTATGATTTTCTAAGTATTGATTTTGATGAAAATACAAACATTTTTTATGGAGATAATGCCCAGGGAAAAACAAATATATTAGAATCTGTTTATCTTTGTGGAACAACAAAGTCTCATAGAGGAACGAAGGATAAAGATATTATTCAGTTTGGTAAAGAGTCTTCCCATATTGAATTGATAACAGAAAAAAATGAAATAGATTATCAAATTGATATGCATTTAAAGAAAAATAGTCCAAAAGGCATTGCTATTAACAAGCTTCCGATTAAGAGGGCAAGTGAATTATTGGGAATAACAAATTTTGTATTTTTTTCACCTGAAGACTTAAATATTATAAAAAATGGTCCAGGAGAAAGAAGAAAATTTATAGATTTTGAGCTTTCGCAGCTTAATAAATTGTACTTAAGTGATTTATCAAATTATAATAAAGTAATTAACCAAAGAAATCATTTACTGAAAGAGATTTCTTTCAATGGTAAACTAGAATCAACCTTAGATGTATGGGATGAGCAATTAGTACAATATGGAAATAGAATTATAGAGGCGAGAAATAATCTTATTGTATTTTTGAATTCTATTATTTCAAAAATACATTTAAGCCTTACTGGGGGAAAAGAACAATTAAGTATTTATTATGAACCCAGTAATGGAGATATACCCTTAGAACAAGTGTTGAAAAGAAATAGAGAAAGAGATTTACGTTTAAAAAGTACATCTTCTGGTCCCCATAGAGATGATATTTGTTTTATGGTAGAAAATGTAGACATACGTACCTTTGGATCCCAAGGGCAACAAAGAACTGTGGCATTATCATTAAAATTATCAGAAATAGAATTGATTAAAAAGTATACGAAGCAAAATCCTGTTTTACTTTTAGATGATGTTCTTTCTGAATTAGATAAAAACAGGCAAAACTATTTATTAGATAATATTAAAAACATACAAACCCTTATTACATGTACGGGATTAGATGAATTTGTAAATCACAGATTTTCTATTAACAAACTTTTCCATGTAAAACAAGGTCAGGTAACAAGAGAAAACTAGGAGGATTGTAATGGCAGCAGATAAAGTGCAACACGAATATGGTGCAAATGAAATACAAATATTAGAGGGGCTTGAAGCGGTTCGTAAACGACCAGGTATGTACATTGGAAGTACTTCTTCAAGAGGTCTTCACCACCTGGTTTATGAAATTGTGGATAATGCAGTTGATGAAGCTTTAGCAGGATTTTGTGATACGATACATATTATATTGAATAAAGATAATTCAGTAACGGTAACAGATAATGGAAGAGGTATTCCAGTTGGAATAAACGAAAAAGCTGGACTTCCTGCAGTTGAAGTAGTATTTACAGTACTTCATGCCGGAGGAAAATTTGGCGGAGGTGGATACAAAGTATCTGGTGGACTTCATGGAGTTGGTGCTTCCGTTGTAAATGCTTTATCAAATTGGCTTGAAGTAGAAATATATCATGATGGAAAAGTATATATGCAGCGATACGAAAAAGGTAATGTTGCGAAAAAACTAACAGTAATAGGAGAAGCAGATCCAGATAAAACTGGTACAAAGGTTACATTTTTACCAGATAATACCATATTTGAAGAAACCATATTTGATTACGATATTTTAAAACAAAGATTCAGAGAGATGGCTTTCTTAACAAGAGGGCTTCGTATTACTTTAACAGATAACAGAGATGAAAATGTTATAGAAAAATCTTTTATGTATGAAGGTGGAATAAAAGAATTTGTTAAATATCTAAATAGAAGTAAAAAATCTTTGTATGAAGATATTATTTATTGTGAGGGTAATGTAAATAATGTAATGGTGGAAGTTGCCATGCAGCATAATGATTCTTATAGCGATAATACCTATGGCTTTGTGAATAACATTACAACTCCTGAAGGTGGTACCCATATTGTAGGTTTTCGTAATGCTCTTACTAAAACCTTTAATGATTATGCCAGAAAAAATAAGCTTTTAAAAGAAAGTGAACCAAATCTTTCAGGAGAAGATATAAGAGAAGGATTAACAGCAATTATAAGTGTGAAGATTGAAGACCCTCAATTTGAAGGCCAAACAAAACAAAAATTAGGAAACAGTGAAGCAAGAGGAGCTGTGGATAATGTAGTTAGTAAGCAGTTGGAAATCTTCTTAGAACAAAATCCATCTGTTGCAAAAATGACTGTGGAAAAATCTGTTATGGCTCAACGAGCAAGAGAAGCGGCAAGAAAAGCCAGAGACTTAACAAGAAGAAAATCAGCACTTGACGGAATGAGTCTTCCAGGAAAGCTTGCAGATTGTTCGGATAAAGATCCAAGCAAGTGTGAGATTTATATTGTGGAGGGTGATTCTGCGGGAGGATCTGCAAAAACAGCACGAGATCGTGGAACTCAAGCAATATTACCTCTTAGAGGAAAAATTTTAAATGTGGAAAAAGCAAGACTTGATAAAATCTATGCAAATGCAGAGATTAAAGCAATGATTACAGCTTTTGGTACGGGAATACATGATGATTTTGATATATCAAAATTACGTTATCATAAAATAATCATTATGACAGATGCTGACGTAGATGGATCTCATATCAGTACACTTTTACTGACATTTTTATACCGATTTATGCCAGATTTAATTAAAGATGGATACGTTTATTTGGCACAGCCGCCTCTTTATAAATTAGAGAAAAATAAAAAGGTATGGTATGTGTATTCTGATGAAGAGTTGGATAAGATTCTTTCCGAAGTAGGAAGGGATGGAAATAATAAGATTCAGAGATATAAAGGTCTTGGAGAGATGGATGCTGATCAGTTATGGGATACTACTATGGATCCTGAACACAGAGTTTTACTTCGTGTTACAATGAATGAAGAAACCAGCACAGAGCTTGATTTAACTTTTACAACGTTAATGGGAGATAAGGTTGAACCGAGAAGAGAATTTATCGAAGAAAATGCAAAATACGTTAGAAACCTGGATGTATAGGAGGAGAAAATAAGAGATGGAAGAAAATATTTTTGATAAAGTCCATGAAGTGGATTTGAAAAAAACAATGGAAACCTCCTATATCGATTATGCGATGAGTGTTATTGCATCAAGAGCATTACCAGATGTAAGAGATGGATTGAAACCAGTACAAAGAAGAATTTTATATTCAATGATAGAGCTGAATAATGGTCCAGATAAGCCTCACAGAAAATGTGCTCGTATCGTTGGAGATACCATGGGTAAATATCATCCTCATGGAGATAGCTCGATTTACGGTGCTTTGGTAAATATGGCACAGGAATGGTCTACCAGATACCCTCTTGTAGATGGACATGGAAACTTTGGGTCAGTGGATGGTGACGGTGCAGCGGCAATGCGTTATACCGAGGCACGCCTCAGTAAAATATCCATGGAATTAACAGCAGATATTAATAAAAATACGGTTGATTTTGTTCCGAACTTTGATGAAACAGAAAAAGAACCTGCCGTATTACCTTCCAGATTTCCCAATCTTTTGATTAATGGAACCTCTGGTATTGCAGTAGGTATGGCAACAAATATACCCCCCCATAATTTAAAAGAAATTATTGATGCAGTCATTAAAATTATAGATCACCACGTTGAAGATATAGATGAAGTGTCCATAGAAGAAATATTAAGTGTAGTAAAAGGACCTGATTTTCCAACTGGTGGTGAAATACTAGGAACCAGAGGAATTGAAGAAGCATACCGCACTGGTAGAGGAAAAGTCAGAGTTCGTGGTATTACAAACATTGAAACTATGCCAAATGGGAAGAGTCGGATTATCGTAACAGAGCTTCCTTATATGGTAAATAAAGCCAGGTTAATTGAAAAAATGGCAGAGCTTGTCCGGGATAAAAAAATTGACGGGATTACCGAATTAAGTGATCAGTCAAGCCGCGAAGGAATGCGTATTGTTATTGAATTGAGAAGAGATGCGAATGCAAATGTTATTTTGAATCAACTTTATAAGCATACTCAGCTCCAGGATACTTTTGGTGTCATTATGCTTGCTCTTGTCAATAATGAACCACGGGTAATGAATATTTTAGAAATGCTTAATCATTATCTGGCTCATCAGGAAGAGGTTGTTACAAGACGTACGAAGTATGAGTTAAATAAAGCAGAAGAAAGAGCACATATTTTACAAGGTTTATTAATTGCTCTTGATAACATTGAAGAAGTAATTAAAATTATAAGATCATCCAGTAATGTTCAAATAGCAAAAGAAGAGTTAATCAAAAGATTTGAACTTTCAGAAGTTCAAGCAAGTGCAATTGTTGATATGCGTCTCCGTGCATTAACAGGTTTGGAAAGAGAAAAGCTGGAGGCAGAGTATCAAGAGCTCATGAAAAAAATAGATGAGTTAAAAGCTATATTGGCAGATCGTAAATTATTGCTTGGAGTAATAAAAGAAGAAATCATCATAATCCGTGATAAATATGGGGATGAAAGAAGAACTTCCATAGGATTTGATGAATTTGATATTGATATGGAAGACTTAATCCCAAGATCAGATGTTGTAATTACCATGACAAAATTGGGTTATATTAAGAGAATGTCAAACGATACTTTTAAATCTCAAAACAGAGGAGGAAAAGGTATCAAGGGGATGCAGACAATAGATGAAGACTATGTAGAAGATTTATTTATGACAAGTACTCATGACTATATTATGTTCTTTACCAATACTGGTCGTGTTTATCGAATGAAGGGTTATGAAATACCAGAGGCCAGCAGGATTGCAAGAGGAACAGCAATTATTAACTTATTGCAGCTCCAACCAGAAGAAAAAATAACAGCGATTATTCCGATTTCTGAATACAGAGACGGAGAATATCTTTTCATGGCTACGAAAAAAGGTCTGGTAAAGAAAACTCCAATTAAGGATTACTCAAATGTTCGAAAAACTGGATTGGCAGCAATTACACTTCGTGATGAAGACGAATTAATAGAAGTGAAGTTTACCAATAATGAAAGAGACATTTTCTTAGTCACAAAATATGGACAGTGTATTCGCTTTAATGAAAAGGATGTACGTTCGACAGGAAGAACTTCTATGGGAGTTCGAGGCATGAATTTAGCAGATAGAGATGAAGTCATTGGAATGCAGTTGGATACGCAAGGTACTCATTTACTCTTTGTATCAGAAAAAGGAATGGGCAAAAGAACAGTTCTTTCTGAATTTACCAGCCAGCGAAGAGGCGGTAAAGGTGTTAAATGCTATAAAATAACAGATAAAACAGGTGAAGTAGTAGGAGTTAAGGCTGTTGAAGAAGATAGTGAAGTATTAATCATTAATACAGAGGGAATTATTATTCGTATGCAAAGCGCAGACATTTCTGTCATCGGTAGAATTACTTCAGGAGTAAAACTGATTAATTTATCTGGAACTGATAAAGTTGCAAGTATTGCAAAGGTTCGAATTAAGGATGAAGAAGATGAAGAACTAGCTGAAGAGGAATAGAATTAAAATACTCTAAATATTATTAAATAAGATAATATTTAGGGTATTTTTTATTTTTTGATGATACTATTATCAAAAAGAGGAGGCTTTGACATGAAAATTAAAATTACAGAAAATGGACCTTATATTGTTACTGGGAATATTCCAATTAAAGAAATGATTATTACTCCAGTAGGAAAACACTATGAGTTTAGAGAGGGAAGAAAATTACCACAAAGCGAAGAGTATGCATTATGTAGATGTGGAAAATCTAAGAATGCGCCATTTTGTGACGGAAATCATGAAAAGTCTTTCTTTCGCGGGGATGAAACAGCGTTAAAAGAAAAATATATTAAAAGAATTGAAGATGCAGTAGAAGGGGATGAAATTACCCTTTTAGATGATGGAAGATGTTGTTTTGCAAGATTTTGTCATACAGAAGAGGGAGATATATGGAGTGTGACAGAAAGTGATGGAATAGAAAATCACAAAGAAATGGCAATCAAAGCTGCGAAAGAATGTCCCGCAGGGCGTCTTGTTATGATTGATAAAGAGGGAAATATTTTAGAAGAAACCAGTGAACCTGAAATCATTATTATGCAGGATCCTCAAAAAAATTCCAGTTCTGCTATTTTCGTAAAAGGACCCATTCAAATTGAAGGAGCAGATGGGACTTTATATGAAGTTCGAAACAGAGTTGCACTTTGTCGGTGTGGGAAATCAAAAAATAAGCCATTTTGTGATGCAACCCATGCAATGATTGAGTTTAATGATGGTCATCTATAAAATCAGAGGATATAAGACAACTCTTATATCCTCTGATTTTTATAACTCTCTGATTAATATTTCTGCAACCTTGACGGTAGTATCCTGAACAAAATCGGTACACTGTGCTTTACGTTCTGGGGAATTTTTTTCTTTTCCTTTTGTTAAAACTCGGCAGCAGGTGCTTTTATTTCTTGATTTAAAATGATTATGCAGTTCCCCGGATAGTTCCAGCATTTTTTGATTATCTTCACCAGGGCTTCTTCTGCCGAAGAAGTAGCCAAGACACATACAGCCACCAGCTAATGCTCCACAAATGCATCCACCATTTACACCCAATCCCCAAGGAAATCCAGAGCTCATTGCTATAGCATCATCAGGAATATCTACTTCGAAGTTTTTACGTATAGCATATAGAACAGATTCTGAACAGGCAAATCCGCTATGAAAGATTTCCTCTGCATCTTTTTGCAATTTTTTCATGTCAATGTCTTTTGTCATTTTTATGACCTCCCAATTATTTTGCTTCTGTTCTTTGTACAATAAAGAAGCTGATAATTGAGAATATAATGAATGTAATGACAAATGTCAAGGAAGCAATCAAAGGATTATTGGATTTCAGTCCTAGAGAATAAAGAAGGAAATTGCCAATCAATAATCTTAAAGAAGGAAAAATTCCAAGGAGTGTAGGAAATAATACAAATAGAAAGGTAGGAACTCCTGCGGCAATAAGAATTCTTCCAATTTTTCCAGCACGGTTAAACCATGTAGCAATCAAAAATCCAAAACTTCCACTAACCAATAGTGTGGCAAAGATAAAGATAAACTGAACTATGTATTTCATAAATCCAAATAGATTTTCTCCATACATTTGTTCTATTAAGGAACTGTAAGCTATTATACTTCGATTAAAAACAACATTGCTTATAAAATTAAAAATCAATATAAAAATAGTCATACCGAAAGATGTAATAATTTCAGTGAAAATTACACTGGTAAATATTTCTTTCCGTGATTTACCATTTTGAATAAAGAATCTAAAATTCTCTCCAAAGCAGCATACAAAAATAACAAAGATAAATATTACCATAGAAAATTCTGTACCATTAACAGAAGATGCTCCATTAGAATCTGCAAAAATGTAAAGAGTTATTCCGCCAAATATAAGAAGGCCAAATAAAATTAATGCGAATATGATGAATGAATTTTTCAACTGTAAAAGCTGATATTTTATTAGTTGTGACATTTATATCCCCTCCTATATGTTTGTCAATTGAATAAAAAGTTTTTGTAAATCCATACCGGATAATTCCAATCCTTGTGGTATGTTTTCATCTGGTTTTCCAACTATATAGGCACTTCTCAGCCCGCCTAAAGTATCGAAACCAATAAGTTCTTTACCGCTACAATAAGACTCAACAAGTCCAGTAGGGCCGGAAATAGAATAGCCATTATCAAGTAAAGCTTCTTTTGATTCATTTTTAATTACCTCGCCATTTTTTATAATGATTACTTCCTCAATAATGTTTGAAACTTCTTCAATCAAATGAGTTGAAAGTACATATGTCGCTGGCTGATCAATATATTTTTCAATCAAGACCTTATAAAATAACTCTCGATGGTTTGCGTCTAATCCCAGAATAGGTTCATCAAAAAAAACAAATGGAACATTTACTGATAGGGCAACTATATTTTTTACAATTGATTTATATCCTGTGGATAAGCTGCTCAATTTTTTCTTCAATGGTACACCAAACATTTCTGAAAGTTTATATGCATACGTTTCATCAAAATCAGGATGGAACATTTTTGTGTATTTGTAGAGAGCTTTTACCTTCATTGAATCAGGATAAAGGGATTTTTCACCAATAAAGTAAAATTGATTTTGTATAGATGAATTGTTTTCAATGTTTATACCATCAAAAAGAATTTGCCCTTCACTTGGAAATAGACGATTGTTTATTAAATTAAGTAAAGTGGTTTTTCCAGCTCCATTTCGACCAAGAAGACCATATATTTTATGTTCAGTTAATTCTAAGTTTATGTGATTTAAGGCTTTTACTGAACCAAAGTTTTTACTAATGTTTTCTATTACAATACTACTCATAATCGTAACCCCTCTCTATCATTGCAATGATATCTGTAGATGACAAATTTAGTTTTTTTGCTTCTTTTATAAGTCTTTCTATAAAAGTATGATAAAAATCATTTTGTCTTTTTTTTCTTAATAAATCTGTAGCTCCTTTTGATACAAACATTCCAACACCCCTTTTCTTATAGATTATTCCATCATCCACTAGAAGATTAATTCCTTTGTTGGCCGTAGCCGGATTTATTTTATATTGAGTTGAGAATTCAGTTATAGATGGAATTTGTTCTTCCTCTTTAAATATTTCGGTTAAGATACCGTCCTCGATTGTTTCTGCTATTTGTAAAAAAATAGGTTTATCCTGAGTTAGTTCCACATACATCACCTCCTTGGTTAATTACTATACTAACTAACCAATACACAAAAGTCAAGTTCTTTTTTATATTCCTTGTACATTAACGGAAGAAACATGTATAATTAGTGTGAATTTGTAAGTTAAGGAGAAAAAAAGTGCGTAGAATTATTATGATGTTGTTGAGAAATATATTTAGACTTCCATATATTTGGATAAAATTCAATTATTATGCGAAACATGTGGATAAGTATACTGAAAAACAAAGGTATACTCTTTTAAAATATATTGTTAGAAGAGCAAATACCGGTGGTAATGTAAAAATCGTAAGTGGTGGGATAGAAAATATTCCAAAGGATAGTGGATTTATGTTTTTTCCAAATCACCAGGGATTATATGATGTACTTGCTATTATAGAAGCTTGTCCAATACCTTTTTCTGTTGTCGCAAAAGAAGAGGTTGCAAATTATCCTCTTTTAAAACAAACCTTCGCATGTATGAAAGCTTACATGTTAAAGAGAGATGACCCAAGACAAGGACTGGAAGTAATCAATAATGTAGCAAGGGAAGTAAGAGAAGGCAGAAACTATCTTATTTTTGCTGAGGGAACCAGGTCAAAGGATGGTAATAAAGTACATGATTTTAAAGGTGGAAGTTTTAAGGCTGCTACAAAAGCAAAATGTCCTATTGTTCCGGTAGCATTGATTGATTCGTTTAAACCTTTCGATGAAAATTCTACAAAATCAGTTACTGTTCAAGTTCACTTTTTAGAGTCTTTGAGCTATGAAGAATACAAGGATATGAAGACAAATGAGATTGCAAAGATTGTGGAGGACAGAATACAAGAATTCATTGATCAAAAAACAAAGTAAAAAATTGATTGACATTAAAATTTAGCTCTAGTATAATAACCTTTGCTGGAGAAATACTCAAGAGGCTGAAGAGGCGCCCCTGCTAAGGGTGTAGGTCGGGTGACCGGCGCGAGGGTTCAAATCCCTCTTTCTCCGCTCATGAAAAACTGTTTAGTAAAACGGCTAGGCAGTTTTTTGTTTGTAATCACTTAATCAATATATAGTTTTTACTATAGTATAAAAACACAATTAGTGGTGGTTGAAAAAAAAGAAAAAAAAGATTCAAATTAACCCTTGACAGTATAGTGATTAAAGTGATACTATAGTTGAGCTGACTCGAAAGAGCAGACAACAAAGAAATACAACAGAACCTTGATAATTAAACAATAGACAACAACCCTGAAAGACCTTAAATA